>NZ_LQOY01000260.1 GCF_002101675.1 Mycobacterium gordonae | reverse complement strand
ACCGAGGCCGGCGCGGGCGCCGGGGCGGGCAGCGCCGCGGGTGCGGCGGCCGGTGCCGGTGCGGCGGCCGGTGCGGGCGCGGGCAGAGCTCGAGGCGCGGGCTCGGGTCCGGGCGGCGGCGGCGATACCGGCCGGGGACTGACCACCGAGGGGACTGCGTCCGGCGCCGCCGGACCCGCCGCGTGGCTGGGGTCCACACCCGTCGGCAGATGCGGGAGCGTGCCAGGTTCGACACCGGGCGGCGGCACGTGCGGCACGGCTGCCCCTTCGGGCGGGGTGCCACCGGGCGGCACCTGGCTGCTCAGGTGCGGTGTGCCTCCCGGGTCGGCCACGAACTGATTGACCGACGAGGCGACGTTCTTGGCCTCGCTGGGTGCGGTCGGATTGCGGGTGAATGCCTGCGCCGCGGCCATGAGAAGCTGCGTCGCCTGCGCCGGGTTACCGGCGGCCTGCTGAATTATCGGACTCAACTCGGTCAACGCCGGCAGCCCCGGTAGCTGTTGAGCTGGGTTGGGCGGCGGTGTCGCCGGGTCGGCTGCCGCGCTCGGAGTGAGCATGAGCGCGGCAGCCGAAGTGGCGACGACTGCGGCCAAACCTTTGGACAGACTCCAAGTGCTTGCCACGGTGTTTTCTCCCGGGTTGTCGGTGGGTTGTTCAGTCGTCGGTGACTACTGGACTCAGGGGATCGCGGCGAGCAGCGTCTGCGGTCCGCTCGCTCCCGGCGCACCCGCGCCCGAGAGCCCCGGAATTCCGGAGGTGATGGCGGGCAGTGCGGCCTGGGCTAGTCCCGGGATCGCCGTCGCCAGTCCGGGCAACGACCCGGCCGGCGTTGCCGGTGCAACAGCGGGTGCGGCGGGTGCGGTGATCCCTGGAATCGGTGTGTTCACCCCAGGGATCGGCACCGAGGCCGGGGCCGGCGCAGCGGGGGCGGCCGGGGCGGTGAGGCCCGGCAGCGGTGCGTTCACCCCGGGAATCGACGGGACCGACGCCGGAGCGGGTGCGGCCGGTGCTGCGGGCGCGGCCAGACTCGGCAGCGGTGCATTCACCCCGGGAATCGACGGAACCGACGCCGGTGCGGGTGCTGCCGGAGCGGCGGGCGCGGTGAGACCGGGGAGCGGCGCGTTCACGCCGGGAATCGACGGTGTGGCGGCCGGTGCGGTGGCAGGAGCTGGAGCGGTCGCGCCGGGCAGCACCGACGGCAGGTTCAACCCACCGGGAGCCGCGGGAGCCGGGTCTGGTGCGCGCAGAACCCCTTGCGGCGCAGGCGGAGTCGCGCCGAGGGCCGTTGCCAGGTTCTGCAGAATCTGCGGGGCGTTGGCTGCCGATGCGATCAGCTGCTGGGGGATGTTGGGCTGCGCCGGAGCGGGCGCGGGATCGGCGTGGGCGATGCCGCCGGTGAGTAGCGCGGCGGACGAGCCGACCAGAACGGCGGCGGCTCGGACGAAAGTCCAGATGGTTGGCATGACTCTCCCTGATGTGTTCGATGACTGGTCCCAAGCCGAAGCTATCTTGGTACAGAAGTGACTCAAGTGACACGTGTGGCATTTATGGGATCGTTACCGATACGAATGGCAGCGGTGACCGGCGACCTGGGAATCGTGTCCGCACCGTTATGAAAGGGGTCCGACGCGCGGGTCGGTCGGTAAAGTCAGGCCGATAGACACCACATCGGCCGCTGCGGCGGCACCCACCACTGGGCAGCCCACCACGTTGCTGCAAAAGCTGGCGCTGCCGCTGCTGACCCTGAGCATCGTGGCGCGCTTTGCCTGGACCTACCTCGCGCCGAACGGCGCAAACTTCGTCGACCTGCATGTTTATGTCGGCGGCGCCGCCGCTCTGGATCATCCCGGCACCCTGTACAGCTATGTCTACGCCGACCAGACGCCGGACTTCCCGCTGCCGTTCACCTACCCGCCGTTTGCTGCGGTGGCCCTCTACCCGATGCACTTCGTGCCGTTCGGGGTGCTGGCGTTCCTGTGGCACGTCGCGATCGTGGCGGCGCTGTACGGCGTGGTGCGCATCAGCCAACGGTTGATCGGAACCGCCGCGGATCGGCGGGCCGCGATGTTGTGGACCGCGGTGAGCATCTGGATCGAACCGCTGCGCAGCAACTTCGACTACGGGCAGATCAACGTGTTCCTGGTGTTGGCCGTGCTGTATGCGGTTTACACCACCCGGTGGTGGCTGTCGGGATTGCTGGTGGGGTTGGCGGCCGCGGTCAAGCTGACTCCCGCGGTCGCCGGCATCTATCTGCTGGGTGCGCGCCGCTGGTCGGCGGCGTTGTTCTCGCTGGCGGTTTTCCTCTTCAGCATCGGGGTGTCGCTGTTCGTGGTCGGCGACCAGGCCCGCTACTACTTCACCGACCTGCTGGGCGACGCGCACCGGGTCGGGCCGATCGCCACCTCCTTCAATCAATCCTGGCGCGGCGCGATCTCGCGCATCCTCGGTTATGACGCCGGATACGGGCCGCTGGTTCTCGCAGCGCTCGTCATCACGGCCGTAGTCGCCGTGTTGGCGTGGCGGGCGCTGAACCCCTCCGATGCATTGGGCCGGCTGCTGGTGGTCGAACTGTTCGGCCTGCTGCTCTCACCGATTTCCTGGACGCACCACTGGGTGTGGTTGGTGCCCTTGATGATCTGGCTGATCCAGGGACCACTGGGCCAGCGTCTCGGGGCAAAGATCCTCGGTTGGGGATGGCTGCTGCTCACCATCATCGGCGTGCCGTGGCTGCTGAGCTTCGCCCAACCGAGCATCTGGGTGATCAGCCGGCCCTGGTATCTGGCGTGGGCCGGGTTGGTCTACGTGGTCGCGTCGCTGGCGACGCTGAGCTGGATCGCTTTGAGCGGTCGCACTACTGACGCCGGAAAAGCCGGCCATGACTGCGAAACCAGATGATGTTGCCGGCGGTGCGTCGGTATGCGAGCAGGCGGTAGCCGCCACCGTCAGAGCGATCGCGAGCGTCAGCCGCACGGTGTTCATCGAACGGGAGGGTGACCCGGCTGCCCGCACCGGCGGCGGTGTTTACGCCGGCGAAGCCTCTCCAACAATCCCGTCGATACCGCGCGCCATGTCGAGGTCTTTCTCGGTTATTCCGCCCTCGGAGTGCGTCACCAACGCGAAAGTCACTGTCCGCCAACGGATATCGATATCCGGGTGGTGATCCTTGGCTTCCGCGTGCTCGCCTACCCGGCGCACGGCGTCGATACCGGCCAGGAATGCCGGGAATTTGACGGACCGGCGTAACGCGCCGTCGACGCGTTCCCAGCCGTCCAGCGAGGGCAGTGCGGCGTCTACTTGCTCATCGGTGAGAACAGCCATGACTCCGACGGTATACCGTCACTGGCCATGCCGACCCAGATCGTTGTCGCGGGCGCCGTCATTCGGGGATCGTCGCTATTGGTCGCGCAGCGCAACGGGCCGCCCGCGCTTGCCGGCCTGTGGGAGCTGCCCGGTGGCAAGGTCGCCGACGGTGAAACCGAGCGTGGCGCGCTGGCCCGCGAGCTGGCCGAAGAGCTCGGAGTCGAGGTCAGGGTCAGCGAACGCCTGGGTGAGGACGTCGCGCTCAACACGGCCATGACGCTGCGCGCCTATCGCGTGCACCTGTTGCGCGGCCAACCACACCCGCGGGAGCACCGGGCGCTGCGCTGGGTGACGGCCGCCGAACTCCATCAGGTCGACTGGGTGCCGGCCGACCGTGCCTGGCTCCACGATCTCGTGGCAGCTCTCTGACCGATCGCGACCAGTTCGATTGTGCGACAGACTCTCTCGTCGCCGACAGCGCGATGTAGGCGGCCAGTCGTCGGGCGCAAACCAGGCTCACCACTTTCCCGGACCAGCTGCTCGGGTCCGCGCCGGGGAGCCTGCTCTTGCCATACCCCTCGCGATTGCGCCGGCGATGATCAGAATTGCGCCGACGGCAGCGATCGCGCCCCATCGCTCGGGCAGGTAGAGGTAAAACCCGCCGATGATGCCCAGCCCCAAACCGCCTGTGCCACAGAACAGACAACCACGGGCAAGCGCAGGGTCAGGTTTCGCGAAGACGGAAATGAGGATCAGGACCAGGCCGACGACGGCGATCAGATAGTAGATACCGGCGACCGGTGCAACCTGCCCCCAGAGCGGAGCGCTGAGCGCCAGTGTCAGCAGGGCGCACCCAGTCATCGTCTGGTCGGGGCGGGCGCGTCCGCGACCGAGCACCAGCAGCGCGATGCCGGGAATGGCGCCCAGCATCGCCAGCCAGACCAGCGTGCCCGCATATGAGCGGTCCTCACTCGGATAGTAGGAGATGCTCAGCGAGCCGGCCCTGCGCACGAACAGTCCGGCGATCGCCACCGCCAACCCGACCACGGCACCCACAACGACCGCAAACCTTCCGGCGCTGACACTCGACGCCGCTGGTCGCGGTGCACCACGCTGCGCCCACCCTCGCGCGACGGCGCCGGCCGAGAGCAGCAACAGACCGAGAGCGGTACCGATCACGAGGGACAGCGACCCCAGGTGGACCGCGCCGAGCGGGATGCAGATCCAGTCGATCAAGGCCAGCGCGGACACGTAGGTACCCGAGTACAAGTAGCCTCGTGCCAACGCCGGGGTGGGTCTGAGGTAGACGGGCACGAGCAACAGCAGCGCGGCGACAACGGCGAGCAGCACCGGTATCGCGACCGGAACATGGGTGTAGAACACCCGGGCCAAGAATGTTCCCGATGCCAGCGCGACCAGACCGCTTCCGGCGATCGTTCGATCAACCCGGGCCCTTCCGCGACCGCTGACGAGCAAAGCGATGCCCGGGATGAGGCCGGCAAGAGCCAGCCACATCAGTACGCTCGGTACGCGTTCGTAGGGCCGCTTGAATGCGGCCTCCCACCACGGGACAAGAAGAATCGCGGTGGCAAGCGACGCCAGGATGACACCGCACAGCGCGCAAGCGAACCCCGTGCCGATCGCCGGCTCGGCCGGGGCAGGTGCAACCAGGGTGGCGGCTTGCTGGGTGGGTGCGTTGGCATCGTGCTGGGTCCCGGGCATGGTCGGTGCGACCGGTCCGACGGGCGGCGGGGGCGTGGGCGGCCGCGGCGGTGCGGGCGCGCCGCTGACTACGTTGTGAGCGGCATCGGCCAGCTCGCCGGCCATCTGATAGCGCTGTTCGGGCTGTTTGGCCATGCCGCGGGCGATGACCACGTCGAACTCGGCCGGTAGGGCGGCATTCACCCGGCTCGGTCGCGGCGGATCCATGGTCAGGTGCCCGGCGATCTGCTGTTCCATGCTGTCCCCGGGAAACGGCCGCGAGCCGGTGAGGCACTCGTACAGCAGGCACGTCAGCGCGTAGACGTCGGCCCGGGCGTCGGCGGTGCCGGTCAGAAACCGTTCCGGGGCCATATAGGCGAGGGTGCCGACCATCATCCCGGTCTGGGTCATGCGGGTTGCCGCCGTGTCGTGGGCGATGCCGAAATCGATCAGATAGACGTGCTCGTCGGCGGTCATCAGCGCATTAGAAGGTTTGATATCGCGGTGAACCAGCCTGTTTCGATGCGCCACGTTGAGTGCCGCGGCCAGCTGCTGGATCACCCGCACCGCCCGCGGGGGAGCCATCGGACCCTCCCGCGCCAGCAGCGTCTGGACGTCTACGCCTTCGATGACCGGCATCACCAGATAAAGGCGCCCGTCGATCTCGCCGGTGTCGTGGATCGGGATGATGTGTGGCTCGGTCAGCCGGGCCGCGATCTGGGCTTCGCGGCGGAACCGTTCCCGATATCCCGGCATCGCGGCCATCTCGGCTGGCAGCACCTTGATCGCGACGTCTCGACCGATGAGGGTGTCGTGGGCCTTGAACACCTGGCCCATGCCGCCTTCGCCGATCAACTCAAGGAGCCGGTAGCGCCCGAAGGCCACCTCTTCCACAGCGGGAATGTTACCCAAGCAAAGGCCTTGTGAGCTGGACAATCTGTCGCCAGTTCGCTATCTACGGCCCCCCGCTGCCACAATCACCGACGTGCCATTCCGCAATGTCGCCATCGTCGCTCACGTCGACCACGGCAAGACAACCCTGGTCGACGCCATGCTGCGACAGTCCGGTGCGCTGACCCACCGTGGTGACGACACCCAGGAACGCATCATGGACAGCGGTGACCTGGAGAAGGAAAAAGGCATCACCATCCTGGCCAAGAACACCGCCGTGCACCGTCACAATGCGGACGGAACGCTGACGGTGATCAATGTCATCGACACGCCCGGCCACGCCGACTTCGGCGGCGAGGTGGAACGTGGCCTGTCCATGGTGGACGGGGTGCTGCTGCTGGTCGACGCCTCGGAGGGCCCGCTGCCGCAGACCCGGTTCGTACTGCGCAAGGCGCTGCAGGCGCATCTGCCGGTGATCCTCGTCGTCAACAAGACCGACCGGCCCGACGCCCGGATCGGCGAGGTTGTCGACGCCAGCCACGACCTGCTGCTCGACGTCGCTTCAGACCTCGACCCCGAAGCCGCCGCGGCGGCCGAGCATGCGCTGGGCCTGCCGACGCTGTATGCCTCCGGGCGGGCCGGCATCGCCAGCACCGAGCAACCCGCCGACGGCGAGGTACCGGCCGGCGACAACCTCGACCCGCTGTTCGAGGTGCTGATGGAGCACATCCCGGCGCCCTCGGGTGACCCGGAGGCGCCGCTGCAGGCGCTGGTCACCAACCTCGACGCGTCGGCCTTCCTGGGCCGGCTGGCGCTGATCCGCATCTACAACGGCAAGCTACGCAAGGGCCAGCAGGTGGCTTGGATGCGTGAGGTGGACGGGGTGCCCGTCATCACCAATGCCAAGATCACCGAGTTGCTGGCCACCGAGGGCGTCGAGCGCAGTCCGACGCAGGAAGCGGCCGCAGGGGACATCGTGGCGGTCGCCGGGTTGCCGGAGATCATGATCGGCGACACACTGGCCGATCCCGACCACGCGCACGCGCTGCCGCGTATCCACGTCGACGAGCCGGCGATCTCGGTGACGATCGGCACCAACACCTCGCCGCTGGCCGGCAAGGTGTCCGGCCACAAACTGACCGCGCGTATGGTCCGCAACCGGCTGGACGCGGAGTTGGTCGGCAACGTCTCTATCCGGGTCGTCGACATCGGCCGGCCGGACGCATGGGAGGTCCAGGGCCGCGGCGAGCTCGCGTTGGCGGTGTTGGTCGAGACGATGCGACGCGAGGGTTTCGAGCTCACGGTCGGCAAACCGCAGGTGGTCACCAGGACCATCGACGGCAAGCTGCACGAGCCGTTCGAGGCGATGACGATCGACTGCCCCGAGGAATTCGTCGGCGCGATCACGCAACTGATGGCCGCGCGCAAGGGGCGCATGGAGGAGATGACCAACCACGCGGCGGGCTGGGTCCGGATGGACTTCATCGTGCCCAGCCGCGGCCTGATCGGTTTCCGCACCGACTTCCTCACCCTGACGCGCGGCACCGGCATCGCCAACGCGGTGTTCGACGGCTACCGGCCGTGGGCCGGCGAGATCCGTGCCCGCCACACCGGCTCGCTGGTCTCCGACCGCGCCGGAGCCATCACCCCGTTCGCGCTGATCCAGCTCGCCGATCGGGGCCAGTTCTTCGTCGAACCAGGCCAGGACACCTACGAGGGCATGGTGGTGGGAATCAACCCGCGGGCCGAGGATCTCGACGTCAACGTCACCCGGGAGAAGAAGCTCACCAACATGCGGTCGTCGACGGCCGACGTCATCGAGACACTGGCCAAACCGCTCGAGCTCGACCTGGAACAAGCGATGGAGTTCTGCGCCCAGGACGAATGCGTCGAGGTGACTCCGGAGATCGTCCGGGTCCGCAAGGTCGAGCTGGACGCCACGTCGCGCGCCCGCAGCCGCTCGCGTGCCAAGGCTCGCGGGTAGGCCGCGTGCGCCTCGATACCCTGATTGGCGTGCTGCACCGAGCCCGCCACGTCCTGGTGGCAATCGGCGTGCTGGTGGCGGCTATCGGTCTGGTGTTGTCGGGCTGCACGGTGAGTCCGCCGCCGGCGCCGCAGAGCACCGACACGCCGCACAACACGCCGCCGCCGCCGCAGCACCCCACCCAGATCATCATGGGTATCGACTCCATCGGGGCGGGGTTCAATCCACACCTGCTCTCCGACCTGTCCCCGGTGAACGCGGCGATCAGCGCCCTGGTGCTACCCAGTGCTTTCCGCCCGGTGCCCGATCCCAACTCGTCGACGGGTTCGCGGTGGGAGATGGATCCCACGCTGCTGGTGGCAGCAGACGTGACGAGCGAGAAACCGTTCACGGTGACCTACAAGATCCGGCCCGAGGCGCAGTGGACTGACAATGCGCCCATCGCCGCGGACGACTTCTGGTACCTGTGGCGCCAGATGGTGAGCCAGCCCGGCGTGGTGGATCCGGCCGGCTATGACCTCATTACTTCTGTGCAGTCGCTGGAAGGCGGCAAACAGGCCGTCGTCACCTTCGCGCAGCCGTACCCGGCCTGGCGGGAACTGTTCAATAACCTGCTGCCGGCGCACATCGTCAAAGACGTGCCGGGCGGATTCTCCTCCGGGCTAGCCCGCGCGGTGCCGGTCACCGGCGGGCAGTTCCGGGTGGAGAACATCGACCCGCAGCGCGACGAGATCCTGATCGCCCGCAACGACCGGTACTGGGGACCGCCCGCCAAGCCGGCGCTCATCCAGTTCCGGCGGGCCGGCGCCCCGGCCGCCCTGGCCGATTCGGTGCGCAACGGCGACACCCAGGTTGCCCAGGTGCACGGCGGGTCGGCCGCCTTCGCCCAACTGTCGGCGATCCCGGATGTGCGGACCGCCCGCATCGTGACGCCGCGGGTCATGCAGCTCACGCTGCGGGCGAACGAGCCCAAGCTGGCCGACTCTCAGGTCCGCAAGGCGATCCTGGGCCTGGTAGACGTCGATCTGCTGGCCGCGGTGGGAGCCGGCAGCGACAACACCGTCACGCTGGCCCAGGCGCAGATCCGCTCGCCCAGCGACCCCGGATATGTGCCGACGGCGCCACCGGCCATGAGCACGATGGCGGCGATGGGACTGCTGGAGGCCGCCGGCTATCAAATAGAAAGCAGCACATCGGTTTCGCCGGCGCCCAGTTCGACGACCGCGCCGGTCAGCACCGGACCACCGGAGGTGATCCGCGGCCGAATTAGCAAGGACGGCAAGCAGTTATCGCTGGTGATCGGGGTGGCGGCCAACGACCCGACTTCGGTTGCGGTAGCAAATACCGCAGCCGACCAGCTGCGCAACGCCGGCATCGCGGCCAGCGTGCTGGCGCTGGATCCGGTGACCCTGTACCGCGACGCGCTGAACAACCATCAGGTGGACGCGTTGGTGGGTTGGCATCAGGCCGGCGGAAACCTGGCTACTTCCTTGGCTTCCCGGTTCGGCTGCCCCGCCTTGGAAGCGACTGAGGTGCCTGCCCCGAATGCTCCTGTCACTACTACATCGTCGACGCCCTCCGGTGCCACCACGCAGGCAGCGCCGGACACCACGTCAGCACCGACGACACCGAGTCGCCCACCGGATCCGGGCGCTCTGGTCAAAGCACCGTCGAACCTGACCGGGATTTGCGACCGCAGCATCGAATCGAACATCGACGCCGCCCTGAACGGATCCAAGAACATCAACGATGTGATCGCCGCGGTGGAGCCACGGCTGTGGAACATGTCGACGGTGCTGCCGATCCTGCAGGACACCACGATCGTGGGAGCCGGCCCCAGTGTGCAGAACGTCAGCCTGACCGGCGCGGTGCCGGTCGGCATCGTCGGCGACGCCGGGCAGTGGGTCAAAGTCGGGCAATAACCCGAATTTCATGCTATGCAGATCATTTGGGCATGATCTCGAAACTTTGCGCATGGCCGGCGGCTTCGTGCGCACCCACCAACGGAGCCTGCGACAAATTGTTACAAAAATCCACGTTTAGAAATCGCCTGCTCCGGTCAACCCCCGCGATACGCTTCGGTCGGGGGTAAAGGGCACCTGATCGGGCCGGGGTAAGCCAGCAATCATTGCGGTGAGGGGTCGGTCCATGTCATTCGTCTTTGTCGAGCCACAAATAATGTCGGCATTCGGTGCAGATCTGTCGGGTATCGGGTCGGCGCTCGGCGCGGCCAATGCGGCAGCGGCTGCGTCGACCACAGGCGTGCTAGCTGCAGCCGCCGACGAGGTGTCGGTGCAGATAGCCGCGCTGTTCTCGGAGAATGCGGTCGGGTATCAACAAGTCAGCGCGCAGGTCGCGGCGTCCTATGAGCGTTTCGTTCAGGCCGTGACCGCGGGCGCCGGCGCCTATGCGGCGGCCGAGGTGAACACCGCGCAAGCGTTGGTCAACGGGCTGGCCGCCCCTTCGTTGTCCCTTGAGGGGATCGGTCAGGCCTGGGCGGGCTTCACCGCCAATGTGGTCAATGCGGAGTTGTCGTTCAATCAGTCGTTGGTGGGCACCGAGGTGGCGCTGCGCCAAGCCTTGTTGGGCGGCGGCAACGCCCTGTCCAATGCCGCCGACGTCGGCCTCAACTTCGCGAACTCATTGGTGGGTGGGGGCCAGCAAGCCGTCAATCTGCTTCTGGGAGCACAGGTTCCAGCCAACTTCGCGAGCAGCCTGGTCATCAACAGCGCCCTCGACGCCAACTTCGGACCCGGCCTGCTCACCGGCGCCTTCAGCGGCGGGCTCTCCGGCCTGGGCGCTCAGCTCAACACTGCCCTGTCGGGCAGTCTCAGCGGCGGGTTGCCGGACTTCGGCGCTTTGGGTAATGCGTTCGCGGCCAACGTGAATGCGGGACTCACGAGTTTGGCTCAGACCGGCGGCATGCTGGCGACCAGCCTCAGTTCAGGCCTGGCCGGCCTGACGCAGACCGGCGGTTCGTTGGCCGCCAACATCAGCGCCGCGTTGTCGGGGCTGCCGAGCTTCGACGTGACGCTGCCCGCGCTGACGGGCGGGTTCACCGCGAATCTGCCTGGGGTGCTGGCGAATTTGACTGGCGGCTTCTCGGGCCTGGGCGCTCAGCTCAGTACCGCGCTGAACGGGGCCCTGTCGGGCAACCTCGGGCTGCCCAACTTGAACTTCACGCTGCCCAACTTCGGGCTGCCCAACTTGAACTTCACGCTGCCCAACTTCGGGCTGCCCAACTTGAACTTCACGCTGCCCAACTTCAACTTCGCGGTTCCCAACTTCGCCGCCTTGACGCAAGCCGGCGCCACCTTGGCGGGCAATCTGAATGCCGGGCTGGCCAACCTGAACGTCGCTCTGCCGGCGCTCGGCGGTCAGATCAGTGCGGCACTGAGCGGCGCCGTCAACGGCGACACAGCGGGGCTGAATGCGCTGGTGAACGCCGTCGCGGCCCTTCCGACGACCGGGTTGGCAGGCTTCGAGCAATTGCAGAGCGGCATGTTGAGCGGGTTGGTCAGCAACGAAATCGCCCTGAACGAGGCGATCGTCGCCAACGAGGTCGCGCTGTTCGGCGCGCCGGCGTTGGCCGGTCCACTGGGCTATGCCGTCAACGCGGGCAACCTGCTGGTGGGTACGGGCGAGCAGTTGGTCAACGCCCTGGTGGGCGCACCGGCCACCAACCTGACCAGCAGCCTGATCGTCAACGGCGCGCTCGAGTCGCCCGGCTTCCCGATCGGCGGCGGTCTGACCGGTGTTGCCCATCAACTGCTTTCGCTGAACACGGCGCTGGGTGGCGTGCCAGGGCTCGACACATCGCTGTTGACGCAGCTGAACCTGACTCCGGCCAGTTTGCAGGCGCTGGTGGACAGCCAGTTGGCTTTCAACGCGAACCTGGTCGCCAACGAACAGCTGTTCCAGACAATGGTCTTCGGGACGGGTGGCGCCCTCAACGGCGCGGTGAACAACGCCTTCAACGGCCTGAACCTGCTGCTGGTCGGAACCCCGCAGGGCGTCGTCAACGCGCTGCTCGGCGCCCCCGCCGCCGACCTGACGGGCAGCCTGCTGGTCACCGCTCCGGGAGATGTCTTCGGTGGCGTGACGGCCGGCGGCCTGCTCGGCGCGTTCGAGCAGAAGTGGTTGTTCGACGCCGCGGTGTTGAGCAGTCTCTTCGCGCCGATTCAGGTGACCCTCACCGGTGGGCTTCCGAGCCTGCTTGCCAACATCAACGCCACGTTGACGGGCGCTATCAACGGCACTCTGGGTGGCACAATCGGCGGCACGGTTGGCGGCACCGTCGGTGGTGGCGGCGGGTAGCCGACTCACCTGGACATCCCCTGGTCGGCCCGTCATCTTCGTGGTGGCGGGCCGATCGGCTTGAGCCGCCCGGTGCCTGCAGCGAAGCGCATATCCCCCTGTGCGCGAAGTGCAATGATTTTATCTATCCCAGTTCATAGAAACCCCTGAGCGGCTCCGCTCACGCGGCTAGAATTTGTTCATTCTTGAATAGCGAGGCGACCGGGCGGGGAGGGCCGTCGTACCGAGGGGCGGGGGGAGTGCCGTGTCCTACTTGACTCTTGCGCCGGAGTATCTGACATCTGCGGCAACGGATCTGGCTGGCATCGGCGAGGCGATGGGAGCTGCCGGTTCCTCGGTGGCGGCCGCTACGACCTCGGTGCTGCCAGCTGGCGCCGACGAGATATCCGCTGCTATCGCAGCATTATTCGGTGCACACGGACAGGCATTCCAGGCCCTCAACGCACAGGCGGCACGGTTCCACGATCAGTTCGTGCAGACGATGCGAGCGGCTGCGGCTGCCTTCTCCGGTGCAGAAGCGGCCAATGTGTCACCGCTGCAAGCGATGGCTGCTGCCGCGACACCCATGGAGCAGTTGGAGCAGGCGCAGATCGCGTTCAATTCCAATCTGGTGGCCAACGAGTTGGTGTTCAATCGTGCGCTGGTGAGCAGCGAGATCGCTTTCGAAAAGGCCATTTTCGGTACTGACAATGCTCTCAACGGTGCTCTGAACCGCGGCTTCAACGCTGGGAATCTGTTACTGGGCACCGGCGAACAGGCCGCGAACTTGCTTGTGGGTGCCCAGGTTCCGGCGAACTTCACCTCAAGTCTGTTGACGGGCAGCGCCGCACAGGTGTTCAACAGCGGTGCAATCGGTGGCCCTTTGGGCGCGTTTGACCAGAGCCTGGTAGTCGGAGCGGACCTCGCCGGCTTGGTGCTGAGCAGTCCGCCCGGGCAGGCATTGTTGAGTGTGCTCCCCCCGCCGGTGCAGTCGCTGTTGAGCTCGCCGGGCAGTCTTCTGAAGCAGATAGAAACGGCGCAGATCAACTTCAACACCAGTTTGGTCACCAACCAAATGGGCTTGAACCACAACTTGGTCACCAACGAGGTCGTCTGGGAGCAGCAGGTTTTCCAGACGGACAGCGCGCTCAACGGTGCGCTGAACCGTGCCTTCAATGTCGGAAATCTGCTGCTTGGCACCGGCGAGCAGGCGTTCAACCTGTTCTCCGGGCCGCAGGTGCCGACGACCTTCACCTCGGGGCTGCTGCTGGGCAGCGGATCGCAGACTTTCAACGGCGGCCAAATAGGGGGCCTGCTGGGTGCTTTCGACCAGAGCATGGAGGTCGGGCTGGATCTGGCCGGACTTATGACCGGCAGCTGACCATCCCGGCGCCGCAGCCTGCGTCAATTAACCTGCGCTACCTTGCCTTTGGGCGGTATGACGGTATCCACGATCAGTGTCAGTTCGCGGCGGGTCGGCGGCGTCCCGGTGAGCATGAAGTGCTGGTTGATCAGAGCTGACCCGATGCGTGCGGTCAGTGGCGTGATCGTCGCCGGATCGATATCCCCCTCCTGGACCGCGGCTTTAAGAATCGACTCGACAATCTTCACCCGCGGAACCACCACGGCGTCGACGAAGATCGCCCGCAGTTCGGGCTCATGGATCAGCTGACTGATGATCTCCAGGCCGGGAAAATCGGTCTTGCCTGCCAACACATCACGATGGGCCGTGAACACGGCGAGCAGGTTCTCCCGGGCCGAGCGGCCGGCCCGCGGCTCCGGCAACGGTGGCACGTTATGCGTCATGGCGGCCTGCACCAGGTCATGCTTGCTCGTCCAGCGCCGATACAACGCCGCCTTGCCGGTGTGTGCGCGTGCCGCAATGCCTTCCATGGTCAAACCGCCGTACCCGACCGAGGCCAACTCCGCCAAAGTCGCCGAGTAAAGCGCGCGTTCAAGTACTTCACCGCGCCGTCGGCTGCGGCTGGCGCTCGGTGTGGTCCTGGTCCCCTGCGGCATTGGTCGATAGTAGCCGTTAGCGTTCCTATCGTTCACTAAAGGCGACTTTTCGGTTGCCGGGCGGTCGGCGGTAGGGTTCGTCCATGCCTGAAACGCCGCGGCTGATGTTCGTCCATGCACATCCCGACGACGAAAGCCTCGCCAACGGCGCCACCATCGCCCACTACACCGCACGCGGTGCGCAGGTCCACGTGGTGACCTGCACGCTCGGTGAGGAAGGGGAGGTGGTCGGGGATCGGTGGGCCCAACTCGCCGTCGACCATGCCGATCAACTCGGCGGTTATCGCATCAGCGAGCTCAGCCGGGCTTTGCACGCACTGGGCGTCAGTGGCCCCGTTTACCTTGGCGGAGCGGGGCGTTGGCGTGACTCCGGCATGGCCGGGACGGAGCCGCGCGGCCGGCGCCGATTCGTCGATGCCGACGAAGGCGAAGCCGTCGGCGCCCTCGTGGCGCTGATCCGCGAGCTGCGCCCGCACGTGGTGGTGACCTACGACCCCAACGGCGGCTATGGCCACCCGGACCACATCCGCACGCACGCCGTCACCACCGCGGCGGTGGCCGCCGCCGGCAGCTCGGACGATTTCCCAGGCGAGCCGTGGCCGGTGCCGAAGTTCTACTGGACCGTCCTGGCCCGCAACGCCATGGCTGCCGGCCTGCGCGCACTGGTCCCCGAAGACCTGCGGCCGGAGTGGACGCTGCCGCCGGAGGACATTCCGTTCACCTTCCTCGATGACGACATCAACGCCGTTGTCGAGGCGGGTGCGGACGCGCACGCGGCCAAGGTTGCCGCCCTTGCGGCACATGCCACGCAACTCACCGTCGGCGCGACCGGACGGGCTTGCGCCCTGTCGAATAACCTTGCACTGCCTATCCTCTCGCACGAGCACTACATTCTGGTGGCGGGTGCGGCCGGGGAGCGCGACGAGCGTGGCTGGGAGACGGATTTGCTTGCCGGTCTGGGCATCACCGGCTCGGGCAATTAGGCTTTGACTCAGGCCGCCTCGAAAGGAAGAGGAAGGAACGCGCATGGACCCCGACCTGGACCCGAATCTGCAGCACTGGCAGGACCGACTCGACAGTATGCAGTGGGTACTCGGCTCGATCCTCTCGCAGATCGACAGCGTCCCAACCTGACCGACACCCAGCCACGCGTCGTCACGGGGGAGGAGACCGGCGCGACAGATCCGGCGATCCGGTTTGTTGTCTTGGCGCTGCTGGCCGTCGACGGGGTGCTTTCCGCCCTGGCCGGGGCGCTGCTATTGCCGTCCTATATCGGGTCGATGCCCTTTCCGATCAGCGCATTGATCAGTGGTCTGGTCAACGCCGCTCTGGTCTGGGCCGCGAGCCGGTGGACCACCTCACCCCGTATGGCCGCACTGCCGTTGTGGACCTGGCTGCTCACGGTGGCGGTGGCGAGCCTGGGTGGACCCGGTGGTGACATCATCCTCGGCGGTCAGGGCGTCATGGCGTACGCGGCCCTGCTGCTGATCGTGCTGGGTGTCGCGCCACCGGTATGGGTGCTGTGGCGGCGCCGAGCCCACCCCTGACCGGAGTTACGGGAAGAATGGCGGCAACGGCGGCAGCGGCGGCAAGAAGCTCCGGATCCAGTACCACTCCGTGTACAGGAATTGGTTGATCGACGCCGACGTCGCCGACCAGAAATTGGCCAGGCCCTGACTGAAGGTGATCGTTCCGGCCAGCCAGTCAAGCGTGTTGAACAGCCCGGCCTGCACCATGGGCTCGAAGAGGTAGTACAG
Source organism: Mycobacterium gordonae (assembly GCF_002101675.1). GTDB lineage: Bacteria > Actinomycetota > Actinomycetes > Mycobacteriales > Mycobacteriaceae > Mycobacterium > Mycobacterium gordonae. The sequence continues at coordinate 61,185 of NZ_LQOY01000260.1, read as the reverse complement.
GAAATTGATCTGCGGCGCCAGAATCCCCACGTATGGCAGCCAACCCGCGGCGTATGCGGCCAAATTGAAGCCGTATTGGACGTAGGGCTCGGCGAAATTGTAGAAGTTCTCGATCGCGGTGGCCCAGGACACGGGTATCACCGCCGCGGGCGCCGCCTCGGCGGCCAACGGGCCCGCGAGCGCGCGGGTGGCGGTCAGGCCGCCGAGTCCGCCGGTTGGCGTCAGCCCCAGCACGCTGAGCAGGTTGCCGGCGGGCACACCCTGCAGGGCGCTCTGCACCTGTGTCGCGGCCCTGGCGGCGGCACCGGCCAGGCTGGGAGCAGCCGGCCCGATCAGCGGGTGGCCGAGCAATTGCTGAGCCGGCGCGTTGACGGCGTCGGCCAGGGCCCGCGCTGCCGCGCTCTCGGCGTTGGCGTAGGAAGCGCCACTTGCGCCGAGGGCCTGCACAAACTTGTCGTGGAACGCCGAAATCTGGGTGCTGAGCTGCTGGTATCCCTGGGCGTGCGAGGAAAACAGCGCTGCCACTTGAGCGGAGACCTGATCCGCGGCGGCCGCTACGACGCCGGTGGTGGGCAGCGACGCCGCGGCGTTGGCCGAGCTGATCTCCGAGCCGATGCCGGCGATGCTGGAGGCTGCCGCCTTCAGCGCGTCCGGCGACGCGTGCAGAAATGACATCCCACTCACCCCCTTTGAATATCAGGTTCGGCTTCGCTCGGGCTTGCTCCGCCCGGCGGACAGGCCCCGATTTTATCGTGGTCGCCGCCGGTGGTGGCCCTAGTTGGTGAAATGCGCTTCCAATATGCATGCTGGTCAGTCGCGTGCCGAGCGCCGCCTGCCGCTACTGTTGCGGAAGCGGGAACGGGGATGCCCGGCTGCTCGCGGCGTGGAACGTTCCCACCAGGTGGGACGCGCGGATGAAATCGGAGAACGGGGAAGTTACACCAACGTGCCAGTAACACCGGGGCCACCGGAGCCGACGGTCTTGCCTGCTCCCGTCGTGCCACCCAGAGTCAGTAGCTCGGCGTTGCGCCGGGTGTTGCGCCGGGCCCGGGACGGGGTTGTCCTGAACCTCGACGAGGCCACCGTCGCGCTGTCAGCGCGCGGGGATGACCTGGCCGATCTGTGTGCCAGTGCGGCGCGGGTACGGGACGCGGGCCTGGAATCGGCCGGGCGTCGCGGGGCTACCGGCCGGCTGCCGATCAGCTACTCGCGCAAGGTGTTCCTCCCGGTCACCCATCTGTGCCGGGACAACTGTCACTACTGCACCTTCGTCACGGTTCCCGGCAAGCTGCGTGCCCGCGGCATGGGCATGTACATGGAGCCCGACGAGATCCTCGACGTCGCGCGCCGCGGCGCCGAGCTCGGTTGCAAGGAAGCGCTGTTCACCCTCGGTGACCGTCCCGAGGACCGCTGGCCCCAGGCCCGCGAATGGCTCGACGAGCGCGGCTACGACTCGACGCTGTCCTACGTGCGCGCCATGGCGATCCGGGTGCTCGAAGAGACCGGGTTGCTGCCGCACCTGAACCCCGGCGTCATGACCTGGTCGGAAATGTCCCGGCTCAAGCCGGTGGCGCCGTCGATGGGCATGATGCTGGAGACGACGTCGCGGCGGCTGTTCGAAACCAAGGGGCTGGCCCACTATGGCAGCCCGGACAAAGATCCGGCGGTCCGGTTGCGTGCGCTGACCGACGCCGGCCGGTTGTCCATTCCGTTCACCACTGGGCTGTTGGTGGGCATCGGTGAGACGCTGGCCGAGCGGGCCGACACGTTGCACGCGATTCGCAAGTCGCACAAGGAGTTCGGCCATATTCAGGAAGTGATCGTGCAGAACTTCCGGGCCAAGGAACACACCGCGATGGCCGACGTGCCTGATGCCGGCATCGAGGATTATCTGGCGACGGTGGCAGTGGCCCGGCTGGTGCTCGGACCCGGCATGCGCATCCAGGCGCCGCCGAACCTGGTGTCTCGCGATGAATGTCTGGCGCTGGTGGCGGCAGGTGTCGACGACTGGGGCGGCGTCTCGCCGCTGACGCCCGATCACGTCAATCCCGAGCGGCCGTGGCCGGCACTGGACGACCTGGCGGCAGTCACCGCGCAGGCCGGCTACGACCTGGTGCAGCGGCTGACCGCGCAGCCCAGGTACGTGCAGGCCGGCGCGGCGTGGATCGACCCGCGGGTAGGCGGGCACGTTGTGGCACTTGCGGATCCGGCCACCGGGTTCGCTCGCGACGTCAACCCGGTGGGGATGCCGTGGCAGGAACCCGACGAGGTGGCGTCTTCGGGTCGGGTGGACCTGAACGCCGCGATCGACACCGAAGGCCGCAACACCGAGGCGCGCAGCGACCTCGACAGTGCCTTCGGGGACTGGGAATCCATCCGCTCGCGCGTCCACGAACTGGCCTCGCGCGCACCGGAACGGATCGACACCGATGTGCTCGCCGCGCTGCGCTCGGCGGAACGCGACCCCGGCGGCTGCACCGACGACGAATACCTGGCACTGGCCACCGCGGACGGACCTGCGCTGGAAGCCGTTTGCGCACTTGCTGATTCGCTGCGCCAAGAGGTGGTCGGCGACGATGTGACCTACGTGGTGAACCGCAACATCAACTTCACCAACATTTGCTACACCGGCTGCCGGTTCTGCGCGTTCGCCCAGCGCAAGGGCGATGCCGACGCGTACTCGCTGTCGGCGCAGGAGGTGGCAGACCGCGCCTGGGAGGCGCACGTGGCCGGGGCCACCGAGATCTGCATGCAGGGCGGCATCGACCCGGAGTTGCCGGTGACCGGTTACGCCGATCTGGTGCGGGCGGTCAAGGCCCGGGTGCCCTCGATGCATGTGCACGCCTTCTCCCCGATGGAGATCGCAAACGGTGTGACCAAGAGCGGGTTGAGCATTCGCGAGTGGCTGACCGGGCTGCGCGAGGCTGGACTCGACACCATTCCGGGCACCGCCGCCGAAATCCTCGATGACGAGGTGCGGTGGGTACTCACCAAGGGCAAGTTGCCGACCTCGCTGTGGGTGGAGATCGTGACCACGGCCCACGAGGTGGGCCTGCGGTCGTCGTCGACCATGATGTACGGCCACGTCGACAGCCCGAAGCACTGGGTGGGGCACCTCAATGTGCTGCGCGGCATTCAGGACCGCACCGGCGGGTTCACCGAGTTCGTGCCGTTGCCCTTCGTACACCAGAATTCGCCGCTGTACCTGGCCGGCGCCGCGCGGCCGGGTCCCACTCACCGGGACAACCGGGCGGTGCACGCACTCGCGCGGATCATGCTCCATGGGCGCATCGGGCACATCCAGACCAGCTGGGTGAAGCTCGGGGTGCAGCGCACCCAGGTGATGCTCAACGGCGGCGCCAACGACCTGGGCGGCACCCTGATGGAAGAAACGATTTCGCGGATGGCCGGTTCCGAGCACGGCTCGGCGAAATCAGCGGCCGAACTGGCCGCCATCGCAGAGGGCATTGGCCGCCCGGCGCGCCAGCGAACCACGACCTACGCGACGCTGGCGGCTTAGCCCGACGAACGTGAGCCGTCGCGTTCCGCTTCTGGCAGCTGTGGCCTTCGCGGTGTTGTTCACCAGTTCACTGGTGGTATCGCCGCCGGCCGGCATCGAGAGCAGTGGCGCGGCGCTGGTTTCGCACCTTTCCGGACACGCCGGCGCGGTGCGATTACAGGCCTTGCTGATCGTCCGGGGAACCCTCGCGCTCGCGGTAGTCCTCGGCCGCGCGCGGCCGTCGACGGGACGCGGCGTTCGTGTTCTCACGGTCGGTTCGGCACTCATGCTGGTCGAGATCAGCATCGCTGTCCTGGTTCAGTGCCGGATTGGCGCTACACCCGGCGACCGCAGACCCTGCCATACTCCTGGGCCTCGGCATCGCCGCGTCGTTGCGTTCGGACTGTGCTGCGGAGGCAAAAACGCGAGCGTAACGCCCGCGTGCCCGGAGGGTCACGCCGCGACGTTACGCCCGCGGATCAGAACTCTCAGTAGTTGTTGCAGACGCCGGCGACTTCACTGACGACGCCGATGTACTGCGCGGCCCCAGGCATGGCCTGCAGCTGCGCGGCCATCTGTGCCCGTGCCGGCGGCGGCGACGCCAGGAACCGCTGCAGATAGCTCTGAGCGATCGGCGACGAGTTGAACTGAGCCGCCGCACCCGGGTTGGTCGCGTTCAGCGCGGCGATCACCTGCGGGTAACTACAGGTGGTGTTGACGACTCCGTCAAACGGGTCTGCCGAGGCGACGCCGGCTCCCAGACCCAAAGACATGGCGGCGGCGCCCGCGGCGACACCCATTCCGATAAACGACAGCCTCATATTGTGGACACCTTCCCCAACTATTGCACCGCTAGCTTCAACGGCGACGACATCTGCCCAGCGGTTGCCGTCTGCGGTCAAGGCTACCAGGCCCCCTGGACTTGCTACTACGCAAATTGTTATCGCACGGCGGTGTGCGGATGTAACTATTCCCAGGTCAGAAGCTTGTAAACCGCGGTTTCGCGGTGAGCGAAATCGAAGGCCCGGCCGCCGGTCACAGCCGGGCCGCGAGTTCGGTGCCCTGCCGGATGGCGCTCTTGGCATCGAGCTCGGCAGCTAACGCGGCGCCGCCGATGACGTGGGCGGCCACGCCGACGCGCCGCAGATCGCCCTGTAGGTCACGCACCGACTCCTGGCCCGCACACAGCACCACGTTGTCGACCGGCAGCAGCCGCGGCCCGTTGTTGCCGACGCTGATGTGCAGGCCGTCGTCGCTGATGCGCTCGTAGCTCACCCCGGAGAGCTGGCGGACACCCTTGGCTCGCAGCGATGCCCGGTGCACCCATCCGCTGGTCTTGCCCAGTCGTGTCCCCTGCGGCCCTTTGGTGCGCTGCAACAGATAGACCTCGCGGGCCGGCGGCCCGGGCAACGGAGTGGTCAGGCTGCCCCGCGCCGTGCGACCTTGGCCGGGATCGAGGCCCGGGTCGAGCACACCCCACTCGGCTCTCCAGTCCTTGACGTTCAGTGTCGGCGACTGATCGGTGACCAGCAGCTCGCTGACGTCGAACCCGATGCCGCCGGCGCCGATCACCGCGACCGTTCTGCCGACCGTGCTGACCTCGGTGATTGCCTCGGCATAGGTCAGCACCTTGGGGTGGTCGATCCCTGGAATGCGGGGCCGGCGCGGCAGGACGCCGGTGGCGAGCACGACATCGTCGTATCCGGTGAGGTCAGCGGCGGCGACCCGGGTGTTGAGCCGGACGTCGACGCGGTGTTTGTCGAGCATCGTGGCGAAGTAGCGCAGCGTTTCACCGAACTCCTCCTTTCCGGGGATGCGGCGTGCCAGGTCGAACTGGCCGCCGATGAAGTCGTTCGCGTCGAACAGGGTGACGTGGTGTCCGCGCTGGGCGGCGCCGACCGCGGCGGCGAGTCCGGCCGGGCCGGCTCCCACGACGGCCACCGAGTGGGCCCGGCGCGTCGGCGACAACCTCAACGTCGTCTCGTGTCCGGCCCGAGGATTGAGCAGGCATGACACCGTCTTCTTGGCGAAGGCGTGGTCCAGGCAGGCCTGGTTACAGGCAATGCACGTATTGATCTCGCCTGCCCTGCCAGATCGCGCCTTGAGCACCCAGTCCGGGTCGCTCAACAGCGGTCGCGCCATCGAGATCAGTTGCACACCGGTGTCGGCCAGGATCTGCTCGGCGGCTTGGGGCATGTTGATTCGATTGGACGCCATGACCGGGATGGTGACCCGTTCGGCCACCGCGCTGCTGATGTCGACGAAGCCACTGTTGGGCACTGAGGTGACGATCGTCGGAATCCGCGATTCATGCCAGCCGAACCCGGGGTTGATCAGCGTGGCGCCGGCGGCCTCGACTTCGGTTGCCAGCGCGACAATTTCCTCCCAGCTCTGGCCGTCCTCGACGTAGTCGGCCATCGACATGCGGTAGCAGATGACGAAGTCAGGCCCCACCGCGGCACGGGTTCGGCGCACGATCTCGACCGCGAACCGGCGGCGGTTGGGCGGCGTGCCGCCCCACGAATCGGTGCGTTTGTTGGTGCGCGGCGCCAGGAACTGGTTGATCAGATACCCTTCGCTGCCCATGATCTCGACGCCGTCGTAGCCGGCGTCGGCGGCCAGCTGCGCGCACCGCACGTAATCGGTGATGGTCGATTCGACGCCGCGGCCGGTCAGTGCCCGAGGGCGAAAGGGGTTGATGGGAGCCTTGATTGACGATGCGCTCACCGAAAGTGGGTGGTAGGCGTAGCGTCCCGCGTGCAGGATCTGCAGCAGGATCTTGGCGCCCTCGTCGTGTACCGCCGTGGTGATGCGCCGGTGGCGCCGGGCTTCGGCCGGCGAGACCAGCTGCGCAGCGAACGGCAGCAGCCATCCGGTGCGGTTGGGCGCGTACCCGCCGGTGATGATGAGTCCGACGCCGCCGCGGGCCCGTTCGGCGAAGTACTCGGCGAGCCGATCGGTGTGGCCGGCCCGGTCTTCCAGCCCGGTGTGCATGGAACCCATCGCCACCCGGTTGCGCAGGGTGATACAGCCAAGGTCCAACGGAGACAACAGGTTCGGGTACGACGTCAAGGCTTTGTCTCCTGCAGTGCCCGGGCCACCTCGTCGAGCCACTCGATGGCGCTTTCCTCGGCGCGGATGCCGCCGCGCAATACCAGGTACTGGTGCAGCGCGGCATCGCGCAGTGCGGACGTGTCGGGGAAGGTGCGTCGCTGCAGTCCGCGGTAGGTCTCCAGCGACGCGGCCCGCTCCGCGCGCAACGCGTCGACCTGGGCGCGCAACGCAGCAATGTCGCCGTAGGCCGCCCCGCGCAGTTTGACCGCGATGTCCCGGGTGCTGTTGTCGCTCAAGCCATTACCCCGCCCGGGCCGGGACGGCTGCAGCGGCTCGGCGATCCAGCGCGCCAATTCTTCGCGGCCACGCGCGGAGACGGTGTAGACCCTCTTGTCGGGACGACCGTGCTGGGTCACGATGGTGGCGCGCAACCAGCCCTTGCTCTCCATGTCGCGCAGTGTCCGGTAGATCTGCTGGTGGGTCGCGCTCCAGAAATAGCCGATCGAGCGATCGAAGCGGCGAGCCAATTCGTAGCCGGAACCGGTCTGTTCGCACAGCGAGATGAGGATCGCGTGAGGCAGCGCCACCCCGCGCACCTTAGCTGCGGCGACCGTACCTATGCAACAAGGTTCATAGCGGCGGTCTGTCCCACGGGCGTGCCAATTGCCGGAGTTGTATCTGCGACGTTTAGTATCAGTAACCGAACGCTCACCTTAGAAGCCCCTGGGGTGACGCGCCCCGCAGCCCGTTCATGGAGGACACGTTGAGGAGACGTCCGTGACGTACGTGATTTCCCAGCCTTGCGTCGATATCAAGGACAAGGCTTGCATCGAAGAGTGCCCGGTGGACTGTATCTACGAGGGCGCCCGGATGCTGTACATCCACCCCGACGAATGCGTCGACTGTGGAGCATGTGAACCGGTTTGCCCCGTCGAAGCGATCTACTACGAAGACGACGTGCCCGACCAGTGGAGTCAGTACACCCAGATCAACGCCGACTTCTTCGTCGAGTTGGGCTCGCCGGGGGGTGCGGCGAAGGTCGGTATGACCGAGAACGACCCGCAAGTGGTCAAGGATTTGCCGCCGCAGGGCGAGGACGACTGAGCGCGCGACAGCTACGCCGGGTGTCGGCGTCGCTGCCGGAGTTTCCCTGGGACACGCTGGCCGCGGCGAAGGCCACGGCCGCGGCCCATCCGGACGGCATCGTCGACCTCTCGGTCGGCACCCCGGTGGACCCGGTCGCGCCACTGATCCGCGAGGCGCTGGCGGCCGCCAGTTCGGCGCCGGGATACCCCGCCACCGCCGGCACCGCACGGCTGCGGGAGTCGGCCGTGGCCGCGCTGACCCGCCGATTCGGTGTCACCGGTCTGTCCGAGGCCGCCGTGCTTCCGGTCATCGGCACCAAGGAACTGATCGCGTGGCTGCCGACCCTGCTGGGCTTGGGTGCCGCCGATGTGGTCGTCGTTCCGGAACTGGCGTACCCCACTTACGACGTGGGTGCGCGGCTGGCCGGGACGCAGATAGTGCGGGCGGACTCGCTGACCCAACTCGGGCCGCAATCCCCGGCGCTGATCTATCTCAATTCGCCGAGCAATCCCACGGGCCGGGTGCTGGGCGTCGATCACCTGCGCAAGGTCGTGGGGTGGGCCCGGGAACGCGGCGTGCTGGTGGCCTCCGACGAGTGCTACCTGGGGCTGGCGTGGGATGCCCAACCGTTCTCGGTGCTGCACCCTTCGGTGTGCGACGGCGACCACACCGGGTTGTTGGCGGTGCACTCGCTGTCCAAGACCTCGTCACTGGCCGGCTACCGGGCCGGCTTCGTCGCCGGCGACGCCGATGTGGTCACCGAATTGCTGGCCGTGCGCAAGCATGCCGGGATGATCGTGCCGACCCCGGTGCAGGCCGCGATGGTGGCTGCGCTGGACGACGACGAGCACGAGCAGGTGCAGCGCGAGCGGTATGCGCTGCGCCGCGCCGTGCTGCTGCCGGCGCTGCGGGCCGCAGGTTTTTCGGTGGACCATTCCGAGGCCGGTCTCTATCTGTGGGCCAGCCGTGCCCAGGATTGCCGGGAGACGGTGGGGTGGCTGGCCGACCGCGGCATCCTGGTGGCGCCCGGGGAGTTCTACGGTCCCGCCGGCGCCCGGCACGTCCGTGTCGCGCTGACCGCCACCGACGAACGCATCAACGCCGCCGCCGCCCGCCTGAGCTAGCCTTTCTACCGCGAGCAGACGCGGAAGCGCCCAAAATTCGCCATTTTTGGGGGCTTCCGCGTCTGCTCGGCGAGGAGCGGCACGGCGACGCAGACTCATGACGCCGGGGGTACCGGTGCGGCGGGGGAAACTGGTTGAGAGATGCCCGAGCGGGGCGGTTAGGTTAGTTAAGGAAACCCATCCGGCCGATTGCGGCCGAGGTCGACGGGAGGGGAAGTCGATGAAGCGGATAGCGGCGATATTCGTGGCTTTAGCCGGGGTGTTGTTCGCCGTCAACGGCTACCGCCCGGTGAGCAAGCGGGGGTATTTGGCAGGCCATGCGTTCGGCTACGGCCTGTTCGCGACCGAGCTTCCCGTACCGGCCCTTGCTGCGCAGTTCGCCGCGCTCGCCGCGGTAACTCCTCGGGCGCCTGGCCGCACGCACCTGGTCAGCTGGTTGCTGGCAACGGTGTCCGGACTGGGGCTACTCGGGCTGCACCGGACCGGCCGGTCGGCTGACGAGGCGCTGACCGCTGCCCTGGACGAAGGGCTGGGACCCGACCGGCGCACCGAGGCCGGGGACCTGTGGAAGCGGGCGGCGCCCGACGGCGCCACCGCCAAGAAGCCCGGTCCGGCGCGCATGCTCCGCATCTGGCGGGACTACGCGCACGACGTGGACATCAGCTACGGGGAGTTCGGCTCACGCAACCATCTCGACATCTGGCGGCGGCCCGACCTCGAGCGCGGTGGTCCGGCTCCGGTGCTGTTGCAGGTGCACGGCGGCGCCTGGATGGTGGGCAACAAGCGCGGCCAGGCACATCCGTTGATGAGCCACCTGGCCGAACTCGGGTGGATCTGCGTGTCCGTCAACTACCGGCTCAGCCCGCGTTCGACCTGGCCCGACCAGATCGTCGACGTGAAGCGGGCGATCGCCTGGACGAAGCAGAACATCGCGGAGTACGGCGGCGACCCGGACTGGATCGCCATCACCGGTGGCTCGGCCGGGGGACACCTGTCTTCCCTTGCCGCCCTTACCCCTAACGAGCCGCTGTTCCAGGCCGGCTTCGAAGACGCGGACACCCGGGTCCAGGCCGCGATCCCCTTCTACGGGTTCTACGACTTCACCCGGGACGACGCGGTGCATCCGATGATGCACGCCATGATGGCCAAGCGGGTCTTCAAGCTGGGCCGGCACGAGATTGCCGAGCCCTTCCGGCTCGCCTCACCGATCACCCACATCTCCGAAGACGCGCCGCCGTTCTTCGTCCTGCACGGCACCAACGACTCGCTGATCCCGGTCGAGCAGGCGCGCAGCTTCACCGAGCGGCTGCGTGAGGTCAGCCGGAACCCGGTGGTGTACGCCGAATTGCCCCGGGCACAGCACGCTTTCGACATCTTCGGCTCGGTCCGCGCGGCGCACACCGCGGTGGCCGTCGAGCAGTTCCTGGCCGAGGTCTACCTCCGCGACCGGATGGGGGTTGCGCGGGACGGCCGACGGGTCGGCTAACTAGTCGTCGATGTGCGTCAGTGGGTCGGCGAAGGGGAAATCTCCCGCATTCTGACCGGGACCCATCAGGTCGCAGCGCTTGTCGGGCACCAGATAGGAACTGGCGCCGTTGGGAACCAGACGGGTGACCGCGACGCAGCGTTGCCAGGTGCCGTCGGGCTGCACGGGTCCGTCGCACTTGCTGAGATAGGGGCCTCCGTAGAGGCAGCCGGCGCTAGCCGGCGGCGCCGAAGCGATCAGTCCCCCGGCCGTCAGGATGACAGCCATTCCTCCGACGATGCCGTACCTCATCATGGTTTCTCCCGTCGACGGCCCGGTTGGCTACTACCGACGTTACCGCTGACAAGGCGGTTTGCGCGCTAGCCGCCCACGCCCCAGTGCAGTACGCGCGAGGTGAACAACACCAGCCCCAGCGAGACCGAGGCGACGACGGTCAGACCGATCACCGCGACAACCAAAGGGCGCCAACCGGTTCGGGTGAGCCCGATCGCATGCCCGAGCGGCGGGAGGGCGAACAGCGCGACGGCACCCAGTGCGAGGATGGCGACGATGGCGTAGCTGACGTCGGAGTTGCGGGCCCGGATCGCGCCCTTGGCGGCCACAATGCTTTTTTGAAGGCCGACACCCCGCAGATCGAGGTGCCGATCGCCAGCAACGAGCCCAGCTTGCCGGAGAGCCCGAACGCGTGAGCCGCGGCCAGGATGATGGTCCCCGCGATCAGCATGTCGATCAGGATCTGAACCAGGCTGGCGCCACCCAGTTTCACGATGTCACCGAGCACGAATCGGGAGCCGAGCAGCACGATGCCGATCTTGAGCCAGAATTCGTAGGTCGCCACCCCGGCGCGAAAGACCGGATGCAGTCCGATCGTGTTGGCGATCAGCAACCCGATCAGGATGGCCCACAACACATATTCGATGTCCGGCACGGTCCAGTGTTCGCGTCGGGCCAGGGCGTTCCACCAGATCTGCGCGTACTTGCCGAGTACGCCCGCGGCAACCAGCAAGAGCAGGCCCGGGACGTACTCGAGTGGACGCGCGCCGGTGGCGTCGTCGGATCTCGCCTCGGCCTGGACGCGGGTCACCAGGGAATCCGGGGAAGCACGTCGGCGACCGCGAGTGCCGCGATCACCCCGGCCACCAGAGTGGCCCACCAATCGGCCGGAATCGCAGGCTGCCTGCGGGCCTTACTCATGGCGGAATTGTTGCGCGCCAAGGCCCGTCGACCAAGTGATCGGATCGTGCTGAGTCCAGTGTCAGCGGGGCGGGCGGGGACTGACTTCGTTGAGCAGGCTGATGACCTGCGCGGCGAGTTCGTCGATGTCGGCGTTGGTGGTATCCAGCACCAGGTCGGGGTTTTCCGGTGGCTCGTAGGGCGCGTCGACTCCGGTCAAGCCCTTGAGTTCACCGCTGCGGGCGCGCGCGTAAAGCCCCTTCGGGTCACGCTTTTCGCACTCCGACAGCGAGGTGGCGACGTGCACTTCCAGGAACGGCAACTTGGCGGCTTCGCTGAGCGCGCGGGCGGTTTCGCGGTCCGACTTCAGTGGCGACACCAGCGACGCCAGCGCCACCACACCCGCGTCGGCCAGCAGACGCGTCAAATGCCCTACCCGCCTGATGTTTTCCGTCCGGTCACCGGGGGAGAAGCCGAGGTCGTCGGACAGGCCGTGGCGCAGGTTGTCGCCGTCCAGCAAATAGGCTACCCGGCCCGATTCCACGAGGGCCCGTTCCACGGCCACCGCGACCGTGGACTTGCCGGACGCCGGCAGCCCGGTGAACCAGATCGTCGCTCCCGGCTGGCCGGTAGCGGTCCAGCGGTGCTTGCGGTCCAACGCCGACGGATGCCAACGGATGTCGGTGCGCTGGTGGCTACCCGGCTTCACCTCCCGGGCCTCCACGATGGTGCCGGCGCCGACGGTGTCGTTGGTGGCCTCGTCGATCAGGATGAACGCGCCGCTGTCCCGATTGTCGTCGTAAGGGTCGGCGATCACGACCGAGCTGGTGCGCAGCGTCACGGTACCGATGTCGTTGAGAACCAGCTCAACTGGGCCGTCGAGTTCGTCGAGGGTCTCGGGGTCCAGCCGGGAGTGCAATTCCTGCACGGTGGCCCGCACGCTCTTGGTGGTCTGCTTGAGGGCGAGCCGGTCACCGGCCCGCAGCGGCGAGTCGACGAACCAGCACACGACGGCGTCAAGCTCACGGGCCAGCACCGGCGCAACCGCGTCGTCGGCGCCGCTGATGAACACGTCGCCACGGCCCACGTCGATGTCGTCGGCGAGTTCGATCGAAACCGACAGCGGCGCAACGGCTGTCGTTCGTTCGTCGTCGAGGGTGTCCAATGCGGTGACCGTGGAGCGAGTGCCGGCGGGCAGCGAGATCACCGGGTCGCCCACACTCAGCGTGCCGGCCGCCAGCCGGCCGGTGTAGCGGCGACGCGCCTCGGCGGTGGGCCGTGACACCCACTGCACGGGCAGCCGCAGCCGCGACGCCTCTGCCTGGGGGGCAACGAGGTCCACATTCTCCAGATACTCCAGCAGCGTGGGCCCGGTGTACCACGGCGTGTTTTCCGAATGGTGCACGACGTTGTCGCCGAGCTTGGCGGCCAACGGGATCACCGTCAGGTCGACCTCGCCGAGGCGCGCCGCGACGTGACCCAGCTCTTCCTCTACCTTGGCGAACCCCCGCTGGTCGAAGTCGATGAGGTCGATTTTATTGACGGCGGCGACGAAGTGCTTGATGCCCAACAGCTTTGCGATCCGCGCATGCCTGCGGGTCTGACGCAGCACGCCGGCGCGCGCGTCGACCAGCAGGATCGCCACGTGCGCATTGGAGGCACCGGTGAACATGTTGCGGGTGTAGCGCTCGTGACCGGGGGTGTCGGCCAGAATGTAGCTGCGGTTCTCGGTGGAGAAGAAGCGATAGGCGACGTCGATGGTGATGCCCTGCTCGCGCTCGGCCCGCAGCCCGTCGGACAGCGCCGCCAGGTCGGCAACGCCCTCCTCATCGGTGACCGCCTCCAGGTGGTCCAGCGGCAAGCTGTCGGTGTCGTGCAGCAACCGGCCGATCAGGGTGCTCTTGCCGTCGTCCACCGACCCAGCCGTCGCGATGCGCAGCAACTGCCGCGTCAAGCCCCTGGTCGGTGCGACCTGATCCTGGACGGTCATCAGAAGTACCCCTCTCGCTTGCGGTCTTCCATCGCGGCCGCCGACGTGCGGTCGTCGGCGCGGGTCTCACCGCGCTCGGACACCGTGGCCGCCGAGATCTCGCTGATGACCCGGGTGATGTCGGCGGCCTTGGAACGCACCGCCCCGGTGATGGTGAGGTCGCCGACGGTGCGGTAGCGCACCCACTCCACCGCGGCCGATTCGCCGTCCTGCGGGCCGGCATACTCCGAAACGGCCAGCAGAATGCCGTCGCGCTCGAACACCTCACGTTCGTGGGCGTAGTAAATCGACGGTATCTCAAGGTTTTCCAGCTCGATGTAACGCCAGACGTCGATCTCGGTCCAGTTGCTCAGCGGGAACACCCGGACTTGTTCACCCTTCTTGATCCGGCCGTTGTAGAGGCTCCAGGGCTCCGGTCGCTGGGCACGCGGATCCCACTGGCCGAACTCGTCCCGGAAACTCAGGATCCGTTCCTTGGCGCGGGCGCGTTCCTCATCGCGACGGGCACCGCCGAACGCCGCGTCGAAGCCACCCTCTTCCAGCGCGTCCAGCAACGTGCGGGTCTGGGCACGGTTGCGCGATGCGCTCGGACCGGGATCCGGCACGCGTCCCTTGTCGATCGACTCTTGCACCGACGCGACGATCAGCTTGTGGCCCTGTCCGGTCACCCGGCGGTCGCGGAACTCGATCACCTCGGGGAAATTGTGTCCGGTGTCCACGTGCATCACCGGGAAGGGCAGCGGTAGTGGACGAAAAGCCTTCTCCGCCAGACGAAGTAGCACGATGGAGTCCTTGCCGGCCGAGAACAGCAGGACGGGGCGCTCCAGCTCGGCGACGACCTCGCGGATGATGTGCACCGCCTCGGCTTCGAGCAGACGCAGTTCGTCGACGTGCGTTGTGTCCGTGAGCGTCACGTTGGTAGCCCCTCTCTTTCGGCATCCGCCCGATAGCGGTCCACCCATTCGTCGGAACGCTGGTCGGCTTGGCGCTGCAGCACCGGTTCGGGTGCCAACCGCCGGTCCAGGCCCAGTCGCTCGAGGATGTCACCGACCACTTCAGTCAGGTTGCGCCACAACACGGGATAAGAAATCTCGATCGGTTCGACGTTTTCCTCGGCGAACCAGGCCTGCCAGCCCGCCTCCTGCGCCTGCAGCATCCTGACCACGTACGCGATCGCACCGGCGTGATAGGTGGCCCGCGCATCGCGCACCGGGTCCGGCCTGCCCCGCCACACCCGGGTCTGCACCGCCCGCCAGAACGACACGGCCTGCGACACCACGTCGGGGCGGTGGATGTGAATGAGCAACGGATCCTCACCGACCACGTCGCGGATCGCGGCCAGCAGTCCCTCGCCGGAGCGCTCCTGCAGCCCCGCCACCCGATCCAGCAGCAGCGGCGTCTGGTTCCACATCAGCTTGCCGCCCCACACCCCGTTGGGTGTGCGGCCTACCGTGCGGATGTAGTCACGCCAGATCTCGGCCGGCGCCAGGTCAGGCTTTCCCTCGTCTAATGGATCGAGCAGCGCCAGGATCGACTCGTCCTCAACGTCGGCGAACCACTCGCGTGGCTGCGGAGACTGGCTGGTGGTAGGCAGGTATTGGAAGAACTCCTGAGGCTCGCCGGCCACACCGGTCGCACGCAGCGATTCGACCAGGAGCGTGCTGCCGCTGCGCTGGGATGCCAGCACCAGATACGACGACGGATGATCGGCCACCAACGAAGCCTAACCGCACGCAAATGCGGTGCAACACATGCCGTTACCTTCACCCTGAGAATAACTATTGCGCGGTGGCGCCGAAGCGCGCCTGCTCAGCGGCAGGAAATCAGCTCGGCCGGCGCCGCCAACTCTTCGACGCTGACCACGGCGTGCTGGGAACTGTAGTTGTCGTCTTCGCGGTCGTGCCGGTTGACCGTCCCGATGATGAATGCGACCACCAGTAGCACGAATGTGAGCACGCTGATCACAATTCCGGCTATCGCCAGACCGCGGCCGCCCTCGCCGGTCCGTTTGATCTGACTCAGCCCGACCACGCCGAAGATCAACCCGAGGATGTTGCCGATACCGCACGTGAACAGCCCTGCTATCGAGGCAACCAGCGACGCGATGGCCAACGCATTCGTCCTGGGGGCGGAATACATCGGTGGCGGGTAGCCGTAGCCGTACCCGCCGGGCGCCGGCGGTGGATAGTTCGGTGGCTGATACCCGTATCCGTCGGGTGTCGGTGGTGGATAGTTCGGTGGCGGATAATTCGGCGGTTGTTCCGTCACGGCTACCTCCACACGGCTCGCAACCATTGCTCGAGTTTGAGCGTCACAAACTCTACTCTGCGTGGCCGTGTTCTGGGGTAACCTCGCAGCCCGCCGGCTAAGCCGGTCGTTCGGCGGCCCGAAGCCCTAACGAAAACACCAGCCGCACATCGGGATCCGCCAGTGAGATGGCCAGTAGCTGCTCGATGCGGCGCACCCGGTAGCGGATTGTGTTGGGGTGCACCTGCAACCAGCTGGCTGCGGCGGCGACGTCACCGAAGCAGTCCAGGTAGGCGCGCAGCGTCTCGGTCAGCACCGGATCGCGGGCGTGCAGTTCGCGTACCCGCGGGTCGATCAACCGCTCGTCCGCCCCGACCAGTGTGACGATCTCGTCAAGCAGCACCGCGGTGCGTGCTTCGGCCAGCGACGTCACCCGGCCGAACGAGACCGGATGGCGCTCAGCGCTGTCCAGCACCCGGTCCACTTCCATGCGCGCCGCCGCCACGGCGGCCAAACCGTCGACCGGCGCGGCGATGGCCGCCCGCAGTTCGACGCTCAACTCCGTGCGTAGCGCGCCTATCGTGCCGCGCACCCAGGAGGCGACCGACCGGGTCTTCGAAATCTGCGGAAGCAGGGCGTAAATGCGCGAACCGTTCGATACCACCTGCGCGTCGCGCCGAAAAGCACTGGCGCTCAACGCCAGAACATCGGTCAGGCGGGCGGGGCGGGCGGTGCCGCCGATGGTGTCCCAACCGATCACCGCACCGGTTCCCTCGACCGGCAACCCGAGCTCGCCCGCAATGGCTGCCACGTCGCCGGGCTCGCCCTGGCCCAGTCCGAGAAGGTGCTGCACCTGTCGGACATGCGGGGAGGGCCGCGCCGCCAGCCGGGCCATGATCCTGGCGGCAAGCACCGCGGCTCCCCGCAACATCTCCTCGGCGTCGTCGGCCAGCGGCTGCGAACCCTGCTGCACCCAGATGGTGCCGGCGAACGACGGCGGCCGCGGGTGGTGGATGCCCACCGCCAGCCGCGGGCGAAGTCCCAACTCGGGTCGCTCGTCGACGCGTACCACGTCGCCGCCCGACCGCAGTGCGTCGAAGATGCCCCACTGGCCGATCCACTGGAGGTGCTCGGGCGGGCCGGCGCGGCCCAGGATGGACAGGCGCCGCAACTCGTCGGCTTCGTCGCTGGAAGCCGAGTAGGCCAGCACGTGTGACTGGGCGTCTTCGATGCTGACCATGCCGTGGATGCGGTCGGCCAGGGACTGGGCCAGGCCGAACAGGTCGGTGCCCGAGTCGTCCAGCGGATCCGCACGGTCCCCGTGGTGCTCCAGGACGTGGTTCACCAGTTGATAGACCCGCTCCCAGCGCGCCTGAGGTTCCACCGCAACCACCGCAGCGCCGGCCCGCACCGCCCTGGTGACGAGCGCATCCGACGGCTCCTTGACGAAGACTGCCACCGGGACGTTGACCTGCTTGCCGATCCAGCGCGCCGCATCGTTGTCGCTGACCCCGACGAAGAAGAACACGTCGGCGGCGCCGGCCGCCCGTGCCAGGCCCAGGCGCACATCGTCGGAGTCGATCAATGCCGCCGAGGCCACGGGCAGATCCAGGCCGCGGGGCGCCTGCACCAGGGTGACCATGGTTGCGTCCAGCGCGAGCAGCAACTGCCCGAGACCGACACCCGCCATTTGGCGAATTCTACTAGCACCGAGCCAAAACCTTGTCCGATCCGCCAACTGATCAGGGGTCTGCGGCGGGGATTCTGGCGAAATGGACGCGATCACACAAGTGCCGATGCCGGCAAATGAGCCGGTGCACGACTACGCCCCGCAGTCCCCCGAGCGCGCTCGGCTGCGGGCGGCGCTGACAGCCTTGGCCGACCACCCGATCGACCTGCCGCACGTGATCGGCGGCAAACACCGGATGGGCGACGGCGAACGCGTCGACGTGGTCCAGCCGCACCGCCATGCCGCGACGCTGGGCACGCTGACCAACGCCCGGCATGAGGACGCCTCAGCCGCCATCGAGGCCGCCTGCGCCGCCAAAGCGTCATGGGCCGCCACACCGTTCGACGAACGCGCGGCGGTGTTCCTGCGAGCGGCCGACCTGCTGGCCGGGCCGTGGCGGGAAAAGATCGCCGCCGCCACCATGCTGGGTCAGTCGAAGTCGGTGTATCAGGCCGAGATCGACGCGCCCTGCGAGCAGATCGACTTCTGGCGGTTCAACGTCGCCTTCGCCCGTCAGATTCTGACGCAGCAGCCGATCAGCGGAGCAGGTGAGTGGAACCGCAGCGACTACCGCCCGTTGGACGGCTTCGTGTATGCGATCACGCCATTCAACTTCACCTCCATCGCCGCGAATCTGCCGACGGCACCGGCGCTGATGGGCAACACCGTGGTGTGGAAGCCGTCGATCACGCAGACGTTGTCGGCCTACCTGACCATGCAACTGCTCGAGGCGGCGGGGTTGCCGCCGGGCGTGATCAATCTGGTGACCGGGGACGGGTTCGAGGTTTCGGAGGTGGCGCTGCGCGATCCGCGGCTGGCCGGCATTCATTTCACCGGATCCACCGCGACCTTTCAGCACCTGTGGCAGCAGGTGGGCGCGAATATCGCCGGCTACCAGAGCTATCCGCGGCTGGTGGGGGAGACGGGCGGAAAGGACTTCGTGCTCGCGCACGCTTCGGCACGCCCGGATGTGTTGCGCACCGCGTTGATTCGCGGCGCATTCGACTACCAGGGCCAGAAGTGCTCGGCGGCGTCCCGGGCGTTCATCGCGCATTCGGTGTGGCAGCGGATGGGTGACGACTTCTTGGGTATCGTGGGCGCGTTGCGCTACGGCGACGTCACCGACCTGTCCAATTTCGGCGGCGCCCTGATCGACCGGCGGGCGTTCACCAAGAACGTCGACGCCATCGAGCGGGCCAAGGGCGCGGCCGGTGTCACCATCGCGGTGGGCGGCGAATACGACGACAGCGAAGGCTATTTCGTGCGACCCACCGTGCTGCTGTCCGACGACCCGACCGACGAGGCGTTCGCCACCGAGTACTTCGGGCCGCTGCTGTCGGTACACGTCTACCCCGATGACGAGTACGACCGGATCCTGGATGTGATCGACGCCGGGTCACGGTATGCGTTGACCGGTGCGGTGATCGCCGACGACCGCGGGGCCGTGCTGACCGCACAAGACCGGTTACGCTTCGCTGCCGGCAACTTCTACGTCAATGACAAGCCGACCGGCGCCGTCGTGGGACGCCAGCCGTTCGGGGGTTCCCGCGGGTCCGGCACCAACGACAAGGCGGGTTCGCCGCTAAACCTGCTGCGCTGGACGTCGGCGCGCACCCTCAAGGAGACGTTCGTCCCGGCCACCGACCACACCTACGCGCACATGGCGGCAGAGTAATGGCCGGGCTATTCGCCCATACCCTGCGCCCGGCGCTGCTGGCCGCCAGTCGGGCCGACGGGTTGCGGCGCGTGGCGGAACGCTCGGCGATGACCCGCCGGGTGGTGCGCAGGTTCGTACCGGGGGAGACCCTGGACGCCGTCTTGGACGTCGTTGCCGCGCTGCGTGATTCGGGTCGCTGCATCAGCATCGACTACCTGGGCGAGAACGTCACCGACGCCGACGACGCGGCGGCTACGGTGCAGGCCTACCTTGACCTGCTCGACGCGCTCGGGCGGCGGGACGACGGCGTGTCCGACGGTGTCCGGCCGCTGGAGGTTTCGGTCAAGCTGTCGGCGCTGGGGCAGGCGGTGGATCGCGACGGGCAGAAGATCGCGTTGGAAAACGCCCGCGCCATCTGCGAGCGGGCGCAGGCCGTCGGTGCCTGGGTCACGGTGGACGCCGAGGACCACAGCACCACCGACTCGACGTTGTCCATATCCGGAGACCTGCGGGTCGACTTTCCCTGGTTGGGAACGGTTGTGCAGGCCTATCTGCGTCGTAGTCAGGGTGACTGCGCTGAGTTGGCGTCCGTGGGCGCACGGGTTCGACTGTGCAAGGGCGCCTATGACGAACCCGCTTCGGTGGCCCACCGGGACGCCGCCGAGGTCACCGACTCGTATCTGCGTTGTCTGCGGGCGCTTTTCGCCGGCGGCGGTTATCCCATGGTGGCCTCACACGACCCGGCGATCATCGGCGCGGTACCCGCCCTGGCGCACGAATTCGACTGTGATGCTTTCGAATACCAGATGCTGTACGGCATCCGCGACGACGAGCAACTCCGACTGGCCGCGGCGGGCGACCGGGTCCGGGTCTACGTCCCCTTCGGCGCCCAGTGGTACGGCTACTTCATGCGGCGGCTGGCCGAACGGCCGGCGAACCTGGGGTTTTTCCTGCGGGCACTGTCCGCGCGTTGAGCGTGCGGCTGCAGCGCTGAAATCGCGTTCCGGGCAGCGTGATTGCCCACTCGAAGCAGTGCCCGCACACTCGATTGCAGACCGCTTCAGCGCGGACGCGACGAGCCCCGCACCGGCCGCGGGCGGTCGCTTCCGAAGCCGCGCACCACATGCGCGGTGACGAACTCGGAGACGACGGCAGGGTCGTCCATATCCCGTATCGGCGATGCCGTACTGAATAGTGAGAACAGGATTCGCGCGAACCATTCACCGGCCGCCTCGACATCGAGGTCCTTGCGTACCTCACCGGTGAGCTTGGCAGCTGAGAGGTAGGGCGCGAAAAAGTCGATACATTCGCGCAGCAGCAAAGCGGCGTCCTTGGTGAGCAGCAGGCTGATCGCGTCCTCGTCGAAGTACTCCTCGGAGGCGATGGCACGCCGCGCCTGGCTGACGAAAACCGCAGCGTGGGAGAGTTTTTCCTCCAGTGAACCGCCGCGGGCCATGGCCCGGGACATCTCGCGGTAGAACTGCTCGGAGGCGTGCTCGGCGCAAGCTTCCAAAATGGCGCCCTTGTCGCGGAAGTATTCGTAGATGGTGCTACGTGAGACGTTGGCTTCCCGCGAGATGTCGACGATGGTCGTCTTCAGCAGCCCGTGCTTGCGGAAACACGCGTACGCGGCGTCGAGGATGAGTTCGCGTGTATCCGTCGAAGCGGAAGCCTGAGTCATGACCGGACCTAGTCGGCGGGCGCCAGAATCAAGCCGCTGGTCGGCACGCCCGTGCCCGAGGTGACCAGAACGTGTTCGACGTGCTGCACCTGGTTGTAGGACGTGCCCCGCACCTGACGGACGCCTTCGGTGATGCCGTTCATGCCGTGGATGTACGCCTCGCCGAGTAATCCGCCGTTGGTATTGATCGGGAACTCCCCGCCCAGCGAGAGCCTTTCGATGGTGGCGAAATCCTTGGCTTCGCCCCGGCCGCAGAACCCCAGCTCTTCCAGTTGGGTAAAGACGAACGGGGTGAAATGGTCGTAGATGAAGGCGGTTTGGATGTCGGCGGGTTTGAGGCCCGAGTCGCGCCACAGTCTTTCGGCGACGACGCCCATCTCGGGCAGCCCGGTGATGTCGTCGCGGTAGTAACTTGTCATCATCTCGCCGTTGGCCGCTGCGCCCTGAGCCGCGGCGGTGATGATGGCCGGCGGCTGGCGCAGGTCGCGCGCGCGTTCGGCGCTGGTGATCACCAGTGCGACCCCGCCGTCGCTCTCCTGGCAGCAGTCCAGCAGTCGCAGCACCGGTTCGATGATCCACCGCGACTTCTGATGGTCTTCCAGCGCGATCGGGCGCTCGTAGAACCACGCGTCGGGATTGCGGGCGGCGTGCGCACGGTCGACGACGGCGATGCGGCCGAAGTCCTCGTTGGTGACCCCGTAGGTCGACATGTACCGCTGCGCGTGCATCGCCACCCACGCCGCGGGGGTGAGCAAACCGAACGGCGCATAGTGCGCCATGAACAACGGAGTCCCCAGGTCGGTGCGTCCGCTGCCACCGAAGCGGAACCCGGAGCGTTCGTTGAAGGCACGCCAGCACACCACCACGTCGGCCACTCCGGTGGCGACGGCCATCGCGGCATGCACGACGGTGCCCGCCGCGGCGCCTCCCCCGTGGTGAACGCGGCTGAAGAAGCTCAGGTCACCGATGCCGACGTTGCGGGCGATGTCGATCTCGTCGCTGGAGTCCATCGTGAAGGTGACCATGCCGTCGACATCGCCGGGTACCAGTCCGGCGTCGTCGAGCGCGGCGCTGACCGCTTCGCACGCCAATTGCAGTTCGCTGCGGCCGGATTCCTTGGAGAACTCCGTCTGGCCGATTCCCACGATGGCCGCCGCGCCGGGCAGGGTGCCGCTCATCAGGCGGCCCCGTCGAGCAGGCTCAGTACTGCGGTGCCAGAGACGTGATTGCCGAGGCTGTTGGCGGCCTGGAACGTCACCTCGACGAAGTTCTCGCCATCCGTGCCTTCGGTCTTTCCGGTCACCGTTCCGGTGAAACGCAGCGGGTCATCCGGAAAGCAGGGCACGCCAAGGCGAATCGACAGCTTCTTGACCATCGCGTCGGGCCCGGCCCAGTCGGTGAGGAACCGCACGCAGTACCCGTTGCTGGTCAGGATGTTCATGAACAGGTTCGGCGAACCCTGCTTGTTGGCGTAGTCGCGGTCGTGATGCACGGGCATGAAGTCCCGGGAGGCAATCGCACCGGCGACGATCATCGTTGTGGTGATGGGGATTTCCAGCGGCGTGACCTCGTCACCTTCGGAAATGTCCTGCCACCGCAGGGTGGTGGTGCGGCTGTCGGTGGTGGTCATGCGGGTCCTTCCGAGTATGTCGCGCCATACGTCGCGCCGAGGTGGGCCAGCTGCTGGGAGGCCGGCCCGAGGGTGAGTTCGTTGTGCTTGGCCCACAGGAAATAACGGTGCAGCGGATACGTGATGTCGATTCCGATGCCGCCGTGCACCTGCTGGGCGGTAGCGGCCACTCGGGCGCCCGCTTCGGCCGCCCAGAATTTGGCGATGCGGGCAGCGCGGTCGGCGGGTCGGCCGTTGGCGAGCAGCCAGGCAGCGTGCCAGGTGGTCCAGCGGATCGCCTCCACGTCGATGAACGCGTCGGCCATCCGCTGCTGCACGGCCTGAAAGCTGCCGATCGGCCGGCCGAACTGTTCCCGGTCGGTGGTGTAGCCGGCCGCGATGTGCAAGGCCCGGTCGGCGACGCCGAGCTGCACCGCGCACAGTGCGACCAGGGCGCGGGTGTAGAGCTCGTGGATGTCGCCGTCCAGCCGGTCCTGCCCGGAAACCGTTGCACCGTCCAGAAATACGTCGGCATGTGGTTCACCGCTGGTGGTCGGCACGGGCCGGACCTCGACGCCGGGTGCGTCGGTGGCCACCAGGAAAACCGCGGTTTGGCCGTCGTGCGCCGTGGCCGGAATCAGCAGGGTGTCGGCCAGTTGCGCGGCCGGCACCAGTTCCTTGGCTCCGTCGAGGCGCCAGCCGGTCCCGTTCCGCCGTGCGGTGGTGGCAGGAAACCGGGGATCGGAGCGGCCGGGCTCGGCGAGCCCGGCGGTCAGGATGCGGTCGCCGGCCACGACACCGGGGAGGTATCGCCGCTGTTGGTCCGAATCACCATGGCGCGCAATGGGATCTGCACCCAGGACCAAAGTGGCGAAGGCCGGCACCGGGGCCACGGCCCAGCCGACCTCGGCCAGCAGCACCCCCAGTTCCACGAAGCCGCCACCGCTTCCGCCCACCGATTCCGGCAGCGCGGTGCCGAGCAGATCGACGGCGGCGAGTTCCTGCCACAGCGCCTCGTCGTAGCGGGTTCCGGCTTCGAGTTCGGTGAGCCGCGCCGGGGCGGCCCGACGTTCGAAGATCTCACGGGCCAGCTTGGCGATCGTTTCCTGCTCTTCGGTGAAGGTGAAGTCCATGGCTAGCTACTCGGCCGGAACTGGTGCAGCACCAGATCGTTGTCGAAACTCTGGAAATAGACCTCGACGGGCATTCCGACGGTGACGTCGGCGGGGTCGATGTCGGTAAGGTTGGACACCAGCCGGATGCCCTCTTCGAGTTCAACCAGCGCCACGACGTAGGGGTAGTCGAAGAACGGGAACCGGGGTTCGTGGGGCAGCACGTAGCTGTAGACGGTGCCGCGCCCGGTTGACTCGATCGCCTCCCAGTCCAGCGAGCGGCACTGCGGACACATCGGCCGGGGCGGGTGGCGCAGCCCACCGCAGCCGCTGCAGCGCTGGATCAGAAGTTTGTTCTCCCGCAACCCGTTCCAGAAGAACTCGGTGTCCGGGCTGACCGTCGGCGGCAGTCGGGTGGCCATCAGTCGGCCGGCCTGAATCGCAGGACCCGGAATCGTTGCCTGCCCAGCACTTCACCGTGCTGATCGGTGTAGGTGGTCAGCCAGGTCAGGAAGAAACCGGTGCCCAGCGCTGTCGTCTTCTCGTCGGACACTGACTCGTAGACCGCTGTTGAGCTGATCACGTCGCCCAACCGGGGATAGCGCTCGATCTCGAACTCGGAGTTGGTAGCCACCGTGCTGGTGTATCCGGCTTCGTCCAGAAATGCCGTCGGGTTGGACTTGACTTCGACGGGGGCACCACCGCGCTCACCGATGCCCTCCAGCTTCGGCGAGGGCATGATCCAGGTCTGCAGCATGACCGGCGGGGACACGATGCCGCCGAACCTCGATGTCGCCGCGAAGTCCGGGTCGAGGTAGACGGGATTGAAATCGGCGAGCGCATACGCCCAGTGCCGGATCATCGGCTGGTTGACCGGATCCGGTGCCAGCTGGGGCTTTCCGGTTCCGCCGGTGGGCTGACCGACCAGGGCCCGCACCTTGGCTAGCAGCTCAGCGTCTGTCACTGAGATCCTCCTGATTTCTCCGTTGCTCGCAGATCACGCGGTGCCCGGGGCATGCCGAGGCCCGCCATGGCGATGATGTCACGCTGAATTTCGTTGGCGCCGCCGCCGAATGTGTTGATGACCGCCTGCCGGTAGGCCGATTCCAGCGCGCCCCGCAGCGGGGCCTGGGCTCCACGCCGTATTCCGTTGCCGTTCAACACTTCCAGCAACTGCCGGGCCACCTGCTGGGTGAGTTCGGTGCCGAACACCTTCGCCGCGGACGCTTCACCCATGTTCAGCACGCCTTTGGTCATGGCCGCGTTCACCCGGAGGTTGACGAGTTTGTAGGCGGCGACCTGCGCTTCGACCCGGGCCAGTGCGAGCTGCACCCACGGCTCGTCGATGACCCGGCCCCCGTCGAGTTCGGTTTCGGTGGCCCACTGCAGGGTCTTCTCGAACAGCGGCTCCAGCGCCCCAAGATTGCCCAGCGCGGCACGTTCGAAGTTCAACTGGGTGGTGATCAGCTGCCAGCCCTGGTTCTCTTCGCCCACCAACGCGCTCACCGGGACCCGGACGTTGTCGTAGAACGTGTAGAACGTGGAGATGCCGGGCATCGTGTGCAAGGGCTGCCAGGAGAAGCCAGGCGACGAGGTGGGCACGATGAGGATGGAAATACCCTTGTGTTTCTTGGCATTCGGGTCAGTGCGGACCGCAAGCCAGACGTAGTCGGCGTACGCGGCGCCGCTGGTGAACATCTTCTGGCCGTTGATCACGTAGTCGTCGCCGTCGCGGACCGCCGTGGTGCGTATCGATGCCAGGTCGCTGCCCGCGCCCGGCTCGGAGTAGCCGATAGCGAACTCGACGCTGCCGTCCAGGATGGCCGGCAGAAACCGCTGCTTCTGCTCCTCGGTACCTTGCTGCATCAGCGTCGGGCCCACCGTGTTGAGCGTCACCAACGGGATCGGCGCGCCAACCCGGCGGGCCTCCTCGGAGAAGATGAACTGCTCGATCGCCGAAAACCCGCTTCCTCCATATTCTTTGGGCCACCCGACACCGAGTAGCCCCGCCTGCGCCAGCGCCCGCACGGTGTCGCGCACCGCGGGACCGCCCTCGATGTTGTCGCCGATCGCCGCCGCGCGCTCGGGCGTCATGACCCGCTCCAGCGTCGCCCGCATCTCCGCGCGCAACTGCTCCTGTTCGGGTGTGTACTCGAGGTGCACCGGCTCAGGCTCCCAGCCGCACGGGCATCCGCTTCACCCCGGGCACCATGGTGGCCTTCATCCGGTCAACGTCACCGACCAGCTCGAGCCGGGGATAGCGGCGCAACAACTCCTCGAAAAACACCGTCGCTTCCAGCCGCGCCAATTGCGCCCCGATACAGGAATGTTCGCCGCACCCGAACGCGATGTGCGGGTTGGGGTGGCGCGTCACCTTGAATTGCTCGGAATCGGCGCCGAAGACATCTTCGTCGCGGTTGGCCGACCCGTAGAGCATGGTGACCACCTCACCCTCGCGGATCAATTGGCCGCGAATCTCGGTCTCGGCCGTCGCTACCCGCGACATGCTGACTACCGGGCTGGTCCACCGCAGCATCTCCTCGACGGCGCCGGGAATGAGCGCCGGGTTCTGCACCAGCAACTGGTGCTGATCGGGGTGGTTGATCAGGGCCAGGGTGCCCAGTGCGATCAGGTTGCGGGTGGTCTCGTTGCCCGCGACCAGCAGCAGGAAGGAGAAGTTGAGCAGGTCCTCGTCGGTGAGCCGGTGCTCGTCGATCTCCGCTGCGCACAGCACCGAAAGCAGGTCCTCGCGCGGCTCGGCGCGACGGACCGCAATGAGTTTCTGGAAGTACTCGAACAACTGGTCGATGGCCACGAAAGCGTCGAGTTCGATCTCGGGGTCGGCGGTGCCGGTGGCGGCATCCGACCAGGCGCGGAACTGTTCCCAGTCCTGCGTCGGGGCGCCGATCAGTTCGGCGATCATCCGGGTGGGAAGCGGGGCGGCGATCTCCTCGGCGAACTCGTGCACCGAGCCGGATTCCACCTGATCGAGGATGCCGCGCACGATCTGGCGGATTTTCGGCTCGAGCACCGCCACGCGCCGCCGGGTGAAGCCCGAGTTGATCAGCTTGCGCATCTGCCGGTGGCGCGGCGGGTCGGTGAAGATCAGGTTGCCCTCCTGCACCGGATTCGGCACTTGCGGATCGGGTATGGAGATGCCCTTGGTGGAGGTGAACAGCGCCGGGTTGCTCGAGACGTGGCGGATGTCTTCGTACTTCAGCAGTGCCCAGAACTTGGTGACGTCGTTCCAGTGCACCGGGGATGTCGCGCGCAGCTCGCGGTAGGCCGGATAGGGGTCACCGGCATAAAAGTCGGGGGAGTGCAGCGGAGCATCGGTGAGCACGGCACGCCTCCCTGCGATCCGACACATTGTCATGAAGTGTCCTGTGGATCGTGTCTACTCTGTGTGGCATACGGCTGTCAACACACGGTCAACGCGTTGAAATAACCGGCAATTCATTGTGCTGGTGATTGACCACGCGTCTCGGCAGGTGTACACCAGGTTGATAGATGACCGACGTTTGGGGTGAGGAAGCAGATGGCCGAACTACCGCCCACCGGACTGATCGACACTTATCAGCTCTACATCGACGGCCGTTGGGTGGAACCCGAAGGCGGCCGCTACGAAGACATTTCGCCGGCCAGCGAGCAGGTCATCGCCACCGCGCCGGACGCCAGCGTCGGCCAGGTCAGTGACGCGGTGGCCGCCGCGCGCCGGGCCTTCGACGAAGGGCCGTGGGCCGGCATGAGCGCGCAGGAGCGATCCAACTGCCTGAGCCAACTCGGTGACGCGCTGCTGAAGTACGCCGACGACTTCTTCGCGCTGTCCCAGGTGGAGTGGGGCTGCACCGCCAACGAGCGGATGATGCAGATCGACGGCGCCGCGTTCATGTCCATGCACGCCGCACAACTCGCGACCCAGCTGTCCGACGAAGCGGTCACCGGGATCGGCGCCGGCACCACCGTGCTGCGGCACGTGCCGCTGGGCGTCGTGTCGGTGCTGACCCCATGGAACTTTCCCCACCTGCTCAACGTCATGAAGCTCAACCACGCGCTGACCGCGGGCAACACCGTCGTCCTCAAGCCGTCACCGCTCACACCACTGGCCGGTCTGGCCCTCGCGCGAATCATTGACGAGCACACCGACTTTCCGCCCGGCGTGATCAACGTGGTGACCCCGTCGGGCATCGAGGCCGCGCAACTGCTCACCACCGATCCGCGGATCGACATGGTCAGCTTCACCGGCAGCACCGTCGTCGGCCGCCAGGTGATGTCCGCCGCCGGGGACACGATGAAACGGCTCCTGCTGGAGCTCGGCGGCAAGTCGGCATGCATTGTTCTCGACGACGCCGACCTCACCGAGGACATGCTGCAGCAGATGCTCTTCGACTGCTGCTCAATGCATTCCGGGCAGGCTTGCATCCTGCAGAGCCGGCTGTTGCTGCCCGACTCCCGCTACGACGACGTCGTCGAGCGGCTGGTCGCGCTGGCCCGCGCGGTGAAGGTCGGAGATCCCGCCGATCTCGATGTGCAGATGGGGCCGTTGATCAGCGATGCCCAGCGCAGCCGGGTGGAGGCCCACGTCGCGGTTGCGCTGAACGAAGGCGCCAGGCTGGCCACCGGCGGCCGCCGGCCCGCCGCACTGGATCGCGGTTTCTACTTCGAACCGACCATCTTGACCGACGTCCGACCCGATTCCACGATCGCCCAAGAGGAAGTGTTCGGCCCCGTCCTGAGCGTGCTGCGCTACCGGGACGACGACGATGCGGTCGCCATCGCCAACAACTCCAGTTACGGCCTGTCCGGCTCGGTGTGGGGTGGTGACGTGGATCGTGCGGTGAGCGTCGCCGCCCGCATCCGGACCGGGCAGGTCGCGGTCAACGGATGCGGACCCGGCGCCGCCCCCTTCGGTGGGTTCAAGCTCAGCGGTCTGGGCCGGGAAGGCGGCGGGATCGGTGGGGTCTATCAATACATGGAGCCCATGGCGATCGGCGTGCCCGGATGAGTGGACCCCTTACGGGGCTCCACGTCGTCGAGATCGCCACTCAGATCTCCGGTCCTTACGCCGCAAAGCTTTTGGTCGATCTGGGCGCCGAGGTCATCAAGATCGAGCCGCCCGGCGGTGATCCGCTGCGGCGGTGGGGGCCGTTCCGCGGCGGCGCCATCGGCCACCAGGGCGGCCTGTTCGAGTACCTCAACGCGGGCAAGCGCGGCGCGACCTTGGACCTCACCGCCCCCGACGGGCAGGCGGCCGCACGTGAGCTCGTGGCCGGTGCTCATGTCCTGATCGAGAACCTGCCGCCTGGAACGCTGCGGACGAGTGGGCTGGGGCCCGTCATGTCAAAGATATTGCAGGTCAACATTTCTCACTTCGGCCAGTCCGGTCCATGGCGGGACCGGTCCGCCACCGCGCTGACCATGCAGGCGGTGTCGGGCTGGATCAGCGCCCGTGATCCGCAGCGCCCGCCGGTGCAGGCGGGTGCCCGCATATCGGAGTACGTCGCGGGCGCCTACGCCGCGCTGGGGGCATTAACGGCGCTAAGGCTCGGCAATTCCGGCCGCGTGGTCGATGTGTCAGAGTTCGAGTCGCTGCTGTCGACGCTGCCGTACCCGATGTTGATGTCGCAGCGGATGCGCGAGCTGGGGCTACCGCCGAATGTGCGGGCCGCGCCGATGCTGGGGGTGGTGGCCGCGGCCGACGGCTGGGTGGGAATCAACTGTCTGACCGGGCAACACTGGCTCGATGTGTGCGCGCTGCTCGGATTATCGGAGTACGGAGAACACCAGATCGCGATCATGCTCGGAGGCCCCGAACGGGCCGAATTCTTCGCCAAGGCAGAGCCATTGCTCGCCGAGCGCACCGTCGCCGAAACAGTCGAGGTGTGCCAGGCGATGCGCATCCCGGCCGCACCGGTCAACGACGGCGCCACTGTGCTGGATTGCCCCCAGTACGCCCAGCGCGGCTTCTTCCTCGAAACTGGCGGTTTCCGGCGCCCCGGTGCGCCGTTCCGGATGTCGAAAACGCCGGTGGGGCAGCCGAAGCCGGGCCCACGGCTCGGCGCCCGTGCCGAGTGGTCTGGTCCTGGCGAATCGCTTTCTGCTGCACAAGGTTCCATGGCCTTTGCCGGACTGCGGGTGCTGGACCTGTCCACCTTCTGGGCCGGTGCCTATCTGACCTGCTACCTCGGCGCCTTCGGCGCCGACATCGTCAAGGTCGAGTCCATTCAGCGTCCCGATGGGCACCGGTATTCGGGTGCCTATCCGTTCGAGGGTGAGGACTGGTACGAGCGCAGCGCCCTGTGGCAGGCCACCAACCTCAACAAGAAGGACCTCACCCTGGACCTGACGTCGCCGCGCGGACGCGAGATCGCTCGCAGGCTGGCCGCCGAAGCGGACGTC
This sequence comes from Mycobacterium gordonae, assembly GCF_002101675.1. GTDB lineage: Bacteria > Actinomycetota > Actinomycetes > Mycobacteriales > Mycobacteriaceae > Mycobacterium > Mycobacterium gordonae. The sequence continues at coordinate 31,339 of NZ_LQOY01000260.1, read as the reverse complement.
GTGGTGGAGAATTTCTCGCCGCGAGTGGTCGAACAGTTCGGTCTGGACTACCGATCCCTCAGCGCGATGAAGCGGGATGTGATCGCGGTGCGGATGCCCGGCTTCGGACTGGAGGGGCCCTGGCGCGACTACGTCGGGTGGGCGCTCAACATCGAACAAACCTCCGGGATGACGGCCGTCACCGGTTACGCCGAGGGTCCGCCGTGCAACCTGCAGGGGCCGGCCGACCCCGTCGTCGGGGTGCACGCCGCGGTCGCGCTCCTTGCCGCTCTGGAGCACCGGCGTCGAACCGGCGAAGGCCAGCTGGTCGAGATCGCCCAGATCGAGGTCGCCGCGTGCGTCACCGCCGAACCGGTGATCGACTTCTCGATGAACGGTGTCGTGCGGCCGCGGACCGGCAACCGTCTGGGGGGTTACCTGCAGGGCGTCTACCCGACGGTCGAGGATGAGGTGTGGGTCGCGCTCTCGGTGCCTGACGAGGGAGCACTCGACCACGACATGTTCGATGACCTGGTCACCGGCTGGACCAGCACCCAGACCGCCATCGATATTGTGGAACATCTTCGCGCGCAAGGTGTTCCGGCCGAGCGGCTCGCTACCGGCGAGCGGATGTATGACTTCGAACAGCTCGGCGCCTGTGCGTTCTACCAAGAGTTCACCCACCCGGTCACCGGTCCGCGACGCTATCCCGGCTGGCCGTTTCGCATCACCCCCGGTCCGGCGAGCCACCACCGTACGGGCGCGCCGACCCTGGGCCAGCACAACGACGAGATCCTGCGCGGGCTCGGCCTGTCCGGCGACGACCTGGCCGCGCTGCGTGAGCAAGGTGTCATCGGGGAAAGGGTGCGGGGCGGCTGACCTTCCAGCGGCCGAGCGTGAAGCTGGTTTCACAGTCGTCGGCGAGCGCGAAGCCATCTTCACCCTCGGCTGACGATCTACCGTGTCGGAGTGACGTGGAAGAGGTGCGAGGGCAAGGCCATCGCGGACAGCGCCCTGGGCGAGGACGCCCGGGATGCCCAGCTGGAGGATTACATCCGCATGCACAACCCGCAGCTGACGGACATCCGGCTGGCGGCGGCCACCCCGCTGGACGAGGTGGACGCCAGCGTGCGCCCGCCCCGGCGGTGGTACCGCGTGATCTACCTGGCCAACGACTGACCGCTCTGACCTGCGCGGATCTCTGATCAGATGCGAGAGTGTATCGGATATCACGTTCCGAAACCGCCCGAAAGTAGTGCGTGGCGGCCCATCCGCATGACAAGCTGCACGGCATGGTTGTCGCGATTGCCCGTCCCAAGATCGAAGGAAGCATCGCCGTCGGAGAAGACCGGCAGATCGGTTTCGCCGAATTCGGCGCGCCGCAGGGACGCGCCGTGTTCTGGCTGCACGGCACTCCCGGAGCGCGCCGGCAGATCCCGACCGAGGCCCGCGTCTACGCCGACCACCACAACATCCGTCTGATCGGCGTCGACCGGCCCGGTATCGGCTCGTCGACGCCCTATCAGTACGAGGCCGTCTCGGCTTTCGCCGACGACCTGCGTGCCATCGCCGACACCCTGGGCATCGACAAGCTGGCCGTCGTCGGACTGTCCGGGGGAGGCCCGTACGCCCTGGCCTCCGCCGCCGGACTGGCCGATCGGGTGGTGGCCGCCGGGGTGCTGGGAGGTGTGGCGCCCACCCAAGGACCGGACGCGATCAGCGGAGGACTGATGAACCTCGGGCTGCGGGTCGCGCCCCTGCTGCGGCTCGGCGGCACCCCGTTGCGCCTAGGCGCCAGCCTGATGATCCGTGCCGCCCGCCCGGTCGCGTCTCCAGCGCTCGACGTCTACGCGCTGCTCTCGCCCGAGGCCGACCGTCATCTGCTCGCACGGCCCGAGTTCAAGGCGATGTTCCTCGACGACCTGCTCAACGGCAGCCGCAAGCAACTCGCTGCGCCGTTCAACGACGTGATCGTCTTCGCCCGGGACTGGGGGTTCCGGCTCGAGGAGGTCACGGTGCCGGTCCGTTGGTGGCACGGCGACCACGACCACATCATCCCGTTCTCCCACGGCGAGCACGTGGTATCCCGACTGCCCAACGCGGAGCTGTTTCACCTGCCCGGCGAGAGCCACCTCGCGGGCCTCGGCCGCGGCGAGGAGATCCTGGCAACGCTGATGAAGGTTTGGGACGAGGAGGCGTGATGACGCTGGCCGAAGCCGCCGAGCCGGGCATGGACCGTCCTCCATGGTCGGATCACACCGCCGCGGTAGCCCCCGGAGTGGGACTCTGGCTCACCGACATCCCGCGCGCCGTGATCGAGTACGGCCAGTTGGTCGCCGCGCTGCCGCTGCGGCGCGCGCTGCCTTCCGGTGACGGCCATCCTGTGCTGGTGTTGCCGGGTCTGCTTGCCGGCGACGGCACCACCTGGACGCTGCGCCGTCTGCTGACCCGCCTCGGCTATCAGGCGCACGGGTGGGGGCTTGGGGTCAACATCGGCCCCACCACCAAGGCGGTCGCGGGCATGAGCGCGCTTCTCGATGACTTGCACACCCGATATGACGCCCCGGTCAGCCTGATCGGCTGGAGCCTGGGCGGCATCTTCGCGCGCAGGCTGGCCCGCCGCAATCCTTCGGCCGTGCGCCAGGTGATCACCCTGGGCAGCCCGTACCGGATGCAGCACGAGGGCCAGTCCCGCGCCGCCCGCCACTTCAACCTGTTCGCGCGCCTGCACGCCGAACGGCACGAGTTGCCGCTGTCGATGGAAAACGAACCGCTGGCCGTGCCTTCGACATCCATCTACTCGCGCTACGACGGCATGGTGGCGTGGCAGACGTGCATCGACGCCACCTCCGACCGCGCGGAGAACATCGCCGTGCTCAGCAGCCACATCGGTTACGGCCATCACCCGGCGACCATCTGGGCCATCGCCGATCGACTGGCGCAGCCGGCGGGGACCTGGGCGCCGTTCCGGCCGCCGACGGCACTGCGCCCGTTGTTCCCGGCGCCGCACGGGTAACGTCCCAGAGGTGTTGCTGACCTCGCTGAATCCCTCGGCCGTTGCCGCCACTGACATTCCGGACGCGGTCAGCATCGACGGGTTCACCCTGAGCCGCAGCGACCTGCTCGGTGCCGCCACATCGGTGGCCGAAAGGGTGGCCGGCGCCAGCAGGGTCGCGGTGCTGGCCACGCCGACGGCGTCGACAGTTCTGGCGATCACCGGGTGCCTGATTGCCGGCGTGCCCGTCGTCCCGGTGCCGGCCGACGTCGGAGTGGCCGAACGCCGCCACATGCTCACCGACTCGGGGGTCCAGGCGTGGCTCGGGCCGATGCCCGAGGATCCCGAAGGCCTGCCGCACATTCCGGTACGGCTGCACGCCCGCTCCTGGCACCGGTATGCCGAACCGCCACCGGAGTCGGTGGCGATGGTCGTCTACACCTCGGGAACCACCGGATTGCCCAAGGGCGTGCAGGTCAGTCGGCGGGCGATCGCGGCCGACCTCGACGCGCTGGCCGAGGCCTGGCAGTGGACCCCGGACGATGTGTTGGTGCACGGGCTGCCGCTGTATCACATCCACGGCCTGGTGCTGGGCCTGCTGGGGTCGCTGCGGGTGGGAAATCGCTTCGTGCACACCGGAAAACCGACGCCGGCGGGATACGCTGCCGCGGGCGGCACCCTGTACTTCGGGGTCCCGACGGTGTGGTCCCGAGTCGTGGGCGATGCCGCGGCGGCCGAGGCGCTGCGCCCGGCCCGCCTACTGGTCTCCGGCAGCGCCGCGCTGCCGGTGCCGGTGTTCGAGCGGCTCGAGCAGTTGACCGGGCACCGACCGATCGAACGGTACGGCGCCTCGGAATCGTTGATCACGCTGTCGACGCGGGCCGACGGCGAACGGCGCCCGGGCTGGGTGGGGCTGCCGTTGGCCGGTGTGCAGACCCGGCTGATCGACGACCACGGTGAGCCCGTTCCGCATGACGCCGAAACCGTGGGCAAGCTCCTTGTTCGGGGCCCGACGCTGTTCGACGGCTATCTGAACCGGCCGGAGGCCACCGCCGAGGCCTTCGATCCGCACGGCTGGTACCGCACCGGCGACGTCGCGGTGGCCGACAGCGGCGGCATGCACCGCATCGTCGGCCGCGAGTCGGTCGACTTGATCAAGTCCGGCGGCTACCGGATCGGTGCGGGGGAAATCGAGACGGTACTGCTCGGGCATCCCGGTGTCGAGGAGGTTGCCGTGGTCGGGCCGCCGGACGAGGACCTGGGGCAGCGGATCGTCGCGTACGTGGTGGGTGCCGCCGATCCGGATGAGCTGATCAACTTTGTCGCTCAACAACTTTCGGTCCACAAACGGCCACGCGAAGTGCGTTTCGTCGATTCGCTGCCCCGCAACGCTCTCGGCAAGGTGCTCAAGAAGCAGTTGCTGGCCGAAGGCTGAGGGTCAGGCGGGCACGCTGTTGTCGCGGGTAGGTGTCCTGGTGCCCCGCCATTGCAGCGCTTCCAGGGCGACCGCCACGTTCACCGACGTGTGATCCAGTGGCCGCGGCAGCAGCCGCTGCGCCGACTCGAGTCTGCGCAGCAACGTGTTTCGGTGCGTATTGAGGCGTTTGGCCGCACGGGAGGCGTTGCACTGTTCGTTGATGAAAGCCAACAGCGCGGTCTGCAGTTCCGGGCCGGCCGACTCGAGTCCGCCCAGCGTATTCGTGATGAATTCGCTTGCCGCCTCCGGGTTTTGGGTGATCAGCGAGACGATCTGCACATCGGCGAAAAACGCGACCCGCTGATCTGACCGGAGGCGGGCCAGCGTGCGCTGGGTGGTCAGCGCCTCCAGATGGCTGCGCCGGAAACCCTCGAGCCCGAACGCGGTGGTTCCGACCGCGATGCGCGCACCCGGCGCGTCGGCCACTGCGGCGTGCACATCGTCGACGTCCAGGCTTTCGGCGTCAGACACCCACACCCACCGGCTGGCGAGCCCACCCACCACGGTCAGCGGTCGCGCCGAACCTGCGGTGCGGCAGAACGCGTCGGCCGCGCGGTCGAGGTTGCTGTGGTCGCCGTCGAGCTCGTCGCTCCAGATGATGGCAGCGGTGTGGTGGCGGCTCAGGGCGTATCCCAGCCGCGCTTCGGCGCGTTCGCGGCTCATCGGAGCGCCGTCGATGATGAGGCCGACCACCTCGAGACGCTCGGCATGAGTGCCGCGAGTCAGTTCGTCATGCTCTTGCTGTACCTGCGCGGCGATGCCGGCCAGCGTGGCCTCGATGAAGTCGTTGACGGACTTGGCAGAGACATCCAGCAATTCGCGCAGCTCGTCGGGATCGGAGGTGAGGTCGAAGGCGATCGACATCCACAGCCGCCAGGCCATGTATTCGCCGATCCGATAGATATCGAGGGCCAGCGCGTCGAGTCCGCGGCGTACCAGGTCGCGTGCCATCCGTAGCGGTTCGGTGCCGAGATTGGCCGGCACCGGAGCGCCGGGGTCGCGCATGTTCGCCGCCGCCCAGTGCACCAGGTTGGCCCGATTGGCTTTCTGGATGACTTTTGCCAGTACCGGGTCGGCGGCAACCGCGGGGTTGGCTGCGATGGTGGCCCGGTCGAGTTGCTCAATCCATTCGGCGCCCGGGTTCAGGGCAATGCGCGCTCCCTCCCGAATGAGTTCACGGATGCGCGGCGAGGGTTGTTGCCATGCCACGCGCTGATTTTAAGGGTGAGCGGCTACCGGCGCACTTTACGTTCGGACTGTTATGCGGGATTTAACCTGATGTGCCGCAGGAATAATCGCAATCGGGATGAATCGAAATCAGGTTCTGGTCGTCCAGTACCCCGCCCATAACACAGCCCCAACCGGTGCCCTGAATGACTTGCAGCACAGTGCATATCGAACAGGCGGCGGATGGTAGCCCAGCCGTTCTCGTCGCACCAGATGCGGTTGCTGAAAGTTGAAAGGTGCAGTTTGCACCGTTGACGGTGGCGTTTGGTGAAAATCAACCTCCCGCAACTGCGCAACGGTGCACAGTGCACTTCGGCTCAAAGCGATTGGGAATTGTTGGCCTATCGCTGCGGCGCGTGCCCCGGCAATCATGTGCATCTCTTTCCGTCACCACCAATGCAGCCAGTGACGAGTACCACAGTCGCCGAACAATTCTTAGGAGTGGGCATGTCTTTTCTCACGGCACAACCAGAGATGCTGGCCGCCGCCGCCGAGGTGCTGCAGAGCATCGGTGCGGCCACCACCGCGAGCAACGCAGCCGCGGCCGCGCCGACCACCGGAGTCGTCCCCCCGGCCGCTGATGAGGTGTCGCTGCTCACCGCGGCGCAGTTCGCCACCCACGCCGCCATGTACCAGGCGGTCGGCGCCAAGGCTGCCGAGATCTACGACCGGTTCGTTGCCACGCTGGCCACCAGCGCCAGCTCCTATGCGATAACCGAAGCCGCCAACGCGGCGGCCGCGCACTGAGCTGAGAGGGAACAGAAATGGATTTCGGAGCGTTGCCGCCGGAGGTCAATTCCGGACGGATGTACACCGGCCCCGGCGCCGGTTCGCTACTGGTCGCCGCACAGATGTGGGAGATCCTGGCAGTGGATCTGTATTCCGCGGCGTCGTCGGTCCAATCGGTGGTCTGGGGAATGACGGTGGGGTCCTGGATCGGTTCGTCGGCCGCCCTGATGGCCGCCGCATCGGCCCCTTATCTGGCCTGGATCAACGTCACCGCGGCGCAGGCCGAGCTCACCGCCAACCAGGCCCGGACGGCGGTGGCCGCCTTCGAAGCGGCGTTCGCCATGACCGTGCCGCCGACGGTGATCACCGAGAACCGCGCCCAGTTGATGGTGCTGATCGCCACCAACCTCCTCGGCCAGAACACTCCGGCGATCGCGGTGACCGAGGCAGAGTACGGCGAGATGTGGGCCCAGGACGCCGCCGCGATGTACGGCTACGCCGGTGCTGCGGCGGCCGCGACCGAGACATTGTCGGCCTTCGAGGAGGCGCCGGAGATCACCAACGTCGGTGGAGTGGCCGAGCAGGCCGCTGCTGTGGAGCAGGCAACCGACTCGGCGGCCGCCACTCAGCTGATGACCAATGTGCCGCAGGCGCTGCAGCAACTCGCCGCCCCCGCTCAGCAAGGTTCGTCGCCGACGTCGTGGCTCGGCGACACCTGGAAGGCCCTCAGCCCGCACCTCTCACCGATCAGCAACATCGTCTCGATGGTCAACAACAACATGTCGATGCTCAATTCCGGTGTGTCGATGACGAATACGACGAGCTCCTTCATGAAGGGGATGGTCCCGGCCGCGGCCAAAGCGGTGGAGGGAGCGGTCGAGAACGGGGCCAGGGCGATGGGTGCGCTGGGTAACGTGGTCGGCTCCCCGGGGGGTCCGGGGGTGGTGGCCGGCATGGGGCGCGCCGCGTCGGTCGGCGAGTTGTCGGTGCCGCGGGGGTGGGCCGCGGCTAACCAGGCCATCACGCCGGCCGCCAGGGCACTCACCAACGTCGACGTTGCCGCCGAGAAGGTGTCAGAACACCTGCCGGGTGGGGTTCCGCTCGGTCAGCTGGGCGGCAGGGCCGGCGGCGGGATGAGCCTGAGCAACGTGCTGCGGGTCCCGCCCCGCGCTTATGTCATGCCGCGCAGCCCGGCCGCCGGCTAGCGCCTACGCCGGCCGCCGCGAGGGTGCGCGAAGGTCCCAGGACACGCCGACGGTGCCGGCAGTTCGCGCTCCCTCGCGCGGGAGGGGTATCAGGGCACCATCGCCCAGAAGGGGTGGGTGACCGACCAGACCGGGTGGGTCAGGTCGTCGGTGTAGTGGTAGATCGGGTGGGTCGGGGGCGGGGTCGGTCGCATCGGCGCCCCCGGTGAATGGATCGGGCCCATGTTGGGCTGGCCGGGGTCGGCCGCGGCTACTGCCGGTCCGGCCAGGGTGGCCGCCAGCGACAGTCCGGCGGCGCACAGCACCCCCGCCGACAAGATTCGGATCTTCGACATTTCGTGCTCCCTTCTTGCGTATCTGTCAACTACGGTTGACAGTTACCAACATAGGTGCGGTCGGGTACCTTGTCAATAATGGTTGACGAGCAGCCGCGATCGCCGCAGACAGAGCTCGGTCAGGGCATGCGCATGGCCTGGTGGAGTTACGTCACTCGGCTGGATAACGACATGCAAGCGGCCGGTTTCCCGGAGCGGCGCTTTGCGATGAACTACGTTTTCGCCCTCTACGCGCAACCCGGACCGATGACGATTTCAGATATGGGTCGGCAATTCGACGTCTCACGGCAGGCGGCCAGCAAGCTCGTCGGCGAACTGCGCCGCGACGGTTATGTGGAGACCGAGGTTTCGGCCACGGATCAGCGCGAGAAGGTGGTGGTGCTGACGCCGAAGGCGATCGAGTACGTCACCGCGCGGCGGCGCGCGGCGGCCGAGCTGGATCATGCGATCGCCGAGCGGGTCGGCGAAGCCGGTCTGGTCGAACTGCAGCGGCTACTGCACGAGGTCGGTGACGTCTCGACCGCCGGAATCGACTACGACCCGACCAACGTCTACAAATCGCCCAAGCTGTGGGGATAGCGCGCGGCGTAAGACTCAGGATGTTCGCAGCTTATTCACGGCGCTCAACGGGTTTGACGCCTTAACCTCGGTCGCTGTGCGCCGATCCGCCGTTGATACCTACGCTTCGCCCATGAGACGGGTAGCACTTGCCTGTCTGGTCGGCTCGGCGGTCGAGTTCTACGACTTCTTCATATACGGAACAGCGGCGGCACTGGTGTTTCCCACCGTCTTTTATCCGCAGCTGAGTCCCACCATGGCCACTGTCGCGTCGATGGGGACATTCGCCACCGCGTTCCTGTCCCGGCCGCTCGGCGCCGCGGTCTTCGGGCACTTCGGAGATCGGTTGGGGCGCAAGCGGACTCTGGTCGTCACCCTGTTGATCATGGCACTGTCCACGGTGACCGTCGGGCTGGTCCCGGGTACCGCGACGGTCGGTATCGCGGCTCCACTGATCCTGATCACCCTTCGCCTGTTGCAGGGTTTCGCGGTGGGCGGTGAGTGGGCGGGTTCTGCCCTGTTGAGCGCCGAAACCGCTCCCGCGGAACGACGCGGACGTTACGGCATGTTCACCGTGATCGGTGGTGGCATCGCCCTGGTGCTGAGCAGCCTGACTTTCCTCGGGGTGAACCTCACGATCGGTGAGCGCAGCTCGGCGTTTATGACTTGGGGCTGGCGTCTTCCGTTCCTGTTCAGCGGGGTCCTGATCGCGATCGCGCTGTACGTGCGCCTCAACATCAAAGAGACCCCGGTTTTCGCGCGGCAAGAGTCGCCGAACGCCGCCAGCGGAACACCGTTCGCGCAAGTGCTGCGGATGCAGCGTCGGGAGGTGGTGCTGGCCGCCGGTTGCGTGCTGGGCTGCTTCGGTCTGGTGTATCTGGCCAGCACTTATTTGACCGCCTACGCAGCCACCCATCTCGGGTACTCGCGCAACGTCATCCTGCTGGTCGGAGCGTTGGGCGGGCTGATGTGCATTGCGGCGGCAGCGCTCACGTCGACACTGTGCGACAGATTCGGTCGCCGTCGTGTCCTGTTGGTGTGTTGGGCCGTGGGCGTGCCGTGGGCGCTGCTGGTGATGCCGATGGTCGACTCGGGCGATGTCACCTTGTTCGCGGTCGCGATCGGCGGGCTGTTCGCCCTCGACGGCGCCGTCTTCTGGCCGGTCACCGCGTTCGTCCCCGAACTGTTCCCGACGCGCTACCGCTATACGGGCACGGCGCTGTCGGTCAACGTCGCCGGCGTCATCGGCGGGGCGGTGCCGCCGCTGATCGCGGATCCGTTGTTAGAGCATTACGGCAGCTGGGCCATCGGACTGATGATGGCGACGCTGGCACTGGTCAGCCTGCTCGCCACTTATCTCCTGCCGGAGACCAACGGGATCGCGCTCTTCGAGCGGGTGACGAAACCCGCTCAGTTGGCGTGCAGTTCGGCGTTGAGTGCGATGCCCTGACCGTCGCGAGACACCACCTCGACCGCGCCGGTCAGCGAATTGCGCCGGAAGAGCAGATTACTGCCACCGGACAAATCGCGTGCCTTGACCGAATCCCCTTCGGGCGTAGTGACTTTGGTGCCCGCGGTGATGTACAGGCCCGCCTCAACCACGCAGTCGTCGCCCAGTGAGATGCCCAGCCCGGCGTTTGCTCCCAGCAGACAGCGCTTGCCGATCGAAATGACTTGTGCGCCACCGCCGGACAGCGTGCCCATGATCGAGGCGCCACCGCCGACGTCGGAGCCGTCACCCACCACGACGCCCGCCGAGATACGGCCCTCAACCATGGAGGCGCCCAGGGTTCCGGCGTTGAAGTTCACGAAGCCCTCGTGCATCACGGTGGTGCCCGGGGCCAGGTGGGCGCCAAGGCGCACCCGGTCGGCATCGGCGATGCGCACCCCCGAGGGCAGCACGTAGTCGACCATCCGGGGAAACTTGTCGACGCCGTAGACCGTCACGGGTCCGTGCCGGCGCAGCCGCGCCCGCACCGCTTCGAAGCCTTCGACCGCGCAGGGGCCACGGTTGGTCCACACGACATTGGTCAATACCCCGAACAGGCCGCCGGCGTTCAGCCCGTGCGGTGCCACCAGACGGTGCGATAGCAAGTGCAGCCGCAGGTAGGCGTCGTAGGCGTCGGCGGCCGCATCGTCCAGCGAGCCGATGGCCGTGCGGATGGCGATGGTCTCGGTCTGACGGTCGTCGTCGCGCCCGACGAGCGCACCCAGCACGGCGGGCAGATCGGACAACGCCAGCCGGGTAGTCGCCGTGGTCTCCGACTCGATCAGTTCGGGTTCGGGAAACCACGCGTCGAGGACCGCTCCGTCGGAAGCGAGGGTCGCCAGGCCAATGCCTGCAGCTCCAGTCACGGCGGTCAGGTTACTTTCCTGGGCGAGCAGACACAAAAGCCCGCGACACGCCGACGGTGAAGGGGCTTTCGTGTCTGCTCGGCATACTGGGGGACGTGCTGGATTTGCGGGGAGACCCGGTGGAGCTGACCGCGGCGCTGGTCGATATTCCCAGCGAGTCGCGTGACGAGGCCCGCATCGCCGACGAGGTCGAGACGGCCCTTCGTGACCAGACCTCGGGGTTCGAGATCATTCGCAACGGCAACGCGGTGCTGGCGCGCACGGCCCTGGGCAGGTCGTCGCGGGTGCTGCTGGCCGGGCACCTGGACACCGTTCCGGCGGCCGACAATCTGCCCAGCCGGATCGAGAACGGCGAATTACACGGCTGCGGCACCTCCGACATGAAATCGGGCGACGCGGTGTTCCTCCACCTCGCCGCCACGGTGACCGAACCGGCCCACGATTTGACCCTGGTGTTCTACGACTGCGAGGAAATCGAGTCCGCGGCAAACGGTTTGGGTCGCCTGGAGCGCGAGCTGCCGGACTGGTTGACCGCCGACGTCGCGATCCTGGGCGAGCCCACCGGGGGCTTCATCGAGGCCGGTTGCCAGGGCACGCTGCGCGTGGTGGTCAGCGCCACCGGAACACGCGCGCATTCCGCCCGTTCCTGGTTGGGGGACAACGCTATTCACAAGTTAGGCGCCGTGCTGGACCGGCTGGCCGGCTATGCGCCGCGTAGCGTCGACATCGACGGCTGCGTGTACCGGGAGGGCCTGTCAGCGGTGCGCATCGATGGCGGCATTGCGGGCAATGTGATTCCCGATGCCGCCTCGGTCACGGTCAACTTCCGCTTCGCCCCCGACCGCTCACCCGACGCTGCTCTACGGCACGTCCACGAGGTGCTCGACGGGCTGGACGTGTCCATCGAACTGACCGACTCCGCGGCGGGCGCGTTGCCCGGCCTGTCCGCGCCGGCGGCGAGATCGCTGGTTGATGCCGCCGGGGGCCAGGTGCGGGCGAAGTACGGCTGGACGGACGTCTCCCGGTTTGCGGCGCGGGGCATCCCGGCGCTCAATTACGGACCGGGCGACCCCAATCTGGCGCACAAGCGCGACGAGCGGGTCGCGGTCGGTGAGATCACAGCCGCGGTGGACATGCTGCGGAGCTACCTGAGCGGTTAGCCGCTGAACTGCTGGGCCTGCCGCCGAGCGTCCGCGGCGGCGGCGCCCATCCCGGTCGCGGCCAGTTCGTCAGCCACCGCCGTCAGGCCCGCCGCGTCGCCGGCAACCAGCGCTCTGGCGTGCTTGGCGATGAGATCGCCGACAGCACACTTTATTTGGGAGGTGAGGCGGGAAATCGGATCCGCCGCGCGCCGGTCACCCAGTCGCACCGCGTCATGCCAGGCCAGCAGTGCCACCGCCGACTGGCCGGCCCGCTCCGCGGCGCGCGCCGCTTCCCGCGCCGCCGTCACCGCGCCGGTGCCATCCCGGGCGGTCGCCCTGGTCCACGCGCGGGCCAGACCCAGCTCGGGCGCGAACAGGGCCGATTTCGTTCCATGCCGGGATTCCGCGCGCCGCAACGCTTTCGCCGAGCCGGGGATATCGCCTTGGTGCGCGATGGCCGTCGCCAACAACATCAGCGACAACGGGCCCCAGGAGTAGCCGGTGCGTTCCAGTTCGGCGGCTGCGGGCTCCAAAAGCGCTGCGGCAGTCTCGAATTCGCCTTGAATGAGCAGCACGTACGCTGATAGCACCTCGCCGATCGCCCGGCCGGGCTGTTGCAACTCGGCGAAGTCGGTGAACTGCTGGGCCAGCGCCTGTGCCTGCGCCACTTCTGCGGACATCACCAGCGAGGTGATCTGACCAAGCCCCACCGTGAATCGCAACAGCCCGGGATGCTCGGCGGCCGTGGCCTGTCCGGCCAGCCGCTCGACGTCACCGAACCGGCCCATCCGGGCCGAGGACAACGCGGCAGCACTGGCCGCCCAAGACACCGCCATGTCGCTGGCCGTCGAGCCGGACAGCACTTCCATGGCCAAAGTCATTGCGTGCCGTAGGTTTCCGGCATTCATCGCAAACGTGGCACTCAACCCGTCCAGCACGGTGCGCGCCGCCGGGTCGGTGAGCCGGCCGCGGGTGGTCTGCAGAAACGCGGTGGCCTTCTCCGGCTCGCCGAGCATGAAGAACTGGTTAGCGGCCCGCGGCACCGCCCACGCCATCAACTCCGACTCCGATAGCTCGGCCGGATTTACCGCCGCCAGCACCGCGCCGGCCTCGCGGCCGCGGCCCTGCCAACCCAGTGCCTGCCCGAGGGTAAGGCGCGCATCCAGTCCGCCCGATCGTTCCACGGCCGCCCGCGCCAGCCGTTCGGACAGCAGCAGGTCGCCCAGTCGCAGTGCCTGCTGCGCGGCGGCGGCCACCTCGTCGACCGGTTGGGGGACATCGGAGTCCAGAGCCAGGGATGCCAAACGGAGCCTGTCGCTGAGGTGTTCGGCCGGATGCCCGGCCAGCAGCCTGACGAGTTCGGTGCGCCGTCGCCGTGTTCCGTCGTCGCCGAGCGCCGCACGCATGCGCACGGCGAACAGCGGGTGCGCGGTGTAGACCACCGGGCGCTGGTCGTCATGGTTGCGCACCCGAGTCTCCGCCGCCCCCAACTCCTCGGCCTGCCCGACCGCGCCGTCACCGGCCAGGACGTTCAGATCGTCGAGCGTCAACGGCTCCAGGATCGAGAGGAACTCAACCACCGACCGCGCCGGCCCCGGCAACTCGGCCAGGAACTCGTCGACCTCGGCGGCGGTCGTCACCCCGGCGGGCGGCTCGAGGTCAATGCGCTCCAGCAGGCCGTCGGTCCACAACGCCGCAATCGCCGGCGGCGCCGCATCGGCACGCGCGGTGACAATCATCCGGGCCGCCCGGGTGAGCGCCAGTTGGTACACCAGCGTGGCCGACAAGATGTCCAGGTCATGCGCCTCGTCGACGATCAGCAGCAGATCTCCCTGCTCGGCGGCGCGGGTCAGCGAGGTGCGGGCGGCGCGCAACAATGCGGCCGGCTTGCCGACGTCGGCGATGTCGATCAGGTGTCCGAAGGCGCCGAAGGGCACGACACGCTCGGCAGGGGTGCCGATCACCCAGCGAGTTGTCGTCGTCGGGTGTTCGGCGCAGAACTCCTCGGCGGCCAGGCGCGCCACGGTTGACTTGCCGACGCCGTCGGGTCCGAGCACGACGGCGCCACCCTTGTCGGCCAACGCGGCGGTCAGCCGCTGCAGCGCGGCCGTGTGCTGGGGGACATTCCAACGAATCGGCACCATTGCGAGTCTATGGCCCAGGTTCGGTACGCAGCTTGTGCAGGGTTGGTCTACCTTTCGGATATGCCTTCCGCAACCAGCGGCCAGTGGACGGTCGCGGTGTACTGCGCCGCTTCGCCGACGCACCCGGAGTTGCTGGAGCTCGCTGCCTCCCTGGGTGCGGCCATCGCCGAGCGGGGTTGGACGCTGGTGTGGGGCGGCGGCCATGTGTCGGCGATGGGGGCGGTGGCCTCGGCCGCCCGGGCCCACGGCGGTTGGACCGTCGGGGTGATACCGACGATGTTGCTGGAACGCGAACTGGCCGACCATGATTCGGACGAGTTGATCGTCACGGACACGCTGCGCGAGCGCAAGCAGGTGATGGAGGAGCGGGCTGACGCGTTCATCGCGTTGCCGGGCGGCGTCGGCACCCTGGACGAGTTGCTGAGCGCATGGACCGAGGGTTATCTGGGTGTGCACGACAAACCCATCGTGCTGCTGGACCCCTGGGGTCACTACGACGGTGTGCGCGCCTGGGTTTACGGATTGATCGACAGCGGCTACATCTCACAGGCCGCCGTCGACCGGTTGATGGTGGTCGATAAAGTCGGCGATGCGCTTAACGCGTGCGCGCCCGGTTGACGGGCCAAGTGGGTTCAACGAAGCGAGGGATGACGTGTCCGATCAAGGCGCACGCGCACGGATCAAGCTCACTGACATCGCGATGCAGGTGCCCGGCCTGATCGCCGATTCGCCGTCGATCGCGCGGGGCATCGGCGGCCTGTTGGCCCGGCCCAGCTCCAAGACGTCGATCGCCTCGGTCTTCCAGGACCGGGCCGCCCGCTACGCGGACCGGGTTTTCTTGAAGTTCGGCGATCAACAGCTCACCTATCGGGAAGCCAACGCCACCGCCAACCGCTACGCCGCCGTGCTGGCCGCGCGCGGGGTGGGGCCCGGCGACGTGGTGGGTGTCATGCTGCGCAACTCGCCGAACGCGGTGCTGACCATGCTGGCAGTGGTCAAGTGCGGCGCGGTGGCCGGCATGCTCAACTATCACCAGCGCGGCGATGTCTTGGCGCACAGCCTCGGCCTGCTGGATGCCAAGGTACTGATCGCCGAGTCCGACTTGGTAAGCGCCGTCAGCGAATCCGGTGGCGCGGTGGGTGACGTGCTCACCATCGAAGACCTGGCGCGATTCGCCACCACGGCCCCGGCCACCAACCCGTCCTCGTCAACGGCGGTGCGCGCCAAGGACACCGCCTTCTACATCTTCACCTCCGGCACCACCGGCTATCCGAAGGCCAGCGTGATGACCCACTACCGCTGGCTCAAAGCGCTCGGTGCCTTCGGCGGGCTGGGGCTGCGGTTGCGGAGCTCGGACACGCTGTACAGCTGCCTGCCGCTGTATCACAACAATGCGCTGACGGTCGCGGTCTCGTCGGTGATCAACTCGGGCGCGACACTGGCGCTGGGGAAGTCGTTCTCGGCGTCGCGATTCTGGGACGAGGTGATTGAACACCGCGCCACCGCGTTCATCTACATCGGCGAGGTCTGCCGCTACCTGCTCAACCAGCCGGCCAAACCGACCGACCGCAAGCACCAGATCCGCGTCATCGCCGGCAACGGCCTGCGCCCGGACATTTGGGACGACTTCACCGAACGTTTTGGCATCTCCCGGGTTTGCGAGTTCTACGCCGCCAGCGAAGGCACCACCGCGTTCATCAACGTCTTCAATGTGCCTCGCAGCACCGGGATTTCGCCGATGCCGCTCGCGTATGTCGAATACGACCCCGACACCGGTGAACCGGTGCGCGACGAGAACGGACGGGTGCGCCGGGTGCCCGCCGGCGAACCCGGCCTGTTGCTGAGCCCGGTCAACCGGTTGCAGCCGTTCGACGGCTACACCGACAAGTCGGCAACCGAAAAGAAGTTGGTGCGCAACGCCTTTAAAGAGGGCGACTGCTGGTTCAACACGGGCGATGTGATGAGTCCCCAGGGCTTGTTCCACGCCGCCTTCGTCGACCGGCTTGGTGACACCTTCCGCTGGAAGGGCGAGAACGTCGCCACCACCCAGGTCGAGGCCGCCGTGGCGACCGATCCCCATGTCGAAGAGTGCACGGTTTTCGGTGTCGAGGTGCCCGACACCGGCGGGCGGGCCGGCATGGCCGCGATCAAGCTGCGTGAAGGCGCCGAGTTCGACGGGCAATCCCTGGCCCGCGCCGTCTACGACAAGCTGCCCGGTTATGCGCTGCCGCTGTTCGTGCGGCTGGTCGAGTCGCTGGAGCACACCACGACGTTCAAGAGCCGCAAGGTGGAGTTGCGTAAGCAGGCCTATGGCTCGGATGTCGAGGATCCGCTCTACGTATTGGCGGGCCGCAAAGAGGGCTACGTGCCTTTCTACGACGAGTATCCGGCTGAGGTCGCCGCGGGTAAGCGACCGCAGGGCTGATCTGGCTCAGAAGAAATCGTTGACTGCCTGACGGGGTACGCGGCTGGTGCACCAGCTAGTCCGTCGGTGTGACCGACACGCCGCTCAACCCATTAAGCGCGGCGTTGGAACCCGCAAAGCCTTCACACCAATGAAGGTCGAACAAAATGCCTAGCTGCGATCGCTGAGGCGACAGGCGCACGCGAATGAATTCGGAATCGTCCAATCCGTCTTGTCGGCCGAGAAGTTCGGGTTGGAATAGTGTAGTCGGTTGAAATATCGGCGTGAAATCTTAACGCTGATCTATTCTATTCAAGCTCGATGGCTGCAGTGTTCTGCTCACAATTCCCGCGGATCGACGTAACGGCGTGCCTCGTTGACTATGTGCTGACCCTGTTCGCGCCCGCGCGTGGCGGTCGACGGGGAGGTCCGGGACATGTAGCGATGTTCTTCGGGAATGTCGGTGAGGCGCTCCGGGAGATCGTCCTGTGGATCGCCGCCCCACAATATGGCGCCCGGCTCACCCGGCGGTACGAATGAAGGCGCGCCTTCTTCCAGGTCCAGACGGTAGTAATACCGCACAGCCTCGTCTATGTTGGGCCAGGGACTCGGGTCTATGAGCGACTCACTTGTGTCGCGGGCGAGCCCCCAGGTGATCTCCGACGGCGGAGTCGAATACACCAGGAACATGATCGGCCCCTCGGTCCAGGCATGCGAGATGATGTAGGGACCGCTACCTTCTTGGTTTTCATTGTCGATGCGATGCAGCAAGTTTCGCAAAACCTCGGTCGCGAACTCACCCGCTGCGTTGCCGGCATCAGTTGATGGGCACATTGTTGTTGACCCATGGCGGGGTCCAGGTCCATCTCGGCCCCAAGTTTATTACTCCGCTTCCGCCTTCGAGCGGGTACATTGTTATTACCCCTTTTTGCGCCCCGTCGGGCACGTCGGGGCGCCCCCGGTGGTGTCAACCACGACTCTCATAGTCACACTCTCACCGGTGTCGTCACAACTAGTCAACAATCCGAAGCTAGTTGAGCAGTGAGCGCGATTGATCGGAATCTCATAAATTAGTTCTCCATCCTTTTTGCTCAATGGCCGATGTGTGAAATAAGGTCGGTAAACACCTTCGGGTTAGTCACGCCGTGCCGCCAGAAGGCCTTATCCCACCCGAATCCTCTTCCGGCACTTGCGTCGTAGTAGCCGCGGCGGAGAAGAACGTGGTTGCCATCTAAGTCAGTGGCTTCGGCGATCACCTCATTGACCGGGTAAGGCTGCGTGTCCTGGGGTAACGGGCCGCCCGGATGCAGCGGAAATCGGTAATCAACAAGTTGCACGCCGCTGCGTGAGGCGCCCGTCGAGCCGCCGAAGGGCATCCGAAGCGCATCTCGGTCTCGGCTCATCTGAGCCGATACCTGCTGTTCGGCTTCCCACCAGTCTTGGGCGGCGTTCTTTATCTCCCCGGAGAACCGAACGCTGGCTTGCCGATACTTCTGCGCCGTCACTTCGCTCATCCCTGCTGGCTGTGACCAGGACACCGATAAGTCGTCTTTGACGGCGAAACCGAGGCGCTCGGCGTTGTCAATCATCGCCCGCACGTTCGCAAGTTTTGGCATTACCGACTCGGTCATGCCACGAAACGCTCTTTTCGCCATCGCCTCGATCGCGTCGGAGCTGTTCATGATGGTCCTACGATCGGTGTGCGCAGTCTTGACAGCAGCCTCGGCGAAACGTCCCGAGTACGCCTGCCCGCCGGGTTTCTCCATGAGCCGGACATAGTCATCGGCATGGGTCTCCAAATCGGTTACGGTATTTCGCCAAGATTGGATCCACGCCACCACCAAGTCCGGCCGTGCCGCATCGATCTGGCTGCGTGTCACCAAGGCAGCTCCGAAGTCGCACTCGATCACAGAGAGGACGCGGATCCCCGAGGAGGCGGTTTACCGTTCACACCAGCAATTGATGCGGTCAAGTCCACCTCAGCGTCCGCGGAATGAGCACATGCCCGATCGACGTGGTCAGCCACTCGGCCGAAACGCTTGGCCACGGCGGTTCGTATCGCCGGAAGCGTCTCTACGCTCACCGATCTGGCAATCACCATCGTCGGAGTATCACTCGCCGGGTCGGTGGCCACGCCCGGCGGTGCCGTTTCCAGCACCGTCGACATACTGCGTAGCTGCGGGCCGAGCAGCGATAACGATTGCGACTCCAGCTCAAGGATGTGTGGCTGCATTGAAAAGCCTTCTTGTCGTCGCACCCAGCCGGAGCGTCTATTCCCATGGGTTGTGACGGTCTGGCTGATCGTGGTCGAATCACGATTCGGCCGCCTGCACTCATGGCCTGAACAGATGCGAGTCTTTCGGGAACGCGAAGCAGGCCGCTCCCGGCAATGTCAAACCAGCAGGCACTATGGAGGCGTGCGTTCGACGTCTTCGTCAGCCGGCCCACAAACCCTGTGCGGTCGCCCGGTCGCGGGTGATCGCGCCCTGATCATGGCGATCATCAACCGCACGCCGGACTCGTTCTACGACAAGGGCGCGACGTTCGCCGACGACGCAGCTCGCGAGGCGGTGCACCGCGCGGTCGATGAGGGCGCGGACGTCATCGATATCGGCGGGGTCAAGGCGGGCCCCGGCGAAACCGTCGACACCGACACCGAAATCTCGCGGCTGGTGCCGTTCGTCGAATGGCTGCGCGGCGCCTATCCCGACCAGCTGATCAGCGTCGATACCTGGCGCTCTGAGGTAGCCAAGCTGGCGTGCGCGGCCGGCGCCGACATCATCAACGACACCTGGGGCGGCGTGGACGCGCAGCTGCAAGAGGTGGCAGCCGAGTTCGGCGCCGGTCTGGTGTGCGCCCACACCGGGGGAGCGCTACCACGCACCCGGCCCTTCCGCGTGAGCTACGGTACGACTACCCGCGGCGTGGTGGACGACGTGATTCGCCAGGTCACAACCGCCGCAGAGCGGGCCGTAGCGGCCGGAGTAGCCCGCGACCGGATACTGATCGACCCGGCCCATGATTTCGGCAAAAACACCTTCCACGGGCTGCTCCTGTTGCGACACGTGGCCGATCTTGTTAGTACCGGATGGCCGGTGCTCATGGCTTTGAGTAATAAGGACTTCGTCGGGGAGACTCTAGGCGTGGACGTGACCGAACGGCTCGAGGGGACGCTGGCCGCCACGGCGCTGGCCGCGGCCGCCGGAGCCCGCATGTTCCGCGTCCACCAGGTCGCGGCGACCAGAAGGGTGCTGGAAATGGTGGCCTCGATTCAGGGCATCCGGCCGCCCACGCGCACCGTGAGGGGACTTGGATGACAGCATCCGATCTGGTCGCTGCGGATCTCGTCGGTGACCTGGCCGACCGGAGCTGGAACCGGCCGCGCTGGACCGTCAGCGAACTCGTCGCGGCCAAGGCGGGCAGGACGATCTCGGTAGTGCTGCCGGCTCTCAACGAGGAAGAAACCGTCGAATCGGTGATCGACAGCGTCTCGCCGCTGGTTGACGGACTGGTCGACGAACTGATCGTGCTGGATTCGGGGTCCACCGATGACACCGAGATCCGTGCCATCGCCGCCGGTGCCCGAGTGGTGAGTCGCGAGCAGGCGGTGCCGGAGCTACCGGTCCGGCCGGGCAAAGGTGAGGCCCTGTGGCGGTCCCTGGCGGCCACCAGCGGCGACATCGTGGTGTTCATCGACTCCGACCTCATTGACCCGAATCCGATGTTCGTGCCGAACCTCGTCGGCCCGCTGCTGACCGGGGACGGCATTCACCTGGTCAAGGGGTTTTACCGGCGGCCCCTCAAGGTGGGCGATGCCAGCGGCGACGCCGGCTCCACCGGCGGTGGCCGGGTCACCGAACTGGTTGCGCGCCCACTGCTGGCGGCGCTGCGTCCCGAGTTGGGCTGGGTGTTGCAGCCCTTGGGCGGGGAGTACGCGGCCACCCGGGAGCTGCTCATGTCGCTGCCGTTCGCGCCGGGCTACGGCGTGGAAATCGGCCTGCTGGTCGACACCTTCGACCGGCTCGGTTTGGACGCCATCGCCCAGGTCAACCTGGGTGTGCGAGCTCACCGGAACCGGCCGCTGGAGGAATTGGGCGCGATGAGCCGGCAGGTGATCGCAACCTTGCTGTCGCGCTGCGGCATTCCCGATTCGGGAGTCGGGTTGACCCAGTTCTTTCCCGCCGGTGACGGTTACACCCAGCACACCTTGCCGGTGTCGTTGACCGACCGGCCCCCGATGAGCGTGCTGCGGCCGCGCTGATCGACGGCTTGTCGGTGCCGTAGGGCAAGATCGACTCTCGTGGCATTGGTGTTGCTTTACCTGGTGGTTCTGACTCTCGTCGCGGTCGTTTTGTTCGGTGTGGCCAGCCTGTTGTTCGGTCGCGGTGAGCAATTGCCGCCGCTGCCGAGGGCGACGACGGCCACGGTGCTGCCTGCGTACGGCGTTACGGCCGCGGACGTCGAGGCCGTCAAATTCACCCAAGTACTGCGGGGATATAAGACCAGCGAAGTCGACTGGGTGCTGGAGCGCCTGGGGCGCGAGCTGGACTTGCTGCGCGGCCAGATAGCTGCGCTGCAGGGCTCGAGCACGGAGGCGCAGCCCGACGCTGACGCCGAGGTATCCGACGTGGATGCTGTCGCGGTAGACCGCTCCGGGCCCACATGAGTGACGACGGCCTGGTTCGCTGCGGGTGGGCGGTCGTTCGCCCCGGACCCGACGCCGACCTCTACCGCAACTATCACGATGACGAATGGGGTCACCCGCTCAAAGACGGCACGGCGTTATTCGAGCGGATGAGCCTGGAGGCTTTTCAGAGCGGTCTGTCGTGGTTGATCATTTTGCGCAAGCGGGAGAATTTCCGCCGCGCGTTCCACGGGTTCGACGTCGAGAAGGTCGCCCGCTTCACTGACGATGACGTCGAGCGCCTGCTGGCCGACAACGGGATCGTGCGTAACCGGGCCAAGATTGAAGCAACGGTTGCCAACGCGCGCGCGGCTGTCGACCTGGGGTCACCGCAAGACCTCTCTGATCTGCTGTGGTCCTTCGCGCCCCCACCCCGTCCCCGGTTTGCTGAGCTGTCCGATATCCCTTCGACTAGCCCGGAATCCACGGCGATGGCCCGCGAGCTGAAGCGCCGTGGTTTCCGCTTCGTCGGACCGACGACCGCTTACGCGCTGATGCAGGCGACGGGCATGGTTGACGATCACATCAGCGCTTGCTGGGTCCAGGCGAACGGTTCTAAGCGGGTTCAGTGAAGCATCAGGTTGGCCTCACAAGCGGGTCTTTGTCACCTGGTCTCCCGGATAGGGAACAATAGAGGGGTGATTTGGCAGTTCAATGTCGGGTATGGCTGGAAATCCACTGGCGGGGCATGCTCGGCGCCGACCAGGTCCGCGGGTGCGGGCCAGCTCGAATCTGGAGGGAGCACTCGATGGCGGCGATGAAGCCCCGGACCGGTGACGGTCCACTTGAAGCAACCAAAGAGGGGCGCGGCATCGTGATGCGGGTACCACTTGAAGGTGGCGGTCGCCTGGTAGTCGAGTTGACGCCGGACGAGGCTGCCGCGTTGGGTGACGAACTGAAGGGCGTCACCAGCTAACCTGCGGACGGGTCATCCGTCTGCGTCAGGCACACACCTTCCGGTAGATGTCCAGCGTCTGCTCGGCGATGTGTGCCCACGAGAATTCCTCGATACAACGTTGCCGTCCCGCGTGGCCGTACTGCTGGGCCCTCGCGGGGTCAGCGACCAGCGCGTTGACGGCCTCGGCCAGCCGTGCCTCGAAGGCTTCGGAGTAGTCGGCGTCGTAATGCACCAATGACCCGGTGACGCCGTCGGCGACCACCTCCGGGATGCCCCCGACGTCGGAGGCGACCACCGCCGTCCCGCACGCCATTGCCTCCAGGTTCACGATGCCCAACGGTTCGTACACTGACGGGCACACGAAAACTGTTGCTGAGGTGAGTATTTCGCGCAACTTCGTCTTGTGCAGCATGTCGCGTATCCAGAACACCCCGGTGCGGCTGTGCTCCAGTCTGGCGACCGCCGAGCGCACTTCCTCGGCGATCTCGGGGGTGTCGGGCGCGCCTGCGCACAGCACCAACTGGATGTCCGGGCTGAACTGGTGGGCGGCCGCGACCAGGTGCGGAACGCCCTTCTGCCGGGTGATACGCCCGACGAACGCGACGATGGGGCGGTTCGGGTCCACGCCGTGTTCCGCCAGCACCGAACCGGTGTGGACGGGGCCGGCCGGGTGCCAAAATTCGGTGTCGATTCCGTTGCGGATCACGTGCACCGCATTCGGATCCATCGTGGGGTAGACGCGCAGGATGTCGTCGCGCATGCCGGAGCTGACGGCGATCACCGCGTCGGCGGCCAGTGCGGCGGTCTGCTCGACCCAGGACGACACGTGATAGCCGCCGCCGAGTTGCTCGGCCTTCCACGGTCGCATCGGCTCCAGCGAATGTGCGGTCAACACATGCGGAACGTCGTAGAGCATCTTGGCCAGGTGGCCGGCCATGCCGGTGTACCAGGTGTGCGAATGCACGACGGTGGCCGCATTGGCGGCATTGGCCATCACCAGGTCGGCCGACAGGGTGGCCAGCGCGGCATTGGCGCCGCGCAGGCGGGGGTCGGGCTGGTGGGCGACGGCGCCCGGGCGGTCGGCACCCATGCAGTGCACGTCGACAGCGCAGAGCCTGCGCAATTGGGATACCAGTTCGGTGACGTGTACGCCGGCTCCGCCGTAGACCTCCGGAGGGTATTCCCGAGTCATCATCGCCACCCGCATACCCGAACGTTAGTTCGGCGACGATGCAGCCCGCCGGGCGGGCTGTTGAGGAGCTGGACGGGAGGGGCGGGGCCGGCGACGACGCAGCCCGCCGGGCGGGCTGGTGAGGAGCTGGACAGGAGGGGCCCGAACTGCAACAATTTGCTTAAATAGCCGCTCGTCTAGTGACTGGACAATCGGGGACCTACCGGTGGCAGCGCTCGGTGGCTGCCGATAGGTTTGAGCCATGAGGGAAGCGCCGCACGTGCTCGGCATCGTGCTGGCCGGTGGTGAGGGCAAACGGCTTTATCCCTTGACCGCCGACCGTGCCAAGCCCGCGGTTCCCTTCGGCGGGGCCTACCGGCTGATCGACTTCGTGCTATCCAACCTGGTGAACGCCCGCTATCTGCGGATTTGCGTGCTTACGCAGTACAAATCGCACTCGCTGGACCGCCATATATCCCAGAACTGGCGTCTATCAGGTTTGGCCGGCGAGTACATCACCCCGGTTCCGGCCCAGCAGCGCCTCGGCCCCCGCTGGTACACCGGTTCAGCCGACGCCATCTACCAGTCGCTCAACCTGATCCACGACGAAGATCCCGACTACATAGTGGTTTTCGGCGCCGATCACGTCTACCGCATGGATCCCGAGCAAATGGTGCGGTTCCACATCGACAGCGGAGCCGGTGCCACGGTGGCCGGTATCCGAGTGCCGCGGACCGACGCGAGCGCCTTCGGCTGCATCGACGCCGACGAGTCGGGCCGGATCCGGGAATTCGTCGAAAAGCCGTTGGACCCGCCGGGCACCCCCGACGATCCCTCCAGCACGTTCGTCTCGATGGGCAACTACATCTTCACCACCAAGGTGCTCATCGATGCGATTCGCGCCGACGCCGACGATGACCACTCCGACCATGACATGGGCGGGGACATCATTCCGAGACTCGTCGAGGACGGGTTGGCCGCCGTCTACGACTTCAAGGACAACGAGGTGCCCGGCGCCACGGACCGGGACCGAGGTTATTGGCGCGATGTGGGAACGCTGGACGCGTTCTACGACGCGCATATGGATCTGGTGTCAGTGCACCCGGTCTTCAACCTGTACAACAAGCGCTGGCCGATCCGGGGAGAGTCGGAGAACCTGGCGCCGGCGAAGTTCGTTAACGGCGGCTCGGCCCAGGAATCTGTGGTGGGTGCCGGCAGCATCATCTCGGCGGCGTCGGTGCGCAATTCGGTGCTGTCATCGAACGTCGTCGTGGATGACGGCGCGATCGTGGAGGGCAGCGTGATCATGCCCGGCGCGCGCGTCGGCCGCGGCGCGGTGGTGCGCCACGCGATCCTGGACAAGAACGTGGTCGTGGGGCCCGGCGAGATGGTCGGGGTCGACCTGGAGAAGGACCGCGAGCGGTTCGCGATCAGCGCCGGCGGAGTGGTGGCGGTAGGCAAGGGCGTCTGGATCTAAAGGGTCGCCGCACCGCCTAGGGAACCTCGGGGATCAGCAGATGCGCGTCGTAGCGGGGGCCCCAGCGCAATGTCACCAAACCGCGCGGCGGGTCAGGGTAGGCGGCCGGGAACTGGCCGGTGAGCGGGTTTCGCGCGGACAACCACCGCCCGCCCACCACGAAGCGCAACTGTTCGCCGGCACGGAACAACGTGGCCGACGGACCCAGCGCCACATCCAGGGCCAGCACCTCGCCGGAACGTACCGGCTGCGGCCGGTCACATGCCGGGACCGGCTCCCAGGGTTTGGAAAGTTCGGCGTCCAATGCACGCAACGACACCCGCTGCCAGCCGGTGGTGACCCGGTCTCGGCCGTAACCGTAAGAACCCTCGAAGCCGACGAAGTGCCCGTCTCGCCATTTCTCCACCCCGACAAAGATATTGGCGTCGTCGAAGCCGTCCAGTTGAACCCACAGCCGCGCGGCCATGGGTCCGGTCAACTCGATGTCCTCCGGTACGGTCCAGCTGAAAGCCGCTGCGCGGGAATGTGTTTCGAATGTGATGCTGCCGGCGGTGGTCGGCGCCTCGGTCGCCAGAACTCCGGCTCCTGCCAGATGCAGACGCCGCCACCGGGTCCGGGCCAGCGGCCACTCGCTCTCCTCGCGGACCGAGGCCACGGTATCGCGGTCTTCACGAACTTCGAGCCGCACACTGCGGGACGCGGCCAGCCCCCCGCCGAGCGCGTCGCGGAAGAACTGCAGTTGTTCGTCCAGCGCATCCGGGGAGTAGAACCGCTCCCATTTGCCGCCGCGGTGGGTGTACAGCCGCTTCGCAGCGGATCCGGCCTCGGTGAACGCCCGGACCGAGCCGCGGCTGTGCAGGTTGTTGTCCGAGAAGCTGCCACAGACCAGCATCGGCACGGTGATCGCCGACAGATCGGGCGCCACGGACCGCCAGGTGTCGTCACGCAGCGGATGTTCGTCCTGCATCTGTTGCAGGGTGTAGGTCTGGCGGGTCCGGCTCACCATCCGTGACCACAACCTGGTGAAGCCGAACTCCCGAATACCGCCGGGGAAGGTCAGGTCGCGATAAGCGTCGGTGAAGCCTTCCCACGGGCAGATTGCCGACAGAGCCGGCGGCCGGAGCGCCGCGACCGCGTACTGGCTGATTGCCAGGTAGGACACCCCGAGCATGACGACGTGTCCGTCGCTCCACGGCTGTTCGGCCGCCCACTGCACCAGGTCGTAGGTGTCCTCGGCCTCCTGACGGGACAACAGCTTTCCGGTGCCGTCGGAGTGTCCGCATCCGCGTGAGTCGGCATTGACGACGGTGAAGCCCTGAGCGGTCCACCACGCCGGGTCGGGGGCTTCCCACCCGGTCAGCGCCGAGAACGTCAGCGGTGCAGGTTGGCGCAGAGCGCGGAATTGAGGCGAGAATGTCCAGCGGTTGCGCCGCCGGCGGGGCAGGTTGTCCTTGCCGTACGGGTGGATGCTGAGAATGACAGGCCGTGCCCCGGACTCGCCCTGGCGGAAGATGTTGACGCGCAGCACCGTTCCGTCGCGGGTGGGAACTTCGACGTCGCGGTCGATGACGAGGTCCGGTGGTGGGTCGGTGACGGTGACCGGCGGCCGGGCGATACCGCGGACCCGCTCCAGCGCGTACCGGCCGACGCCGGGACGCCGCCAGGGCCGGTCCAGGGCAGGTGCTGGGTCTCGCGCCACGCCGTTACCTTAGACACGGGTCGCCTCCTTGCGCGAGCAGACGCAAAATCCCACTGGAACGTATGCTCCAAGGGGATTTTGTGTCTGCTCGGCGAAGGCCGCCAGCTACCAGACGTGCGGGACCAGGCGGTAGCGCACCCGCTGGGCGTATTCGGGATACCCCGCCAGTTCGGCTCGGAGCAATTCCTCCTCATCGAGGATCCGCAGCACCAGCGCCACGACGCCTGCCATGACGATCGGCAGTCCCCAGTACGAACCGAGCGCCAAAGGCGTACCCAGCATCATGATTAGCGACCCGCTGTACATCGGGTGGCGGACCACGCCGTACAGGCCGTCGGAGGTGAGCGTCTGCCCCTCTTCGACCGTGATATTAGCTGCGGCATAGTTGTTTTGGACGACGACAAACAAGGCCGAAGCCAGGCCGACTGCGACCATCACGTCGCCGAGGACCGACACCCACGGCGGGACCGACGACCATCCCATCCGATGGTCGAACGCGCTGAACGCCATGACCCCCATACTCATCAGAAACAAGACTGTGATGAGCACCTTTTGCAGGGGCCGGCCCTCCGCGCGCGGGCCGGCCTGCATGCGCCGCCGCAGCGCTGCCGGGTTGTTGACGGCCAACCAGAGGCTGGAGGTAATGGTCAAGCCCATCGTGATCGCGACGAACACCCATCCCTGCCAGTAGTGCCACGTCCCCGCCGGAACGAACACCAGCACGCCGTACACCACCGCGCCGTACAGCAGCGAGGAGATGAGTTTCAATACCGTCTTCATGACCGTAGGTCTCGCCGGCGAAAGGCTATGGCGCCCAGTCCAATCAGCACCGCGTCGACGGCCAGCAACCAGAGCAGCGGCACCGCGGTGAAATCGTGGCCGACTCGCGGTGTGTGCGCGAACGGCTCCAGGTCGAGCAGCCACTGCGGTGATCCCGACAGCGAGCCGAGCAGGTACAGCGCGACGAACCCGACCAGCACACCCCACGCGATCGGCGTGAATCGCGGTGTGACACCGAACAAGACGATCGTCACCCCGGACAGCAGCCACACGGCGGGCAGTTGTACCGCCGCGGTGCCCACGACGATGGGCAGCTTGCCGGCTACATCACCGGCGGCCATGCCGTAGGCCAGCCCGCCGGCCAACCCGGAAAGCAGGATCGCGAACGTCGACCCGCCCAACGCCATCAGCAGATGACTCGCCAGCAGGCGGGAGCGCGAAACCGACCCGGCCAGTAGGGTTTCGGCGCGCTGACTAGCCTCCTCCTGATGCACGCGCAGCGATAACGAGACCGCGAACGCGGCCGCGATCATGCTCAGCATGCCGAATCCCACGGTGATGAAGGCCTGCTCCAGCGCACTGGTGCCGCCAAGTCGCGCCAGGATGTCCCGTCCGGCCGCGCCGCCCATTTCGTCGCCGATGCCGTGCGTGACACTGCCGATCAGCAGCCCGTAGAGCACCAGCCCCACCGTCCATACCGTCAGTGCGCCGCGATCAAGGCGCCACGCCAAGCCGAAAACGCCCCCAAGTGCTGCCGACGCGGTAGCGCGTCCGGTGCGCTCGGCGAACAGTCCGGCACCGACGTCGCGGCCTGCCAACAGCCGGTACGCCACCACGGTGAGGGCCACGGTCGTCGCCACGTGCAGGAGCAACACCCACCAGCGATCACCGGCGAACGGGCGGACCTGCAGCGACCACCCCAGCGGCGAGAACCATGACAACGCACCGGAACCCGCATCGCCGACCGCGCGCAGGCTGAACGCCACGCCGAGCACGGCGAAGGCTGACCCACGCGCAACTCGGGCGCTGGGTGACACCTGTGCGGCGACCGCGGCCACCGCGGTGAACACCAGGCCGGACCCGGCCAGCGCCGCACAGAACGCCAGCGAACCGCCCAGGGGGACATCGGTGGTGAGCAGGCCGGCCGCACCGATCAGCCCGGTGACCACCGAGGCCCCGAACGACAGCAGCAGCGCCGCCGTGAGGCTGGCATAGCGGCCTACCGCGGTCGAATCGATCAATTCCGCGCGGCCGGTTTCCTCGTCGGCCCGAGTGTGCCGAATGACGGTGAGAATGACCGCCACGGCAATCAGCGTATGAAACATCCCGGCTTTCCAGATGCCCACGGCGCCCAGGCTGTTGTTGTAGATCTGACCGTAGAGCGCGCGCTGAGCGGGGCTGGCCATGATGGTGGCCGCGAATCCGGCCCGCTCGGCGTCGGTGGAATAGATCTTCTCGATGCTGCCGATGTACACGCTGCCTAGCGGGACTGACAGCAGCAGCACCCACAGCGGTAGCGAGACCCGGTCGCGGCGCAGGTACAGTCGTAGCAGCCCCAGCGTCCCGGTGAAAATCGAATTGCCTTGCGGCGCAACGGCCGGCCGGTCCAGCAGCGCAGTGCTCATCGCGCCGCCACCTCCTTAGCGTCCCGTGCGCCGTCGGTGCTGTAGTGACGCATGAACAGCTCCTCGAGCGAGGGCGGCTGGCTGACCAGGCTGCGCACCCCGGCATCGCCGAGTGCCCGGATCAGTTCTCCGAGGCTGTCGCTGTCGACCTGAGCCCGTAGCGTGTTGCCTTCGAAGCTGACGTCGGCGACGCCCTTGATTCGGGTGAGATCGCCGGGGTCGCCGATTAATTCGGCCTTGATCGAGGTCCGGCTGAGGTGGCGCATGGATTCCAGTGAGCCGCTCTCGACGGTCCTGCCCGCCTGGATGATGGTCACGCGTTCGCACAGCGCTTCCGTCTCGGCCAGGATGTGACTGGACAGCAGTACTGTCACGCCGCGGTTCCGGGCTTCGGTGACGCATTGCTGAAAAACGTTCTCCATCAGCGGGTCCAGTCCGCTGGTCGGCTCATCGAGCAGTAGCAGCCTGGCCCGTGACGAAAACGCCGAGATCAGCGAAACCTTCTGGCGGTTGCCTTTGGAGTAGGTGCGCACCTTCTTGGTCGGGTCGAACTCGAAGCGCTCCGTCAGCTCGGCCCGCAACCGTGCGTCGACTCCGCCGCGCATCCGGGCCAGCAGGTCGATCGTCTCCCCACCGGTCAGTGACGGCCACAATGTGACATCGCCCGGCACGTAAGCGATTTGGCGATGGAGGGCGACGGCGTCGCTCCACGGGTCGCCGCCCAGCAGCCGCGCGCTACCGCCATCGGACTTGACTACCCCGAGAAGTATGCGGATGGTGGTCGACTTGCCGGCGCCGTTGGGTCCGAGGAAACCGTGGACCTCTCCTTCGTGCACGGTGAGGTCGAGACCGTCGAGCGCCCGGACATTGCCGAAGTTCTTGGTGAGACCGCGAACATCGATGGGCGCTTGGGAATTACTTGTCATGTGACCCTCCTTGGTTCTCTTCGGCGAGAAACGCGTCGTACATGGTGCGATCGGTCAGCAGGCCCTGGGAATAGATCTCCAGAGCGGGCAGCACCATGTCACGGGCATAGTCGCGCAGCACCGCGCGCAAATCGGTTGGCGTCTCGTGCATTTGCAGATAGAGCAGGAACCCGCCGCCGTTGGTGATGCCCAGATATTTGGCCCTGGCCTTCGGGTCGCGACTCGGCTTGACAGTGCCGGCCTGCACGCCTTCCTGCAGGTACGCCTCGGCGTTGTCAATCATGCGCTGCCACAACATTTTCGCCAGTTCACCGCCGGACACCATGCTGCGGACCAGGTATGCCATCAGTGGCGCATAGGACTCGACCTCGGCCATCTGACTCAGCCAGGTGGCCGGGTCGTTGGACCGCATCGCCGCGGACTTGCCGGTGCGGATTTCCTCGGCGACGAATTCGTCGCAGGCCTTCCGCAGGCCGTCCTTGGACCCGAAATGGTGGATGACCAACGCTGCGCTCACCCCGGCCGCTTCGGCGATGCTGCGCAGGCCCACCCCGAATCCGTGCTCACCGAATTGCTCGATGGCCGCATCGCGTATCCGGGCCACCGCAGTCAGGTCGGCTGAACGCATGTTCAGTACACTAAACGCGCGTTCAGCCTATCGTCAAGGGGGCTCGCATCGCCCTGTTTTGCAGGCAAGGCGGCGGTTGCCACGGGATCGCAGCCGGTGCGGCTTCCGGCGACACGCGAAGTCGCCGATTCCACCACTTTTTGCTGCGTCGAGTGCCAAGATGTCGAGCGGGCTGAATTACGCATCGAGGAGTAGCGAAATGTCATTTGTGGTCGCGGCACTGGACATGATCGAAACGGCGGCGGCAGACGCAGGACAGATCGGATCGGCCGTCGGTGCCGGCAACCTGGCCGCGGCGATCCCGACGACTCAGCTGGCCGCCGCGGCGGCCGACGAAGTGTCCGTCGCGATCGCGTCACTGTTCGGGACCCACGCCACCGACTACCGGGCGGCCGCGGCGCAGGCGGCCGTCTACCACCAGGAATTCGTCAAGAACCTCGGCGCCGCGGCGGCCTCCTACGGCGGCGCCGAAGCGGCGATTCTCGCGCAATTGGAGGCCACCCTGCTCGGCGGCGGTTTCGCGGCCGCTCCGGTGGAAGCGCTGAACGAATTTACTTCCGGCGCGTTTCAGGCCCTTGTGTACAAGCCGGTTCACCAGGCCGGGCAGGCATGGATTGCCAGCCCCTTCGGCCAGGCGGTCGACCCGATCGTCAACGCGCCCACCCAGGCGTTGTTCGGCCGCGACCTGATCGGCAACGGTGCCGCGGGAACAGCGGCTCAGCCTAACGGCGGGGCCGGCGGCTTCCTGCTCGGCGACGGCGGTGCCGGCTATTCCCCGACCGGAGGTGTGCTGCCCCTGACCGGCGGAATCGGCGGGAATGCCGGGTTGATCGGCACCGGCGGCATCGGCGGTACCGGATGGGCCGGTGGTGCGGGCGGCGCCGGTGGGGTGGGCGGGTTG
>NZ_LQOY01000259.1 GCF_002101675.1 Mycobacterium gordonae | reverse complement strand
CATACACAGCGGCGGTAATGGCGGCAACGGCGGCGGCGGAGGCGCCGGGACGGGCGGCAACGGCGGCGCGGGCGGGGGTGGCCCGCTGATCGGCAACGGAGGCAGTGGCGGTGCAGGTGGGGCGGGCGTGGTAACCGGGCAGGCCGGCCCTGACGGCAGCCGCGGGCTGTTGCTGGGTTGAGAGGAACTGGCGGGGTCATGTCCCGCGTGACTCACACCGCGACCGCCTTAGCGTGCCGCCGGCGACAGCCGGCCGCGTTGAATCGGCGCGCCGGACTGCGACCTCGATCGGGTGCGACGCTAAAGGGCGTTCCCCGTGAAGGGCCGGGGAAGCCCACATCGGGCACGAGTCGCGCCACAACTTCGGTGACCATAAAGACTGCCCGCGCGCAGGCCCCGTCAGCTGGCAGTTTGCGAACTTTTCCGGATTTTCGCCTGGGCTGCCAAGCCCGTGTGATTGACGTCACGTCGGTCAAATATTTTTGTACGTTCGAACGATTTTTCCGCACACGGGTGGGGCAACCGGATACGCTTCAGATCGCGCCGAACCATCACGTTGGCGTCAGGCGCGGGGGGTTGGTGAGTGGGTCTGCCGCTGCGGGTTGTGGCAGCGCGGAGTGTGTTCGACGAGAACTTGCCGAAGAAGGCTTGGAGCGCGGGCTAAGGAGATGACGTACGACCGTGGAAAAAGCACGCGTGACGCCGGTTGCGGTCATTGGTCTGGCGTGCCGGCTGCCGGGGGGCATCAGCTCACCTGAACAGCTGTGGCAAGCGTTGCTGCGGGGCGAAGACTTCGTCACCGAGGTGCCACTGGACCGCTGGGACATCGACGAGTACTACGACCCCGAACCCGGTGTGCCAGGACGCTCCCACTGCAAGTGGGGGGCGTTCATGGACAACCTCGGCGACTTCGACCCGGAATTCTTCGGCATCTCGGAACGCGAAGCCATCGCGATGGATCCCCAGCACCGGCTGCTGCTGGAGACGTCCTGGGAAGCGATGGAGTACGCCGGCCTGACCCCCACTCAGATGGCTGACTCGCTCACCGGGGTGTTCATCGGTTTCACCCACGCCGACTACCAGTTCGTACAGGCCGAGACGGGCAACTTGGAAGGCCCCTACGGCAACACCGGCACCAACTCCTGCATGGCCTCCGGCCGCATCTCCTATGCCCTGGGACTGCACGGTCCCGCGGTCACCGTCGACACCGCCTGCTCGTCGGGACTTTTCGCCGCGCACCTGGCCGCCCGCAGCTTGAGCGAGGGCGAGAGCGACCTGGCCTTCGCCGGTGGCGTGTACGCGATGCTCGAGCCGCGCCGCTTCGCCTCGGGCTCGGCCAACGGCATGCTCTCGCGCTCGGGCCGCTGCCACGCGTTCGACGTCGAGGCCGACGGGTTCGTCTCGGGCGAGGGCGCGGTCGTCCTGCTGCTCAAGCGGCTGCCGGACGCGCAACGCGACGGTGACCGGATCCTGGCCGTCATCAAGGGAACCGCGGCCAACCAGGACGGTCACACCGTCAACATCGTGACCCCGTCGGCCGAGGCCCAGGAGGCGGTCTACCGGGCGGCATTGGCCGCGGGCGGAGTAGACCCTGCCACCGTCGGCATGGTCGAGGCCCACGGCCCCGGCACCCCGGTCGGCGACCCCCTGGAATACGCGAGCCTGGCCGCGGTCTACGGCATCGACGGACCCTGCGCGGTCGGGTCGGTGAAGACCAACTTCGGCCACACCCAGTCCACCGCCGGCGCGCTCGGATTGCTCAAAGCCATTCTGGCCGTGCAGCACGGCGTGGTGCCGCAGAACCTGCAC
Source organism: Mycobacterium gordonae (assembly GCF_002101675.1). Classification (GTDB taxonomy): domain Bacteria; phylum Actinomycetota; class Actinomycetes; order Mycobacteriales; family Mycobacteriaceae; genus Mycobacterium; species Mycobacterium gordonae. The sequence continues at coordinate 554 of NZ_LQOY01000259.1, read as the reverse complement.
TTCCACACCATGCCCGACAAGATGGCCGCGATTGACACTAATCTCTTTGTGCCGCAAGAGGTTACGCCGTGGCCGAGCAGTGACACCGAGCAGCCGCGGCGGGCGGCGGTGTCGTCGTACGGCATGTCGGGCACCAACGTGCACGCCATCGTCGAACAAGCGCCCGCACCGGCCGGACAGACGGTGCTGCCCGACGGCAGCACCGGGCTGGAAGGGACCCTCGTGTTCCCCGTCTCGGCGAGTTCGGAGGAGGCGCTGCGCGAAACCGCGGGCCGGCTTGCCGACTGGATCGACGCGCAGGAGGCCATCGCGCTGCCGGATCTGGCCTACACGCTGACGCGCCGTCGCGGGCATCGCTCGGTGCGCACGGCCGTGTTGGCGAGCACCGCCAGCGAACTGCGCGAAGCGTTGCGGGACATCGCCACTGGCGAGCTCCCCCACCCGCCGGCCGTCAGCCAGGACGACCGGGGGCCGGTGTGGGTGTTTTCCGGGCAGGGCTCGCAGTGGGCGGAGATGGGCAAGGACCTGCTGGCCACCGAGCCGGTGTTTGCCGC
>NZ_LQOY01000258.1 GCF_002101675.1 Mycobacterium gordonae | reverse complement strand
CCCCAAAAGCCACCAGCCCCGCCCGCTCCGAGCAGACCCGCGTTCCCACCGGCGCCGCCGACCTGCCCGGCCGCCCCTGACCCACCGTTGCCGCCGTTGCCGTACAGCAACCCACCCAGCCCACCGGCCTGCCCGGTGCCCGGCGCTCCGTTGGTGCCATCACCGATCAGCGGACGGCCCAACAACTGCTGGGTCGGCGCGTTGATCACATCAAGCACCAACTGCCCGACATTGACCGTGTCGGCGCGCGCATAACCGGCCCCGCCGGCGGCCAGCGTCTGGACAAACTGCTCATGCAGCACCGCGGCCTGACCGGCCAACTCCTGATACCCCAGCGCATGCCCGGAGAACAGCGTCGCAATCGCCCGCGACACCTCGTCGGCGGCCGCACTGGCCAGCCCCGTCGTCGACTGTGCTGCGGCCGCATTTGCCGCGGAGATGGTCGAACCGATACCCGCCACGTCTGAAGCCGCAGCCGCAACCATCTCCGGTGAAACCACCAAAAAAGTCATCAGCGACCTCGCCGTCCCTCAGAGAAACCCGAATTACCCCCGGCAACGACCGACAAAGGCACACACCGCGCCAGGCCGCGAGCATGAGTTGACACTTCCACTCGAATGCCCGTCCTTTCTCTTACGACCGTTCACCAGCTAGCAAGGCGTGTGGACAGCAATGGGACTACGTCGCGCCGGCACCGCCGGTGCCGCCTGCGCCCCCGCTGCCGCCGTTCGGGGGTCTGTTGTTCTGCCCGCCGGTCGGGCCGCTGCCGGCGGCGCCGACGGTTCCGAAGCTGCCGAAGCTCCCGTCGGCGGAGTTACCGCCAGTGCCGCCCGTGCCGCCGGTGCCGCCCGTGCCACCGAGGCCTGCGTAGTCATCGTTGCCGAACGTGCTGCCGTCGCCGCCGGTGCCGCCGGTGCCGCCGTTGCCGCCCGAGGCGGCTTTGCCGCCCAGAGCGGTCGCGCTGCCGCCGTTGCCGCCCACCCCGCCGTTGCCGCCGTTGCCTCCGTTGCCGTTGTTGGTGAACGGAACCTGGCTGTCGCCGCCGTGACCTCCGGTACCGCCGGTACCACCGGTGCCGCCGGCACCGGCGTCGCCGCCGAGACCTATGCCGGAGACGCCGCCGCCTAGGCCACCGTTCCCGCCTGCGCCGCCAGTACCGCCTTTGCCGCCGTCATAACCAGAGGAGAACAGGGCAAAGTTTGTCGCGGCACCGCCGGTGCCGCCGGTGCCGCCGTTGCCGGCGACGCCGCCGGCGCCGCCATTTGCGTCGTTGCCCTGACCGCCGTTTCCGGCGTCCCCGCCGGCGCCACCGGCGCCGCCCGCCCCGCCGTTGCGGCCATCGAAACTTCCTTCGCCGCCGGTTCCGCCGGTATTGCCATGACCGCCGCTGCCGCCGGCGCCTCCCTTGCCGCCGCCGAATCCGCCGTTGCCGCCGATGCCGCCGATACCGCCGGTACCGCCGGCACCGCCCGGCCCCCCGTCACCGCCGATCCCCGCGTCGCCGCCGGTGCCACCCTTGCCGGCCAGGCCGCCGTTGCCGCCTCTGCCGCCGTCGCCGCCGCCGACGCCGGCGATGCCGTTGCCGCCGAGACCCCCGGCACCGCCCTGACCGCCACCGCCGCCGGCGCCACCGTTATAGCCGTCTCCGATGAATCCCAGCAGTGGGCCCGCACCGTTGGCGCCGTTGCCGCCGGTGCCGCCGTTGCCGCCGGCGCCGCCGGCGCCGGCGACGCCCGCGACGCCCGCGACGCCCGCGGTGCCGCCGCCGGCAACACTGCCGGCCTCGCCGCCCGCACCGGCGTTGCCGCCGGCGCCGCCAGTGCCACCGATGCCGCCGTCACCGCCGGGCGGACCGTCGGAGTCACCGTCCGCAGGGGTGATGCCGTTGCCTCCTTGGCCGCCCTTGCCGCCGTTGGCGCCGTTGCCGCCGGTGCCGCCGCTGCCGGCGGTGCCGCCGTTGCTGGCGCCACCATTACCGCCCTCACCGCCGCTGCCGCCTTTTGTGCCGTTGCCGCCGGCCCCGCCATCGTTGTTGAAGTTGTTGGTGCCGTTACCGCCGACACCGCCGTTGGCCCCGTTGCCGCCGTTGCCGCCGATGCCCGCTTTGCCGGCGGTTCCGGCGGCACCTGGGCCCGTGCCGGCCAGGCCGGCTTTCCCGGCGTTGCCGCCGTTGCCGCCATCGCCGCCGTCGCCGCCGTCCACACTGGCCGTCCCGGCGAGGCCGACACCGCCCTTGCCGCCGAATCCGCCGTTGCCGCCGTTGCCGCCGTTGCCGTTGGTGCCACCGGCTTTGGCCGAGCCGCCGGTACCTCCTTGGCCGCCGTCCCCGCCGGCGCCACCGTTGCCACCGTTGATGTCGCCGACGACGCCGGCTTTTCCAAGGGCGCCGTTGCCGCCGTTGCCGCCGAGCCCGCCTTTGCCGCCATCGCCGGATATGCCGGCGCTGCCCCCGGTGCCTCCGGTCCCGGCGCTCCCAGCGGTGCCGGCGTTGCCGCCGGTCCCGCCGATGCCGCCGTTGCCGCCATTGGCGCCCGCGACGACGGCCGTGCCACCGGCCCCGCCGTTCCCACCGATGCCGCCGCTGCCGCTGTCACCGCCCGAGCCATTGACGCCACCAGGCCCGCTGTTGCCACCGGCCCCGCCGTTGCCTCCGGCCCCGCCTGAGAAGCCGGGGTTGCCGGTCACCCCGGCCCCGACGGCGGCCCCGGTGCCACCCTTGCCGCCGTAGCTGCCGTTGCCGCCGTCGCCGCCGGTACCGTATGCACCCGCGGTCCCGCTGACGCCGCCCGTGCCGGCCGCGCCGCCGGCACCGGCATTGCCGCCTTTGCCGCCACTGCCTCCTGCGCCGCCGGCCTTCGCGCCGTTTGCGTCGGCGCCGTGACCGCCATCGCCGCCGGCCCCGCCGCTGCCGCCCAGCCCGCCATTGCCGTTGACCGCCCCATTGCTTGCGTTGCCGCCCGCCCCGGCGGCCCCGCCAGCGCCGCCGGTACCACCGCTACCGCCGTTGTGGGCGTCGGACGTCGATACCCCCCCTTTGCCCGCCAGCCCGCCACCACCACCGGCACCGCCATTGCCGGCCACCGCTGCCAACCCGGCGGCCGCTCCGCCCGCGCCGCCCTTACCGCCGGCGCCGCCGCCGCCGCCATTGCCCGCCGCGACAGCGGCGGTGTCGTTGCCGCCGGTTCCGCCGGCCCCGCCGTGACCGCCGGCCCCGCCGCTGCCGCCCGCACCGGCCGGCCCGATCAGCGGCCCTTGCCCGGACTGCCC
>NZ_LQOY01000257.1 GCF_002101675.1 Mycobacterium gordonae | reverse complement strand
TGCTGCCCTGCTTGCGAAACCCCATCAAACAACACCCCTCAACCAGTCAGGTGTTGCAGCGACCGATTGAGTCTGCCGGCGTGTCGGGTCGTGAGATTCGCACTCGACGCCAAAGCGCGGGACGCGCTCAGCAGATGCGCGGAAGCTGCTCGCCCAGTTGACGTTCGATGACCTGCGTGGTGCCGAACGGCGTCTTGCCCACCACCATGCCGGGATGCTCGCCGACGACACGGCCGATGATTGCCGCATCGGCACCCTCCGGCCGGGCCCGCATCGCTTCCAACACCGCCTCACTGTGCGACGGGTCCACGAACGCCACCATCTTGCCCTCGTTGGCCACCTGAAGCGGATCCAGCCCCAAGAAGGAGCAGGCCGACGACACCGTCTCGGGGACAGGGATCGCGGACAGGTCCAGTTCGACGCCCACCGACGCGGCACGCGCGATCTCGACGACGGAGGCCACCAGTCCGCCCCGGGTGGGGTCGCGCAGTGTGTGCACGGCGGCGCCGCCGACGTCGAGCATGGCCGCAACCAACAGGTGCAGTGGAGCGCTGTCGGTGGTCACGACGGTGCCGAAGTCGATGCCTTCGCGCACGCTCATGATTGCCACCCCGTGTTCACCAAGGTTGCCGGACACGAGGACATGGTCGCCGGGTCGTGCCCGCTCGGGCCCGACGTGCACCCCCGGCGGGACCACACCGACACCCGCGGTGTTGACGAACAAACCGTCGGCGCTGCCCTTGGCCACCACCTTCGTGTCCCCGGTGACGATGCCGACCCCGGCGGCCGCAGCGGCCTTGCCCATGGTTTCGGCGACGGCCCCGAGCACATCGAGTTCCAATCCCTCCTCGAGGATGAACCCGGCCGTCAGCCCGACGGGTCGGGCTCCGCTGCAAGCCAGATCGTTGATGGTGCCGTTGACTGCCAGGTCACCGATGTTGCCGCCCGGGAAGAAAAGCGGTTGCACCACATAGGAATCCGTGGTCAGCGCGATGCGTCCGCCGGTGATATCGAGCAGCGCCGAGTCGCGGGCGGCGCCGGGCACACCGCCGAACGCCGGCAGGAACAGATTCTCGATCAGTTCCTCGGACAGCACCCCGCCGCCGCCGTGGCCCAGCACGATGCGTTTCGTCTCGCGCAGCGGCAGCGGGCACACCCAGTCCGCCGGATCGATCGCAACCGGTGGCTCAGGCATGCGCGGCCGCCTCCAACCGCCGGAACTGGTAGTAGGCCGCGCAGGCGCCTTCGCTGGACACCATGGTCGCGCCCAGCGGCGTCCGCGGGGTGCACGTCTTCCCGAACGCCGGGCATTCGTTGGGTTTGAGCAATCCCTGCAACACTTCCCCGCTGCGGCATTCCGCGGACTCGGACACCCGAAGGTGTCCCACTCCGAACTTCAGCTCGGCATCGAAATGCGCATAGCGCGGCGACAGGGTCCACCCGGACTTGGGAATCATGCCGATACCCCGCCACTGCCGGTCGGTGACCACGAAGACGTCGGCGAGGGTCTGCTGGGCCACGGTGTTGCCCGCGGCGGTCACCGCGCGGGGATAGGCATTGCGCAACTCCGGCGTTCCGGCCTCGAGCAGGTCCACCACCTGCCGGACACCCTCGAGCAGGTCCAGCGGTTCGAATCCGGTCACCACAATGGGAACGCCGAATTCCTCGACGAGCGGGCCGTATTCGCCGGTGCCCATCACCGTGCAGACGTGCCCGGCCGCGAGGAAACCCTCGACCCGGTTGGTCGGCGAACTCAGGATCGCGGTCATGGCCGGCGGCACCAGCACATGTGAGACCAGCATCGAGAAGTTGGTCAGCCCGAGCCGCTGCGCATGCACCACCGCCATCGCGTTGGCCGGTGCGGTGGTTTCGAAGCCGACCCCGAAGAACACCACCTCTTTGTCCGGGTTGTCGGCGGCTACCCGGGTCGCATCCAGCGGCGAGTAGACGATCCGGACGTCGCCGCCGCGGGCGCGGACGCCGAACAGGTCGTGGTGGCTGCCGGGCACCCGCAGCATGTCCCCGAACGAACAGAAGATCACGTCCTCACGCGCCGCGATCTCCAAGGCGCGATCGATCATCTCCAGCGGTGTGACGCAGACCGGGCAGCCCGGCCCGTGGATGAATTCGACCGCACCGTCCAACAACTGGTCGATTCCGTTGCGGATGATCGAATGGGTCTGTCCGCCACAGACTTCCATAATGGTCCAGGTCCTGGTGGCACGTTTCTTGATGTGGTCGACCAGCGTGCGGGCGGCCGTCGGGTCGCGGAACTCGTCCAGGTACTTCATGCCGGTTCCCTCCTGCTCTGCCCCTGGTCGCCCGCCAACTCCTCGTCGAGCACTCCGAGTTCGTCGAACATCCGCAACGTCTCCTGCGCCGAGGCCTCGTCGAGTCGGGTGATCGCGAATCCGGCGTGCACGATCGTGTATTCGCCCACCTGCATATCGGGCAGGTACGCCAGGCACACCGTCTTGGTGGTGCCGCCGAAGTCCACGGTGCACATCCGCGTCCCCGCCTCGTCCCAGGTGTCGACTACCTTGCCGGGAATTCCGAGACACATACGCTGGTCCCCCTTTCTTGTTGCTGCGCCGCAATCACGGCCTGACCCAACGCGAGACCACCGTCGTTGCACGGCAGTACCGCATGCGTCAGCACTTCAAAACCCTGAGCCATCAACGTGTTGCGCAGGCCTTCACGCAACAACCGGTTGACGAACACACCACCGGTCAGCCCCACGGTGGCGATCCCCGCCGCGGCCTGACACACGGCCTGCGCCGTCGCCGCGATCACCGCATCATGAAAACCCGCGGCCAGGTCGGCGGCGGGGGTGCCGGAACGCAGCAGCGACATCAACTCGACAATCAACGGCGCCGCGTCCAAAACGCCTGCGGAAACGCCGAATTCCAGCGGCACCGCCCGGCCGCGACGGGCCAGGTGCTCGAGTTCGACGGCCGCCTGGCCCTCGTAGGTCACGTCCTGGCAGACACCGAGCAGGCTGGCCACCGCATCGAACAGGCGGCCCATGCTGCTGGTCGGGACACAACCGATCCCGCGCGGTATCTGCTGGGCAAGCACCTGCCGCTCCCGGTCGGTCAGACCGTTGACCGCGGGAACCCATGGCGCCCAATGGATTCCGGATCGGTGCAACAGGTCCAGCGCGATCCGGCCGGGGCGGCGCACCGCCCCGTCACCCCCAGGCAATGCGAACGGCTTGACATGGCCGGCCCGGGTGAACGATGCCGGATCGGTGACGATCAGCAACTCACCGCCCCATATGGATCCGTCGGTGCCGTAGCCGGTGCCGTCGAAAGCGACCGCGAGCATCGGTGTGCCCAGTCGTCCGTGCTCGGCCAGCAGCGAGACCGCATGGGCATGGTGGTGCTGGATCTGCACCACCGGCCGGCCCTGCCGGCGCGCCCAGTTGGTGGTCGCATAGGCCGGATGCAGGTCGCAGGCGATCAGACCAGGACGGCTGTCGGTCATGAAAGACAAATGGTCGAGAGCGGATTCGAAACATGCCTGGGTGCGGAGGTCGGCCATGTCGCCCAGGTGTGAGGACATGTGCGCGTGCCCGCCGGGAGACATCAGACAGAACGTGGTCTTGAGGTCGCCGCCGGTGGCCAGGATCGGCGCGCGCATCGTCATCGCGGGTACCGAGACGGGCAGTGGCGCATAGCCGCGGGAACGCCGGATCGGCACCACACCGCCATCGCCGTCCACAGCGAGCACCGAGTCCTCGCATGGCACGTGGATGGGTCGGTCGTGCGTGAGCACCGCATCGCTCAGGCCGTCGATCCAGCTCAGGTCGGCATCGCGGAAGACGATCGGTGATCCACCGTTGTTGGCCGACGTCATCACCAGCGGTACCGGACCCAGCCGGTCGAACAGCAGATGGTGCAGCGGCGAATACGCGAGCATCACGCCGATTTCGGACAGCCCCGGGGCCACCGCTGCCTGCACCGAACCATCGCGGGCGGGCAACAGCACAATCGGCGCCGCCGGCGACCGCAACAGGTTCGCCGCCTCGCCGTCGACAAAGCAAATACGTTCGGCCACGGCGATATCGGGCACCATCACCGCAAATGGCTTGGCGGGCCGGGTTTTCCGTCGCCGCAACTCAGACACCGCTGCAGCGCTGTCGGCGCGACAGGCCAGGTGAAAACCGCCGATGCCCTTCACCGCGACGATCAGGCCGTCGTCGATCGCAGCGGCGGCCGCCATCAGCGGATCATCACCGCGCCCCGGGCCATGCCACTGCAGCCTCGGCCCGCACTGCGGGCAGGCGATGGTCTGCGCATGGAAGCGGCGGTCGAGCGGGTCGCGGTATTCCGCCGCGCACCGCACGCACATCGGGAAGTCCGCCATGGTGGTCGCGGGACGGTCGTACGGCAGGTCGGTGATTACGGTGTAGCGCGGGCCGCAGTTGGTGCAGGTGATGAAGGGATGGCCGTAGCGGCGGTCGTCGGGGTCGTGCAGCTCACGCAGGCAGTCGGCGCAGATCGCGATGTCCGGCGGCACCAGCGTGCGGCGGTCGTCGCCGCTGCGGCTGCCGACGATCCGGAAACCGGACTCGCCAACCGGCGCCAGCCGGGTGGTCCGGATGGAATCGATGCGAGCCATCGGCGGGTGGTCGGTGCTGATGGCCAGCGCCGCGGCATCGACCGCGTCGGCGGGTCCCTCCAATTCGCAATGCACCGACCCGGAATCGTTGTAGACACAGCCGGACAGCCCGTGCCGCGCGGCGATGCGCGCGACGGCGGGGCGGAATCCGACGCCTTGGACCACGCCCGCAATGTCGAGTCGCAACCGCACGCTTGTCACCGTGCCACTCCGACTGCCCACCCGAACCTCCTGAGCAGCGATGGACCCCCGTGCCTACAGGGCTGGCAGCACGGGCGGTCTCGCTCAGGCTAGACCTGCCCAAATGTGCCGACAATCACAATTTCGCACACAAAGTCTGCGTTTTTTCGCACCCGATCTTCGCGACAACGATAACTCCGAGAAGGCAGCATGGTGTAGTGCACGAATTGTCGCTCTGCCATGCCATCGCGGGCGTGGTGAAGCCGCATGCGGCAGGTCGGCACGTCGATGTGGTCCGGGTACAGGTTGGCGCCCTACGCCAGGTGGTTCCCGAATCGCTGGAATTCTGCTGGTCGCTGGTATGTCAGCACCTCGATGACACCATGGTCGACACGGCACTGGAACTCGAATTCGTGGCGGCCGAGGTCGCCTGCCGTGACTGCGGACAGCGTTCGCAGATCGAGTCCCGGTGGTCGGTGTGCTGCCCGGAGTGCGAGAGTGCCGACGTCGAGGTGGTTCGCGGCAACGAATTCCTGGTCACCTCTGTTGAGGTCTCATGAAAGGTCAAACAGATGGGTAGGTTCCACCGGCACGAGGACGGCACGGTGCACAGCCATGAGCACGACGGGCACGACCACGGCCACGACCACGACCACCATCACGACCACGAACACGACCACGGCGACCACAGTGGCTATGCGACCGGTTCACAACGCATCGAGGTCCTCGAGTCGATCTTCGCCGAAAACGATTCCCGCGCCGACATCAACCGCGCGGCCTTCGAGCGAAACGGCATCCGTGCCCTGAACCTGATGAGCTCACCGGGCTCCGGCAAGACCACGGTGCTCGCCGCCACCCTCGACGAACTCGCCGGCGACCTGGCCGTCGGGGTCGTCGAGGGCGACATCGCCACCGACCTCGACGCCGCCAAGCTGGGCGGGCGCGGCGCTCAGATTTCGCTGCTGAACACCAACAACGGGTTCGGCGGCGAGTGTCACCTGGATGCTCCGATGGTGAACCGCGCCCTGCAGGGACTCGACTTACCTCAGCTCGATCTGGTGATCATCGAGAACGTCGGCAACCTGGTCTGCCCGGCCGAATTCGACGTCGGCGAACACGCGAAGGCCATGGTCTACTCGGTCACCGAAGGCGAGGACAAGCCGCTGAAATACCCGGTCATGTTCCGGTCGGTCGACGTGGTGCTGCTGAACAAGATCGACCTGGTCCCGCATCTGGACGTGGACGTCGACACGTACATTGACCACGTTCGGCAGGTGAATTCGACGGCCACGATTCTGCCGGTGAGCGCACGCACTGGCGAAGGCATGGCAACGTGGTTCGATTGGCTACGGCAGTTCGCCGGATTGTCGGCACGCCGGCGGTAGCCGAGGGCCGGCACTGTGAGATTCCCGACGGCGAGGTTTTCTGCGCAATGCGCTTAAGTACCGGCCAGATTCGGCGGCCGGCACCGGAAGACATTGGGAAGCAGAACATTTACTCACCATGGGTGCTCGGCGGGTTGGAGGTGGCACGCCGAAAACGCCGAGAAAATGAGGGGCACCACCAGCGGCTCACGTGGCGGGCTGTCATGCATATGCGTAGATTGTCTATAGGTTGAGATCCCAGCCTGTCGACGATATTGCGCGGAGCGAATTCTCGGATGCGGGCATCCGCTCGAATTGTTTCCGCCGACAAAAGCGATGCCCCGATCGGGGCCGCGGGAGAATTCGTGACTGTGCGTTGGACCCCTGCCGCGCAGGTGGTAACCAGAACCGATTCGGCAGCGCTCTGACCAGCAGCCAGAGGCATCTCGCCCTATCGACACCGGACGCTGAGGCGGTACCCGACCTGCTCCCGGTCGGTACCCCCATCGACCTGGACAACTGCGCCCGCGAGCCCATCCACATCCCCGGCAGCATCCAGCCGCGTGGCGTGCTTGCGGTGGTGCGCGAGCCCGATTTCGAAGTACGTCAGGTCAGCGCCAACGTCGAAGAGTTGCTCGGTCGCTCGGTCGACGACGTCCTGGGACGGCCGCTTTCGGCACTGGTCGGCGCCGAGCAGGCCGCCCGGGTCGAGCAGGCGGCATCGACTTTCGGTGACCTGAGCCAGCGCAACCCTCTCGAGTGCGACATCGACGTCGCCGGGGAACCCCGGGCATTCGACGCCATCCTGCACCGAGGGCCCGGCGGCATCCTGCTGGTCGAGATCGAGGCCGCCTACGGGGAGCGGCCGTTCTCCTTCCCCAACACCTACCAGGCGGTGCGCAGCTCGGTGGAGGAGCTGAACCGGGCCGAGACGCTGCCCGAGCTGTACGCCATCACCGCGCGTGCGGTGCGCGACCTCACTGGCTTCGACCGGGTGATGGTGTACCGCTACGACGAGGATTACAACGGCGAGGTCGTCGCGGAGTGCAAGCGAGAAGACCTCAATTCGTTCCTCGGTCTGCACTACCCCTCGACCGACATCCCGGCGCAAGCGCGGGCGCTGTATGAGAAGAACTGGCTACGGCTGATCGACGACGTCGACTACACACCCGCCCCCCTGGTGCCGACCATCGATCCCGACTCCGGTACCCCCCTGGACCTCACACACGCGACCCTGCGCAGCGTCTCGCCCATGCACATCGAATACCTGCAGAACATGGGCGTGCACGCGTCGATGTCGATCTCGTTGCTACGGCACGGGCGGCTGTGGGGGCTCATTGCCTGCCATCACTACGCCGGTCCGTATCTGCCGCCCTTCGGCACCCGCGCGGCGGCGGAGTTCCTCGGATCTACCCTGTCGCTGCGGTTGGTCGACCGATTCGAAGGCGACCAGCTGCACAAGCGACTGTCCGCTCAGGCGGTGCTGGCCAAACTCACCGCCGCCGCCCTGGACGACACCGAACCGCTTTCCGCCGCGCTGCTGGGCGCACCCGACCTGTTGGACCTGGTGCCCGCCGACGGTGTTGTCGTCGACATCCAGGGCGACTACCGGACGCACGGGTCGGTTCCGCCGCCGCACGTCGTCGCCGCGGTCGCGGCCTGGGCGCGCGGTGCGGGCGACGAGATCGCCAGCACCGACTGCTTGTCCCACGAGTTGCCCGACCTCGACCTCGATGAGCACTTGGCGGCCGGCGCGCTCGCGCTCAATCTGCCCGACGGGCAGTGTGCCATCTGGTTCCGTCGCGAGGTGCTGCGCTCGGTGGACTGGGGCGGCGACCCGCGCAACAAGACCATCGTCGTCGGCCAGGGTGACGAGGTCCGCCTCAGCCCGCGTAAGTCATTCGACCGCTGGCGCGAGATCGTCCGCCGGCGCAGCGACCCGTGGACCCCGAGCGAGACGGAGTCTACCGAGTCACTGCGACGTCACCTCGTGGAATCGCTGTACCGCCGCACCCGGGGCGCACTGCGGGTGGCCGAACGGGTGCAGCGCAGCCTGCTGCCCGAGTCCATCCCGGCGCTGCCCGACTGGCACCTGTCGGCGCACTACGAGCCGGCCGCCGGCGACAACGTCGGTGGCGACTGGTACGACGCGTTCGAGCTGCGTGACGGCCGGCTGGTGGTACTGATCGGCGATGTCGCCGGCCATGGCATCACCGCAGCTGGGACCATGGCGCAGTTGCGCAATGCGCTGCGCGCACAGTTGTTCGCCGGTGCCACCCCGGCCGACGCGTTGGCTCAGCTCAACGCCTTCTGCCTGCACATGATGCCCAGCGCCTTCGCCACCGTCGTCGCCGCGCGGATCGACCTAGCCTCCGGCCACGTGGAAGCAGCGTGCGCGGGCCACCTGAAGCCGTACCTGACGAACTCGTCGCGCACCGCGGCCCAGGCACCGATTCGGCTGTCACCGCCCATCGGCGTCCGAGGCGTGACTTATGAACCCAGCGCATTCACCGTCGAACGGGGCCATGGTCTGGTGCTGTACTCCGACGGCCTGGTGGAGCGGCGCGGGGAGTCGATCGACGATGGTCTGGACCGGCTGGCTCAGACGCTGGGCCGCGACAATGCCGCGCCGGCAACCTGGATCTGGACGCAAATGGCGTCGGACCACATCGACGACGACGTCACCGTCGTCGCGCTGCGGCGGCCCTGACGGAGATCAGCTTGATCGATATCAGCTGGCCTGGACGCGGCCGTGTTCCAGGAGCTGCAAGCACTGCGGCGCGGTCTCGTGCACAGGCAGCACATCGCTGAGGCCGCACGCGGCGATGGTGCGCGCGACCGACGGCTGCAGGCTGATCAGGCACATTCCGATCCCGCGTTCCCGGCACCGGGTGGCCTCCTCGGCCAGTGCCAGCAGCGACGAGCACGACATGAACTCCACGCTGTTCACATCCACCATGAACAGTTGCGGCGCACTGGCGAACCCCGAAGCCTCCGCCAGCAGCAACCGCCACGTGTCGTCGTTCAAGGCGTCGATCTCGCCGCCGACGTAGACGATGACCGCAGCATCGAAGCCTTGCACCGCCGCCCGCAAGGTGCTGGTCTCCGCGCCCAGGTCGGAGACCAGCCGCGCGCTCAACCGTAGGGGCGCGGCAAACACTTCGGTGGCGGCAAGACTCATGACGCGCTCCTCAGTCTCAGGACCAACTGCTGTGGACGGGCAGTCCCGTGTCTGGAACCTGTCGAGGGTTAGCCGAAATCGCGGCGATTGAAACCCCCGCTTCAACTGGCCTGGCTGAAGACGAAACTCTTGGGTGGGCATTCGCGGAACCGGAGGCACACCGTGGTGCCGTCATCGCCGCCGTCGATGGTGCAGTCATCGGCGAGTGCGCGCATCAACAAGATCCCGCGCCCCCGCACGCTAGAGACCTCGAAATCAGGTTCCAGCCAGCGGCCGTGGTCGACGACATTCACCTGCAACTCGGTGTTGGCCCGGTGATAGGCGATCTGCAGCGTCATGCTGCCCACCCGGTCGATGACTCGATAGGCGTGGTCCGCGCAGTTGGACATCGCCTCGTCGGTGGCCAGAACGATGTCGGCGGTGCGCTCCTCGTCCAACTCCAGATGCCGTTCCAGCCATTCACTGAACTCATGGCGGAAGGCCGCCGCGGTCCGCGCGTCGGCGTTGCCGGTGTGCGCGTGCCATATCCGGTCGGCATCGCCGATACCGACGGGATCGCTTGAGGTGGAACCGCTCACGGCTTGTCGGCTACCCGAATGCCTGCGCGGATACACCTGATGTGACGGGTCCCCCATAGATTTCGGGGTCAGGTCGCCCTATTGTGACCGCCGCGTTACGCCCGGCGGTGCCGAGCGTCTGCGGCAATTCAGCTCCTGGTGCCCACCGTGATGACGTCCGAGATGACCTGGGTCCAGAGCGGACGCCGAATACGGTGCTGATCACTGACGGTGAATCCGGCGTCCTCGAACAGACCCCGCATCTCGGCGGGCGGCGGATTGTGCTGCGGTTTCCAGCGATTGGGCAGCTGAACGACGTGCTGCCGGGCGCTCAGGGTCGCGACGGCGACCAGACCACCCAGTGCCAGCACGCGATGGAATTCCCGCAGCGCCGCGGGCTGGTCGAAGAAGTGGAACGCCGAGGTCGTCACGACCGCATCCAGCGCGCCGTCATCGAAGGGAAGTTGCTCGGCCGGGCTTCGCAACCACCGCACCCGATCGGATTTGGCGCGAGCCTGCGCCAGCATTCCGTCGGACATGTCGACACCGTAGATCTCCTCGGGCTGCAGTTCCCGCTCGATGCGATTGCTGAGAACGCCGGTCCCGCAAGCAATGTCTGCGATCTTGCGGGATTGGTGGGCGCGCAGCGCGGCAATCACCTCGTCATGCGGCGGCCGATAGACCCAGCGCTGGAGGAACGGCAGGTCGTAGGCCGGGGACAACAGGGTCCACATCCCCGTCACCGCGCTGTTCAGCGTGCGGCGCGGTGCGCTCACCTGTGCAGAACCGACGCGTAGTAGACGGTGTCGGCCATCGATACCGAGTCGTGCGACTGCGGTACCGCCTCTAGCCCGTTGTCGGCCAGCAGCTGGCTCATCGGTGTCCCTACCGAACGCCACCCCAGCCCGTCGAGATAGCCGGCGACGTCCTTGCGCTCGCCCTCGAACCCGAGATCTTCCCAGTCCAGCTCGAACCCGTGCTCGCGCCACTTGGCGGTCGACCGGCGCATCATCTCCCGTGCCTGTTCCACGTCGCGTTCGGGTCGCGACGGGATGGCTTCTACCGCGAGCCGGCTGCCGTCCGCGCTGAGCGCGGTGATGTTGTCCATCAGCAGATCCTGGGCCTGCGGCGGTAGGTATCCGAGTAGTCCCTCCGCGATCCAGGCGGTGGGCCGGTCAGGCTCCAGACCCGCCTGCCGAAGGGCCGCGGGCCAGTCTTGGCGCAGGTCGATCGCGACAGTGCGCAGGTCGGCGGTCGGAGCCGCGCCCAGGTCAGCCAGGGTGCTCGTCTTGAAGGCGATCACCTCGGGCTGGTCGATCTCGAACACGGTCATGCCGTCCGGCCAGTTCATGCGGTAGGCGCGAGCGTCGAGGCCGGAGGCGAGGATGACGGCCTGCCGGATGCCGGCCCGCGTCGCGTCCTGGAAGAACTGGTCGAAGAAACGGGTCCGAGCGGCCATGGCGGCAGGCATGTGTGCCAGCTTCCAGTTCGACTCCTCGTCGTCGACGTCGGCCGCGGCGAGGTCACCGGAGACCCACCGGGTGAAGAAATCCACGCCGACGGCCCGGACCAGCGGTTCGGCGAACCGGTCGTTGATGACGGGGTTGTCCGCGTTGGTCGCGATGGCGCGAGCGGCGGCCACCATCGTCGCGGTCGCGCCCACGCTGGTGGCCAAATCCCAGCTGTCGTTTTCTGTGCGTGGCATGCCTGTCTCCCAGCATCCGTCCGAAGATATACTTAGCTAGTTTAACACTTAGCTAGGTTAATAACCCGGCCGCTAAGACAGGTGTGAAGCAGTTCACTCGGGCGTTGCCACCTAGCGCCCGGGCCCAGGCCCGCCCGGTCCCCCAGGGCCCCCAGGGCCACCCGGCCCGCCCGGGCCCCCGGGACCGCCGGGGCCACCCGGCCCCCCCGGACCGCCGGGTCCGTTGGCGGCCGGAGCCACAAACACACACTCGTTCAGCTGGACGCTCCACGCCCAGCCAGGGGCGCAGTCGTCGGCGCGACTGATCGCCGGCACCACCATGGCCGGTAACACGCTGGACGCCAGAACGATCGCGCCGATTGCGCAATGCCGGAAGAATCTGATCACTGCACGCCTCCCCGGTGTTGGTGGTCCGGCGACCGCCGGCTGTTACCAGGTAATTGTCCTCCGTTGCGCAACCCCTGAGCAGGAGTTCGCCGGACTAACCGAACCGCAGTCCCCGCTTGCGCGCCCAAAGCACGGCCACCGCGGTTCCGATGACCCAGACTGCGACAGCCAAGGCGAGATGCACAAAGCTCTTGGTGTCGCGGCCGAAGACCGGTCCGATCGCCGCCGGAATCTGAGTCCACAGCACGCGGTGCTCGATTCCGCCCATCGGATCGGCGACGTAATAGACGGCGTAGGGCAGGGTGATCGCCAGCAGCCAGCCGGCCGTGCGACGCAGGTTCCGCCGCTGCCGCCACCGTCGAAGCAGCGGCTCCGCACCCACCGGGTGCAGTACCGAGATGACGTTGCCGACGCCGAGCCACGACACGACGGGCACAGCCACGTTGGGGATCGTCATGGCCATTTGCGGCACCCCCTCCTTGTACATCGTCAGCGCCGCCGCCACCGCCAAGGTGGGCAGGCCGACGATGACGATCAGCGCCAGGTTCTTGATCACCAGCACCCGCCACAGCGGCACACCGTCGGACAGGCCCTGAACGACCCGATAGTGGTCGCCGCCAAGCAGATTCGTGGTCGTCACATCGGCGAGAATGAACGAGGAGAAGTAGGTGCTGACCAGGACGACCCAGTCCAGCTGGTTGTGATGGAAGTGGCGGGCGACGTGATTGCTGTGCACCACGGACAAGGGCTGGACCAATAACCACGCCGCAGCGAGCACCAGGTTGGCCAGCACGCCCGACAACCAGGTGCGCGGCGGATGAAAGGCCCAGCGGATCTCGGCGGCCACCGCCGGCAGCAACGGCTTCTGGAAGTCGCTCGCCGCCCGCCGGGCCGCCGCCGGACGCGGGGCGGACGCACGAGCCAGGGCGCGCAGCGCGGTGCGTACCCGCTGATGCATCGGCGCCTCGGGCGTCTCGGTCTCCGACATGTGCTCCCTACCAAAACGGCTGTGCGTGCACGGTACCCGGCTGCGGGGGCGGTGCCGGGTCAGATGTCCCAATTGACGGTGAAGTCGTGCCGCAGCACCAGATCGACGAGGACGTCAGTGCGGCTCCCGAGCGGCCACGCCTCCGTGGTGAACGCGTCGTCGGCGAAGAAGGCGTAATTGGTCGAGGTTTCCGGGGTGGTGCGCGACCGGTACACGATGGCGTCCAGATCGGGCCACCAGCGCCTGGCGGCGTCGGCCAGGTGGTGGCACTGTCGCCATACCCGCGCGCGCTGGCCGGTGCTGATCTGGTCATCGACGTCCAGGGCATCCAGGTTGCGCTGCGTCCGCAGGTCGAAGATGCGCAACGGCCGGGACGAGACCAGGCGAATCAGGTATTGCGATGCATGGTCGGCGGGGATGGTGCGGCCGGTGTCCCGATACCGCTCGCGAAAAGCTCCCGCAAAGGCCGTTGCGGCATAACGGGTTCGGAAGGCACCCGACACCGGATCGAACCGGAAGCGCGGCTGCGGAAATCCATGCCAGGTCCAGTCGGCGGGCTCGGCGGCTTCCACCCGCCACAACTCGACGCCGGCGGGCACCGTGCGGCTGGCCAGCCCAGCCGGACGCCGCAACGGCAACGAACGCCGGTATCCGCCCGGAAGACTAGGCACCGACGGCGTTGAGCAGCTGCCAGGCGGTGTTGACGGTCTTCTTGCGGCGCAGCGCCTCCGAAATGGACGCGCCCGCCAACTCCTCGCGCTTGATCCGCATGACGCGATCGGCGACGACCGGGTCGGAGGTGAATCGTGCCAGTAGCAAGAGGATCTGCGGAAGGTCCGGACGCAGCCGGGCGCCGTCGAACTGCCAGGCCGGGAACCAGGTGTTGTTGCCGACCGTGACGCCGAGCACCTTTCCGCGCCGGCGCAGTTCATGCACGGCCTGGGGCGTCTCGTAGCCCAGCCGCGCCTGGACCTCGCGCGTCGGCAGTGCGCCGGCCCGGAAATCGCTCAGCACGCCGTCGCGCCGCTCACTGTTGAGCTTGCGCGCGGCGACGCGCTCGAGTTCCTCCATGGGCACCGTCGGCACGTCCAGCAGCGCGTCGAGGAGCTTGGCGAAATCCGGGTCACGCCGGACGCGTTCCTCGACCTGACTGACGAGCGCATGGACGGGAGACATGGCGCCATTCTATCCCGCGGCCAGTCAATTGAAACAATTGAAACAGTCCTCGGTGTGACTCAGTCCTCGTCGGCCGCGGGACCACCGGCCCTCCGCGGCGCGGACATCCGCCGCATCACCAACACCAGGCCCACCACGGGCAGTGCCAACAGCACCAGCCAGGGCGCCAGGAATCCGATCCGGAGCAAGCTCCCGTGTGCCGCCGCAAGCACCGAGTGCCAGCCTCGCTCCAGCTCGCCGAAGAAACCCGGGTGGGAGACCGTCGACTCAGCGGAGATGTTGACAGTGATTGTCGCATAGTCAATTTCGTCGTGCAGTGTGCTGCGCTGCGCCTTGAGCGAATCCAACTCCGCCTGCCGCTGTGTCAGCGACGACTCGGCGGCCAGCAGGTCGGCGACATTGCCGGCTTTGCCCATCAGCTCCAGCAAGCGCTTGACCGAGGTCTGCAACGCATCGATGCGGGCGTCGAGGTCGACGCGTTGGGTGGTGACGTCGGTGTGGGTGATCGACATCGACTGAACGGTCCCCAGTTTCTTCGCGTCGACCAGCAATCCGTCGAGCTTGTCCGCTGGGATGCGCATGGTGATGCCGACCACCGGCGACGACACGCCGGATTGCTCCGACCGCGAATCCACCCTGCCCCCTGCGTCATTCACCGCGGCGACGAGCCGGTCGGCCACCGCGCCGGGATCGGCGGCGACCAGCCGCAGCGACCCGTTGGTGACGATGTCGCGTTTGAAGTTGTTGTCCGGGGCAGGCGCCAGTGGCGCCGGATTGACGGTGGTCTGGTCGGCAATGCCGCTGCCCATCGTCTCGGGAATCTGGCCGCTCGGCTGGCCGCGGCTCTGTCCCGGTGTCTCCGTCAACTTGCCTCCCGCCACACCATCGCGGGTCGCCATCGACGGACCGCCCCGGCCCACCGACCAGACCCAGCCTCCACCCAGCACCAGAACGGCCAGCACCGCTACCACAATCACATTGCGCAACTTCACCGTTCGGGGCTGGGTCGCCGTCACGCTGGCCCGTGGTCCGTCCGCACCAGAGGTCATCGGTGCGACCGGACCCGGCTCCCAGCCGGCGGGCGCCTCGACCGGCTGCATGACCCGATGCGGCAATTCGCCCACGGCGACAACCGGTCCGTCTGCACACACGAAGGCGGTGAACCGGCACAGCACGCCGAAGCGCAACGACGTGTCGACGATCCGCTGCGCCAAGTCCGGTGAACCGTTTCCCGACGCCGAGGCATAGCGGTCCTCCAGGTCGCGCAGGTGCGCCCGCGCCCAGGCCGCGGTCACCGCCGGCACTTGCCGGCACCTTCCGGCAACCTCGACCGACCAGTCGGCACCGCCAAGGTCCTTGCCGCGCAACGTGATCGAACCGTCCGCGCTGCCCCGGTACCGGCCACTGACAACCAGCGGCACCCCTGGCGCCGCGTCCGGTATGCGCGCCGGCGTCGTCGTGTCATCGATGATGGTCAGTCCTGCCCCGTGCACCGACAGTGAGTGCGCGAACGGCGTGCCGACGCGACGGTGGATCGCTTCCATTGCCTCATCCAGCCGATCCTCGCTTTCCACCAGCTCGCAATGCCCACCGCCGGCGCTGGCCAGGCGGCTGAGCAAGCCTGCGTTCACCGCTTGGTCGATACCGACGGCAAGCACCCGAACCCGCCGGAAGTCCGCTGCGAGTCCGCGCAGCAGCTGGTCCTCATTGCCGACCTGGCCGTCGGTGACCAGGACGACGACCGCGTCCCGGCCATGGCTCTCTCGCAGCAACGTCAGCCCCGCCCGCAGCGGCGCGAAAAGCTCACTGGCGCCGCGGGACTCGACACCGGCGAGGTGCTCTACCGCGCGGAACCGGTTGCGGTCAGTAGCTTCGATTAGCCCGTTGGGAAGACCCGCCGGGCGCTCTATCCGGTCGCTGAACGTGAGCACGGCGAACCGGTCGGTGCTGCTGAGCGTGTCGATGATGCGCGCCGCCGCCCGTCGCGCGGCCGACATCTTCCAGCCGCCCATGCTGGCCGAGTGGTCCAGCAACAGCACCAGATCGCGGGGACGGGGCGAGGCGCTCGACTTCGGGGGAAGCACCGTGAGTTGGTAAGTTCCTTCGTCCCCGTCGGCGTCGGGGACCAGCAGGAGCGAGTCGGTGACGTCGTCGGCGCCATAGCGCAGGCGCAGAACGAGATCCCGATCGGCGCGCTGGCCCGGCAGCACCCGGATGCGTCCGCCGTCAGCGGGTTCGGTGGGCAGGCTGGAGTGGAGCTCGGACAGTGTCAGGCCGTCAGGGTCGATGCCGACATCGATGGTCAAGGCAACCGGGTGGGGGTAGCCCGGCAGCAGCACCGGCGGGGTGATCCGCGAGGCGTCGGGGACGGCGTCGGTGTCGTCGGCGTATCCGTCTCCGACGGCGGCCCCATCCAGGGGCTCACCCGAGATGTGCCGCGGCGCAACGACAAGCGGGAAGCGGAACGTCGCCTCGCCGTCGGCACAAGCCAGCGGGCTGACGAGGGTGATTGCCACTCTGATTCTTTCGCCCGGCAGGATATTGCCGACCCGCATGGTGAAAACGTCCGGCCGCTCCTCTTCGGCGATCGAGGCTCGTCGCCCCGAGGTGACCGCACGGTCGTAATCTCGCCGCGCAACCTCACGTTCAGCCAGCACCGCCCGCACCACACGGCCGTTCGTGGTCACCCGCATGCCGGTCGCCGCGGCTCGCTCAGGCAGCGGGAACACATAGCTGGCTTCCAGGGGTACGTCGAAGGTATTGACGAAGTCCTGGGTCAGTTCGACCTGGCTGGTGAGACCGGTGATGTCGACGCGTATGTCGATGCGGTCAAGCGGGAGATTGCCACGCTCGGTACGCAAACTGCCCGGGACGTCGTCACCAGCGCACTGCGTCTGGCCGTCGGTTACCGACGTAATGCGGACTGTCATAGCGCGCTCCGATCATCGAGGGACAGCAGGCCGCGATCGGCCAGTAATTTGAGCAAGGGCGCGGCGGCCGAGCGAATCGCCGGAATGTCGTTGTCGTCGGGTCGCGCCGGCACCAGCAGCATCGCCCCACCGGGCAGGCTCACGGCGGCCAGGGCCGTGACAGTGTCAGCGCGGTCGATCGTCGGTTCGGCAGCGGGGGGCTCGGTCCAGAATCGGCTCCGCCGGGCAGTACCCGTTGGCGTCGCCGGCGGTGTGCTGTGTGCCGGCTCAGCCGTGGTCTCGCCGGGCACGTCGGCGATCCGCCGCAGCGTCTCGTCGGTGGCTCCGGCCAATTTCGCCTGTATCTCGGCCAGCGAAAGCCCCTGCGCCTGCAGCTGTTTGACGGCGACGATCTGCAGCAAGTGCCGGGTTTGGTAGATCGCGTTGCGCCCCTGCATGACCGGCCGGTCGACGAGTCCGGTCGTCGTATACCACCGCACTGCGCGCCGGTCGGGCAGATCGCGGACCCGCCCATTGGGCGATCCCGGATACGTGACGGTGGCCAGGACGGCGCCTACCCGCCCCACCAACTCGTCCAGCGTCCAGGCCGCCTCTTCCGGCATGACTCAATACTGACACTGTTAACATGACACTGTCAATGTCTGGCGGCCGTGTTCACCCGAGCAAGGTCACGTGCGGGCTCTGGCCGTAGTGCTGCCGGTAATAGGCGGCGAACCGCCCCATGTGGCCGAACCCCCACTTGCGCGCGATCTCGCCTACGGAGGTGGTGTCGCGGTTGCCCGCGACCAGCTCCAGGTGGGCGTGGTGCAGGCGCACCTGCCTCAGATATTCCGTAGGAGTGCAGTCGCGGTGTTTGCGGAACATGTATTGCAATGCCCGCGGCGTCACGAAGATCGCATTGGCGATGTCGGCCAGCGAGATGTCGGCATGTGCGTTGTCATCGATGAAAGCGACTGCGCGGCGCAATAATTGGGGGGTGCTGTCCCGCTGGTCCTCGACGGTGGTGTCCAGCACCGCGGTGCTGGGGAAAGCGGCCAGGATGCTTGCCGCCAGGTAGCGCTGAATGGTGCTGCTGATCAACGGTTCTCGGACGACCGGTATATCCTCCGACACGCTCTCGCAGACGTAGTCCGCGACGCGCAGCAGGTGTCGCTTGGCTTCCGGTGAGACGGGCACCAGCCCGGTAAGCCGGACGGGCGCGTTGCCCGGCCCGGTCGCCACCTCGCTGAGCGCGCGCCGGTCGATGGACAGGACATCACAGTGCGTGCGTGCGGCCCAGCCGGTGAACGGCCCACCTTCCGAACCGTCGTACGCCGCGACGTCGTCAGTGCCGAAGATCAGCTGCCGATGCTTCATCCACTCATAGACGAACGTGCCCGAGCGCATCCGGGCCAGGTAGATGCGGTCGGGCGGATCCGTCCGAAAACCCAGCTCGCAACCCAGCTGTATCTCGTTGACATCGAGCGAACCCAGGGTTGTTCGGCGAATACGGGTGCGTCCCCCCTCGCTGCTGGGCTGCCGAAACAGCTGCACTCGCTCATAGGCCGCACAAATGCCATTCACAGCTTCGGCGGGATCGGTGGTATCAAGAAGAACGGTAGACATCGCCACGTTCCATTCAGTCGGCAAAACCCACACGGCATCGTGGTTGAGCCGATCTTGTCTCCCAGTGTCCACTACGCGAAGGCAAAAGTCACGCTCGCATTCGCTTGACGGCCTGAGCAGCAACGTTTCCGCCGATATGGTCGTATTCACGCACCGAGCAAGGGGAGGAAAGCTGAGCGAGGACGGCCGTGGCAGGGACATTCATCACCGCATAGCTGACCTTGCTCGAAGTCTGCACAGCAGTCCCCCAGATGCGGCCGACACGGTGGCACAGCGCATGGTCGAGTACGCCGTCCACGCCGTAGACGCGGCGCAGTACGCCGGAATCACCCTTGTGACACCGGCCAGAGAGATTCGTACACCCGCGACGACCCACCGCTATCCCGCACTTCTCGACGGTATTCAACAGCGGAACAAAGAGGGTCCCTGCCTCGTCGCCGCCTGGCACCAGCACACCATCCGGATCGACGACCTCAGGAACGACCAACGCTGGCCGAGCTACCGGCGAGAGGCGCTGGCAGCCACGCCGGTGCGGTCGATCCTGTCGTTTCGCCTGTTCGCCTCCGAACACACACTGGGCGCCCTGAACCTCTACGCCGACCAGCCGTATGCCTTCGACGAAGCGGCTGAAGAGATAGGCTACGTCCTGGCCACCCACGCGGCCCTGGCCTGGGATACCGTGCGTCGCGAAGGCCATTTTTTGAGTGCGCTGGCCACCCGCGACGTCATCGGGCAGGCCAAAGGCATCCTGATGGCCCGGTTCAACATCGACGCCGTTCAGGCCTTCGAACTGCTCAAACGCCTGTCGCAGGAACGCAACACCAAGCTGATCGACGTGGCCCACCAGATCACTCGGTTGAGAAACTTCAGCGACATCTGACGTGGCACTGCAGCGTCGTCGCGCGCACCGCGGTCGGTTCGTGGATGCTGGGATCGTGCGCAAGTCGGCAGCGGTTGGGTGCCTCGTGGCTCTGTGCTGCATCGCCCTTCCGGGTTGCACCATCGTTGTCGACGGCAGCCCGAAGGCGGCAACGAGAGGGCCGGCGTCCAGTGGACCCATCCAACCGTCACAACTCGAGGATCTGCTGACGCCTTCCGGTTCGTTTTCGGTGGTGGCCGGTAGCCCGCTCACCGAGGACGACATGCAGTCGGCACTGTTCGTCGGCGCCGATCCGGCAGAGTGCCACGGCGTCGTCGCGTTCGGCCGCTATCCCCTGTTCCCGACGAACTACACCGGGCGTGAGGCTCGCACCCATCAGGACCACCGGACGGACCAACATCAACTTCTGGAGGTGTCGGCCACCTATCCGGCCGGCTTCGACGCCCCGGCGTTCCTCGACTCGGTTCGCAAGACGGTGTCCGGGTGCCAGCATCCGGTCACGGCCTGGGGCGACGACGGGCGCAAGATGACCGTGAACCCGGCGCCGTTGACCCCGAGCCCGCCCGAAGCCGCGCAGTGGACGACGAATCTTGCTGACCAGCAGTGGATTTGTGAATTCGCGGTGCTGGCCAAGGCCAACGTGGTCGCCGAGATCGTGACGTGTTCGCCGGACCGCTCGGTGGATATCGGGACATTGGTGACCAAGCGGCTCAAGAAGATCAACGAGCTGTTGAACTCGAGGTCGTGAAACTGGCCCGTGCAGGCCAGTTCTGGCGCGGGCGGGCCGCCCATCGCGCCGGCCCCGGTGGCAGCCTGAACGGCAGCCAGTGAGATCCGGAGGTTGTTCATGCACGTCACTGTCGACTATGAGGTGTGCGAGGGCCACGGCCAGTGTCTGCTGGCCGCACCGGAGGTGTTCGATCTTCCGGACGGCGCCGACCAGGTGGTGGTCCTCAACCCGGATCCGCCGGAAACCCAGCGCCAGTTGGTGATTCAAGCGGCCGCGATGTGTCCCGCACAGGCGATCCGAATCCTCAACTGAGCCCGCCGGTTTCGCCGGACTCGTCCAGGATGCCGAACCGTCCGGCCAGCGCGGCGGCCGCAATGCGGTTGGTGACCCCGAGTTTGTGCAACAGCGCGGCGACCATCCGTTTGGCGGTCCGCTCCGACACCAGCATGCGCTGGGCGATGTCGCCGGTTTCCGCACCGGTCGCCAGCAACGTCCACAGCCGGAGGTCCTGGGCGCTGAGACTGGTCAACAGCGCCGACGGCGGTTTGCGCGTGTTGCTCAGCAGCGCGTCGAGCAGTGCGCCGTCGATCACCCGCAGGCCCTCGGCGATCGTCCACAGCGGCCCGGCCAGCGCCTCCGGGCGGGCGGTCTTGGGCAGGAAACCGTCGGCGCCGGCGCGCAAGGCCTCCTCGGCCAGGCCCAGGTCGTCGGTCCCGGACAAAGCGAGTATCCGGGTGTCCGGGTGGCGGGCCTTGATATGCCGGATGGCGGCTACCCCGCCCAGTGGCGGCATGGACAGGTCGATGATGGCCACGTCGGCCTTGCAGCGGGCCACCAGATCGGCGGCCTCCTCCACGTACGTCGTCTGGCCGCCGACGGTGAACAATTCGCCCCATTCGCGGCTCAGCAACAGGGCCAGGCCCTGCGCGAACAGCTCGTGGTCGTCGACGATCACCACCACATATGGCGAGCGGCTCATTGCCGTGATGCTAGCCCAAACCCTATGGTCAGCCGGGTGAGACCGCTCGATCAGTTCGACTTCGGCGTCCAGGACTACGGACTGGCCCGCACCGTGGTGGCGGTCCGGGTCGCCGTGGTCATCTCGATCGGTGTGCTGTTGGCGATCGGACCGTACTGGGTCCGCGAACACGCCCTGGCCACAGTGTTGGTGCTCGGCGGTGCGCTGACCTATGCGGCGGCGCTGATGGCCCACCCGCAGCTGGAGGTTCGGCGCACCCGGTATGCCTGGCTGGTCACCACATTCGACTCCGCGTTCACCCTGGCGCTGATCGCGTTGAGCGGAGGCGTGTACAGCCCGGTCGTCTCGGTGCTGGCCTTGGCCGTCATCGCCTCGGCGGCCCGGTTGTCTCTGGTCGAAACCCTCTGCGTTGCTTTGCTTCTGGGGGCGGCCTATGTCCCGGTGGCATTGACGGCATCACCACGGCAACCCGTCACCGCGGCACCGGCGCTACTGGCCGGCTGGTCGGCGCTGTACCTGCTGTTCGTCGCAATCATCACCGCCGGACTGTCCGCACTCGCCGAACGCGAACACCGCTCCCGGGTGAGCGCGCTGGTAGAAGCCGAAGCCGAACACGCGGCCGCCGAAGAGGAACGTGACCTGCGGGCCCGCCTGCTGCGCTCCTACCAGTCCCAGCAAGACGGACTGCAGGTTCTGGTGCACGAATTCCGCACTCCGGTAACCTCTTTGGAGGCTCTGACCGAAGCTCTCACCGCCGCGCAGCCGATGTCAGACGCTGACCGGGAGACCAGCCTGCAGCTGGTGGCGCGGCACGTGCATCACATCGCCGACATGCTCGACGCCTTATCCGACGTCGCGCTGAGCCGCCGCCCGACGTTCTCGACGGGCCGGGTCCGTCGCGTCGAGGTTGTCGACTTGATCCTCGACGCCGCGGACTCCGTCGGCCTGACTCCGCCGCGGCTGCACGTGCAGGCCGACGTCGGCGCCGTCGCGGTGGACGCCCAAGCGCTGCGCCGGGTGCTGACGAATCTGCTCGAGAACGCGGCCCGGCACGGCAGAGGCGAACGGGTCGACGTCACGTGCCGGCGCGACGGCGAGGAGCTGGTCGTCGCCGTAGCCGACCGCGGTCCGGGTATCCCGGCCGACAGCCTCGGCAAGCTGACCACCAAATACGTCAGCCTCGGTGGCCAGCGCGGGACGGCGGGTCTCGGACTGTGGATCGTGCAACAGATCGTCGAGGCGATGGGCGGTCGCGTGGACTTCGCCGCACGCGACGGCGGCGGGCTGATCGCCACCTTCCGCGCCCCGGTGAGCTGACCGTTTGGCCCACGCAGGCCAGTGATTGGCACGCGCGTCGGTGCCGCAGCGGCTCGGGGCTGGTCAGCATGGGTGCTATCGCTGGGCCAGAAAGGGACCTTCCGGATGACCGCACCCACCACCAACCCCACCCACAAAGACATCGACTTGAGCGCCCGCGCCTTCTGGGCGAAGCCGCCCGAGGAGCGCGACGCGGCCTTCGCTGTGCTGCGTGCGGAAAATCCGGTGCCGTGGAGCCGGCCGGCGGAATCGGACCTGCTGCCGCCCGAACTCAACAACCGGGGTTTCTGGTCGCTGACCAAACAGGACGACATTCGGATGGCCAGTCGCCACCCCGAGATCTTCTCGTCGGCCCAGGGCATCACGATGGAGGACTTCGCGCCCGAAGCGGTTGAGATCGCGCAGTCGTTCATCGCGATGGACGCCCCGCGGCACACCCAGCTGCGCGGCATCACCACCGAGGCGTTCAAGCCCAAGAACGTGCGCCGGCTGGAGGGCTGGATCCGTGGCCACGCCCACGACCTGGTCAGCGAGATGGCGCAGCTGGGCGAGGGCGATTTCGTCCAGCTGGTGTCGGTGAAGCTGCCCGGCCGGATCTTCGGCAGCTTCTTCGGCCTCCCCGAAGGCGATCTACGGGACAAGGCCGTCACCGCCGCGCAGCGGCTGGTCGGTTGGACCGACCCGAACATCCGCGGCGAGCAGAGCGAACTGGAGCTGTTCATGGGCGCCGTGCTGGACCTGCACGCGGTGGCCTCGGAATTGATACCGCAGCGGCGCGCCAACCCCGGAGACGACCTGATGACCTGGATGGTGCAGGCCGAGTTCGACGGCAAGAAGATGACCGACGACGAACTGCGGGCCTTCTTCGTCCTGATGGGCGTGGCGTCCAACGACACCACCCGACATGCCTCGGCGCACGCGATCGCCGCCCTGTCGAAGTTCCCCGACCAGCGTGCGCTGTTGGCCGAGGACGTCGAGGGCCGGGTCGGCACTGCGGTGGAGGAGGTGCTGCGCTGGGGATCACCGTTGCTCCACATGCGCCGCACCGCCACCCGGGACATCACCGTGCGCGACGCGGAGATCAAGGCCGGCGACAAGGTCGTGCTGTGGTACTACTCAGGCAACCGCGACGAAGACGTCTTCGCCGATCCGCACACCTTCAATATTCTGCGAAACCCCAACCCGCACATCGCCTTCGGCGGGGGCGGGCCGCACTTCTGCCTTGGCGCCGCGCTGGCCCGCACCATGCTCAAGGCGCTGCTGACCGAGGTCTACACCCGCATCCCGGACATCTCGGCGCCGGAGCCGCAGTATGCGCTGGCCAACTTCATCAACGGCATCAACAGCCTGCCCGCGACCTGGACGCCGGAACGATGAAGACGAAAGCCGCGGTGTTGTGGGGCCTGCACCAGAAGTGGGAGGTCGACGAGGTCGACCTCGACGGCCCGCGGGAGAACGAGGTTCTGGTCAAGCTGACCGCCAGCGGCCTGTGTCACTCCGACGATCATCTGATCACCGGTGACATGCCGATGCAGTTGCCGGTTGTCGGCGGGCACGAGGGCGCCGGGGTGGTGGTCGAGCTCGGCCCGGGCGTCACCGAGGTCGCCGAAGGTGATTCGGTGGTGCTGAGTTTCATCCCGGCCTGCGGCCGCTGCGAACCGTGCGCGCGCGGCCTGAGCAACCTGTGCGTACTGGGGGCGGCGATCATCGCCGGGCCGCAACTCGACGGCACCTTCCGCTTCCACGCCAAGGGTCAGGGGCTGGGTCAAATGTGCGTGCTGGGAACCTTTTCCGAGTACACCGTGGTCCCGATGGCCTCCGTCATCAAGGTCGATCAGGACACCGCGCTGGACACCGCGGCGCTCGTCGGCTGCGGGGTCACCACCGGTTACGGCAGCATGGTGCGCACCGGTGAGGCCGGTGACGGCGACACCGTGGTGGTGATGGGTGTGGGCGGTATCGGCATCAACGCGGTTCAGGGCGCCCGGATCGCCGGCGCCCGGGTGATCGTCGCGCTCGATCCGATCGAGTACAAACGCAGCCGAGCTCTGGAATTCGGCGCCACCCACACCGCGGCGACCGTCGAGGAAGCGCTGTCTTTGGTCACCGACCTGACTCGGGGTCAGCTCGCCGACGTCTGCGTCGTCAGCACCGATTCGGCCGAGGGCGCCTATGTGGCGCAGGCTTTGAGCCTGGTCGGCAAACGCGGCCGGGTGGTGATGACCGCCATCCCCCACCCCACCGACACCAGCGTCGCCATGTCCTTGTTCGATTTGACGCTGTACGAAAAGCAGGTCCGGGGATCACTTTTCGGATCGTCCAATCCTCGCCGTGACATTCCCAGAATGCTCGACCTCTACCGCTGCGGGCGGTTGAAGCTCGACGAACTGATCACCCGCGAGTACGCACTCGAAGAGATCAACGAAGGCTACGCCGACATGCACGCCGGGATAAATCTGCGCGGGCTGATCCGCTTCTGATCTATCGCGACGCCGCTACCGGGCCTTGACCACTATTGATGCCATGTGCAATAGTTGCAGTTGGGTCGATTACGACAAGCGGATTTCCGCTTGAGCAGCTACGATCCCGCTCAGCCGTCAGGTTGGCCCGTTAACTATCAAGGAGTGGTAGATGTCCGAGCAAATGTCAGCACCCGCTGCGCAGTCGCAGCCTCGGCGCGTGCGCCGGCCCATCCGGTTGATCTGGGTTGCCGCGGTGATCGGTGGCGTGGCAATCAGTTTCGGCGCCGCCGAGGCCCAGACGCTCGGCGACAACGCACCGGCATCCCTCACGGCCACCCCTGAGGACCCTTGTCTGCTCAACAACACCTGCGGTCTGGAGAACCAGATCGCCGAGGACGAGGCCGCAGGCAGAAACTTTCAGGCGTACTGCGACGAGCTGAAGCTGAAGAACATCACGATCCCGGAATGCGAGCCTGCCTGATCGCAGGCCGCATCACCGTCTAGCGAGCACTGCGTTGCAGCTCGCCGGACCGCCGACGGCGCCGTTGACCGGCTGCTCCCGACCCACGACGCTGGGCGGGCTTAGGCGGTTGCGGCGCAGCGACTTTGGCAGCCGGGGCCCGGTAGGGCGCGACCTCGCCGACCAACGCGTGCACCTCGGCGGAGTCGGCGGTCACATGCTGCGGCTCCACGCGGATCCCCGCCTTGCGCAGCAACGCCCGAGTGTCCGTGCGCTGCTCGGGGAGCACCAGCGTAACCACATCGCCGGCGTTCCCGGCGCGCGCCGTGCGGCCGGACCGATGCAGGTAGGCCTTGTGCTCGGCGGGTGGATCGATGTGGACGACGAGTTCGACCTCGTCGACGTGCACGCCGCGCGCCGCGATGTCGGTCGCCACCAGGACTCTGGCCTCACCGGTGGTGAAAGCGGCAAGATTGCGGTCGCGCGCCGGCTGAGAAAGGTTGCCGTGCAGGTCAACTGACGGGATGCCGGCATCGGTCAGCTGCTTGGCGAGCCGGCGGGCGTGATGTTTGGTGCGCATGAACAGGATTCGGCGCCCACTGCCCGAGGCCAGCCGGTGCACGAGCTCCTTTTTGGCTTCCGCTCCGGCGACATGGAACACATGGTGGGTCATCGCCGCTACCGGCGCGTTCACCTCGTCCACCGAGTGCAGCACCTGATCACGCAGGAACCGGTTGACGAGTTTGTCGACGCCGTTGTCAAGGGTCGCGGAGAACAGCAGGCGCTGCCCGCCGGCCGGGGTGGCGGCCAGGATGCGGGTGACGCCCGGCAGGAACCCGAGATCGGCCATGTGATCGGCTTCGTCGATGACGGTGATCTCGACCGCGTCCAGGCTGACCAGGCGTTGTTTCATCAGGTCTTCCAGCCGGCCCGGGCAGGCCACGACGATGTCGACACCGGATTGCAGCGCGGCTACCTGCCGGTTCTGCGACACGCCACCGAAGATGGTGGTGACGCGCAGATTGCGGGCGGCGGCCAGGGGTTCCAGTGTGGCCGTGATCTGGGAGGCCAGCTCACGGGTGGGCGCCAGGACCAGACCCGTCGGCCGGGACGCGCGCCGCTTGGCCGGCGAGAGACGGCTGACCAACGGGATCGAGAAGGCGAGTGTCTTTCCGCTGCCGGTTTTTCCGCGCCCGAGGACATCTCGGCCGGCCAGCGTGTCGGGCAGGGTCTGCACCTGGATCGGGAATGGGGCGTTGATGCCGGCGGCGGTGAGCACGCTGATCAGCGGTGCGCTCACGCCGAGGTCGGCAAAAGTCTTGTCAGGAGTGCTTGTTGGAGTCACTTGTCGGTGCCTTTCGGGCATCGGGTGTGCCGGATCGTCGCGAGGAGTTCGCGCAGAGCTGGCACAAGCTGGCGAGATTGCCGGTGGGCAAAATCGATCGCCGCGAGACCGCAGTGCTTGATGCACGGATCATCTGAACACGACGCGCTGAGCCCCGAATTTCGGGCCGGCGCCGGTGGGATGAGGAACGTTCCACGACGTGTTGGCGGTAGTGATGGAAGGCCAACGTTGACCACAGTCTATCTCACCGACGCGCGAGGCCCTAAACGGCGCGAATCGGGGCGTCGGCAGCGCTGCGGTGTTACCTTCTGCTGGCGATCAATCCGAGGCGGGCTGACCAGGAGGAACAGTGGCGGGCAAAGCAGGCAGGGCGCTGGCGGGACTGGCGATCGCGGCGGTCGCGGCGGCCCCTGCGGCTTCCGCGGAGCCGGGGCCGGGAAGTGGCGAGACCTTCTTTGTCGACTACCTGACGCGGGTGTTCACTCCCCCGACGTCAGAGGCCGCGGCACGGGCGATTATTCCGCTGGCTCAACAGGTCTGTGAGGCCAGAGCCCAGGGTCAAACCGATCTCCAGGCCGCCAATATCGTGGTGGCCGGCAACGGCGTCGAAACCATCGGTCTGGGGACCGGATCGGTGGCGGGAGACGAGCAGACGGCGTTGAACGTCGTCAATGCGGCGACCCTGGCGTACTGCCCGCAATACAACGCGACGATCGGCGAACCGGTGACGCCGAACCCCATTCCGGTGGAGTGAGGCCCGCGCCCGTCCTCTGGCGGCGGCCGCGTGACGCGCGGGCGTCGAAGGCAACCTCGAACAGCGTTCTGGCCCAGCCAACTACGTGCCCACAATGCCGACGGCGATCAGCACGACGCCGACGACGAGGAGCAGACCGACGACTTCCACGCGGCGGCGTGAGCCGACCCAGGTGTTCAGCGCCGTCAGAGACCGGTGCGTCGTTTTAGGAGCCAGCAGGTAGGCCAGCAACGAAACCTCCACCAACGCAAAGGCGACGACGTTGTAAAGCACCAGAGCCCCAACCTGATTGGCGGCTGCGGCGCCAGATGCCAGGATGACGGCCAGCGCGGCGAGGTAGTCCACCGACGGTAGCGCGATACCCAGGCCCGCCAGAGCTGCGACCCACAATTGCCGTCCCGTCAGCAGCTGCCGAAGCCACATTTGCAGCTTCTGAACGCGGGTTTCGCGCTCGACCGCGTCACTGCTTCCCTGCCGCTCGTTCCGGAAATGGTCGACGGCGGCCCGAACCGCCAGCATCGCGGCGACCGCCACGGCGAGCCCCCCGATCAGGACCTGAACGGTGGGCAGCGTGAGATGAGCAGCGGCCACCAGCCGTCGCCGGAAGACGAAGATGACGACCAGGCCTACCGCGATGCCCATCGCGAACCCGCCGCACAAGAACGCACAAAGCTGCAGCACCGGTCGGGGCCTGTTCAGCATCAGGACCGTCATGCCGATCCGGAACGGTTCGAGGCTCACCGCCAGAGCCATCACCAAGATGGGAATCCACATACGTTTTGGAGCAACCGCCCTGGGCCGGGCTGCGTCAGTGTCCTGCCGCCGCGGGTTCGGTGCTGACCAACTCCGTGAGGCCGCACATGGAGAGGATGGACATCAGAAGCGGATGAGCGATGAGGTGGATGTGCTCGGCGTGGGTGAACAACGCGTTGATCGCGGCGCTGTCCAGATACTCGACAGCACTGAGGTCAACCGTCAGCTTTCGGCCGCCGCTTGCCACCTCGTCGGTGGCCGCGCTCAGTGCCCGGTCGAAAGCGTCGATGTTGCTCAGATCAATTTCGCCCACCGCCAGCAGCACAGGTGCGCCATCCTTGCCGTGGGCAGTGTCCAAGGTGAGCGACGTGGGCATCAGATGATCCTCGCGGATAGGTGGACCGTTGTCCCGGCGGTGTCGGAATCGATCGTGACGTCGTGCATGAGCGCGCGCATGAGCTTGATGCCGCGCCCCCGCCGGGGGTAGGAGTCCGGGTCGGGAATCTTCCAGGAGCCGGTGTCGGTGATGGTCAGTTGCACGTGGTCGTTCAGTGCCGTCGCACCGAGTGTCACGGTGCCACCGGGTCTGTGGCGATGGCCGTGCTCGATGGCATTGGCCACGGCTTCCCCGGCGGCCAGCAGTACCTTCGCCGCCTGATCCTCACCCAGGCGCGCGCGTGACAACCAGTCGCGCAACGCCGAGCGCGACGCCGCCAGGTTCTCCGGGTCGGCAAGGAACGTCATCTCCAGCGGCGCGGGATGGCGATAGAGCATCAACACCACGTCGTCCTGATAGCCGTCACTGGGGGCCAGACCGGCCATGATCTGTGTTGCCAGACCGTCGAGTTCGCTGGTACGGCCGTCCTGGATGAACGCGGCGGCGCGCGATATGCCGTGCTCTATCGGTATGCGGCGACGTTCGACCAGCCCGTCGGTGTAGAGGGCCAGGGTGGCGCGCGCCGGCATGGTCGCGTGGGCCTCGCTGCGCGGCCACCCCGGCCGCATTCCCAGTGCAATGGTGCGCCCTTCGTCGAGCCTTCTTATCGTTCCGTCGGCGTCGACGACAATGGGCGGGGGGTGGCCGGCGCTGGAATACACCAATTCGCCGGTGTCGGGATTGAGTACCACGCAGACGGCGGTGGTACAGGCTGCCCCTGGCAATCGCGCGGCGAACCGGTCCATCCCGGCGAGGACGGCGCTGGGGCTGGAGTTGTCGAAAAGCAGTGCGCGGCAAGCGCTACGCACCTGGCCCATCACCGTGGCGGCGGCCAGGCCATGGCCGACGCAGTCGCCGACGATCAGCGCGATGCGGCCGTCGTCCAGGTCCACGATGTCGTACCAGTCCCCGCCCACCTGCAGCGGCGGACTGGCGGCCTGATACCTGACCGCGAAGCCGTGCGGCAACTCGGCGGGTCCAAGAATGGCGTGTTGCAGCGCCAGCGCCGTTTCGCGCTGCTGGTCGACCTGGTGCACCCGCTGCAGACCTTGGCCGAGGCGGCCCGCCAGCACCGTCAGCAAGGTCTGGTCTTCGAGGGTGAACAGTCGTTGTTCGGACAGGTCGATCCATACGACGAGCACACCCTCGGGGTGCTGCAGGGCGATGCCTGCCGTCCCCGGCGTCGCGGTGTTGGTCGTGAGCAGGTCACCGTCACGCAATGAGGCGAGCCGCTCGCGCACCTCCGGCGGCAGGTCCGCCCACTGCGTCGCCTCACCGACGGAGACCACCAGCGGTTCGCCGTAGGCGACCGACTTGGTGGCATCGCTGCGAGCCGGAAAGGTGACCGCCAGCACGCGACGCGCCCGCCACAACCGACGCAGTTCCTCAGCCGCGGTGTGCACCGCTTCATCGACCGTATCCGCTTGTGCCAGTTCTTGATTGAGCGCGTGCTCGCGTCCCGCGGCCAGCGCCAGGGCGATCGCCGCGTGCCG
Organism: Mycobacterium gordonae; assembly: GCF_002101675.1. Classification (GTDB taxonomy): domain Bacteria; phylum Actinomycetota; class Actinomycetes; order Mycobacteriales; family Mycobacteriaceae; genus Mycobacterium; species Mycobacterium gordonae. The sequence continues at coordinate 44,103 of NZ_LQOY01000257.1, read as the reverse complement.
GGCGAAGTCGCTGACCAGTTCGAGGTAGTCACTGCCGAACGCCGGCTGCTGCGGGCCACGCGCGACAGCGATCACGCCAAGCACCGTCTCGTCGGCGATGAGCGGTATGACGATGGCCGAGCGTTCACCGACATCGGTGAAACCCTCGATCGGATACTGGAAGGAATCGGTGATCAGCGGCAGACCACGGCGCGCGACTCCACCGGTGGTGGAGGCGTCCATCGGCACTTGCTGGCCGACGACCTGCGAGGCGTAGCGGCCCGCGGTCGCGGCCACGACGAGCGTATTGACTTCAAGGGCCGGAAGGTCGGGCTCGCCGGGCACCAGCAGGATGGCCTGCTCGGCATCGGCCAACTCCAGCGCCCGGTTGACGATCAGCTGCAGCGGCCCCGTCTGCGGGTCACCCGACAGCAGCGCGGTGGTGATTTCGCGGCTCGCGTTGGTCCACCTCGCCGTTTCACGCTCTCTCTCGAAGAGCCGCGCGTTGTCGATGGCCGCGGCCGCGGCCGTAGCCAATGCCCGCACCGCGCCCTCTTGAGAATCAGAGAACACCCGGCCGGGCCGGTCGTCGGCGAGGTACAGGTTGCCGAAATCGGCGGCTCGCACGGTGATCGGGATCGCCAGCAGCGCCCGGATCGGCGGGTCGTCGGCCTGAAGGGCCGTGGACTGCGGATAGGCGCTCAAATCATCCACTCGCAAACCGTCGCCCACCTGCAGACCACCCAGCCGCTGCGATGTGGTGTCGCTGATGCCCTCGTAGATGAAGGAGGACAGAGAACCGTCGTTCGCCCGTAGGCCCACAGATCCGTACCTGGCGCCGGTGAGCTGCATCGCGCCACTGACGATGCGATGCAGCGTCCGGTCCAAGTCAAGATCGGACCCGATTTCGACGATGACCCGCACCAGTTGCTGAAGCTGGTCGCGAGCCGCCACCAACTCGTCAAGCTGTTCGTGGATGCGGCTCACTGCCTTGCGCCTGCCCTACCAGGTGATTCTTGTTCACCCCGGTCATTGTTCATCAGTTCGTGCCTAGTCGTCGGGAGTCTCACTGCCTGCAGCGCCCGAATGCCGCACGTTCAATCACAGCACCCGCAATCCCTACCCACCAACACCGGTCCGCAAACTCGGCGGCGGCTGAACCGGGCGTGAAGGCTACGTTGATCTGGACCAGCGCTGCACCCGAAGGATGGCGCATTGCACATGTTGAATCGCCAACCACTCGGGAGCATCGATCTGGCGGACCGGGACAAGGTGCTGTTCTGCGTCCCGACACCGCGAATCTCCGCGGACGGCACGGTCACCGAGATCGACCGGTCGGCCCGGTAGGTAGCGATCAGGCCGAGGCAAACACTGGGCCACGACCGGTCCGTGCTGGCACGGTAGGGATTCGCGCGGGTGTGGCTGAGTGGCTAGGCAGCGGCCTGCAAAGCCGTACACACGGGTTCGAATCCCGTCACTCGCTCCGCGAGCCTGTTGGGTGAGCAGACGCAAAAGCACCGTGGAGCGCATGCTCCGACGGGCTTTTGCGTCTGCTCGGCGGGAAACGTCAGCCGCGGTACTGCGCGACTCGGGCCGCGTAGTCATCGAGCAACCGCAGCGACTCGTCGCGCGGTTTGGTCGGCAACAGCAGACCAAGCTGGCCGAAGCCCAAATCCTCTGCAGCGCGCCAGTATTCGAGGTTGTTGGGGGTGCCGAACATCGCCAGCGGGACCTCGTGGCCGGCGCCGCTACGCAACTGCTTGACGCGTCGGGTGACTTCCTCGATCGGGAACGGATTGGAGATCCAGCCCGCCTGGTGCCGGATCACCCGCTTCATCGTGGCATCGGAGTTGCCGCCGATGTAGATGGGCGGATGCGGCTTTTGCACCGGCTTGGGCCGGATGTAGGACGGCGGGAAGTCCACGTATTTGCCGTGATACTCGGCGGGTTCGTCGGTCCACAGCGCCTTGATCGCCTCGATGCGTTCGTCGAGCAGCGCGCCGCGGGTCTTCGGATCGGTGCCGTGGTCGCGCATTTCCTCGAGGTTCCACCCGGCGCCCACGCCGAACACGAACCGCCCACCCGAGATCAGGTCGATGCTGGCGGCCTCCTTGGCCGTGATGATCGGGTCACGCTGGATGAGCAGCGCGATTCCGGTGAAAAGCTCGATCGTCGACGTCACGGCCGCGGCCGCGGCCAGCGTGACGAACGGGTCCAGAGTCCGGTAGTAGATCTTCGGCAACTCCCCGCCGAGCGGGTAGGCCGATTCGCGGCTGGCCGGGATGTGGGTGTGCTCGGCGATCACCAACGACTCGAATCCGCGCTCTTCGATCGCCCGCGCCAACGACACCGTGTCGATGCTGTCGTCGTTGACGAAAGTGGAGATCCCGAACTTCATCGTGCTACCCCTGTCGGTCGGCGCGCATCACCTGTCAACGACCTTAAGCTGTGTCCGGCCAGAGAGGAGCTTTCGTCCATGACTCGGCAGCCCCGAACATCCGCAGCGTTCTCCGCGGCCGGACGCGTACTCAGCAGGCCGGCCATGCGCCCGTTCACCCGCACCTTCAGCAACCTGCACGCCGCGATGTACCGATGGACCGGGGGCAGGGCACAGAACCGCAAGTACCCGACCATGCTGCTGACCGTCACCGGGCGCCGGACCGGCAAGCCGCAGACGGTTCCGCTGATCTACGTCAAAGACGCCGAGCGGCTCGTTATCGCCGCCGCCTACGCCGGCAGCGACACCGACCCGGCCTGGTGGCTCAATCTGCAGGCAAATCCGCGCGCGGTGGCGCAGGTGGGCGATGAACGATTCGACGTCGAGGCGCAACTCGCCCCGTCGGATCGACGCCCGCAGTTGTGGCAGCGTCTGGTCGAGATGTATCCGTACTTCACCGAATATCAGCAGCGCACGAGCCGGCAGATCCCCGTGGTGATGCTGCGGCGCATGGCGCACAGTGATCAGACGTGATCCACCAGCCGGTCGAGCATCCGCGCGGTCCGCTCCAACGGATTGGTGGACCGTGCGGCCAGACAAAGAATGACGGCGCCCTCGACGGCGGCCACGATGGTGGTGGCCAACGATTCCGCTTCGTCGATCGCGACTCCCTCGTCGCGCAGCCGTTCGGCAAGCACGTGCTGCCAGGCCGCGAAGACTTCACCGGCGGCGTCGGCGGCCGCGGGTGACTCGGTTCGCCCGAGTGCGGCAGCGACGACGGGGCACCCGGCGGCGTAGTCGCTGGAGCGCAACGTCTCCTTCCACGACTCGACGAACGCCGCAAGCGACGCCCGCACGTCCAAGCCGGGCGTCGCGCCCGCCAGCGTCGAATCGATGAGCCGACCCGCCGTGCGGGTCGCCTCGGTCATCAATTCCGATTTGCCGCCCGGGAAGTTCACGTAGACCGACCGCCGGGCGGTGCCGCTGTGCTCGAGCAGTTCGGCCAAGCCGGTACCCGCCACCCCGTGCCGTCGCAGCATTTCGATGGCGCTGTCGATCAGGCGCTCACGGGCGGTCATCGGCTCCTCCATCGGTTCATCGCTTGCAGTATACCGATTGGTCTACTATGGTTGAGTAGACCAATCGGTATACTGCGGAGGGCGCCATGACCAACGTGAACGACAAGACCTTGCAGAAGTTCCGGCGGGAACGCGCTCTGGGACGCTACGTGCTCAATCCGGCGGTGAGGGGCCTGAGCAGACTGGGCCTGCGGACCGCGCTGGCCACCGAACTCGAGACCGTCGGGCGCAAGACGGGCCAACTGCGTCGAGTCCCGGTGTCCGTGCAATTCGATGACGGTGGGGCGTGGCTGATCTGTCAGCACGGCACCCGCTCCGGTTGGGGCCGCAACATCGTCGACAACCCGAATGTTCGTGTGCGTCAGGGCAATCGATGGCGCACCGGGGTCGCGGCGTTGCGGCCCGACGACGACGTGGTCGCGCGGGGCCGCCAGTTCGGTCGACTGGGAGCCACCGTGGTGAAGGCGTTGGAGACGGCGCCGGTGTCGGTGCGCATCGACTTCACCGACTGACGGCGGCTAAGTATGCGGAGCCACCAGGAACTTCTCTCCAGTCGCCCGCTTGATGTATTCGTTGAACGCATCGGGCGCGAGCATGCCGGCCAGTGACACCTCGCGGGTGTAATTGCTGGCGAAGGTCGTGCCCAGTTCGGCTGCCACCCTTGCGCGTAGCCGCGCGAAGGTTTCGCCGCCCGCCTTCTGCAGGAACGGGGTGAGCAGCCACCCTCCCACCCCCCACGCCATCCCGAAGTTCCGGGTGAGCACGGTAGGGCCGGTGTCGAGTGCGCCGTAGATGTACACCTGCTTGTGCACGCTGGAGCCGTAGCGCGAGTACTGCGCAGCGGTCGCGTTGATCGCCTCCTCCATACCGTTGAGGATCTGGCTGGCCAGCGTGCCCCCACCCGTGGCGTCGAAAGCCAGGGTCGCCGACGTCGCTTTGAGGGCCGCTACCAGGTCGGCTCCGAATGACGGCGACGACGAGTTGCAGACATGTTCCGCCCCAACAGATCTCAGCAATTCCTCCTGCTCGGGCTTGCGGACGATATTGACCAGCGGAATCTCGTCGCGCTGGCAGAGCTTGACCAGCATCTGACCCAGGTTCGACGCCGCGGCCGTGTGGACGAGGGCCGAATGTCCTTCCCGGCGCATGGTTTCGATCATGCCCAGTGCCGTCATCGGATTGACGAAGGACGACGCGCCGTCTCTGGCGGCGGTCCCCTCCGGCAACACCAGACAGGCTGACGCGTCGACCGCTCGGTATTGCGAGTACATCGCGCCACCGACGATCGCCACCGTTTTCCCGACGAGCGCCTGGGCGGCTTCCGACGAGCCGGCCGCGACGACCGTGCCGGCACCCTCGTTACCCACGGGCAGTGACTGGTCGAGTCGCGCGGCCAGCCCCTTCAACGAGGACTGCCCGATGGGGGCGGTGACGACGGGACGTTCGGGTGTCCCCGCGACGGTCGCCTCGGACATGTCCGCGGTTGCCACGAGGAGACCCAGGTCTGAGGGATTGATCGGTGCGGCTTCCACCCGCACCAACACTTCGTTGTGCCCGGGCACCGGGACGGCGACCTCATGCAGCGAAAGTTCAAGGTTGCCAGCCGAAGTTACCAGTGAACGCAGTTCCAGTGCGGTATCGGGCAAAGCTGCGGCCATGGCGGGGCCTCGTTCCTGTGTCGCGACGGATGCTCAGACCATCAAATCCCCACGGGCACCTGACGACAAGCCGCCAACGACAATAGGAGTCCCACCCCGCCCGAATTCAGGCGGATGGAACTCCTACCGGTGTGGTGCTGCGATCAGTCGACGACGTTCTCCGCGTGGAAAGCGGGCGCGCTGTACACGGCCTCGGCCTCGCAGAACAGGATTTCGTGGGCCATCGGGAGCGTCTCCTCTAGTAGTTGTGATTGAAACTGTCGGAGGCGCTTGCCATCCTTCGACATGAAGTCTGCCGCTTCTTGAGTAACGAGACATCCCCCGAATGGCCGTCAATGCGGCGGATTGGTATGTCCACCGTGCAGTGGACAGCGTTGTCCCCCCATCAGGGGACACGGAGCCCGCATGGGTTCGGGTCAGCGTCGAGGTTAACCTGGCAGCACCCACACGAGAGATAGGTGTCGCGTCTTGGCCATTCGGCGACCTGACGGTACCTGATGCCGAAGTCCACGGGCGAACGCCACGACATGGGATTTGACGAGCAGCGTCTGCCATTGACCCGGAGTCAGCTGGACATTTGGCTCGCGCAGGAAACCGGCGGCTCGGGAATTCCATGGCAGGCGAGCTTTTTCGCGGTTATCGACGGTGCCGTCGAGCCGACCCTGATCGAACGCGCGGTCCACCAAGCCATAGCCGACTGCGAACCGCTCAGGGCCGTCATTGTCGAGGCGAAAGGGCAGGTCTATCAGAAGGTTGTCGACTACCCGGACGTGGCGGTCCCCTTCCGCGATGTGAGCGGCTCAGCGGACCCGGTCGCGGAAACCTACCGGCTCGCCGCCGTGATACAGCGCGAGCCGATGTCATGGGCCGGGCCGTTATTCCGATTCGCGTTGTTTCGCACCGGCCCGAATCAATCTTTCTTGCTCTTCTGTCTGCACCACATCGTTGTCGACGGATTCAGTTCGGTGCTGTTGGTCAGCCGCATTGCCACCGTCTACTCCGCCCTCGTCGCCGGCGCACCGGTTCCGAAATCCTCCTTCGGCACGCTGCAAGACCTGGTCAGCATCGAATCGGAGTACGAAGCGTCCAGCGGCTGTCGGGAGGACCGGGAATTCTGGGATGGGAACCTTCCGCCACACCACGATTCGGTGGAATACCGGACCGCGGATGCCGCCGGTGGGCACGATTACTACGTCGCCTCGCAGCCGACAGAACTCGACCCCGTCGTCGTGCGCGAAATCGACGGGCTGGCCGGGGCGCTGGGCATCAGGCGATCATCGGTCATCGCGGCGGCATGTGGACTTCTCGTGCAGAGCTGGGACGGCAGCGGCCCGCAGGTAATACTCGACTTCCCGGTAGCCAGACGCACCAGTGCGAGATTGAAGACGATCCCGGGGATGGTGGCCGGGGTCGTTCCACTGACGTTGACGACACCACCCGGGTCGTCCGTCGCCGATCTCTGCCGGCACGCGGATTCGCAGATACGCGAAATCGTGCAGCATCAATGGTTTCCGGTGCAAACCTTGAGTGGGCCTTACCGGGGAGTCGCGCTGAACTTCTTTCCGCCGACGAGCGTGCCGCATTTCGGTGCTGCACCGGCTTCGCTCGTATACACCAACTTCGGCCGTGGGGATCGGTTCGGTCTGTTCTTCATGAATGAAGGGCAACGGCTGTTGGTCACCACCGCCGGTGTCGGGGCGCCGTCGAACGATTTCGCGGGTGCCGCCCTGGCCGGCCGGCTGGCAGGGCTTCTGACACGCATGGCGGCCGATCCGGGGCGCCGGCTGTCGTCAGTCAATCTGCTGGACCGGCGGGCGGACCGCGCAATCGAGACGTGGAGCAACCGCGCCGTGTTGGCACGCCCCGTCGCTGGCGGCCCATCGATTCCAGAAATGTTTGCGGCCCAAGTAAGCAGGACACCGGAAGCCGTCGCCGTGACGTCCGCTGACGGCGTGTTGACCTACCGGCAACTCGACACCGCGAGCAACCGGCTGGCGTCGGTTCTGGCCGGACGCGGCATCGGACCCGGTGATGTGGTGGCGTTGCTGCTGCCCCGCAGCGGCCGGGCCATCGTCGCGATCCTCGCCGTCCTGAAAGCGGGAGCTGCCTACCTGCCCCTCGACCCAGACCACCCGAGAGCCCGCGTCAGCCTCCTGCTGGAGGACACCGGACCGGTGGTCGTGCTGACCACCGCCGGGCTGACTCATCTTCTGGATCGCCACGACGTGCCGGTCATCGACGTCGACGATCCGGCCATCGCGGCTCGGCACGACACTGCTCTGCCGGCACCGGCCTCCGACGAAATCGCCTATCTGCTCTACACTTCCGGCACCACCGGAACGCCCAAGGGCGTGGCGATCCCGCATCTGAATATCGTGCAGCTCGCGATGGCGCCGACCCCGCTCAGCGACCGGGCAGAGTCGGCGGTGACGCAGTGCCATTCCTACGCTTTCGATTTCTCCGTGTGGGAGATCTGGAGCACACTGTTGCACGGCGGACGACTGGTGGTGGTGGGCGAGGAAGTCACCTGCTCCCCCAACGAGTTCCACGCCTTGCTCGTGGCAGAGCACGTCACGGCGCTGACCCAGACGCCCTCGGCCGTTGCGGCGTTGCCGACCGAAGGGTTGACCGGTACGGCGCTGGTTGTCGGTGGCGAAGTCTGCACCGCCGAGGTAGTGGACCGCTGGGCCCCCGGGCGGGTGATGGTGAACGCCTACGGCCCTACCGAATGCACCGTCTGCGTGTCGGTCAGCGCACCGCTGACCGCCGGGTCAGGGGTGGCGCCGATCGGGCGACCACTGCCGGCGACGGCAATTTTCGTGTTGGACCGCTGGTTGCGGCAGGTGCCGGTGGGCGTCGTCGGGGAACTCTACGTCGCCGGAAGCCAAGTGGGAGTTGGGTATTGGCGTCGACCGGGATTAACCGCGTCGCGCTTCGTGGCGTGCCCGTTCGCTGGGGCCGCGGCGCCGGGAAGCCGTATGTACCGCACCGGAGACCTGGCCTGTTGGGGTCCTGATGGACAGCTGCAGTACCAGGGTCGCTCCGATGAGCAGGTGAAGATTCGCGGCTACCGCATCGAGCCGGCCGAGATCACCGCGGCGCTGGTTCGGTCGACGGGTGTGGAGCACGCCGTCGTCATCGCCCGCGAAGACAGTCCGGGCGTGAAACGCCTGGTGGCCTATATCACCGGCGAGGCCGAACCCGACGCGGTCCGCGCCGGACTCCGGGACCATCTACCCGATTACATGCTTCCGGCGGCCGTGATGGCGCTCAGCAAGTTGCCGCTGACCGTCAACGGCAAACTCGACGTCGCCGCCCTGCCCGTTCCCGAATACACCACCGCCGGGTACCGGGCGCCGGCAACGCCGGTAGAGGAAATCGTCGCCGGGATCTTTGCGCGGGTCCTCGGCCTGGAGCGCGTCGGTGCCGACCAGTCGTTCTTCGACCTCGGCGGCGACTCATTGCTGGCGATGCGTGTGGTCGCGGCGGTCAACACCGCCCTGGCCGCGGACGTGTCCGTGCGGGTGTTGTTCGACGCCCCGACCGTCGCCCAGTTGACGCCGCACGTCAACACGGGAACCGCTGCGCCGATATCGCTTGCGCAGGTTGAGCGGCCGAAAACCGTCCCCTTATCCCTTGCCCAACAACGCATGTGGAGTGTCATCCAAGCGCAGGGGCCGTCTGCGGTGTTCAACATACCCTGGGTTTTCGAGTTGCGGGGCCAATTCGATACGCAGGCACTGGCACTGGCTTTGACCGATCTGGTGCATCGCCACGAGCCGTTGCGAACCATCTACCCAGCCGTCGACGGCGTACCGCACCAGATGGTCCTGCCGGTGGAAGAGACCGAATTGCGCTGGGAGGTCACCGATGCCACCAGCTGGACGCCGGACCGGATCATCGAAGCCGTTGCCTCGCAAGCCCGCCACCAATTCGACGTCGCTGCCGAGCTGCCCCTGTCGGCCCGGCTTTACCGACGGTCCGATGACGAACACGTGCTGGCTCTCGTGCTGCACCACATCGCGGTCGACGGCTGGTCACTGGCCCCGCTGGCCGCCGATCTCAGCGTGGCCTACCGCAGCAGAAGGGCCGGGCAGGCGCCGCTCTGGGAGCCGTTGCCGATCCAGTACATCGACTACGCGCTGTGGCAACGTGCACATCTAGGTGATCCGGCGGACGACGACAGCGTGATCGCCGCCGAACTTCGGTACTGGGAACAGACGCTCGCGGACATGCCCGCACCCTCCGCGTTGTCCCTGGCCGACGCCGGCCCCACTTCGTATGACAACCATGGCGATACGGCGGTCGTACAGTGGCCCGCGACGTTGCACCGCCAGGTGAACCGGCTGGCGCGTGAGCACCATGCCACCAGCTTCATGGTCGTTCAAGCGGGGTTGACCGTGCTGCTCTCACAACTGGCCGCCAGCAGCGACGTTGTCGTGGGCATTGCCGTCGCCGGGCGCCGCCACCCGATGCTCGACGACCTGGTCGGCATCTTCGTCAACACCGTGTTGCTACGCGTCGAGTTGGCCGACGACATGGACTTCGCACGTGTGTTGGATCAGGTGCGGCACCACAGCTTGCAAGCATTCGACCACCAGGACATGCCTTACGGGATGCTCGTCGACCGGATCAACGCCGCCCGTTCGTTCCCGCCGGGGCCGTTGACGCAGGTCATGCTGGCGTGGCAGAACAACAAACCCGCGGAGCTGATACTCGGCGATTTGGACATCACCCCGATTTCCGCACACACCGGGACCGCGCGGATGAACTTTCTGTTGTCCCTGGCCGAGCACTTCACGGATACCGGCGAAGCCGCCGGAATCAGTGGGGTCGTTGAATACCGTACTTCGGTCTTCTCGCCCGCAGCCGTGGAACTCATCGTTCAACGCCTGCAGAAGCTGTTGACGGTGGTGATTGACGACCCGCGGCGACCGCTGCCGTCAATCGTCGAACTCGACCAGCTGCCGTCGTTGTGACCGCGGCGGTCAGTTCGCCGGCGCGGCCCCCTCGGGCGGAATCGCTCCGCCGCAGCCGCCGGGTGGCGGCGGACCGGGCATCGGCTCGTCGCCACTGACGCAGTCGTAGTAGAACTGCGGACCGACCATCCAGGTCTTCATCCACTGGTGCCAGTACGACCCGTCGGGGTACTTCTCGCCGTCGCATACCGCCAAATTGCCCCAACCCCACCGGCCGCCGGGACAGAAGCCTTTAGTCATGTCCGGCTGGTGCGGGTCAGGCGGATCAGCGCTGGCAACCGCCGTAGGAAAGGCAAGTGCCGCAGCGCAACCCAGTATCGCAGCGGCGCGGCGAGTGAGCTGGTTTGTCATTTCGACTCCTTGAGACGGTGAATCAATACAGCCGAATCCAAGCGGTGATCGATACTTGTGGATGATCCGCGGCAATGGCGCATAGGTGAGCGGACCTCCTGAGTGGCCTGACCCCGATCGGTTGATCTTTGGCATATGAGAGTCTTGCAGGCCACGACCTGCGCGGGAAGGCTCAAAATGATCCTGACGTGCCGGCGTGGCGCAGCACACCGGCCACAGGGCACCTCCGTCTTCCCGATTATGCTGTGCCCGAACGTAAGTCAGCCGGTCGGCGCCGCCAAGGACACCACCGTGACCGCGTTGTCGCCGGTACCGCCGTTGCTGACATGAGCGCTGCCGGCGGCGCCGACCGCCACCCTTACGGCGAATCGCCGGACCAGCACGGTGGCGATGACGGTGTTGTAGGCGGCGCGGGTGGGGTCGGCGTCGACCATCCCGCGCGTCAATCCGGTCAGGCGCTGAACGGGAAGGGCCGGCCCGTGAGAGCCGACCCCACGGCGACCGCGCCGATACCGATCCCGAAGACACCGAACATCGCGTTGGTTGCGGGAATGAGTTGCATGTACTGGTTGAAGCCGCCAAGGTCACCGGCCACCAGATGATCGACGCCAGTGGCGAAGTAGTGCAGATCCGACGTCACGAAGTACCCGGGTCCCGCGATCAAAATGGGTGACACCAGCCGTCCGATTTCGATCGCATTGACCACGGCGGCGGGAGCGCCGTGGCTGATCGCCGCGTCCGACAGTGAATCACCGAGCTGATAGATGCTCGAGGTGATGACGGGATCGATCTGATCGTTGATGACGGTGCTCACCAATCGATCCAGGTTGTCCAGGGGCCCGCTGATGGCGGGAGCGAGCTGCGGAGGCACCGGAATGCCGGCGGGCAGGGCCGGCGGTGTGACCGCGATCGGCAACGAAAAACCCTCAGGGATAACGCTGTCCGGTAGTTGCGGCAGTCCCAGATCAAACAGGGCAGCATTGACGCCCTGTTCGGTGCCGCGGGCGAAATCGGCCGTCACGGCGAACGGATCGAGATGTGTGGGAAACAGGCCCGCCGGCGTATGCACGTCCGCGTAACCGGTGCGGTCATAGCCCATCTCCACGATCACCCGCAGGTTCGGTTGCACGAGATCGAGCACAGGTTCGGGCACGACCCCGCGCAATGGCTGCAGCAGCGGCAGATCCTCGGTGGGAATCAGGACGTAGGTGATGTCGGTGGCACCGGGAGATACCGGCGAAACGATGCCTGCGGCGATTTGCGCGGCCGTCAACTCCTGGTAGGTCCCGTGCGAATAGAAGATGCCCAGAATCGCATTGGCGGAGGACACGACGTTGAGTGGATACTGGGGAAAGTCGGCCCAGCCGTCGTATTGGCGGGTGTAGACAGTCGTCGGATAAATGGTGTCCGGTGTGGCGCCGGAAAAAGTCAATCCGAGAGGCTGAAGGTACACGTCGGGAAACCGGGCCAGGATGCCGCCGTTGGGGTTGTTGGGATTACCCAGCAACACGAACGACAACTGATCCGGGCCCGGACGCATGTCCGCAGGCAGGCTTGCCAGGTGCCGCATTTCCATGGTGGCCACCGAGGCGCTCTGCGAGAAGCCGAGTACGACGGCGTCTCGTCCCGCCGCGTATTCGGCCATGATTGCGCCATGCAGGATGGACGCCCCGCGGGCCACCGATTCGTCGAAGGTCAGGCTGGGAATCCCGCTGAACGGCTGGAACTGTTCGGGTGTGGTCAAGCCGAACGGGGCCGCGCCGGGGAAGAAGGGCCGGACGTAGAGGTTGTAGACCTGGCGGAGGTAATGGCCTGAGGGCCTGGGGTTTCCGGTGGGTCCCATGATGAGGGCCGTGGACGCGTTGAGCGTCAGGGCCGGCGCCGCCGCGGGCTCGGCGGCGGACGCGGCTGCGCCGCCTGCCAGCAGCGACGCACCCGCAGCCTCGGCGTTCGCGTACGCCTGCGCCGCGGACTCGAGGACCCCGACCACCCGGTCGTGGAATGCGGCCACTTGGGTGCCGAGCGCTTGATAGTCGCGGGCGAATGCACCGAACGTGGCGGCTACTGCCCGAGAGACCTCGTCGGCCGCCGCGGCGGCGATCTGGGTGGTCGGCAGCACCGCCTGCGCATTGGCCGAACCGATCGTCGCACCGATCCGGCTCAATTCGGTCGCCGCCGAGGCCATCGCGTCCAGCTCGGCAACCACAACCGACATTGACGCCACTCCTGCCATCCCGTGTGCGCCCCAGAAGCGCTGCCCAGCGGTGGATGCTATCGCGTTGCGTCAGTTCTTGTCGGACCACCGGAAAACGGCAAGACAGGCGATCAACCCGCCGATACTCCATCCCGTCAAGACGAAGAACGTCTGCCAGTGCTCCCAACTGCCGGCCGGTTCGAATACGACCATGTTCTGCGGCAACAGCACCGACCGGAAGCCCTGAGCCATCCATTTCACCGGGAACAGGGAGCCCAGCGTCAACATCCACGCCGGTAACACCATCAGCGGCACATAGGTTCCGGACACGAACTGCAAGCCGACCGCTGGGCCGTTGGTCAGGACGGCCGCCGAGACCGCATTGCTGGCGAAGTTGCTGATGAAGATGCCCAGTAGCGAGCAGCTGACGATGCCCAGCACAAACACCCAGGTCAGCGTGAACCAGCCGAAAACGGTTGCCGGTAACCGCAATTTGAAGATCAGCACTCCGACCGAAAGCAGCACCACGGCCTCGGCGAGACTGGCGACGGTAACCAGAAGGATCTTGCCGATGAAATACGACGACGCGGTTGTCGGCGTCCCGCGAAGCCGCCGCAAGGCGCCGGTGTCACGGTCGGCTGCGATGCTGATACCCAGGTTGATGAAGGATGTCGAGAGGATGCCGTAGGCCAGCATGCTCGCGGCTATCACGGCGCCGGTGCTGGTATCGCTATCCGGCAGCTTCGCGGAGAAGATCGATCCCAGCAGGATGCAGATGACAGCCGGCATCGAAAACGTCAGCGCCACCTGCTCGGGCCGGCGGTAGAACATCTTGAGTTCGGGGATCACCCGCGACAGTCCGATGCACAGCGACGAAGGCAGCGCCGAATCCGGCTCAGCGGCGCGGTGTTTGATCGGTCGGGTGCTTCTTGCCTGGTCGATGGACATCATGCGTGGCCGATCAGCTGCAGATACGCGTCTTCCAGCGTTGGCCGGGTGACGGTCAGTTGAGTCAATTCCGCTCCGTCGCGGGACCGCTGTCTGATCAGCTCGGTCGGATGATCGGTCTCCTCCACGTGGACCTGGTCGCCCTCCAGCCACCGGACCGTCGCCGCCGCGTTCACGTAGCCGGTCAACTTGGCCGGCGAATCGACTGCGACCACTCGTCCCGCGGCGATGACGGCCACGCGGTCGGCCAGGGTGGCGGCTTCGTCCAGGTAATGGGTGGTGAGCACGATGGTCGTGCCGTCGTCGGCCAACAGCCTGATCAGGTCCCAAAACTGCCGTCTGGCTTCCGGGTCGAACCCGGTCGTCGGTTCGTCGAGGAAGAGCAGTTCGGGCATGGCGATGATGCCGAGCGCGACGTCGAGCCGACGGCGTTGGCCGCCGGAAAGCGTCCGCACCTTCGAACCCGACACCGAACCGAGCCCGACGAGTTCGAGCACTTCATCGGGAACCCGGTATCTGCCATAGCATTTCGCGAACATCTGGATGGTTTCGGACACGGTCAGCATGCCGAAGTCGCTGGCCTCCTGCAGCACGATGCCGATCCTGGCGCGCCAGGACCTGCCGGCGGTTCCGGGATCTGCGCCCAGCACCCGTACGTCACCGGCATCGCGTTTGCGGTGGCCCTCGAGAATTTCGATGGTGGTCGACTTGCCCGCGCCGTTGGGTCCCAGAATGGCGAATATCTCGCCGTATCCGACATCGAGGTCCAGTTCCCGTACCGCCTGAATCCGTCCGTAGGCCTTGGACAAACCGCGGACGCGCACCGCGGACGGCTGATCGGTGGCGGTGCCCGGAGCCGAACTCACGACGATGCCCCTCCGGCGTGCCGCTCGCCTTCTTCGAGTTCGGCCAGTAGCTGCCGCAGTTCGGCTTCGGACAGCTGTTCGAGGAGTCGCTCGACGTCGTCGTCAGCGACTGCCGGTTCCGATGTCTGATCCCCGGGCGCCGCGGCGTCGGCACCGGGCAGCGCCAGCTCCGCAAGTATCCGGGCGGCCAGCGAGTTGACAGTCACGCCTCTGAGTAGTTCGAGCACCGGCAGGTCGATTACGAACATCGAATTGAGCCGCACCCGAAAGTCCATGGCCATCATCGAGTCCAGGCCGATGTCGTTGAGGGTGTCGTCAAGACCGATGTCGCCGACGCCGAGATCGAATACCGCAGCAGCTATCTGACGAACATGGCCCGCGACGGCGTCGAGCCGGTCGGAGTCAGGAATAGCCGACAGGAACTCGAGTACCGACGATTGAGAATCCACCGGATCAGGCCCAGTCTCGGCCGTACCCAGCTCCGAGAACATCCGCGGGAGCTCCGCGCCGATCCCGGCGGTGCGGGCCCGCCTCCAGTCGGCGCTGATGGCAACGACGTTGGGGGTCTGCTGATTGATCAGCCGGTCGAGTATGCGGGTGCCCGCCGCGGGCGTGATGAGCTCGATTCCACGCTGTGCGTACACTTTTTCCAGCTTGAGTTCCTCCACCATGCCCACCGACCAGGGGCCCCATCCGATGGTGAGCGCGGGCAGCCCGTGGGCCTGCCGATAGTGCGCGAAGGCATCGAGGAACGCGTTGCCGGCGGCATAGTTGCCCTGCCCGGGCGAGGCGATGACCGAACCGGCCGAGCCGAACATCACGAAGAATTCCAGGTCGCAGCCTCGGAAAGCGTTGTGCAGCAACCGGGTACCGGTGATTTTCGGAGCCAGCACCGTGGCGAAATCGGCTTCACTCATGTTCACCAGGAGTTGATCGTCAACTGACCCGGCGGCGTGGATGACGCCGCGGACCGGTCGGCCGCCGGCCCGGATGTGATTGCGCAGCCACGCCTGGACCTGGTCGGCGTCGGTGATGTCGACACTGGCGGTGATCACCTGCGCACCGAAGCGTTCGATCGTCTGAATGGTGTCGACGGTGGCGTAGTGCGCGCTGTTCCGGGCCAGTGCCGGCCACCCCTCCCGCGACGGGACCTCGGTTCGGCTCAGCAATGCGATGTGCCGCGCGCCGCGCTCGGCGAGGTAGGTGGCCACGATCCGGCCGAGGGCGCCGCCCCCACCGGTGACCACATAGGTGGCATCGCTGGTGAGTTTGGTGGGGAATGGTCTGGTCAGGCCGCCGCACAGGCGAAGCCGGGGCACATAGCTGGTCTCGCCCCGTATCGCCACCTGGTCCTCGGGGTCGTCGGCGAGGAGGTGCTCACAGATTCGCGCGGCATTCTGCGCTGGGGCGTCGGCGTCGTCGATGTCGAGCAGCCCGCCCCACTGATTGGCGAATTCCTGGTGCCCGATGACACGGCCGAGCCCCCAGACCGGGGCCTGGTCGACGGCAAGCGTGCTCGTTCCGGGTGCCGGTTGCGCGTTGCCGGTGATCAAATACAAGCGTGGGCGGACAGTGTCGTGCTCAGCGAGCGCCTTGACGAGGCGCAGGATGGCAAAAAGTCCTGCCTGGCAGTCGGTTTCGGAGCCGTCGGCGATATCCAGCGGCCAGCAGTTGACCACCCCGGCGAAGTCGTCTGCACGTTGCACATATGCTGCCAGCAATTGGCGTAGCTGTGCGGGGTGCTCAGGATCGACCGCGTACCCTCCGTCGACTTCGGTCAGTGCCGCGCCGGACCGGCGCTCGACGGCATGCACCCGCTGGCCACGGCTGCGCAGCTGTTCCACAACCTCGGCGCCGACGCCGGCGTTGTCGACGAGGACGAGCCAGCCGCGTTCGTGGGCCGCGTTCTCCTGATTGTGCCCGGTGTCCTCGTGCCCGGTGTCCTCGATCGCTTCCCATTGAATCTCGTAGAGCCCCTTGTCGATACGCTCGGGTGACAGGCGAGACGAGGCGCTGAGGGATTCGACGGTGAAACCGGTGAAGACGGCAAGCGGCTGCCCCGAGCCGTCGGTGATCGTGATGTCGCTTTCGATCAGCTCCCTGGTGGCCGACACGACGCTCACGTGAGCGGTCATGTTTTCCCGCGGAGAACCGTAGATGACGCTGCGGCGGATGCGGGTGGGAAGGTAGGGGCTCTGGTCGGCGTCCTGCCCGAGGATGTTCGCGCCGAACAGCGTTTGGAACGCGCCGTCGATGAGCGCGGGGTGGAATCCATATCGGTCGAGTTCGGCGGTGATCGGCGCCGGAATGGAGATCGCGGCGGTGGCCCAGCCATCACCGCATGTCAGTTTCGTGACGGTCTGAAACGCCTCCCCGTATGCGAAGCCGACGGCGCGGGTGCGGTCGTAGAACTCCTCGCCGCTGAGCGTGGTGACTAGTTCGCCGTCTTGCGCGGTGTCAGTGCGGCCGGGCCCGGATGTCCTTGGGCGAGTGTTCAATTCCGCGGTGGCCGTGATCGCCCACTGCAGTTCCCCATCGCGGGTCGCGGTGAATGCGGCGAATTCCAGGGTTCCGGTGTCCTGGTTGAGCGTGGTGCGCAGCACCGGATCGCAGGTTTCGTCGAGGATGAGGGCGCGTTTGAGTACGAGGTTGTCGACACAGTGGTTCGATGATCCGTAACTGGTTTGCGCTGCCGCCAGCGCCATTTCGACGAACGCCGCCCCGGGCACGACCGTGCTGCCCTGCACCTGATGGTCGGCGAGGAAGGGCGCCATGGCGGTGCTCAACTCGACTTCCCAGGTGGGGTGCACCGCACTCACCGGTTGCCCCAGCAGGGGGTGGATCGGGTTGTAGTGCAGGTCCTCCACGGCCTCCTGGGTCTCGTTCCAGAAGCGTTTGGATTGCCACGGGTAGCCGGGCAGCTTGAGCAGTCGCGCTCCCCCGCCGGGATAGAGCGCCCCCCACGCGATCCGGTGGCCGTGACAGTGCAGTGCGCCGACGCAATTCATCAGCGTGCGCGCATCGTCGTCGTCGCGACGCTGGGCGGCGATGACAACGACATCGGTCTTGCGGTCTGTGTTCTGGCTGCCGGCGATCTCGACGAGCGACGACGCCAGAACGGGGTGCGGGCCCAACTCGACGAAGTGCGTGTATCCGTCTTCCAGCATACGACGGACCGCGGGCTCGAAAAGTACTGTGGCACGGGTGTTCTGCCACCAGTAGGCGGCACCGGCGGTGTAGCGTTCCAACAGTTCACCGGTGACCGTGGAGTACAGCGGGATGGTTGCGTTATCCGAGGACAGCCCCTGCAGAGCGCTGCGGAGGTCGTCTTTCACCGCGTCCATGTAATGGGTGTGGTAGGGCACCTGGACGTTGAGGAACCTATTGAAGGCCTTCGCGTCGTCGAGCTGGGCGGCGATGTCGTCCAGCACGTCACTGTCGCCGGCGATGGTCACCGCCGACGGGCTGTTGATGGCAGCGATGGAGACCCGCCGCCCGATCTCGTCGCGCGCTTTGTCGTCGAGCGTGTGCACCAGCACGTCGGCGCCGAGGCCGACGGCGAGCATGCGACCGAGTCCAGTGGTGCGTTGCTGAAGGCGACTGCGGTGATAGATCACCTGGACGGCGTCCTCGAAGGTCAGCACACCGGCGAGGTGATGTGCGGCCACCTCACCGGCACTGTGTCCGATCACCGCGTCGGGTTTGATCCCCCACTGCCCGAGTTGTGCCGCAAGTGCCACCTGGATCGCGAAGTTGGCCGGCTGCGCTATCGCGGTCTGCGCCATCCGGGATCGGGACTCGTCGGCCAGAAGTTCATCGATCAACGACCAGTCCGTGTAGCGGGACAACTCGCGATCGCTTCGCACGATGCTCTCGGTGAAGGCCGGATAGACATCGAGCAGCCCCCGGCACATCTTCCACCACTGCGGGCCCATGCCGGTGCACACGAAGGCCAGTTTCGGCGTGGTCGGCTGGATGCGTTGCACGGCAATCTGCCCGCCATCGGCCAGTGCTTGCAGTTGATCTCGCGCGTCCGCGACGCTGTCGGCAACGAGGGCACGCCGATAGTTCAGATGCGAGCGGCGTCGGCCCAGCGTGTAACCGAGATCTCGCAGCGTCAGATCGGGATGGGCGCGCAGGTGCTGCGCCAGGTTCTGCGCGGTCGCCAGCAGGGCGTCCTCGTTGCGCGCCGAGATGGGCAGCACCGCCAGCGGGGGACGTCCAGACGGCACGGACGCTCCGGTGCCGGACGGCGGTTCGGCGAGCACAACGTGCGCGTTGGTGCCGCCGAAGCCGAAAGAGTTGACCCCCGCCAGGCGCGGTTTGCCGGCGGGAAACTGCCGACCGGTTCGCGGAATGTCGATGTTCAGTTCCGCCAGCGGAATGCGCCCGCTGGGGTTCTTCAAATGCAGGTTCGCTGGGATGTAGCCGTGCTTGAGCACCAGGGCCGTCTTGATCAGTCCGGCGACACCGGCGCCGGCCTCGAGATGACCGATGTTGGTCTTGACCGATCCGATCAGCAGAGGACTCGTCGCGGGCCGGTCCGCGGCGAGCGCGCTGGCCAGGGCCTGCATTTCGACCGGGTCGCCGACCGGGGTGCCGGTGCCGTGCGCCTCCACGTACCCGATCTCGTCGGGGCGCACGCCGGCACGCTGCAGGGCTGTGGTGATCGCGGCCTGTTGCGCTGCCTCGCTGGGGACGGTGATGCTGTCGGTGTGGCCGTCCTGCGACACCGCAGTGCCCAGGATCTGCGCGTATATCTCGTCCCCGGCCCGGAGCGCCTGATCGAGTGGCTTGATGACGACGACGGCGCCGCCTTCTCCTCGCGCGTAACCGTCAGCGGACTCGTCGAATGCCTTGCACCGCCCGTCGGGGCTGAGGAACCCACTCTTGGATTCGGCGATGGCCGTGTTGGGGCCGACCATGATGTTGACGCCGCCGGCCAGCGCCAGATGACATTCGCCATTCCAGATGCTCTGCGCCGCAAGGTGTACCGCCACCAGTGAGCTTGAGCATGCCGTATCGACCGTCATGCTCGGACCGCGGAAGTCGAAGGTGAACGAGATCCGGTTGGCCAGCATCGTCATCATCATTCCGGTGGCGGAATGGGTCTTGAAGCGGTAGCGACTGGTGCGGCCCTGGTTCTGCAGCAGCTGGTAGTCAAGAGTGAAGCCGCCGATGAACACGCCGACGTCGGTGCCGGCCAAGTCGTCTGCCGGGATACCGCCGTCTTCCAACGCCTCCCACGTGGTCTGCAGCATCAACCGTTGCTGCGGGTCGAGCAGGTTCGCCTCGCGCGGGGAGATGCCGAAGAACTGGGGGTCGAATTTGTCGATCTCGGGGAGGAACCCGCCGCGGCGGGTGACCATCTTGCCGACCTTGGCCGGGTTCGGGTCGTGGTATTTGTCGGCGTTCCAGCGTGTCTCGGGGACGACGCAGGTCGCGTCGGTGCCGCTGCACAGCAGAGTCCAGAACTCTTGTGGGGTGTCGGCGCCGCCTGGAAAGCGACACCCGATTCCGACTACCGCCAAGGGTTCTCGAGTGCCTTGCTCGGCGCGCATGTTCATCCTTTCTGACCGACAGACCGATCGCGACTATCGCTTGATCGCTGCCGGGAGGTTGCCTGGTGATCCGCCGAGGCTGCTGGGTTCAGCCGGTTCCGCGCGAGGACGGGCCCGTCTGTGAGGTGAATGTCGAACAGGGTCAACTGAATTCGAGCGCGGCCGTGGTGCTGACAATCCACTCGTCGTTGATCGGATTGGTCGCCTGCTCCCGGCGGTAGATCGCGCGGAGTTCTTGCAGGAAGGAATCCCGTTGCCACGCCTGGACCTGCCGCATGACCTCGTCATCGGAAAACCTCTCGCGTTTCTCCGCAACTACCGTCTCGGCCAATTGGCCTGCTATCTGCCGAAGTAGCAGCGCGTTCGCGTCGAACTGAGCGGTGAAATCGGCGGCGCGTCCCATCATGGCCTTGTGCAGCGTCACCATGAAGTTCAGCGGGGCGTACAAGTCGACAAAGCCCCCGCATGGACGCAGGTCCTCGACTGCCGCCCACTCCCGGAAGAACTGTTGCATCCGGTTGCTGAGCGCGATGAGTCCCTCCAGATGGGGTACCACCCCGGGATCGTCAGCGACACTGACAAATCGGTCATTGCTGTAGAGCAGACCCAGAAATCCCCAGTAAAATGCGATGTCCCAGATCACTTTGGCGGCCATGACGGCCGGCGATCCCATCAGAATGTACTGGTTGCAATAGATGGCAAGCCACATTTCGGTGAGTGAACGAAACAGCGAATCACTTATTCCGGCCCGCCCCACGACATCCTCACCGTCGAGTTCGCGGACGATCATGTCGGTGATGAGCCCGTTGCCGATCGCGACGAGGTCGAGTCCCGACGAATAGAGCGGATCGAGGAAGATTCCGGCGTCGCCGGTGACGCACCAGCGGTTGCGGCCGTCATACACCTGGGTGGCGCCGTGACTGTAGTTCTTCATCACCCGGAAGTCTTTGATCAGGTGGTCGATATCGGCCAATACCGCGGCGCATTGCGGCTCGTGTTCGCGTAGCCAGTTTTTGGCTTTGGCCGGCGTGTTGAAATCGGTGAACGCGTGGAATGCAGGGTCGGCGACAATGCCGACGCTGGTGGCTCCGGAGGCAAGCCGGATAAGCCAGACCCAATAGCCCTCGCCCATCAGGTGATTGGTCGACATCGCCCGGTCGCCTTCGATGAGGCGCGCTTGCCAATTGGGCTCGTCACTCCACTGACCGACATCTATCTCCGCCGCGACGCGCAGCCACACGGCGTTGCAGTTGTGCTCGTTGGGCCGCCTCAGCTCCAATTGCCGGGGCAACGCCCGATTTCGCCCCGACGCGTCGGCAACCCAACGAGCGGTCTTGTGGATAATGGCTTCGCCATCCTGTATGGAAAGGGAATGGGGACGATTTCCGTGACCAAATTCGACGGACCTGACCCGGCCGGAAACAATGCTGACGCCCGCCGAAAGGCAGCGTCGGGTCAGTTCGTTCTCCAACCTGCCGCGGTCGATCTGATAGGTCACCTGAGCCGTGAACGACGAACTGCCAAGTTCCATTCGTCTGGCGATATCGGTGTTGCCGTCGTGGGAGAAGAACATTCGCAGACCCATTTTGCGGATCTGCGCCGTGTTCAAATGGTCAGCCAGGCCGAGGCGGTCGCGGAGGTACTGCGCGGAAATCTCGACCGTCGATTCACCGACCGTGTGGGTGATCTCGGGAGCGGGATAGGGGTTCGGTTCGACGACGAGCAGCCGCGTCTGCGGCCGCGCGCGGAGAATTTCCAGGGCTAGCGTCAGCGCCGCGACGCCGCCTCCGATGATGGCCACGTCGTATTCCGGCGCACTCGTGCCGCTGTCTGACAGCTGATTCTTGATCTTCTGCGCCAGCGCCCCCCGTGCCTCCGAGCTCAGTTGCGACAGCTGCGCTCGCACGTCCACTCGTCCCCCTTCGCAAGTGCGTTTGGCGAAGTTCCTTAATAGTTAAGTAGGTTACACGAAATCAGGCTCCGGTTCGCGGGCAAGTCGAGCCGGCCGTCCGGGGCCGAGGTACCGGGGCCGGGCCACATCCGTGGCCGGACTAGCCCTCCGTCGGCGTCGTCGCGTGCTCCGGGGGGACGCTCGGCTCGTCGACGCGGTGCCGCCCGTAGACGAATTCGAATATGGGCGTGGCCATCAGGGTTGTGACGATGGCGACCAAGACCAGAATGGTGAAGAGCGTCGGTGTGATAATCCCTGCCTGCAGACCTATGTTGAGCAGGATGAGCTCAATCAGTCCTCGGGCATTCATCAATGATCCCAATGCGATCGATTCCCGGAGCGGGACCTTGTTCAACCGGGCGGCCACTGTGCACGCGACACCTTTTCCCGCGATCGACACGACCAGTATGCCCAATGTCACTGCCCACAACGCCGGGCTGTTGAGCAGGCCGATCTGCGTGTTAAGTCCCGAATAGACGAAAAACAGTGGCAGCAGGAATGTGGTCACCAGTGGTTCCAGCCTGGTGGTGAGTTCTTGTGCGAAAAAACCCGACGGCATCGCGACGCCGAGGATAAAGGCGCCGAATATCGCATAGATGCCGATCGTGTCGGTGAACCAGGCGCATGCCATGAGCAGAATCAGGACGGTGCTCAGCACGGGCGCGGTGATCGTCTTGCGCCGCTCGGGAATCGTGCCCAGCACAGTAAGCGCCTTTCGTCCGATCGTCACGAGTAGCACGCTGTACAGGATTCCGCCGATTATCGCCGTGGCAGCCAGGGCGGGATTTCCGCGGTGGATGGCGAGCACCACGGCCAGCAGGCACCAGGAGAGCGCATCGTCGGCAGCGCCGCAGGCCAGCGCCAGGGTCCCTAACGGTGTTCCGGACAGGCGCTGTTCGAAGATGATGCGGGCCAGCATCGGAAAAGCGGTGGTTGCGATTGATGCCCCCAAAAACATCATGGCCATGACGAGGGTGACGCTTTTGTCGAAATAAATTCCCCGCGCCAGCAAGGGCATAGCGAGGAGCGATCCGAGCGCGAGCGGTGCGAATATGCCCGCGGCCGAGACGGCGACGGCAGTGCCGGCGCGATGTTTGATGAGGTTGGCGTCGAAATTGAGACCGATGAGGAACATGTAAAGCACCAAGCCGATTTGCGCCATGGTGTAGAGCACCGTGTTTGATTGTCCCGGCGGAAATAAGTGGTGTTGTATACCCGGCGCGATTCGGCCCAGCAGGGACGGCCCGAGAAGGACGCCGGCGATCATCTCGCCCACGACTTGCGGCTGGCCGACGCGGCGGGCCAGCAGCCCTACCAGACGGCAGGCTCCCAGAATGACGGCCAATTCGAGGAAGAAGTGGATAGCGGTTGTGGCGGGCATAGATCAGGTCCTCGGGTTCGGGGTGCTGTCGGAGTCCCGCGCACCGAAACCAGTGTCAGGCACCTGGTTTCGACTCCGTTGTCCGGGAGCATGGAACTTCGGGCATCGAGCCATCTGGGTTGAGGCTACGGTAAGCAACCGAAGAGCGCTCGCTTCGGTGCGCTTCCCCGCCGTCAGGCGCGCGCCTTGAATCGTCTGTCGAGCGGATACTCCCGCGGGGACCTGCAGTGCCAGCGGCGTAATGACGCGACGCCGACCGGTATGTCGGAAAGCGTTATCTCACCGGATAATTCGCACCCGCTGCCGCTCGCGCAGGTCGGCCCCCAGGCAGCTGATCAGCGGGCGCTTCGAGAGCTGCGCGCGCGGTGCGCTGCCTGGACGTCTGCGTTTGCCAGCGTCTGTGCCTGCGCGGCCAGCTTCGAGGCCTGGTTGGCGTATGCGATGGCGTCGCGTTGGTTACCGGACGAGCAGCCGTGCGCGGCCGCCAAATGCCGTTTCGCCTCGTCGAGCCGGGACTTGGCCTCGGACCCGACGCTCTGACGGTACTTAGCGGCGTAGTCGGAGATCTGGCGCACTCTGGCCTCCGCGGTGGACAATGCGCGCCCCGCCGGATCGCGGGGCCCGTCGATACTCGCCCCGGCGTCGCCGGCTTCCATCGCCCGCGCGGCGCGCCGCCGGCGGTGCCTGCGGTAGAGCAGGAAACCCACCAACACGAGCACCACCGCGCCGACACCGATCGCGATGACAAGCCAGATCCGCTTCGACGAGTTTGCCGTCTTGTTCAACCCGTCGGCCGCGGCGACAGCAGCACCGCTCCAGTCTTTGGCGTTCACCGCCGGCTCGATGCGGGTGCTCTGCAGACTGCTCATTTCGTCTGCCGCGATCCCCGGCGCGGTGAAGGTGTAGAGCTTGGTGTTGATGGCCACCGCCAGTAGGGCGTCGTGCTCGCCCATCCCGGTGGCGCTGCGGGTTTGGGTCGCCCAGTTTTCGGGCTTGAACCGGGAGAAGTTGTCGACGTAGACCACCCACAGCTGTAGGTGCTTATCGCGGTAGAGCCGATCGACCGCCGAGCTGACCGCTGCCCGCCCCGAATCCGTCAAGGCTCCGGTGGTGTCGGTGATGTGGTCGGTGAGCTTGGACGGCGGCTGCGCGCTCGCGGGGATTGCCAGCAGCAAACTCGCCGCGAGGACCGACAGGACGACACCGACCAGGCGAACAATGCGCATGCGGGTAATGTAGCCCGCCGCGAGCGGGCTATCTTGAGAAAGCACGGCCCTATATTCGGCGGCCGTGGCGGGGGGTTCGACCGCAAGCGAAGGAGACGCGGTGCCGATATTCATGGTCGAACGGAATTACGCCGAGGAGTTGGAACCGAGCCTGGAAGCCGCCGATGGCATCACTCGGATCAACGACCAGGAGGGCGTTCGCTGGCTGTACTCGTTCTTGTCCGCGGACAAGCGCAAGACCTACTGCCTGTATGAGGCGCCGACGCCGGAGGCGATCAGGTCCGCGGCGGTGCGGGCCGGCCTGCCGGCAGATGTGATCGTCGAGGTCTCCGGCCGGGTGATGCCGACCGGAGCGATGACCGAGATTTGATCGCTAGCTGAGCAATTCGTGATCGGCGGCGTACATCGCCGCCTGGGTGCGGTTGGCCGCGCCAGTCTTGAGCAGGATGCTGCGGACATGGTTGGCGGCCGTGTTCGAGCTGATGTAAAGACGTTCACCGATCGCCCGGTTGCTCAGGCCCTCGGCCAGCAGTCGCAACACCTCGACCTCTCGCTCGGTCAGGCCGTCCGGACCGTTCGGCGTCATCAGCAGGTCCATGAGGTCGACGACGCGCGTCTGCCCGATCGGCGCGGCGATGGCGCGCGCCTCGTCGGCCCACTGCCCGGCCTTCTCGGTATGACCCTGCGCGAGCGCGAACAGCGCACGTCGGGCGAGCGTCTCGGCGATGTGCACCACCGAACCCATCCTCCGATCCATCTCCAGCGCTGAGTTGAAATACGCTTCGGCAGCGTCGGTTTCGCCGTTGAGCGCCGCCATCCGCGCGAGGTATCGGTCCGCACTCCCGAACAGCGCGACGAACTGTCCCGCCATGACGTTCTTGCCTTCGTAGCATGCGACGAATGGGCGTAGCGCATGGACCGCTTCCCGGTTCCCCAACGCCAGCGCCGCTTCCACCATGAAGATCAATTCCATCGGCCACCGCGCCGCCTCGGTCCGTACCCCGAGGTTGCGGCTGAGCAAATGATTCAGAGCGCGGTTCATGCCCCGCTCGCAGTCCAACTCGGTATACAGGGCCAGCAGTCCGGGCAGCCAGCGGCCGGCGAAAGTTTCACTGCCGTCGACGAATCCGCTGAATCGCTTGAGGGCGCCGGTCTCGCGCCGGATCATGAACATCTGGACTCCGTAGGAGCCTTCCGTCGTGTCGCTGCCGAACAATCCGCCGGTGCGCACGGCGATCTCCGCCCACCGCTCGGCATCGTCGAAGTCACCGCGCAGGTAGGCCAAGCCGCCTTGGGCACAGGCGCCGACGAAGCTGAAGAAAGGTTGTCCGGAGGTCTGGCCGGCGCGCTCCATGTCGCCCGTCGCTGCGGAGAGGTCGTCCGGGCGGCCTGCTTGATAACTGGCCAGCGCGCGGAAGTGCGAAGCGGAGCCCAGCGCCTCGTAGTCCCGCCGCGACAGCGCCATTCGTGACAATTCGGTCGACCGGTCCAACTGTTGTTCGCACATGTCCGGCGTGAGACCGTGCCAGAGACTTGTTTCCAAGGCGTGCAGAAGCACCGCCGGATCATCCCCCACGCGTGCGTGTTCGATCGCGAGGCTGCTGACTTCTCGGGCCCGCTTCGTCTCACCGGCAAAAGCCAGCGCGCGGCCGAAACTGCCCAGCGCCTGCACGTAGCGTGGGTCCTCGGCGTCCAGGCCGCATGATTCCAGCGCTGCGGCCAGCAGATCGGCCGCCTTCGAATCAGCCAGTCCGGGACGCCAATTCGCGTCCTCGTAACCGATGGCCGCCTCGAGTCGCACCAAGGCATCATCGGTCGCGCTGATGTTCTCGTACATGCCGCGGGCGCGCGCGAAGTCTCCGGCCCGGACGTGATTCGCGGCGGATCTGAGCCGCAACCTGGCCCGTTCGGTGCGGCCGAGTTCAGGCAGCGAGGAGGCGCGTTCGTACCACGTCGCGGCGTCCTCATAGGCCAGACTGTGCTCGGCGATGCGGGCCGCCTCCCGCGCGTAGCGCAGGGCCTGCTCGTGATAGCCGAGCACGTGGGCCAGCAGGTAGTGATTGGCCACGCGTGGGATCACCGAAGGGTCGGCGCGTTCCTCGAGCGCTGCCGCGGCGCGGGCGTGCAGAATCCGCAGCCGTGACGCCGCCATGCGGGCGATCACGGCTTCGCGGGTCAGCGCATGCACGAACGCGAATTCCCCGTCGGATCCCTGCACCGCCCTGATCAAGCCCACGCCCTCGGCGGAATCGACAGCCGCCAGCGTCACCGCCAAATCGGCTTCACTGGCAGCGATCAGCGCCGGCAGGTCGAACGTCTCGCCCAGCACCGCGGCTTGCTCGACGATCCCCCGCACACCAGCCCCCAGTCCGGCCAGCCGCCCGGCAATGGCGTCGCCGATGGAACTGGGGACGGATTGGTGTGAGCTCAGCGCAGCGACGCCGCCTCGTCTTTCCAGGTCTTTACAGAGCTCGGTCAGGAAGAACGGGTTGCCACCGGTCTTGTCGCGCAGCAGGGCCGCCGCGGTGCGCAGCGCTGACCGGGACAATTGTTCTGTGTGACATACGAATTCAGCGATCGACTCGGTGTCGAGGCCGTCCAGATCCAGGCGGCGCACACCATCGAACCGATGCATTTCTGCCATTCGGGTCAGCAGCTCATCGGAGCGCTCCGGCGCGGTGGTGCGGAATGTCGCGACCACCAGCATGCGTGCGTCGGCGCAACCGGCCAGCACGTGTTCGAGCATGGCCAGCGTCGGGAGCTGCGCCCAATGCAGGTCTTCGAGGATCAGCGCAATGGGGCGGTCCGCCGCCAACCGCCGCAAGAACCCGGTCAGCGCATCCAGGAGTAGCCGCCGGCCGGTCGCCGCGTGGTCGGTGATCGGCGAGCCGGACGTATGCCGCTGCACGTGCGACGACAACCGGCTCAGTTGAGGTCCCGCATCGACCAACGGTTCCGCGAAAGATCCGGCAGGACTTGCCGACAGCAGGCGGTCGAGCGCCTCGGCGAACGGTTCGTAGGGCACGCCGGCATCGGCAGTACAGCTGCCGAGAAGGACGGCGACTCCGTGGTCTGCCAGGGAACCGGCGATCTCGGCGACCAGCCGAGACTTGCCCGCCCCGGGCTCACCGCCGACGAAGATTGCTTGGCGATCGCCGCTTTCGACCCGCTCCCACGCCTTTTCCAGCGCCGCAAGTTCACCGGCACGGCCCACGAACGATCCGCGGCGACGTACGACGACCTCGGCCGGAAGCCGTGGTGGCACCCACTGCGCCATGTGCCCAACGTAACGGCACCGCGGCCACCGAGTCGATAGTCAGATCTGACCATTCACGGACGCTCAGCGAAATGCTTCGTTGTGGTCATGCGGTGCGGCGTCGCGGCGACGTAGCGTCTCCACATCGATTCCAAACCCGACGGAAGGTGGCGAGATGTCTGCTGCGAGCGCGGTCAGGGTCCCAGAGTCGTTGAACGGGAGGGTGATTCTCCCGGATGACCCGGGGTACGACGATGCCCGTTCGCTCTACAACGCCATGATCGACAAGCGGCCCGCCATGATCGTCCGGTGCGCATCGGCCGGCGACGTCGCTGCGGTGCTCGCCCACGCGCGCACCACCGGCCTGCCCGTCGCGGTCCGCGGAGGCGGCCACAGCGGCCCCGGCTTCGGAGCCGTCGACCACGGGATCGTGATCGACCTGTCGCCGATGGACCGCATCGAGGTCGACGCCGACGCCCGCACCGTGTGGGTGCAGGGCGGCGCGACGTGGGGCCGGGTGGACTCCGCCACCCACGCATACGGGTTGGCGACGCCCTCGGGCGTCATCGCCACAACGGGAGTCGGTGGGCTGACGCTGGGCGGCGGCCACGGCTATCTGTCGCGCAAGTACGGCCTGACCATCGATAACCTGCTGGCAGCCGAGGTGGTGCTGGCCGACGGGCGGGTGGTCACCGCCTCCGAGTCGCAGCACCCCGATCTCTTCTGGGCGTTGCGCGGCGGCGGCGGCAACTTCGGCGTGGTCACCGCGTTCATGTTCCGGCTGCATCCGGTGCAGTCGGTGATCTGCGGTCCGACCGCGTGGCCGGCCGCCGCCACCGCCGACATCCTGAGCTGGTTCCGCGACTTCATTCCCGCTCAAGACGACGACCTGTACGGCTTTTTCGCGACGATGACCGTGCCGCCAGGCGATCCCTTCCCGCCGGAGTTCCACTTGCAGAAGGCCTGCTCTGTCGTCTGGTGCTATACCGGTGATCCGGCGCGAGCCGAGGAGGTGTTCGCGCCTGTCCGGCTGATGAAGCCGGCCTTCGACGCTGTCGGTGAAGCCCCGTACCCGGCGCTACAGTCGACGTTCGACGGGTTGTATCCCAAAGGGCTGCAGTGGTACTGGCGCGGCGACTTCTTCCGGACGATCGACGACGGCGCCGTGCAGGCGCACGCCCGGTTCGCCGAAGAACTGCCGACGATGCACTCCGCGATGCACCTGTACCCGATTGATGGGGCCGTGCACCGAGTCGGGCAGACCGAGACAGCGTGGGCCTACCGCGACGTGAACTTCTCGCAAGTCATCGTCGGTGTCGATCCCGATCCGGCGAACGGCCCTGCCCTGAAGCAGTTTACGGCGGACTACTGGGCGGCCACTCATCCGTATTCCGCGGGCGGCGCCTATATCAACTTCATGATGGAGGAAGGTCAGGACCGGGTCCGCGCCACCTACGGGCCGAACTACCGCCGGCTCACCGAGATCAAGGCGGAATACGACCCCGACAACACGTTCCGTGTCAATCAGAACATCGTCCCCGCGAGGTGAACGGCGCCATGAACAACATCCCGAAATACCCTGTCAGTGTTGACGATAAGGCTACCGGGTGCCCGGTGCGCAGCCACACTCCGACGGCTGCCCCCGCGACACCCCTTCGCCTGCTTGCATTGCTCTATGGTGTCATCAGCTACGCCGCATTCCTCGGAGTCTTCTTGTACCTGGTGGGTTTCGTGGTTGATGTCGCGGTACCACGCAGCGTCGACCGCGCCATCGACGGACCCGTTGCGCAGGCGGTGCCGATCGATCTCGGCCTGCTGTTGCTGTTCGCGATGCAGCACAGCGTGATGGCGCGACCCGCCTTCAAACGATGGTGGACCCGATTGGTACCCGCGCCCATCGAGCGCAGCACTTACGTGCTGGTGTCCAGCGCGGTCTTCGTGCTGTTGTTCTGGCAGTGGCGCTCGATCGGCACCATCGTCTGGCAGGTCGATTCCACGTTGGCGCGGATGGTGGTGTACTCGGTCGGTGCTCTCGGCTGGCTGATCGCGCTCGCGTCGACGTTCATGATCGATCACTTCGAGCTTTTCGGGCTTCGGCAGGTGCTGCACAACCTGCTGTCGAAGCCGCTCGTGCAGAAGGGCTTTCGCGTCGTACTGCTCTACCGCCTGGTGCGGCATCCGCTGATGCTGGGATTCGTGATCGCCTTCTGGGCGGCCCCGACCATGACGGCGGGACATGTGCTGTTCGCCGCGGCCTTCACGGTTTACATAGTGGTCGCGGTGCAGTTCGAAGAGCGGGATCTGGTGGCGGCGCTTGGTGAGCAATACCGGCGTTACCAGCGACGCGTGCCCATGCTGATTCCACGTCCCTGGCGCTGAGAACACCTGAGCCTCAGCGAAGCCGACGCGATCACTCGTAGGCCGGCACCCGAAGTCCGAGAGCTTGCAAAAGTTGGTCTCGGCTGCTCAGCTGGGTGAACTGAGCTTCACGTGAGCGTTGGAAGAATTCGCTTCCAGCCCGCAGCTCGGAGTCACTTCCGTCCCGAAGCTCCGAACGCGCCCGTAACCGTTCCCGCAACCCCCGAAGACGCAGGCGTGGTAGCGGAACGATCAGCAGCGACTTGTCGGCATCGGGACCGGCAGGGTGTGCCGCGGGGTCCGCACGCACCGAGTTGCCCTGTGGCGCCATCTGGCCCAGCGGCATCGCTGCAGCCCTACTGGCCGTTGGGAGCGCAGGTTCAGCGGCGGCGGGTGCCGTCGATGGCATCGAGGCCGCCGCCCCAGCAGGAGTAGCCATACCGGACACGGCACCGGAGTCGCCGCTGAATCCGGCCGTCCAAGCCGGACCGGCTCCCAACGGACCGCCGCCGAATGGCCATCCAGCGGGGCCGATGCCTGCCGCAGCCCCGCCGTAATAGGGGCCGGCGCCCGCACCGCCGGCCCATCCCGGTGGCGATACGCTACTGCCCCCGGCAGTACCGGGACCGGAGTCGGCACTGCCGCCGCCACTGCCGCCACTGCCGCCGGCGCCTCCGGTCGAGCCGCCGCCACCTGGCTGAGTCCCACCGCCAGACCCGGTGGTCGTGCCGTGCCCGCCTAAGTCGCCGCCAGTGCCCTGCACACCACCCGGCGGGGCGGCGCCGCCGTTGCCGCCGTGTGCGCCTCCGACGGCAGCGGCCGGACCGGCATTGGAACCGCCGCTTGCGCCGGCCGACCCGGAACCGTTGGCGGCGGCGCCGGGAAGCCCCGGATTCGCACTGTTCCCGCCGCCCTGGCCGGCGACGCCCCACCCACCGCTGCCGGTGCCGTCGTTGCCGAACAAATGCCCAGCGGCATCCTTTCCGGCAGTGACCGCCCTATTGGCGCCGTCAATCAGGCCGCGCCCCGTCGGACTCTGGGCGGCCGTGCTGACGGCGTCACGCAGATGCTCAATCGGCAACGCGTTGGCGGCTTCGGTATTGGTATACGATCCCGCGCCTTCGCGCATGATCTCAACAAACTTGTCGTGGAACGTCGCCGCGTGGGCGCCGACGGCCTGATAGGACTGCGCGTGTTGGGTGAAGAGTCCGGCGATGAGCGCCGACACGGGATCGGCACCCGCAGGCGACAGACCTGTGGTCGGCGAGGCCGCAGCCTTGTTGGCCCCGTGCACGTTGGAGCTGATCGCGGCCAGGTCATTAGCGGCCGCATTCAGCGCGTGCGGCGTAACGTTGACGTGCGGCATAGCCCACTCCCCCGTTGCTGAACCAGTTCTCGTAGGGGTCGTCGTCCAACGACTTCGGGCCAGATCGTACCGCGAGGCGAAATAGGCAGCGAGTAGTTTCGTGCGCAATCAAAGGACGCCGCACCCCCATGCTGACAGCGCGCCGCGAGTGTGGAGTGGATGCTCGATCTGCCGGGTGCAGCGGCGATCATCGTGACAGCCGCCGATGGTCGCCACGGTTCGAGGTTCCAGCTGGCACCGAAATGCGATGCCGGTGACGGCGAAGAATCCGAACGTACTGACACAACAACATCCAGACGACGCCACCCTCCCGCAAGCCGGACGGTCGCCGCTCATCCAGATGACGCAGCGGCATAACGTCGCTCGCGCGTACTTACGGGGTGAGCGCCCTGACGAGATCCGCGGCCCCGCGGATGTCGTCGATGCGCCCGACATTCGCACCCGCATAGAGCGGACGCCCGTCGACCAATTCGGCGGGTCCGTCGTCGGTGGGCGGTTGGGCGATCGCATAGGGCAGCCACGAGGGCGCGAGCGCCCTGACGGCACGATCCTGGGCCGCGGCCGGCATCGCGTTGACGAGACGAGACATCATGCGGTTACCGGCGCGGATCCAGCGCGGCCCGCGGGCGTCGTCGCCGAGCCAGCGGCGGGTGGCAGCGTTGGGGATCACCCGGTGCGGCGCGTCCGGCCAGCCCAAGCCGAACAGTTCGGTCAGCACGGTCTCGCTGGCCTGTAGGCAGCGCCTCTTGTACGCCGGGTGCGCGCGGCATTCCTCGCTGAGCAGGAAGCGAGTGCCGACGACGGCGGCGGCCGCTCCGGCGTCCAGCGCCTCGCGCACGCCTTGGGCGTCGACGATTCCGCCGGCCACCAGGACCGGGATGTCGACCGCCCTGCGCACCTGCTCGAGCAGTTCGAGCGCCGGGGTCGTCCCGCGGACGTGGCCGCCGGCCTCAACTCCCTGTGCGATGACACCGTCGGCGCCCGCGGCCGCGGCCGCTTTCGCCTCCTCGACGGACCCGCACTGGTGAAGCCAGGTGGTCGCGGTAAGCCGACGCGGAACGCCCCAGAACGTCACGATCACATCGGCGGCAGCGGCCGCCTCCACGTCGCCCGGACGCACGAACGGCAACAGCAGATTCACCGCCACCGGTCGTCCGGTGAGCCGGCGTGCGGCCGCCACCTCATCGGCGATTCGGGCACGCGCGCCGGCGATCGTTCCCAGAGCCCCCGCCTCCGAAACTGCCGCCGCAAGTTCGTGGCCGGCGACGGCGCCCATCCCGGCCTGAACGACCGGCACCTCCATTCGGCGCAGATCGAAGACGGCGGGCATCGCCACCAGGCTACCGACCCCGGCGCTTCCGCGGCTTTATCGCGTTATGCGCTGCCGTCGATAGGCTGGATGGGGTGAGCTATCGCGAGCTGCCGGCTCCCGGGCCGCTGCGGGAGCTGGTGGAGTGCATGTGGGTCAGCGACGCGCCGCGGCGGGCGCGGGTGCTGCCCGACGGGTGCATGGACCTCATCGAGATGGACGACCGGGTACTGGTGGCCGGGCCGGACACCACCGCGTTCATCACCGATCAAAGCTGCGCCGTCGCGAAGGGAATCCGCTTCCGCCCGGGTGTGTTACCGAGGCTGCTAGGGATCCCGGCCGCTGAACTGCGCAACGCACGGGTCGACCTGCAAGTGTTGCGCCCTGAGATCAGTGGCGGTCCGTTACTTTCGCTTACCGGCCGGCTGTTGACCCGGGAAACTTCCGCCGAGACCGCCCCGTGGCGACCCGCCGTTCTGCGCCACATCACCGAACGGCTGGGCTGCGGAGCGGCAGTTCAATCGGTAGCTGATGAAAATGGTTGGTCGACAAGGAGTTTGCAGCGACAGTGCGTCGCGGTGTATGGCTACGGCCCGGCCACCCTGCGCCGAATTCTGCGATTCCGCACGGCGTTGCGGTTGCTCGATGCCGGCATGTCCGCCGCTGATACCGCGGCCCTGGCCGGGTATGCCGACCAGTCGCACCTGTCGCGGCAGGTGCGTGACCTGGCCGGGGTGAGCGTCAGTCAGCTCGGCAACGGGGCGTAAAGGTCGACCGAGGTGCCGTCCGGGTCGGTGACCGTGGCATAGCGTTGCCCCCACGGCGCGTCGAAGGGTTTCAGGACCGCGGGATGACCAGCCTTCGCGAGCCGGCCGAAGAGGGCGTCGACTTCTGCGGGCGTGGCCAGGCCGAATGCGAGCGTGACCCGTCCGCAGGACGCCGGCGACGTCCAGCCGGGATGAAAGCTGGCGATCGTCTCTTCGGTGTCGAACAACAGGCGGCTCCCGCCGGGTAGTGGTACCTCGACGTGCGAAGCATCGGTGTCGGGGATCGCCAGACCCACCAGGCGGTAGAACTCCAGCGTGCGCGGCAGGTCACTGGCCACGATTTCGGTGGCAACGGAAACGAGTTGGTTGTCCATGGGCGCGACGTTAGATCGCGGCAGCCGTGGCCGTCATGAACAAATCGGACAGACACGCCCCGGTGCTAGCGTCAGCGGGGTGACCCTCAAAGACATCGCCCTGACCACCCTGGACGGCAAACCGGCCACGCTGGCCCAATTGTCAGACGGCGCAACGCTTGTCGTGAACGTCGCCTCCAAGTGCGGCCTGACTCCGCAGTACTCGGCGCTGGAGAAGCTGGCGAAGGACTACGCAGACCGAGGCCTGACGGTCATTGGTGTCCCGTGTAATCAGTTCATGGGCCAGGAACCGGGCACGGCCGAAGAGATCCAGACGTTCTGCTCGACCACCTACGGAGTGACGTTCCCGCTGCTGGCGAAAACCGACGTCAATGGCGACAACCGCCATCCGCTCTACGCCGAGCTGACCAAGGCCGCAGACGCCGACGGCAAGGCCGGCGACATCCAGTGGAACTTCGAGAAGTTCCTGGTGGCACCGGACGGGGACGTGGTCAATCGGTTTCGGCCCCGGACCGAGCCGGACGCTCCGGAGGTCATCAGCGCCATCGAAGCCCTGCTGGCCCGATAGGCGGCGTCCGCCGGCCCGACCGGGCTTGCCGCTAATGTGCGATGAATGCTCCATCTGCGGGTGATCGCGCCGACCGAGTCGAGCGATTCGGTCCTCGAAGTCCTGCGCCGCGAGGTGGGGGTGACCCATATCGTCGTGCACCGCAAGGCCGCACTGGAACCACCGGGTGACGAGATCACCGCGGACATCGCCCGCGAAAGCGCCAACGACGTCATCGACGAACTCAAGGCGCTCGGCCTCAAACGTCGCGGTGCGATCACCCTCGACGTGGTCGACACGGTGGTGTCGACGGCGGCATATCGCGCCGAGAACGAGGCCGAAGGCGACCCCGCCGACGCGGTCGTCTGGGACGAACTGGCCGAGCGGTCTCGGGAAGAGTCCACGCTGAACGCCACCTTCCTGACGTTCCTGACACTGGCCTGTCTCATCGCGGCGGTCGGCGTCGTGACGGATTCGCCGGTGACGGTGGTCGGCGCCATGGTGGTCGGGCCGGAGTTCGGTCCGCTGGCCGCGCTCGCGGTAGCGGTCGTGCGACGCCGGCGTTACCTCGCCCGGCGGGCGGCCCTGGCATTGCTGGTCGGTTTTCCGGTGGCGATGCTGGTCACCGCGATCGCGGTGCTGGGCGGTGAGGCGGTGGGCTGGATCAAGCTGGGCACCCTCCGACAGCTGAATCAAGTCGACTTCATCTTTCAGGTCGGCCCGTTGTCGTTCGTGGTCGCGATGTTCGCCGGTGCGGCGGGGATGCTCTCGCTGGTATCCGCGAAATCCGCTGCGCTGGTTGGTGTTTTCATTTCGGTGACGACGGTTCCGGCCGCTGGGTTCGCGGTGGTCGCCGCCACCATGGGCGACTGGCAGGTCGCCCAGCAGTCCGCCATGCAGCTCCTGGTGAACCTGACGGGCATCGTCCTGGCCGGGGTTTTCGTGCTCTGGGTCCATCTCCGGACCAGTTCACGGCATCGGGCCAAGCGCCGCTGAGACGCCCTTAGCCCGGTGCGCCGGATTGGCCGGCGAAGTAGGGCAGAAAGTCCCTGTCGCTACGACAGTGACAGGCCGAACATGAGCTTCATGCTTCGCGCACTGCCTCTTGCTGCGACCCTCCTGGTGACCACCGCCCTTGGCGCAGCTCCGCGAGCCAGCGCAGATCCCTTGGCCGACCTGATGAGGATGCTGCCTTCGGGCTACAGCAGCGACTCTTGCAAGCCGGCCACTTCGAAGGTCGCATTGGCCGCCGTCGAGTGCCAGGACAACTCGGTACCCGACGGCCCGACGTACGCGACCTACACGCTGTATCGCGAC
The DNA here is from genome assembly GCF_002101675.1 of Mycobacterium gordonae. GTDB lineage: Bacteria > Actinomycetota > Actinomycetes > Mycobacteriales > Mycobacteriaceae > Mycobacterium > Mycobacterium gordonae. Next base: position 8,199 of record NZ_LQOY01000257.1, on the reverse strand, counting down.
TACAACGGAATGTATGACGCCTTCACCGCCGGGCTGAAGAGCCCGACGTGGGCACCCGCGACATGCCCTGGAAAACAATCGTCTGACCCGGCAGCGGTGCTCGGATCGGACGGCAAACAGTACGGCTTCATCGCATGTGGCCGGGGCACCGGCGCCGATTGGCAAGCCAAAGACGGAGCCGTGGCGTGGACGCGCAACGCCGACCACTTCCTGGGTGTGGCATATGTCGGGTATCAAGGCCAAGCCTATCCGGCCAGCCTGTTCAACTGGGTGAGAGCACAGCAGATCGAGAGCGACTGCGCAGCCTCGGGGGGCAAGTACACCGCCTGGCATGGCGACGCCGGAATCTACTACTCGAACTGCTGCTTCCAAGACCACTGCGACGAGTACGTCGACGGGACCTATCAAGGGCGCTCGCCGGGATGACCGGTTGGGGGTATTCCGGACATCACCGACGCCTGGCGCTCGCCGCATGGGTCCTTGTCCTGGCCGTCGCCGCCTGTACGTCCACTCCCCCGCCGGCTCCATCAAAGCCCTTGACACCCAGCACTTCTCGGAGCGGCCAGACCGCACTCTTCTATTCGAAAGCCGGTTCGCTCTACCTCAGCGACCCGGCCGGCACGCCGGGCCGCAAGCTCACCGACGGACCGGCAGACAGCGAGCCGGCACCTTCCCCCGACCTCACGCATGTGGCATACATCCACAAGGCGAACGCCTCCGACTACGGCGGCGAGTTGTGGGTTCTGGATCTGTCGCCACTGCTGGCACCCGTGGGCGCGCCGCGGCGACTCGTGGATCCGGGCGCGCTGCCGCCAGGTGTGAGCAACCCGGCATCGGGCGGCGTTTCGACCATCGTGCGCCCGCGCTGGTCGCCCAGCGGAGACCGGATCGCCTTCCTGGAGGCCGGCGAGGGCGGCGGACTGCTCCTCGTCGCCGATGCCACAACCGGTCGGACCGTAGAGCACCGACAACCAATGTTCGCCGACGACCACTACGCGTGGGCACCCGACGGCCGGCACATCGCCTGGACGGGCGGTCGCAGCGACGTCTCCCCCGTCGACGTCAACGTGCTCACCGTCGGCGCCGCCTCGGTTCCGGTCGCGAAAGGCACCAACGCTTTCTCCGTCACCTATGACGTTGCAGGCCAGGCGATCTGGTTCGCCAACGGGGACGCGACCGGTGAGCTGTTCGACGGCATTGCATTCGCGCTGCGCGACGGCGGCATCTACTCGATCGCCACTCCCGGCGGCACACCCGCCGATCCGCCGGGCGCGGCGGCACTGCTGATCAAAGGACAGACGCTCTACGGCGACATCGCGGCACTCTCGTCGGGCGCCGTCGCATTCACCGAAACGAGCGCGAACGGATCATCCAAGAGCCTCAAAGTTGTCGATGCGCACTCGTCGGTGGCCCGCACGACGGTCGGCAAGGTCGCTACGGACAGCCCAGGTCCGGCTTGGGGACCCGGAGACGTTGTCGCGTATGTGGATTCGGACCGACACCTGGTGGTGACCGATGTGGACAATCGGTCACCCAGGCAGATCGACACGGGTGTGGACGCGTTCGCCTGGTCGCCCAGGTGAGCACCGGCTATCGCGTGCCGCCTGTCACAGGCCGGGCAAGCAGATGGGCGATCCATTGCAGGTATTCGCCGGGGATGGGTCTCCCTCGAGAATGTGCGCGCCAACCTGAATGCCGCCCTCGGTTCCCGGATGTCCGAGGCTGCCGCCGTAGTAGTGGTGGCACGTATTCATGTCCCAGACCACGTCCGGCATAGGCAGCGGACTGCCGGGGCACCAAATGCGGCTGCACATCGCCAATTGGTTACAGATGCCCGTCCCCGGGTCGGCTTGCGCGCTCCCTGCGCCGAGCCCCAGCGTTGCCAAGCCGAGCGCGCCCGAGAGCACTGCTCCTGCAATGATTCGCTGCATGTCGAGTTCTCCTTTTCGGTAGGTGTCAGCGTTGTAGTAGCACCGTACAAAGGCGTGCTTGCGAAATTCTGGTTTTCTCACGGTAGGACCAGGTCAACGCTGGAGAGGACGGGCGCTCTGCCGGCCACTGGCCGCAGGGGTGCCCTTACGAGGTCCGCGGCGAGCAGACGAGCACTATCCCACTTGCGTGAGCTCCAAATGCTGGATGACCCGCGGCAACCCCTTGTCGGAGCCGCAAATCGGCTTCGTGATGCCCGATTCATTCTTGCCGGTCAAAGTGTTGGGATCCCAAGTGGCATAGCTGGCGTACGCCCCCGGAACCCGCGTGCCCGACGGACAAAATGCGTCAGAGTGCCACGCCAGTGTCCATTGCCCGTCGAACATCCGCGCCTCCCCGAAGGGGGGCCCACCGGGTGTGCCGGACACCGATGCGCATCCGTCACCGCATGGCGTGAAGTACCAGTCGCTGCTTGTGACCTCCCCGGATGTCGAGGTCACACTCGAGACGTAGTGGCCGCTCATCGCCGGAGCGGCCGAGGCGGTAGCGGCTGACCCGACAGTCAGCCATCCGGCGAGCACGGCGGCTGAGACGATGCCTCGTGAAACAACCATCATGGTCCGGTCCTCTCCCAGTGCTGCCGCCGTTACCCGACAGATTTGCTATAGCACAATGACGGCGACGTTGGGGACTCCCTTTTTCCGATGGGTGTTCCAGCCAAGACCTCGCCCAACCGGCGCTCACCGGCGTTCCGGGACCAGCCCACCGCCGACGGCGAGCCGCTGAGCGAAGCCAGAGTCCTTTCAGCGAAATCGTGAAGCCGCTTATTCGCCAACGGATTACGGATTTGCTGTCCTGACATACGTTGGCCGACCAGGATTTTCGCGGATGGGTGTGGCACACGTTGAAATCCTGTCGGCGGTGCCGCGAATCCGCTGTGTTGAAACGACATCCGTTGCGGCGGGTCGCGGTGGAAATTCCGCCGACGCGAGTACGGTGTTGCCGTGCCGTTATCGTGCGGGTGCTCAGCGACACCCGCTGTTTCCCGCCGCAATGTGTTGAAATACGTTGCGGCGGCACCGGTTGCGCTGGGCTTGGGAGCCGTCGCATCGGGCCTGACCGCACCTCCGAATGCGGGAGCCGATCCCGTCCTGGTTGCGGCGGTCGAAGCTCCCGGCCAGGCACCCAACGTCATCAGCCGCGCGCAATGGGGCGCCGACGAGTCGCTTCGCAGCCGAGCCCCGGTGTATGACAACGGAATCAAGGCCGCAGTCGTGCACCATACCGCCACCGTCAACGAGTATGCACCGCAGGATTCTGCGGCAATCGTGCGGTCGATCTACGCCTACCACACCCGCAACCTGAGCTGGCCGGACATCGCCTACAACGCCCTCGTCGACAAGTACGGGCAGGTATTCGAGGGCCGGTTCGGCGGACTGGCCAGGCCGGTTCAGGGCACTCATACCGGTGGGTTCAACCGCAACACGTGGGCCGTGTGCATGATCGGCGAGTTCGATGCGGTGGGCCCCACGCCGGTTCAGGTGCGCACGACGGGGAGATTACTCGGGTGGCGGCTGGCCATGGACGGCGTCGACCCCCGCGGCAGTACCGCGTTGACGTCGGACGGCGGGCCCTACACCCGCGTCCCGCGCGGCGCCGTTGTGAGCTTGCCGAGCATTTTCGCCCATCGCGACGTCAGCGACACCGATTGCCCGGGCAAGCTGGGATACGTGCTGATGAACCAGATTCGCGACGTTGCTGCCCAGTTCAGTCGGCGCCCGAGCGCCTCGGATCTGGCGCAGTCGCTGGAAGGGACTGCCATCTATGACCGGTGGCAGGCGATGGGTGGTATGAACAGCGCACTGGGGGCACCGAGATCGCCGGAATCGCAAGGGGCGGGCACCACGCGATACGTCATCTTCGACAAGGGCGCGATGTACTGGTCAGCGGTAACCGGAGCCCAGCCTGTCACCGGCTCCATCTACGCCGCCTGGGGTGCACTGGGCTACGAACACAGCGCTTTAGGGCTGCCGACCAGCGCCGAGATCCAAGAACCTGAGTGGATCGCCCAGAATTTCCAGCACGGCACGCTGAATCAGGACCGTCGGAGCCGGACGGTCTCCAGTGTGATCGACGGTGTCGCTGCTCTGGTGCCACCGCCGTCGGCGGACGGACCACCAGTGCAACTGGAGCGGTTTTCCCCTGCGCGCAACCGGGTTTGACCCGCGGGGCGTTACGAAACGGGGACGGTGACCGTCGACGTGTTGTGTCCGGTCACCCGGACCCAGTGCGCTGAGGGGCCCTGCTCTGCGACGGTTCCGCGGATCTCGGCGGTCTCTCCGGGAAACACGGTCAGATAGTTGTCGTCGTACTCGACCGGCAGGATCTCGTCGCCGTCCCGCAACGACACGATTTCGGCCCGTTCGAAGAACGCGACCTTGTCGGTCGGGTTGCGTAGCCGGATGACCACGTGCCCGTCGGTCGCGTGTGCCGTGACATCCAGCGGCACGGGCGGCATCGAGTGCAAGGCGGTCATGTCCGCCCAGCTCGCTTGCGTCGAGTCGAAGGCTCGGTCATTATCCGGATCGCCCACGTCGTCGGGCTGTTGAGACTGCCAATAGACGTTCTCGGCAAGCACCTCACCGGATCCGCGGGTCAACTGACATCGAACGAAGAAGACCGGCGTCCTGGCGATGCCGTGCGGTAGCGTCATGGCTTCCACGGCGTCGCCCGCGGATAGATCTATGCGCCTTGAAGTTTGATCGGCCTGCAGCGTTCCCTGCAGGTCGTAGACACGGACACGAGCGCGGAGGTCGTCCTCTTGGTGCTGCGTCTGATTGACGACGCTGACGCGCCCCGGGCTGCCGGTGCCACCGGCGTAGGAGTCGAAGACCACCGAAAGCCGCCGTAGGCCTTTTTTGGCTCCGAAATATGCACCGCCGGGGCGCAGGTAGTAATCGAACAGCTGCCCGAAGAATGACGGCCAATGACTGTTCAGCATCCAGTAAATGGTCATCTTGTGGCTGTCCCATCCGGCGGCGGCGAATGCCTCGAACTGCGCCCGCGCGGCCTCGTACTGGGCCAATTGCGCTTTGGCGGCGAATATCTCGGCATTGTCGGACGGTCCGTAGCGCATGCCGATCGATCGCTGGGCACTGAGTAACGCGGCATTCTTGGGCTGCCCGCCGGCGTGGAAATACCAGGTGTCGTTGATGGGCCACAGTCTGTCCGGCGGGATGAACTTCCGCAGGCTGGCGTACGGGGGGATCTGTTCATTGCTGCCCTGTTCGGCGGATGCCCCCCAGGTAGCACCGTATCGGTGGCTGAACCAATAGGTAGGGGGTCGCCACGTGTAGGGCCCCGCCATGTCGATTCCGTCCCATTGCGCGATGCCGTCGCCATCGCGCGTCTGCAGGGAGGCGGTGTCGACAGTGGCGTTCTGCCAATGCAACTCATCGAGAATGGACCGGTAGCGGGCGCGGATGGCCGGTGGCGGCAAACCGTCGCTGCCGTTTGCCCAGATGAACACCGACGCATGTGGTCGGAGCACCTGGATCTGCGAACGCAGGCTGGCCATCGCCACCCGGTCGTCTTCGGCGTCCCACTGCTCCCATTTCTCCCACTGGTTGCAGCACATCCAGCCGGCCATGAGCGGAATGCCCATCTCGTCGGCCTCTTCGACGAGATGTTCACTGGCCAGTTTGCCCTCGAGCCGCAGCATGTTGAGACCGATGTCCTTCGCGTACCGCAGGATTGCGGTTTCCCGGTCGGGGTCGTACCTGAAGAGCAGATCGGGCGTGTAGGCCGCTCCGCGGATCGGGAAGTTCTTGCCGTTGACTTCCAGGAAGAAATCCCCGCCGTCGCCCGAGATACCTTCGGCACGGTGCTGGGTGACGGTCCGGATACCGAAGCGCAATTCCTTGGCATCGCTTGGCCGATTGTCCACCCGGAACTCGAGCCGAAGACCGTGCAGATTCGGCCGACCCATGGTGTAGGGCCACCAGAGGTCGGGATGCTGAAAGCTCAACTGCGGGAACGATTCCGGTGCCAGGGTGAGCTGGCGATCCTCACCAGGCGCCAGGGCGACCGCCTGCTCGGCGTAGACCGAGGACTGGTCGGGACGTGTGATGGTGGCGCGTAGAACGCCGCGCGCGCGTCCGGTGGTGTAGTTGTGCACGTCGGCTCGGATCGTGATCCGGGCGCTGTCTGTGCGTGGCAGCGGTAGCTCTGAATTGACCGTTGCCGAACCGATTCCCACGCCTCCCAGCGCATGCAGGTACACCGGCTTCCAGATGCCGGCGTTGCGGTCGGGAACGAAGGACGTTCCCCGCCGGTCCGGATCACGGTCGGGTGAGGGCAGGCCGAGGTAGTCCCAGTTGATCCAGTCGTTCCAGCTGTCGGCCAACTCGACGCCGTCGATGTCCTGCAGGGCACGCTCCGGAGTGACTTTCACCGCCAGAACATTGGGCTGACCCGCCCGGATCAGCGGCGTCACGTCGAATCGATGAGCCGCGTACATCCCGACGACCTGGTCGCCGCCCGCCACCCTGCGGCCGTTCAACCAGATGTCGCCCCGGTAATTGATGCCGGGGAATTCCAACAGGTAGGTCTGGCGGCCCGCCGGTGCGGTGAACTGGGTGCGGTACCACCAGTCGTGTCGATAGAGGTCCTGCGGCACGTGATCGCGAAGGTTCTTTCCTACGTACAGATCTCGGTAGACACCGTTCTCGCGGAGTATCTCCAGCACGGTGGCCGGCATGCGGCGAATCCGGTACTCCGCAGCGGAGTAATAGTCCGGCGAGGACAGGGCGTCGCCGTCCGCCTTGACCGTCTCGGCCTCCGACAGCGTCCAATTGTTCGACAATTCAAGGTGTTCCGGTGCGGCAGACGGAGCGTTGGTCGTTAGTGGTGCACGCGCCGCGGCACATAACGACAGAGACGTCAGCGCCAACAAGATCACGATCTTGACGGCGGCCTTGCGCATGCTGGTCCTGGCTCCTCGAATCCGGCGTTCGGCTCATCATGCCGTCGCCCTTCTGCCGACGCCAACAGCTTGGGTCGGCGGGGGCGATACGAAATCCGGGTAAGGCCCAGAAGTCAGCCAGCTTCGGGCTTCGGCCGACCACCCGCACGGCTACGCCTTCCCGTTGGTTCCGTTGTTGCCGAGGAGCAGTCCGCCGGTTCCGCCGGTGCCCGCTGTGCCGCCGGCCTTGCCGGCGTTGCCGCCGTTGCCGCCGTCGCCGACGAGTAGTGCGTTGCCGCCGTTGCCGCCCTTGCCCGCGGTGGTGGCTCCGAATCCGCCGGCCCCGCCGTCGCCGCCGCTGCCGGAGACACCGGACTTTCCGCCGTTTCCGCCGGCACCGCCGGTGCCGTTGCCGTTGGCGTTGGCACCGGACCCGCCGGCTCCGCCGGCGCCGCCCGAGCCGGCCAGGAGACCGGCGTTGCCACCGGCGCCTCCGGCGCCGCCCTGTTGGGTGGTGCTGCCGCCGGCCCCGCCGTGCCCACCGGCGGCGGTGTTGGTCGCGCCGTGCGCGCCGTTGCCGCCATTGCCGAACAGCCAGCCGCCGTCTCCGCCGGCCGCTCCGGTGCCCGGCGTCCCGTTGGCGCCGTTGCCGATCAGCGGACGCCCGGTCAGTGCCTGGACGGGCTGATTGACGATGTTGAGCACATCTTGTTGCAGGACGTGCACCGGGTTGGTGCTCAGAGGTGCGTTGAAGCCGTCGGCGCCCAACAGCTGCCCACCGATGCCGCCTATTCCGGTCTTGCCCGCGGTCACCCCGCCCGTTCCGCCGCTGCCGGCGTTGCCGCCGTTTCCTATCAGCACACCGTTGCCGCCGGCCCCGCCGGCTCCGCCGGTCGTGACCCCGGCCCCACCGCTGCCGCCGGCGCCCCCGGTGCCGAACACCCCGGACTTGCCTCCGGCCCCGCCGGCTCCGCCGGTGGTGACAGCGGCCCCACCGCTGCCGCCGGCACCGCCGGAGCCGAACAGCTGGCCGGCGTTGCCGCCGGCGCCACCGGTGCCGCCCGCGGTGCGCCCCAAGCCGCCGGCGCCGCCGGCGCCACCGTTGCCGGTGAGCAGGCCGGCGTTGCCACCGGCACCGCCCACCCCGCCGGCGGTCTGGCCGTTGTTGAGTCCTTCCCCGCCGGCGCCACCGGCGCCGCCATCGCCGAAGCTGAACATGCCGGCGTTGCCACCCGCCCCACCGGCCCCGCCGTTGCCGATCAACCATCCGCCGGCACCACCGTTCTGGCCCGTCCCCGGAGCGCCGT
>NZ_LQOY01000256.1 GCF_002101675.1 Mycobacterium gordonae | reverse complement strand
GGGTGACGTGGCAGTTGCCGCATCGCCATTGTTCGTCCCAGCCGATGTCCTGCACATGCCTACAGGCGTGGCAGGTTTTCGACGACGGGAACCAACGGTCGGCGACCACCAGTTGTGATCCGCACCAACGGGTCTTGTAGGACAGGTGCCGGCGCGGGGTACCCAGAGCAGCATCGGAGAGTCCGCGCCGTCTGGCACGGGTACCGGGCAGCCCTTTTTGCCGCAGCATCCCCGCGGCGTCCAAGCCTTCGACAACAATGCGGCCGTGGGTTTTGGCCAATCGTGTTGTCAGAACATGCAAATGATGGGTACGGACATCGTTGACCCGGCGATGGAGCCGGGAAAGCTCACAGGTGCGCTCACGATACTGGCGTGAGCCTTTCGTGCAACGGGAGCGAGCACGACTGACCTGACGCAACTCCCGCAGGGCGGTGTCCAGTGGGCGGGGATTGGACACCTGCTCGATCACCGTGCCATCGGCGCTGGCGACGGTGGCCAGCCGGCGCACCCCGACATCGACACCCACCCGCGAATCAGGTCGGGCGACATGGTGTTGTTGGGGGCGCTGTACGAGCACCCGCACGCTGGCATCGAAGCGGGTGCCGTTACGGCGCACCGAGATCGCCAACACCCGCGCCCGCCCCTTGGCGATTAGCCGCTCAACGCGCCGGGTGTTCTCCTGGGTGCGGACGGTTCCGATCACCGGCAACGTCACATGCCGACGATCCGGCTCTACGCGCATCGCCCCCGTGGTGAAACGCACCCGGTCGGCATCCCGGCCCTTTTTCTTGAACCTCGGGAATCCCACCCTCTTGCCGGCACGCGCACCCGCACGGGACTGCTGCCAGTTCCAATAGGCATCCACCGCCCCGGCGATCCCATCGGCGTACGCCTCTTTCGAGCATTCCTGCCACCACGGCAGGCCAGTCTCGGCGTTCACGCACACTTCGCCCTGGCCTGGTTCCACCGCTTGCGCAACACCGGCAGAGACGGCTTGGCTGTCTCATCTCCGGTGGCATGCCAGGCAGCGATGTCAGCCTTCAGTGTCTCGACGGTCCAGTTGAACGCCTTACGACGGGCACCGAAATGCCGCGCCAACGCACGGGTCTGGTCCTCGGTCGGGTCCAACGTGAACCGGAAGGCTTGGATCGTCCAGCCATCGGGAACCTCGAACTTGGGCATCAGGCGGCCTCACGGTCCTCGCCAGCGGCAGCCGCCACTGCGCGCTTGGCCCGATTCTCAGCAGCCCGTTTGCCGTACAGCCGAGCGCACATCGACGTCAGGATCTCGGTCATATCCCGCACCAGGTCGTCATCGACTTCGGCAGAGTCGACTACCACCAGCTCGCGGCCCTGGGCGGCCAACGCAGCTTGCATATACTGCGAGCCGAACCGGCAGAACCGATCCCGATGCTCCACCACGATCCGGTGGACTGACGGGTCGCGCAGCAGTGTCAGGAACTTGCGGCGGTGCCCGTTGAGCGCGGAACCGACCTCGGTCACGACCTTGTCGACTGGCATTTGTTGAGCCGTGGCCCACGCGCTCACCCGCGCGACCTGCCGATCCAAATCGGCTTTCTGATCTGCCGACGACACCCGCGCGTACACCGCGGTCCGTGATCGCATGCAAGGGTCCCCAGCCGGTTCGTCGACGAGAATCAGTCGGCCCACTCGCCGGGCCGGCACCGGCAACAGACCAGCACGAAACCAGCGGTAGGCGGTCACCCGCGCAACACCGTTGCGCTCCGCCCACGTCGCCAGATTCATGTCTCTGTTCCTACAGCACGCCACCGACAACTACCGACCACTCAGACCGCAACAGCTGGCAGCCC
>NZ_LQOY01000255.1 GCF_002101675.1 Mycobacterium gordonae | reverse complement strand
TGCCAGGAGTTCATCGCCCAGTTGGGCCGCAACTTCCAGGTGATCTACGAGCAGGCCAACACCCACGGCCAGAAGGTTCAGTCGGCCGGCAACAACATGGCGCAGACGGACAGCGCCGTCGGCTCCAGCTGGGCCTAAAACCGAACTCCAGGCGCGGCAGCACACCAATTACTGGTGTGCTGCCGTGTCCTGCAGTTAACTGGAAGTCCGAATGTCATAAGGACCATTGAGGTAGGGATGGATCAACAGAGCACCCGCACCGACATCACCGTCAACGTTGACGGCTTCTGGATGCTTCAGGCGTTGCTGGATATCCGGCACGTCGCGCCGGAGTTGAGGTGCCGGCCGTACGTATCCACCGACAACAACGACTGGCTCAACGAGCATCCGGGCATGGCGGTCATGCGCGAACAGGGCATCGTTGTCGGCGACGAGGTCAATGAGCAGGTGGCCGCCCGGATGAAGGTGCTCGCCGCGCCCGACCTCGAGGTCGTCGCGTTGCTGTCGCGCGGCAAACTGCTCTACGGCGTGGTCGACGACGAGAACCAACCTCCCGGCTCCCGCGACATTCCCGACAACGAGTTCCGCGTGGTGCTGGCCCGCCGCGCCAACCACTGGGTTTCGGCGGTGCGGGTCGGCAACGACATCACCGTCGACGACGTCGTGGTCTCGGACAGTGCCTCGATCGCCGCGCTGGTGATCGACGGCCTGGAGTCGATTCACCACGCCGATCCGGCGGCGATCAACGCCGTCAACGTGCCGCTGGAAGAGATGCTCGAGGCCACCAAGTCGTGGCAGGAATCGGGATTCAACGTCTTTTCCGGCGGAGACCTGCGACGCATGGGCATCAGCGCCTCCACGGTCGCCGCGCTGGGTCAGGCATTGTCCGACCCCGCGGCCGAGGTTGCGGTGTACGCGCGCCAGTACCGAGACGACGCCAAGGGCCCCAGCGCCTCGGTCCTGTCCCTCAAGGACGGTTCCGGCGGTCGTATCGCGCTCTACCAACAAGCCCGGACGGCCGGTTCCGGCGAGGCCTGGCTGGCTATTTGCCCCGCCACCCCGCAGCTGGTGCAAGTCGGGGTCAAGACGGTTTTGGACACTTTGCCCTACGGCGAGTGGAAATCACACAGCAGGGTTTAACAGCGCCGTTACCAAACGCGCAGTGTAACAACATTTTTGAACATAAAATGCGAGCGAGATGTCAAGACGGCATACTGCTCTGGAACGGGCTGCAAAACTAAAACGCATTACGTCAACCACAACCAATAACCGCGAGGCGAGGCAAATGAAGTCGGAGTCAGTCCAGCCGCAGCGCTACCCGGGCTGCAAAGTCGCAGACGCCCCGGTCAGCGCACCGGCAAAGCCGCCCACGCGATCGTCAACCAATTCATTCGTTAGGGCAGGGGGTGCAGGACGATGACCGCAGTAGCTGATGCGCCACAGACTGACATTGAGGGCGTTTCGTCGCCCCGGGCTGTGGTCGTCGGGATCATGGCCGGCGAGGGTGTCCAGATCGGCGTCCTGTTAGACGCCAACGCCCCCGTCTCGGTGATGACCGACCCGCTGTTGAAGGTGATCAACAGCCGGCTCCGGGAACTGGGGGAGACCCCCCTGGAGGCCGGCGGACGCGGTCGGTGGGCACTGTGCCTGGTGGACGGCACGCCGCTGCGTGCCACCCAGTCGCTCACCGAACAGGACGTGTACGACGGTGACCGGCTGTGGATCCGGTTCATCGCCGACACCGAGCACCGGTCACAGGTCATCGAGCACATCTCGACCGCCGTCTCGGCCAACCTCAGCAAGCGGTTCGCCGCGATCGACCCGATCGTCGCCCTTCAGGTCGGCGCGACGATGGTGGCAACCGGTGTGGTGCTGGCTTCGGGCGTGCTCGGCTGGTGGCGCTGGCACCACAACACCTGGCTGACCACCATCTTCACCGCAATCGTGGGTGCCCTGGTGCTGACGGTCTCGGTGATGCTGCTGATGCGTGCCAAGACGGACGCGGACCGCCGGGTCGCCGACATCATGCTGATGAGCGGACTGGTTCCGGTCACGGTGGCGGCCGCCGCGGCGCCGCCCGGGCCGGTGGGGTCGCCGCAAGCCGTGTTGGGCTTCGGCGTGCTCACGGTGGCGGCGGCGTTGGCGCTGCGCTTCACGGGTCGTCGGCTCGCGGTGTACACCGCGATCGTGACGATCGGCGCGCTCGCGACCATCGCCAGCCTGGCCCGGATGGTGGCGGCCACCAGTGCGGTGACGTTGCTGTCCTGCCTGGTGCTGGCCGGCGTGATCCTCTACCACGCCGCCCCGGCTCTGTCCCGGCGGCTCGCGGGCATCCGGCTGCCGGTCTTCCCGTCCGCGACGAGCCGGTGGGTGTTCGAGGCCCGGCCCGACCTGCCCACCACCGTGGTGCGCTCCGAGGGCGGCCCGCCGACCCTCGAGGGGCCGGCGTCGGTGCGCGACGTGCTGCTGCAGGCCGAGCGGGCACGTTCCTTCCTGAGTGGTCTGCTGGTGGGGCTCGGCGTGTTGATGGTCGTCTGCCTGACCGCTCTGTCGAACCCGCACACCCACGAGCGGTGGTTGCCGCTGCTTCTGGCCAGCTTCACCGCCGGGTTCCTGCTGCTGCGCGGCCGGTCCTACGTGGACCGCTGGCAAGCCATCACCTTGGCGGCCACCGCGGTGCTGATCGTCGCGGCGGTGCTGGTGCGCTACGCGCTGGTGCTGGCCTCGCCGCTGTCGGTGTCGATCGCCGCAGCCATCCTGGTGGCGCTACCGGCCGCGGGTCTGACGGCTGCTGCCGTCGTGCCCAACACTGTCTACAGCCCGCTGTTCCGCAAGTTCGTGGAATGGCTCGAGTACCTCTGCCTCATGCCGATCTTCCCGCTGGCATTGTGGTTGATGAATGTTTATGCAGCGATTCGATACCGGTAGCAGCCGCTCGCGGCGCGGTCGTGCATTGAGCGCGACCGTCGCCGCGATGCTGCTGACCTCCGGCGCGCTCGCCGGAATGCCCCCTGCATATGCGATAGCGCCTCCGCAGATTGATCCGGGGGCGCTTCCGCCTGACAGCCCACCTGGGCCCATCGCGCCGATGAAACAGAACTCCTACTGCACGGAGGTCGGCGTTCTGCCCGGCACCGACTTCAAGGTGCCGCCGAAGTACATGGAGATGTTGAATCTCAACGAGGCCTGGCAGTTCGGCCGCGGCGAAGGGATCAAGGTCGCGGTCATCGACACGGGTGTGACTCCGCATCCGAGGTTGCCGCGGTTGATTCCGGGCGGCGACTACGTCATGGCCGGCGGGGACGGACTCTCCGACTGTGATGCCCACGGCACCCTGGTGGCTTCGATGATCGCCGGAGCTCCCGCCAACGGGGCCTCGCCCCCGCCTGCGTCACCGCGCCGGCCGGTGACCATCCCGACCACCGAGAAGCCGCCGCCGCCGCAGACAGTCACATTGTCACCGGTACCCGGCCCGACCATCACGATGATTCCGGCGCCGCCGCCATCGCCGTCGGAAGGGGCCGGGCCCGGCCCGGCACCCGGTCCGGGGCAGGCTCCGTCGGGCAACCGTGGCGGCGGAACCGTGACGATCCCCGGTTACGCGGGTGGCGGGAAGGTGCTTCCCGTCGACCACCCGCGCAACCCGCACCCGTTGGCTCCTTCGACGACGTCGCCGAGTCCGACTTCACCTACCTCGACGTCTTCCTCGTCGACCCCGCCGCCGCCCCCGCCGCCGAGTCCCAATGCGGCGCCGCCGGACGCGTTCAGTGGGATCGCACCGGACGTCGAGGTGATCTCGATCCGGCAGTCCAGCCAGGCCTTCGGACTCAAGGACGCCTACACCGGAGACGAAGACCCTCAGACGGTGGCCAAGATCGACAGCGTCGAGACGATGGCGCGGGCGATCGTGCATGCGGCCAACATGGGAGCTTCGATCATCAACATCTCCGATGTGACCTGCATGAGCGCGCGCAACGTGGTCGACCAGCGCACCCTGGGGGCCGCGGTGCACTATGCCGCGGTCGACAAGAACGCGCTCATCGTGGCGGCGGCCGGCGACAGCAGCAAGAAGGACTGCAAGCAGAACACCATCTTCGACCCGCTGTCACCGAATGACCCCCGCGCCTGGAACGCCGTGACCACGGTGGTGACACCGTCGTGGTTCAGCGACTATGTGCTCACCGTCGGCGCCGTCGACAACGGCGGCCAGCCGTTGTCGCAAATGAGCATCGCCGGTCCGTGGGTGTCGATCTCGGCACCGGGTACCGACGTGATGGGGCTCTCGCCCCGCGACGACGGCCTGATCAACGCGATCGACGGACCGGACAACACGTTGCTGGTTCCCGCGGGCACCAGCTTCGCGACCGCGATCGTCTCGGGGGTGGCCGCACTCGTGCGTGCCAAGTTCCCCGAACTGTCGGCGTACCAGGTGATGCAGCGGCTGATCCATACGGCCCGGCCGCCCGCGCGTGGCGTCGACAACCAGGTCGGTTACGGTGTGGTCGACCCGGTCGCGGCATTGACATGGGATGTCCCGCAAGGGCCCACCCAGGCACCTAAACAACTTTCGGCGCCGCTGTCGCTGCCGAAGCCGCCCGCCCCGCGCAACATGGCGCCGGTGTGGGTGGCCACCGGGGGCTTGGCTGCGGCATTACTGATAGGCGGAGCAGTGTTCGGTACAGCGTCATTGATGCGACGATCGCGGAAACAACGATGAAGGCCCAGCGCACGTTCGGGTTGTCCTTGTCCTGGCCGCGCGTGACTGCGGTGTTCCTGGTCGACGTGCTCATCCTGGTGCTCGCCAGCCACGCACCCGATTCGTGGCAGGGCGAAAACAGAGTGGCGTGGTGGGTCGGCGTCGGTATCGCGGTGTTGGTGACGCTGCTGTCGATCGTCAGTTACCACGGCATCACGGTGGCCTCCGGAGTTGCCGCCTGGCTGTGGGACTGGTCCGCCGACCCTGGTACCGCCCTGGGTGCCGGCTGCACGCCGGCCACCGACTTCAAGCGCCGGTTCGGCCGCGACACGGTCGGGGTGCGCGAGTACCGCGGCCAACTGGTCGCTGTGGTCGAGGTGGACGGGGGCGACGGCGACCCGTCGGGCCGTCACCGCCACCGCGTCGCAGCCGGGGGACTGGCGCCCTACCTGCCGGTGGCCGCTGTCGCGGATGGGTTGCGGCAGTTCGATATTCACCTTGACGGCATTGACATCGTGTCGGTGCAGGTGCGTGGTGGCGCCGCGGCCGCCCGCGCGTCGGCATCGCTGGAGGAGTGGCAGCCCGAAGGCTGGGAAGCCAACGAAGGAGCGGGCGATCGGCCCGCTGCCGACCGGCGCCGCACCTGGCTGGTGCTGCGGATGAACCCGCAACGCAACGTGGCCGCCGTGGTGTGCCGTGATTCGCTGGCATCGACTCTGGTCGCTGCCACCGAGCGGCTGGTTCAGGATCTGGATGGGCAATCGTGCGCCGCCCGTCCGTTGACGGCCGACGAGTTGGCGGAGGTCGACTCCGCCGTGCTGGCCGACCTGGAACCGACCTGGAGCCGCCCCGGCTGGCGCCACCTCAAGCACTTCAACGGCTTCGTGACCAGCTTCTGGGTGACGCCCTCCGACATCGACTCGGAGAACCTGGAAAGCCTGTGGCTGTCGGACGCCCCGGAGGTGGGCGCTACTGTTCTTACCATGCGACTGACGACGCGGGCCGGCCGGCCGCAACTGGCGGCCTTCGTGCGCTACCACAGCGAGTCCCGACTGCCCAGGGAGCTGACGTCGGGGCTCAATCGCCTTACCGGACGCCAGCTGGCGGCGGTGCGTGCCAGTCTGCCCGCGCCGTCATCCCGCCCGCCGCTGGTGGTTCCGGGCCGTGACCTGCGCGAACACGACGAGCTGGAGTTGCCCGTCAGTCATGAGCCGGAGCGGGCAACCAGCTCATCAGCACCATGACCCGCGCGCAGTCAGCCGCCGAAGATGCCAGAAACGCCATGGTTGCCGGACTGCTGGCTTCGGGCATCTCGGTCAACGGACTGCAGCCGAGCCATAACCCTCAGGTGGCGGCGCAGATGTTCACCACCGCCACCAAGCTCGACCCGGCCATGTGTGACGCGTGGCTGGCGCGAATCCTGGCCGGTGACCAGAGCATCGAGGTGCTCGCCGGCGCCTGGGCGGCGGTAAGGACCTTCGGCTGGGAGACCCGCCGGCTCGGCGTCACGGACCTGCAGTTCCGGCCCGAGGTGTCCGACGGCCTGTTCCTGCGTCTCGCCGTCACCAGCGTGGACTCCCTGGCCTGCGCCTACGCCGCGGTGCTGGCCGAGAACAAGCGCTACCGGGAAGCCGCCGAGCTGCTCGACTCGACCGAACCGAGGCACCCGTTCGACGCCGAACTGGTGACGTATGTGCGCGGCGTGCTCTACTTCCGCACCAAGCGGTGGCCGGACGTCCTGGCACAATTCCCCGAGGCGACCCCGTGGCGGCACCCCGAGCTGAAGGCGGCGGGGGCCGCGATGGCCACCACCGCGCTGGCGTCGCTGGGAGTTTTCGAGGAAGCCTTCCGCCGCGGTCAGGACGCCATCGAGGGCGACCGGGTGCCGGGTGCGGCCAACATCGCCCTGTACACCCAGGGCATGTGCCTCCGCCACGTCGGGCGCGAAGAGGAAGCCGTCGAACTGTTGCGCCGCGTGTATTCACGAGACGCCAAGTTCACCCCGGCTCGCGAGGCACTGGACAACCCGAATTTCCGGCTGGTGCTGACCGACCCGGAGACAATCGAGGCGCGCACCGATCCGTGGGATCCGGACAGCGCACCGTCGCGTGCGCAGACCGAGGCCGCCCGACATGCCGTGGAAGCCGCCAAGTACCTGGCCGAAGGCGACGCCGAGCTCAACGCGATGCTGGGCATGGAGCAGGCCAAGCGCGAGATCAAGCTGATCAAGTCGACGACCAAGGTGAACCTGGCGCGCGCCAAGATGGGTCTTCCCGTCCCGTTGACATCGCGTCATACGTTGTTGCTGGGGCCGCCCGGGACCGGCAAGACGTCTGTCGCGCGGGCATTCGCCAAGCAGCTGTGCGGGCTCACCGTGCTGCGCAAGCCGCTGGTCGTGGAGACCAGCCGCACCAAGCTGCTGGGCCGCTACATGGCCGACGCCGAGAAGAACGCCGAAGAGATGCTCGAAGGCGCCCTCGGTGGCGCGGTGTTCTTCGATGAAATGCACACCCTGCATGAGAAGGGCTACCAGCAGGGCGACCCCTACGGCAACGCGATCATCAACACCCTGCTGCTCTACATGGAGAACCACCGCGACGAGCTGGTGGTCTTCGGCGCCGGCTACGCCAAGGCGATGGAAAAGATGCTCGAGGTGAACCAGGGTCTGCGACGACGCTTTTCGACCGTCATCGAGTTCTTCAGCTACACGCCCGACGAACTGGTCGCGCTGACCGTGCTGATGGGCCGGGAAAACGAAGACGTCATCACCGAGGAAGAAGCCTCGGTGCTGCTGCCGTCCTACACCAAGTTCTACAACGACGAGACGTACTCCGAGGACGGCGACCTGATCCGCGGCATCGACATGCTCGGCAACGCCGGCTTCGTCCGCAACGTGGTGGAGAAGGCGCGCGACCACCGCAGCTTCCGGCTTGACGACGAAGACCTGGACGCAGTGCTCAACAGCGACCTCACCGAGTTCAGCGAAGCCCAGCTGCGCCGCTTCCGCGAACTGACTCGCGACGACCTCGCCGAGGGACTCAGCGCCGCGGTCGCGGAGGAGCGAAAGAACAAGTAATCCCTCGGCGAGCCCGCCTGCGCCGACCCGTGGCGCCACCCGGCGCGGCGCGCCCAGTCGGTTGTGGCTAATGCCCTGCCGCTGGGGCTTCGGCCCGATACGCTGTGTGCAACTTGTGCTAGGCGAGAGGGGCAGGCGCACCTTGCCACGGTGACGCTCCCGTGTGCCCGAAGGTGACGGGAGGTGGGGCCGCACTGGACCAACCGAAAACGCTTACCCGAATTCGATGACCATTCTTCCCGATCCGGTCACGGCGCTTTCCCGTCGTCGGAATCGGCTGGCGCGACGACCCGGATGCGCGGCGCCCACACCGCCCGCGTCATCGGCAGCACCCCGACACCACCTCAGCCGAGTCCCGTAGCTGGATCGGACTGTTCCGAACAGGAGAAGTCCGATGTTCCTCTCTAGAATTTGTTGCGCCCCAACACATTCCGTCGCGCCACACGCCGTGATCGGCTGAGGAGATGGTGGCGATGGATTTTGGCGCATTCCCACCGGAAGTCAACTCGCTGCGCATGTATTCCGGGCCCGGATCGGCACCCATGCTGGCCGCCGTCTCGGCCTGGGAGCGGTTGGCCACCGAGCTTCAGTCGACGGCTGCCGCGTACGACACGGTGGTCTCGATACTGACCGACGATGGTTGGCGAGGGCCGGCCTCGGAGGCCATGCTGTCAGCGATCACCCCGTATCTGACCTGGATGACCCTGACCGGGGCCAAGACCGAGGAGGCCGCTACCCAGGCGGCCGCCGCGGCCGCGGCTTACGAGACGGCATACGCCATGACCGTGCCCCCGGCGGTCGTCGCCGCCAACCGGGCCGAGTTGCAGCTGCTGGTGGCGACGAACCTGATCGGCCAGAACACATCGGCGATCGCGGCGAACGAGGCCGCCTACGGCGAGATGTGGGCGCAGGATGCGGCCGCGATGTACGGCTATGCCAGCAGCTCGGCGGCCGCCTCGACCTTGACGCCGTTCAGCGCGCCGCCGCAGGTCACCGATCCGGCCGGGCAGGCCGGCCAGGCGACGGCGGTCACCGAGGCGGCCGGGACCGCGGTGGGGACCGTGGGATCCGAACTCCCGCAATTAATGTCGTCGGTTCCCTCGACGCTGCAAGGTCTTGCCGCGCCGGCGGGAGCACTCGATGCCATCCCGGGCACCGGACCGCTTGCCGACCTGCTCAATTTCCTCGACGGCAATGACGGAAATCCCTATGGCATCTTCCTCAATTCCTCGCTGGTGAACGGATTCGTCTCAGCGGGGTACACCAGCCCCGCAATTGTCGCGCCCGCCGCCTTCGCGGGGCTGGCCGACATCAACGCCGTTGCCCTCGGGGCGCAGCAGCAGGCCCTCCCCCCGATGGGTTCCGGCGAGGGGAACGCTTCGTGGATCCCGGCGGCGTCACCGGCCAACCCGGTTAACATCCCCCCACTGATGGATGTGGCCGAGGCATCGTTCGCCACGGGCGGCGGAGTGACGGCCGGCATCAACCAGTCGGCGGTAGTCGGGCGGCTGTCGGTCCCGCAGACCTGGACGGCGGCCACCGCGGTGGCAAACCACGCGGGCGCGGCCGCACCCGGTGGTGGCTGGACCAGCAACGCCGTTGCGCCCGAAGCGGCTTCGGGTATGCCGGGCTTCCCCGGTGTGCCCGCCGCGGGCATGTACGGACATAGCTTCGGCAACCCACCGCGCTACGGCTTCCGGCCGACGGTGATGGGACGCCCGCCAGCCGCTGGGTGACCGGGGGGAGGACCGCGTCGGTTAAGGAGGTGCTGGTATTGGATTACGGAGCACTCCCTCCTGAAATCAGCTCGCTGCGCATGTACACCGGTCCGGGTTCGGCGCCGATGCTGGCCGCCATGACGGCCTGGGACGGTATCGCCACTGAAATGCGTTTGACAGCAACGGCTTACGAGTCGGTGATAGCGACACTGATCGCCGACGGGTGGCTCGGCCCGGCGTCGGCGGCAATGGCCGCCGCGGCAGCGCCGTACGTGATGTGGCTGAACGTCACGGGCTTGCAGGCCGAGCAGACAGCCGGTCAGGCCGCTGCTGCGGCGGCTGCCTTCGAGGCCGCTTTCGCGATGACGGTGCCCCCGGCAGTGGTCGCGGCGAACCGGGCCCGGCTGCTGCTCTTGGTGGCCAGCAATTTCCTGGGCATCAACGCCCCTGCCATCGCTGCCACCGAAGCGGAATATGTCGAGATGTGGGCTCAGGATGCTACCGCCATGTACGTCTATGCCGCGAGCTCCGCGGAGGCCACCGCATTGACGCCGTTCTCCGAACCCGAACAGACCGCCGACCCGGCCGGACCGGTCCACCAGGCCACCGCCGTGGCTCAGGCCACCGAGTCGAGACTGGCGCAGACGCAACTGCCGCAACTGATGTCGGGCGTGCCGGGGAGCCTGCAGCAGCTCGCCTCGCCGGCTGCCGCGTCCCCCTTCGATGTGCTGCCGCAGGATGGTCTGCTCGTCGACATTCTGAACTTTCTGGACGGCAATGACGGCAACCCGTATGGAATCTTTCTCAACTCGAACCTGGTGAATGGGATCGTTGGAGGGCAATATGTGTCGCCCGCGGTGCTCTCCCCGGCCGTGACGGACGCGATGGCCGACGTCGAGGCAGTGGGCGAGGGGGCATCCGATGCCGCGCCCGCGGCCGCCGATGCCGCATCTGTCGAGGCCGGCCTGACGGAGGCACAGTCCGGATCTGCAAGCGTGAGCGCCGGCGCCAATCAAGCGGCGCTGATCGGACGGCTCTCAGTTCCACCCAGCTGGACCGCGGCCACCGAAGTGGCCGGCCATAGTGCGATCGCACTGCCCGGCGCCGGTTCGGCCAGCACCACAGTGGTGCCTGCCGGGGCCGCAACCCCCGGCATGCCCGGTATGCCGGCGCCTGCCGCGTACGCCCGCAGTTGGGGCAACGGACCGCGGTACGGTTCCAAGCTGACGATCATGCCGCGACCGGTGGCCGCAGGGTGAACCCGGGCGCCGCATTATTATTACCGCGTCGAACAACAATTTTCGCCGGCCCGAATTTCGTCCGGAAACTGCCTAATTCAGCTCGGTGAGTTGACTCTCAACGTTTCTAGTGCCACCATTGCCCTGCATGCACCTCGCTAGGTGAGGCGTCTGCACGGACACAGGCCACTGACCTCGAACGTCGAAAGACGCCCAGGGTCAGGACAGCTCTTCCCGGCTTAAGGGTTGGGCCCAAGTGGCTTCCGGCTCTGGCCGGATACGCCGTGTGGTGCCAAAGCTCTGTCGAGAGAGGTGCTGGCGCAGCGGTTTCCGTTGGCCTCATCTCTTGTGTTGCCTGCACCCGGCACCCCCGTGTGCCCTGGCCCTGAGGAGGTGAGAGCGGAGTGAGTCCCGACGATAGTCCGTATCCGAGACCGGAGACCATTTCGTTTCGATCCGGCCCGGGCGCTGTTTTCGCAATCTGAGTCGGTTCGGCCGATACTGTCCTGCGCACAATAGTGCGCGCAGGTCTGCAATTCGTTTGCGCGGAAGAATTCCGCACGAATTGCGATGAATGCTGCCTGGAATCGGTTTAGTTCCTTCGGAAGAATCTCCGATTTATGCCGGGCACCGCGCGGTCGGCATGACCGCGATCAGCACCATAGTCAGTCAAGGAGGCGACCGATGACTGCCGCCCTGGATTTTGCCGCGTTGCCGCCCGAGATCAACTCCGCACGGATGTACACCGGGCCCGGCTCCGGCCCGATGCTCGCTGCGGCCTCGGCCTGGAACGGGTTGGCCGCCGAGCTGCGGGCGGCCGCATTGTCGTACGACGCCGTGCTCTCGGCGTTGATCGGCGAGGAGTGGGTCGGTCCCGCATCGGCCTCCATGGCAGCGGCGGCCTTCCCGCAAGTGGCCTGGATGAGCGCCACCGCCGCCCAGGCCGAGCAGACCGCCGCGCAGGCCGAGGCCGCCGCGGGCGCCTTCGAAGCGGCGTTTGCGGCAACCGTGCCACCCGCGCTCATCGCGGCCAACCGGGCACAGCTGGCTGCTTTGGTCGCCACCAACATCCTGGGCCAGAACACCCCCGCGATCGCGGCGACGGAGGCGCAGTACTTCCAGATGTGGGCGCAGGACGCCGCCGCTATGTACGGCTACGCCGGCTCCTCGGCGGTCGCGACCCAGTTGAGCCCGTTTGTGGGGCCCGACGAAATCACCAATCCAAGTGGACTGGCCGCTCAGGCGGCTGCCGTCAACCAGGCCGGCAGTGCCACGGCGGCCAGTCAGCAGGGCACGCTGTCGCAGTTGATCTCCGCCGTGCCCAACGCGCTGCAGGGCCTCTCGGGATCCAATGGCAGCCCGGGACTTTCAGAAATCGCGACCTTTCTGTTGACCGGCAACGGACCCGCCAGTTGGCAGGACTTCATGACCATGTGGGGACCCAACGCCAATCTCTGGAACACGATCACCTCGACGGGCACCCTGACGCCGGGCGCCACCGTAGGAACCCTTTCGAGCTTGTTCGGCGCGTCGGCGATGACGAATGTAGCCGGGGCTGCCCAAGAAGTGCTACCCAGTGCGCTCGGTTCGGCGGCGGCGGGTTCGCTCGAGTCGACCGGCGGGCTGCAGGGCTTGGCTGCCGTCGGCAACTCCGGCATCGTGGGCAAATTGTCGGTGCCGCCCGCCTGGACCGCGGCCACGCCGTTGACAAGTCCCTTGCACTCGGCGTTGGGCGGTACCCCCATGATCGCCCCGCCGCCGTCAGGCACGCCCGGGATGCCCGGCGTGCCCCTGGGGAACACCGCCGGACAACCCTACGGCCGAGCCGTCCCACAGTACGGGTTCCGCCCCACGGTGGTCATGCGACCGCCCGCCGCCGGCTGACGATGGCCGTACTGACCTGCTAGCGCTGCCCTTTCAGGAAACCAGCAGGAAAAGCGGCAGTCACGTCACAGGTGTTCCTGGCTCCCATTCCCTAACGTCTTACGAAGGTTATTCCTCACGTTAGGAGAACAACTGATGACGGCCAGCGCTGCGCCGGCGACATCGCCCCCCGCATTGAGGACCGTGGCGACGGGTGAGGCTGGCCGATCCCCTGCGGCCGGCCGACGACACTTGCTGCAGCCTTAAACGGATCGGGATGACAATCTCGACTTGATCGCGAAATATTCGCGTTACTTGGATGGCACGTTGCGAATTCTGATGGTCATATTTCGTTGATTATCCGAGTTGCTGTGCGTCATTTTATGGTGGTCAATGTAAGAAGCGTTGTGCACTTCCTAAACAATTTTGCTGAAACGTTGCCGTTAGCCTTGTGAACTGCTACGTCGTCTTGTCATGCATATAGCTGATGTTCAATCTCACAGCTACGGATCATTAAAAGAGAGTTCTTGTTTACCTGGCGATTACACACCGGGAACGCGACGAAAATACGCCCCAATGACGATGGCCTTAATCCGACAGGGGGGCTGGCACGGAAAGCGTATGACGCGTGCAAGCCGGTGAAACAGGGACGCAATGATCGCCCGGTGTGATTCTCCCGGGCGGCCATCGAGGGGATTTGAGGTAACGCGTATGGATTACGGGGCCCTGCCACCCGAGATCAACTCTGGTCGCATGTACACCGGACCCGGCCCGGGTCCGATGCTGGCCGCAGCCGCGGCCTGGGACGCGCTGGGAGCCGAATTGCATTCCACCGCAGCGTCGTACGCGTCCACGATCGATAATCTCACCGCGGGAACGTGGCAAGGCCCCACGGCGATCGCGATGGCGGCCGCGGTCACCCCTTACGTGTCGTGGATTTCCGCCACCGCCACCGGGGCCGAGCAGGCGGCGGCGCAGGCCAGGATAGCCGTCGGAGCTTATGAAACCGCTTTTGCGGCAACGGTTCCCCCGCCGGTGGTCGCGGCAAATCGGGCACTGCTGTTGTCGTTGATCGCCACCAACATTCTGGGCCAGAACACGCCGGCCATCGCCGCAACGGAGGCCCAGTACTTGGAGATGTGGGCCCAGGACGCCGCCGCCATGTACGGCTACGCCGGAACATCCTCGGCTGCAACACAATTGACTCCGTTCACCGAGCCGCCACAAACCACCAACGCGTCGGGACCCACCCTGCAGGCGGCCGCGGTCTCCCAGGCCACCGGCGCATCGACGGGCTCAGATGTGGCGACCCAGTTGTCACAACTGGTCACCTCAGTGCCCACCGCGCTGCAGAACCTCGCGACAACCGTCGGTGCGGCGCCCACGACGGGATCCACGTCGCTGCTACAGGGGCTGGCCGTGCCGCAGATAGCCACCGTGTCGGTGCCGCCGTCGCTGGCGACGAACCTCGCGAACTGGAACACCATCATGGGTACGCTCACCGGGCCGTACTCCCTGCAGGGTCTGACCTCGATACCCGGCGGTCCGTTCCTTTCGTTCGGTCAGGTTTACGCCTATGCCCAGAACGGCCAGGGCCTGGCTTCCTTCTTCGCGCCGCCACAGCCGAGCACCGGAGCGCTGGCACCCATCGCGCAGTCGATCCCGCCGCATCTGACCGGCGCGGGCGGCGCGGCCTCAGGCGCGATGGGCCGGGCGGCCCTGGTCGGGAGCTTGTCGGTGCCGCAGGGGTGGACCACCGCCGCTCCGGCGATCAGGACGGTCGCCGCAACCTTGGCCGCCAACTTGACTGCCGCCCCGGCGGCCACGCTGACCGGGGAGTCCGGCGTCTTCGGACAGATGGCTCTGTCCAGCCTGGCGGGACGCGCCGTGGCCGCCGCCACGGCAACCTCCGGAAGCGGCGGCGCGGCGGCCGCGTCACTGGGGGGCGTGGTAGCGGAAGCCGATCCCGCCGCGGCCATGATCTTCGTCCTGCCGGCGCTGGAGGAGTGAGTTCGTGACCGCCGTGGGTGCGAATCATATTCCCGCACAGGTAATTCAGATGTGCCATTGGGGCAGGGGGTAACCGGGATGTTCTATGCAGCGTTTCCGCCGGAGATCAATTCGGGCCGGATGTACACCGGTCCGGGTGCGGGGCCCATGTTGGCGGCCGCGGCGGCATGGAACGGGCTCGCCGCTGAACTGCAAGCCACCGCGGCATCCATGACGGGGGTGATCTCCAGCCTGACCAGCGGACCGTGGGTCGGTCCGTCGTCGACGGCCATGGCCGCGGCGGCAGCGCCGTACGTGACCTGGGTGAGCGCCACCGCCGCGCAGGCCACGCAGACGGCGAACCAGGCCGCGGCGGCGGCCGCCGCGTACGAAACCGCGTTCGCCGCACATGTGCCGCCGCAGGAGATCGCGGCCAACCGTGCGCAGCTGGCATCGCTGATGGCCACCAACCTGTTCGGGCAGAACACCGCGGCTATCGCCGCCACTGAGGCGCAGTACGGCGAGTTCTGGGCGCAGGACGCGCTCGCCATGGACAACTACGCCGGTTCGTCGGCCGCCGCGAGCAAGGTGACACCGTTTACCGAGCCCCCACAGATCGTCGACGCGGGCGGACTGGCCAATCAGGCCGTCGCCGCCGCGCAGTCGGCCGGCACGTCGGGCGGCACCGTCGCGCAGTCCATCATGGCCACCGGCGACCCCACCTCGGGCTTGCTGCAGACCCTGGCGAACCTGAGCACCGACTACACCGCCACCATCAACGGTCTGCTGAACGGCATGTTCGGGCCTGCCGGGGCGTCGACGTACACCACGCTGTACTCGGCGCTCAAGGTGCCGCTGGGCTTCACCACTCAGTTCAACAACATCGGGCTGCTGATCAACTTCCCGATATCGCAGTTCCTCAAGTTCGGACCGCACTCGGCGGCCGGGCTCAGTGAGCTGCCGAAAGACGCACTCGGCGGTGGGCTGGCCGCGCCGCACTGGGGCCGCGGCTGGTTGACGGGCGCCACGACGGCGCCTTCCGCCAACTTCGGACGCGGCACGCTGGTCGGGGCTTTGACGGTTCCGCCGAGCTGGGCCGCGAACACCCCGGCCATCCGCACAGTCGCTGCGGCGTTGTCCGCGGCCGGACCCGAGGCCGTCCCGGCCGCCGAACTCGGCCAGGGCGGGCTGCTCAGCTCGATGTCGCTCGCGGGCATGACCGGAGCGGCACTGGGCGCTGGAGCGCCCGCGCCGTCTGCACGAACCGGTATGCGCAGCCTCACACCGGTCAAGGACCTCAAGGACCTCAAATCGCCGGAAATGCTCAAGCGGATGGTCGCCCAAATATCGGAAAGACCGGACAGCGTGCAACACCACACGGTCGATCAGGAAGGTCTGGACAGCCTGCTGGAGCAACTGGCCAAAAAACCCGGCATCCATGCGGTGCACCTGTCAAAGGGCGATAAGTCCGCAGTAGTTCCCTCCGATGCGCAATTGGGCTGATAGGCGACCGCGAAACGGCGCCTCGAAAGGCAAGAAAGGTGACGAGATGAGACTGCTTCTCGCAATGATTGGACTGTCCAGCGCGATCGGCTTTGCCGCGCCGGCGCACGCCGACCCGTCAGAGCCGAACGCGGGGGACGACGCGGGATTCCTCGCGGCGCTGCACACCGCCGACATCGGCTACAACTCGCCGGCGCAAGCCGTTCGGTCCGCTCAGGCGGTGTGCACCTGCCTGAACAACGGCGAGTCGGGCTTGGAGCTCGTCCACGACTTGCAGACCCGCAACCCGGCTTTCAACCTGGACGCCGCGGCCGAGTTCGCCGTCATCTCGTCGAAGTTCTACTGCCCGCAACACCTGTCGAAGAGCTGACGAACTACTTCCTCTTTTCTACCTTCTCCGGTAGCCACGGCGGTCCCCCCACGCACAAATACGTGGAATTGCGCGGAGTGTCATTGGGGCATCTAGTGGACTTCGTATGAGATCCGCCGGACCTGCGGGCGGAACGGCACCCCGGCGATTACCATGGCGCCCACAATGGGGACCGGAGGGAATAGATGGACTTCGGGGCGTTGCCGCCGGAAATCAACTCGGGACGCATGTATACGGGGGCGGGATCTGGACCGATGCTGGCGGCTGCAGCGGCATGGGATGCTCTGGCCGCTGAGTTGCACAGCACCGCGGCGTCCTACAGTTCGACGATCCAGGGTGTGACCGTCGGGTCATGGCAGGGCCCGGCGGCGGTCTCGATGCTGTCTGCGGCAGCGCCGTTTGTGGCGTGGCTCACCGACACGGGCACCCGGGCCGAGCAGACGGCAGCACAGGCCAAGCTCGCGGCGGGCGCATACGAGGCCGCGTTCGCGGCGACCGTGCCGCCGCCCGTGATCGAGGCCAACCGCAGTTTGCTGATGGCGTTGATCGCGACCAACCTGCTCGGACAGAACACCGCTGCCATCGCTGCGACCGAAGCGCTTTACGCCGAGATGTGGGCCCAGGACGCCGCCGCCATGTATGGCTACGCGGCCTCTTCGGCCACCGCAACCGCGCTGACGCCGTTCACCGAGCCGCCGGAAACCACCGACCCCTCGGGTGTGGGACGACAGACCGCGGCGGTCACCGAGGCTGTCGGCGCCTCCGAAGTACAGTCCGGGCTGTCGCAGCTGATGACTGCGGTGCCCAACGCGTTGCAGACGGTGGGGCCGGCGGCTGCCGCACCGGCGGCTTCGACGCCAATCGGCTCCATCATCGAAGCCATCAATCCGTACGTCGTGGGGATCCGGCCCTTCTTCGCCGCGATCACCGGTGCCTACAGCCCCATCGTCGGGTTCGTGTTGTTCGGCGGATGGTGGCTTTTTGCGCTGCAGATCCTCGGCTTGTCGCAGAACGCCCCCGGGGTCGCCTCACTGCTGAGCACCGGCGGCAAACCCATTGCTGGCCTGTCGCCGCTACGTGGGGGCTACGTGGCGTCGGTAGCTCCGGGTGCCGGCGTGGCGGGGTCGATGGGGCAGTCGACGCTCGTCGGATCGTTGTCGGTGCCGCAAGGCTGGGTGACGGCGGCTCCGGTGATGAGGACGATGGCGTCGGTTCTGCCAGCAGCCAGCCCGGCCGCGTTAGCGGCTGCTCCCGCGGCCGCCGAGGGCGGCGTGTTCGGGGAGATGGCCATGGCGAGCCTGGCCGGCCGCGCGCTGGGCAGCGCCACTGTGCGCACCGTCAGCAACGGGACTGCCGGGGCGTCGGGGGGCGCGACCGGTGCCGAAGAGGTCGCCGCGACGGCGACCATCATCGTGATACCGGCGGACTGACCGATGGCGTCCGCAGCAGAGAGGCCGATGACATGAGTTTCGCGGTGCGACCACCGGAGATAACGTCCGGCCTGATGTATACCGGCCCGGGCGCCGGCCCGATGATCGAGGCCGCCACGGCATGGGACACCCTGGCGATCGAATTGCAGTCCACCGCAGCCGCATACGGCCTGATCGTCGATGGATTGGCGAACGAGTCGTGGACCGGTCCGTCGGCGACCGCGATGGCGGCGGCCGCCGCACCGTACGTGGCGTGGATGTCAGCGACCGCAGCGCAGGCCAAGGCGGCCGCAGATCAGGCGAAGGCGGCAGTGAGCGCCTACGAGGCGGCTTTCGCGGCGGTTGTGCCACCCACGCAGATTGCGCTGAATCGAAGCCAGTTGGCCTTGCTGGTGGCAACCAACATCTTCGGGCAGAACACCGGTGCGATCGCCATGCTGGAGGCGCAGTACGGGGAGATGTGGGCGCAGGACGCGGCGGCGATGTTCGGGTACGCCAGTTCGTCGGCGGCCGCCGCCAGACTGACGCCCTACACCGAACCACCACAAGTCACCGATGCAGCCGGGCTCGCCGGCCAACAAGCAGCGGTCGGACAAGCCGGCGCCCTGGCCGCCGGGACCGCTGCCGCGACGGCTGCGCCGACAGCGGCGCCCATCTTCCCTTTCGACATCGTCCTGCAGGTCTTCGAGGCTCTCGGCAGTGGGGGCACCGCCTACATCCAAGCCATGGGCCAGTTGCTCAACGCCCTGACCGGGACCCCACTGGCGGCCTCCACCTGGGAGAACACCTTTGGAATCGTCGCCGACATAGGGCGGTTCAGCACGGTCGCGAACGACTCCATGAGCGCTCCCAACCTGGGCATGACCGAATTCAAGCTGTTCTGGAAACCCCCGCTCGAAGACATCCCGAAGTCGGCGCTGGGGGCGGGCCTGGGGATGGCTCCGACGTCCGCTACCAGCCTGAGCGGCGCGACGTCCGGCGGCGCGGCATCGGCAAGTGTGGGCGGGGCCAATGTGGTGGGGAAGCTGTCGGTGCCGCCCTCCTGGGCGTCGGCCACTCCCGCCATCCGGATGGTCTCCAACACGTTGCCGGCCACCAGCATGGCGGCGGCGCCCGCCGCGGCGATTCCCGCCGAACTCGTCAACCAGGCGGCCCTGGGCAGCCTGACCGGTGGCGCCGCGGGCAGCGTCGGTGCCCAGGTCTACAGCGGGAGCGGTGCCCGGGCCCGCGCCAACGGCGGCCAGGGCCCAGTGGAACCGGTGAAGCTGGACCAGGTCATCGCCAAGCTGCAGCAGGAGCCGGATGCGGTGCAACATTGGAACGTCGACAAAGCCGGCCTCGACGGTCTCCTCGAGAAGCTGTCGAAGAAACCCGGCATCCATGCCGTGCACGTCTCCAACGGTGACAAGCCCAAAATCATGTTGCCCGACGCGGGGAAGGGTGGAGGATGAAGCTCGTGCCGGCGGTTCTGGCAGCCGCCGTCGTGACACTCGGCCTTGCCGCTCCCGCCCACGGCGACCCCCCCGGCGACGACGCAGCGTTCCTCGACGCTCTCGCCAAAGCCGGTATCACCGTGCCCGACGCCGCGCGGGCCGTCACGTCGGCTCAAGCGGTGTGCGGCTTGATGCGCAACGGTGAGACCGGCCTACAGGTGCTGACCGACGTGCGGAACCAGAATCCAGGGCTGACCCTGGACGGCGCGGCCCTGTTTACGGCCATCGCGTCGAACACATACTGTCCCGAACACCTGGGTCAATCGGAGGGCGGCTACTTCTAGCGGAAGCCCGGTTTGCCCGGCCGCCACCTCGTGTTAACCCGATTCTGATTGGCTGCCGTAGCTGTTCGAGAGAGGAGTGGCGCGGTGCACACCCTGACCATCGCAGATTTCGCGCTCCGCCTGGCCGTCGGCGTGGGCTGCGGCGCCCTGATCGGACTGGAGCGGCAGTGGCGGGCCCGCATGGCGGGTTTGCGTACCAACGCACTGGTGGCGACGGGCGCCACGTTGTTCGTGCTCTATGCCGCTGCCACCGAGGACAGCAGCCCCACCCGGGTCGCCTCCTACGTGGTGTCCGGCATCGGGTTCCTGGGCGGCGGTGTCATCCTGCGCGAGGGCGCCAACGTCCGCGGGCTCAATACGGCGGCCACGTTGTGGTGCTCGGCCGCCGTGGGCGTGCTGGCCGCTTCCGGTCACCTGGTGTTCGCCCTGATCGCCACCGGCACCGTCGTCGCCATTCACGTGCTGGGACGACCGCTGGGCCGGCTCATCGATCACGACAATTCCGGAGACGAGGACGAGGGACTCGAGCCTTACCAGGTCCAAGTGGTGTGTCGGCCCAAGTCAGCGAAGTATGCGCGCGCCCAGATCGTGCAGCACACCCGCAGCAACGACATCATCCTGCGCGGCATCCACACCGGAGGGGCCGAGGAGAATGTCGCGTTGACCGCGCACGTCCTGCTGGGCGGTCATTCGGCGGCGAAGCTGGAACGGCTGGTGGCCGAATTGTCGCTACAGCCCGGCATTTATGCGGTGCATTGGTACGCGGGCGAACAGACCGGTCCGATGCTGCCCACGGCTCAGTCGGACTGATCAGGGCCGCGCCTGCAGCTCGGGCGCGGCCGCGGCGAGCAGATCCGCGCGGTTGCCCGTCCGGGGCGGATAGATCCGCTTGGTGTTGATGGTCTGCTTGGTCTTCTTGGCCTGTTCGCCCTGGGCCACCACGACGCGCTCCCACCCCTCGGTGTACACCGCGCCGGCTGGCCCGAGATCTAAAACCGTTACGTACCAGGGGATTCGGAGCGGCAGCAGAGGCTCGCCGAACAGATCGCTGACGACGTTGTAGCCCGCGTACCGTCCCATCGGGCGGCCGTGTTGACACGACATGACCGACACGTGCTCGTCGTCCATGTAGGCGGCGGCCACATCGCCGGCGGCGAATATCGCCGGCACCCCGATCACCCTCAGGTAGTCATCGACTGCGACGCGCCCCAACCTGTCGCGGGACACCGGCAACTGCTCGGTCAGCGCGTTGGCCCGCATCCCGGCACACCACACCACCGTCGCGGTGTCGAGCCGCTCACCCGAACTCAGTGTCACGCCGGCGGGGTCCACGGCGGCGACTCCCACACCGGTACGACAGTCAACACCGTTGTCCGACAGGGCTTTCTCGATCACCGGTCGCGCCGATGCGCCCATGTCGGACCCGACCAGAGGATTATGGTCGACCAGCACCACCCGGGGCGCCATGCCCAGTTCGCGCAACCGGTGCGGCAGCTCGCAGGCCGTTTCGATCCCGGTCAACCCGGCGCCGACCACGACTGCGGTGCTCGCCGCCGGCCCGCCGGCCAGCGCCTCCAGGTGTTGACGCAGGCGCACGGCGCCGTCGTAGGTGTCGACGTCGAAACCGAACTCACGCAGCCCCGGCAGGTCGGGCTTGTTGACCCGGCTGCCCGCCGCGAGCACCAGCCGGTCATATTCGTAGGTTTCCTTGGCCGACGTGGTGACGGTGCGGGCGGCGGAGTCGATCTGCGTCACCTCGGCGGTGACATGCCCGACGCCGACGGGGTCGAGCAGCTCGGCGAGTGGGATGCGGCAGCTGCTGAGGTCGTCCTCATAGTTGCGCACCCGGATGTCATGAAACGGCTGCGCGCTCAGGACCGTGACGTCGACCTTGCCGAATGGGACCGCTAGCTCGTCGAGTCGCCGCGCGGCGCCGAGTGCAGTCCACAGCCCCGCGAATCCGGCACCGATGATCAGGATCCGGATCGCACCGACAGCACGTCGCGGATCTGGCCCAGCGTCACCTTGGCCTTGTGCCCGGGAAGGAGCATCCACGTGTGCATGCCTCCCTCGAGTTCGTACCAGCCGATATCAAGGCCCTCGGAAATCGCGCGCCTGCGGAAGGCGCGCGCGTCGGGATTGAGTACATCATGGGTTCCGGTGAAGACCGTCAAACGCGGCAACCCGTCCAGCGGCCCCACGCTCGGGCTGAGCAGGGGAGTGTCGAGTGGATCCCCGCCGGCGTAGCGGATTCCGGCCGCCCGCAGATCGTCGAGGTTGAGGAACGGGTCGATCCTGGCGACGTTGGGCACGTCCGGGTCGGGCAGCCCGAGATGCATCCAAGGAGACAGCAGCAAGGCATCGGTCGGTTGTGGCAGGCCAGCGTCGCGCACCGCGTGGCACAGCGCGAAGGCCATTCCGCCGCCGGCTGAATCTCCCATGAATGCAACAGAATTGGGGTCGCGAGTCTGCAGAATGCGACGGTAGAGCTGAAGCAGGAAGGGAAACACCTGACGGTAGTTGTGTTCGGGCGCGATCGGGTAGATCGGCACCGTGATCGTGCGCCGCAGCATGGTGGCCAGTCGCGCGATCGCCGGCCAGTGGAAGTGCGGCAGCAGATCCAACACGTAGGCGCCACCGTGCAGATAGATCAGGTGACCGGTGTGTTCTCGCGGTTCGACCTGACGCGGAGTGACCTGATAGACGGGACGGCCGTTGAGATCGTCTCGAGCGACCTCGATCTTCTTCAGGACGTGCTTCGACGGCAGGCCGCAGTACGGCGGGCGGGGGTTGGCTGCCCAGCTCGCCAGCTTTGCCGGCGGGAACATCCGGTTCCGAACGCCGGACGCGCGCAGCAGACGCTGGGTGACGTGCGGCTTGCGCACTGGGCGCGGCAGAGTTCTCACCGGGGCCGACCCTGGCATAACCGGGCACGCGCGGACCGCGCTGTCAGTAATCTGTCACCTGTGAGTGCAATTACGGGCTTCTTTTCGGGACTACCCCCGGAGTTGCGGGATCCGGTGCTGTTTGCCATCCCCTTCTTCCTCTTGCTGTTGACCCTGGAGTGGACCGCGGCCCGCAAGCTGGAGAAGCTTGATGCCGCTGCTGCTCAGAACCCTTCGAAGGACAGGCCGTCCTCGGGTGCCTACCTCACCCGCGATTCCATGGCGAGCATTTCGATGGGTCTGGTGTCGGTGGCCACGACTGCCGCCTGGAAAACGTTGGCGCTGTTCGGGTATGCCGCAATCTATGCCTACGTGGCTCCGTGGCACCTCCCTGCGACCAAGTGGTACACGTGGGTCGTCGCGATCGTGGGCGTAGACCTGCTGTACTACGCCTACCACCGCGTCGCCCACCGTATCCGGCTCATCTGGGCTACCCATCAGGCGCATCACTCAAGCCAATACTTCAACTTCGCCACCGCGCTGCGCCAAAAGTGGAACAACAGCGGCGAGATTCTGATGTGGTTGCCGCTGCCATTGCTGGGCCTTCCGCCGTGGATGATCTTCTTCAGCTGGTCGCTGAACCTGATTTACCAGTTCTGGGTGCACACCGAGCGCATCGACAAGCTGCCGCGCTGGTTCGAGTTCGTCTTCAACACCCCCTCGCACCACCGGGTGCACCACGGCATGGACCCGGTGTATCTGGACAAGAACTACGGCGGCATCTTCATCGTCTTCGACCGCATGTTCGGCAGCTTCCAGAAGGAGCTGTTCCGGCCGCACTACGGCCTGACCAAGCAGGTCGACACGTTCAACATCTGGAAATTACAGACGCACGAGTATGTGGCCATCGCCCGCGATGTACGGTCGGCGACCCGACTGCGCGACCGGTTCGGTTACGTGTTCGGGCCGCCCGGCTGGACGCCCCGTAACGCCGTCAAAACCGAAGGAAGCGAGCCGCTGGCCGCGTCTCGGTAACGAAGCGGTCACGCGGCGCGAAATCCTCTACGGGGTTATGAATCCGTAACCTCGATAGGGGAGGTCGGCGCTGTGTCGGCCCGAGAGGGATCGGAGTCCGATGGTGCGCCGCACGGTGTTGCGTTCAGTAACAGCGTCCCTGATGCTCGTGGCGTCGGTGTCGGCGCTCGCGCCGGTATCCGCCAGCGCGGATCCCATCGTGGTCTACCCGGGCATGGAGATTCATCAGGACAACCGGGTCTGCACGCTGGGATTTGTCGACGTCCGCATGCACACGGCGTATACGGCCGGGCACTGCCGTGGGGGCGGTGCGGTGACCGACCATGCCAACAACGTCATCGGACACATGACGACCTTCCGCGACAACACGCCGACGGGGTCGACGGTGGCCACCGACCAGGTGATCGCCGACTACGAGGCGATCGCCCTGGCCGACAACGTGACGGTGAGCAATGCCTTGCCGGGTGGTCGCCAATTGCGGTCCGGGCCGGGTACGGTGAGCCCCGGACAGGCGGTCTGTCATTTCGGCATCATCACCGGCGAGACGTGCGGGACGGTGGAGAGCGTCAACAACGGTTGGTTCACGATGACCAACGGCGTGCAGACGCAGCAGGGCGACTCGGGAGGGCCGATCTACCTCGCGGGGGACGGATCCGGCCAGATCGTCGGAATCTTCAACAGCGTGTGGGGAACACTGCCGGCGGCGGTCTCGTGGGCGTCGGTCACCCAGCAGGTGCGCGAGGACACGGGCTTCAATCCGTAAATCGACCCGACTAATTAGAGCCGGATTCCAATTCGCAACTTCGGATCATGGCTCCCGCCAGAGCCATATACCGATAAAGTTGACGTCACAGTCATACAACACTCCAACAGCAGGCTTTGCTGATCGCCCATGAGAAGCTGAGACACCGTCAACTACACTGCAGTGCAACATAATTCGTGTTGCATGCACTGAAATGCTGTTTGCCAGTCACCCCAAGACGGGCTCGGATACGGATTTCCGGTGGAGCCCATAGTCAAATCCTGCGACGGCTGAAATTTCGCAAAATGCGAACACCACCGCCACGTGAAGCTACGATCCGAATCTGGGTTATTCAGGAGCGGAAATCGGTGACAAACACTCGATGAGCAAAATCTGGGGGGTACGGCCCTGGCGGTCGTATGACCCCTCCCAGATCGAGACGGTTCGGGGATCGGGACCCCGAAATCAGCACCCCTCCGGCTAGCAATTCTCCCCGGATATGCCCAGGAAATCATTCGGCAACTCCCCGCAATTCCGAAACAGAAAGTCAGGGCCTGTCCATGTCCCAAGTGATCGCTTTTCCAGCACTGATGACCGCCGCAGCCAACGACATCGCCGGGATCGGTTCGGCGGTCAGCGCCGCCAATCACATGGCCGCCGGAGCCACTACCGGAGTCCTTGCCGCGGCGGAGGATGAAGTGTCGGCCGCGATCGCGGCACTATTCGCCACTCACGGCCAGCGCTACCAGGTCCTCAGCAGCCAGGCCGCGGCGTTTCACGACCAATTCCTGCGCAGCCTGGCCGGAAGCGCTGACGCGTATGCCTCCGCTGAGACGGCCAGTGTGGAGCAGCTGCTCATGGGCGTGATCAACGCCCCCACCCAAGCCTTGCTGGGTCGCCCGCTGATCGGCAACGGCACCGACGGTGCGGCAGGCACGGGGGCCAACGGTGGGGCAGGCGGGATCCTGTGGGGGAACGGCGGCAACGGAGGGTCGGGAGCGGCCGGCCAGTCGGGCGGCCGGGGCGGAGACGCAGGTTTGTTCGGCAACGGTGGCCGAGGTGGCGCCGGAGGTGTCGGCGTGACCGGAACTACCGGACCGGCCGGCGGTATCGGCGGCACCGGTGGTATCGGCGGCACCGGCGGTGCCGGTGGTAACGGCGGAATGCTCTGGGGTGGCGGAGGGGCCGGTGGTATCGGCGGTGGCGGCGGCGTCGGCGGCACCGGCGGAGCGGGAGCCGACGGGCTGGCCGGTGTTGCCGGAGTTAACAGCGGCGCCGGTGGAGCGGGATACGCCGGCGGCCAGGGTGGTGTGGGCGGTACCGGTGGCGCCGGCGGAGCGGGCGGAGCCTCGGGTCTCTTCGGAGGCGGCTCGGGATCCAGCGGCGGCACCGGGCACGGTGGTGTTGGCGGCACCGGCGGGATGGGCGGCCAGGGGGGTATCGGCGCGGCCGACACCGGCGCGGGTGCGGGCACCGGAGGGCAGGGCGGTGCCGGCGGAGCGGCCGGGCTGGGCGGCAGCGGATCCGTTGCCGGCAGCGCGGGCACCGGAGGCACCGGCGGGACCGGGGGCACCGGTGGCACCGGAATGGAAGGCGGAACCGGCACAGGGTGGAACGGCGCCGGCGGCGGGGGCTCCCAAGGAGGGGTCGGCGGCGCCGGGGGTGTCGGCGGAGCCGGCAATGGCGGCATCAACGGCAATGGCGGCTCCGGGGGAATGGGCGGCACCGGCGGCAAAGGCGGCACCGGCACCGGCATGGGCTCCGGAGGCAACGGCGGAACGGGCGGCGAGGCGGGTCTGGGTGGTGCCGCCGGCACCGGGGGCACCGGAGGGCTGGCAGGCCATTCGGGCGTAGGCGGCACCGGCGGAACCGGCGGAACCGGAATCGACGGTGGCTCCGGCGGCAGCGGCGGAATATCGAAGGGCTACGGGACCGGAACCGCGACGGGTGGCACCGGCGGGGCCGGGGGCATCGGTACCAGCGGCATCGGCGGTACGGGCGGCTGGGGCGGCGAGGCTGAACACTTCGGCAGCGGAGAAGCCATCGGTGGTCACGGCGGCAGTGCGGGAACAGGGCCCGGTGGCGGCGGTAACGGTGGGAGTGGCGGCACCGCGACCCATCACGGCACCGGCAACGCCTTCGGCGGCGCAGGGGCGGACGGCGCCGACGGCGGCAACAGCGGTCGCGGCGGAAATGGGGGTGACGGCGGATACGCGACCATCCGAAACACAACGTCGACGGCGGACGCCGTCGCCGGCGCCGCGGGGGCGGGCGGGGACGGTATCGACGGCGGCGACGGCGGGTACGGGGGTTACGCGGACAACGACGGTGTCGGCCACGTGGTCGCGACTGCCGGCGGAGCGGGCGGAAATGGCACCACCGGCTTTGGCGGACGCGGCGGGGGCGGTGGGGGCGCATGGATTTCGAATGCTACCTCGACGGTAGACGCCGTTGGCGCGGACGGTGGAGCAGGCGGAAGCGGCGGTGCGGGCGGCGGCGACGGCGGCTGGGGTGGTTACGGCGAGACAAACGGCATGGGGAATGCCACCGGCGGCGCAGGGGCGGACGGCGCGAGCGGAGGCGCTACCGGCATCGGCGGCAGAGGCGGAGAGGGCGGCGGTGCTTACATCGACAACTCCGCGTCTACGGCCCGGGCCACTGCGGGCAAAGCCGGTAACGGTGGCGCCGGAACCACCGGTGGCAACGGCGGAGACGGGGGTTACGCGGACAACCGGGGGCTTGGCGCCACCACGGCATCAGAAGGCGGAGCGGGCGGCGCAGGCACCACTGGCAACGGCGGGAACGGTGGGCGGGGCGGTGGCAATTATCTGGGAAACAGCGCCTCGACGGCTGACGTGAGGGGAGCGGCCGGCGGAGTGGGCGGCAATTCCGTCGAGGGTCGCGGCGGCGCTGGTGGCCAGGGCGGCTACGCAGGCACTGAGGGAAGTGGCAATGCCATCGGTGCCGACGGAGCGCTCGGCGGAACCGGCGCCGCCGGCGGCGGCGACGGCGGCGCCGGCGGTAGCGCTTTTAACGACGGAACGGGAAACGCCATAGGGGGCAAGGGTGCGGCCGGGACCGACGGCGGGCCCTCCGGTACCGGCGGTGCGGGCGGCGAGGGCGGCTTCGCGGCGATCTCCAACGCCTCTTCGGCCGCCATAGCGACCGGCGGCGCGGGCGGCGACGGCGGCGACGGGGCAGCGGGCGGTGGCGCTGGCGGTCGCGGTGGAGACGCCGTTAGCTGGCAGAGCCCCTCCACGGCGACCACCCAAGGCGGCAACGGCGGCAACGGCGGCGACGGCCTGCAGCCGGGCAGCAACGGCGGCAACGGTGGTGACGGCGGTAACGCCACCGGCTTCGGACAAGCCAACGGCGGATCGGGCGGCACCGGGGGACAAGCGGGACCCGGCGGCACGCCCGGCACACCCGGCTCGGACGGCACGCCTTAACGCGCGAGAGCGAATACCGGAATCCGGGCTCCGGCGGCGCGTAACTCGTCGTCGCTCGACTCCGCCGTCACGGCGCCGACGTAGTCCTCGACCTGCCAGTACCACCTGGCCAGATAGCGTCTGAGAATCTCGGACTTGTCCTCGTCGGCCACCTCGGAGACGGTGGCACGTCGCCGCCGCCAGCGCGGGCCCGTCTTGACGACGCCGGCGGCGCTCACGTTGCGCGCCCACTGCGTGTTGCCGCGCGGTGAGACAAGATACTCGGCGCCGTCGACGGTCAGCAGGTTGACCACCACGCTGCGTAATTGACCGGTCTTGCGTCCCCGCACCCGCAGCGCCCTGGTGCCGGCGATGCTGATGCCCGATTCCGCAAGCCAGCGGATGACTGCGTTGGCGGCGCGGGCTGCCGTATTCGGTTCTTGATACTGCGTGGGCATTGCCGACCTCCCGAAGACCTAATTGAGAGCACCGCTCTCATTTCTGAGTTACCGTGTCACAACCGTGACCGATAAGCAAGAGCGGTGATCTCTGTCGTGTCAGACTTGCCCCCGTGGGTAAGCGCCAGGATTCGCGGGAGCAGATTGAGGCCCAGATTGTCGAACTCGGGCGGCGGCATCTGCTCGAGCACGGCGCGGCCGGGTTGTCCTTGCGCGCCATCGCCCGCGAGCTGGGCATGGTTTCCTCAGCCGTTTATCGCTATGTCGCCAACCGGGACGAGTTGCTGACCCTGCTGCTCGTCGATGCCTACTCCGACCTGGCCGAGGCCGTGCGCCAGGCGCGCGATAGCACCCAGAGCGACTCCTGGAGTGACGACGTCCTGGCCATCACGCACGCGGTGCGTGACTGGGCGGTCGCGCACCCGGCGCGGTGGGCGTTGCTCTACGGCAGCCCGGTACCCGGGTACCACGCTCCGCCGGAGCGCACGGTCGGAGTCGGCACCCGCGTGGTGGCGGACCTGTTCGACGCTATCGCCGCAGGGATCACCACGGGGGACATCATGCTGACCAGTGATGCTGCGCCACAACCAATGTCGTCGGACTTCGAGCGAATCCGCCACGAGTTCGGGTTCCCGGGCGATGACCGCGTGATGGCCCGATGCTTTCTGTTGTGGGCCGGGGTGCTGGGCGCGATCAGCATGGAAGTCTTCGGGCAGTACGGCGCCGACACCGTGACCGACCCCAAGAGCGTGTTCGACACCCAGGTGCGGCTCCTGATCGGCCTGTTCGGCCAGGCGAATTAGAACACGTTCAGCGGGTCGCTGCGGGCCGGCCGAGGGCCGCGGCGGCAAAGTCTTTCCCGGTTCTTTCTGCGGACCGCGCGCTGCGATAGTCTGCGAAGCGATGAACTTTCTTGGCGCGTCACCGATCCAGATCGCCTGGGTGACGCCGGACCTGGAGGCCACCGAAACGGCTCTCACCGGGCTTTTAGGTGCTCGTAAGTGGGTGCGGATACCCGATGTGCACTTCGGCCCGGACACTTGCCGGCTGCGCGGCGAGCCCGCCGACTTCGTCGCCGGCATTTCGTTGAGCTATCTCGGGGACATGCAGCTGGAGCTGATCGCGCCGGTCCGCGGGGAGAATATCTATAGTGAGTTTCTGCGTGATCACGGGCCGGGTCTGCACCACATCTGCATGGAGGCCGAATCACTGAAGGCGTTCGACGCCGCG
The DNA here is from genome assembly GCF_002101675.1 of Mycobacterium gordonae. Lineage (GTDB taxonomy): Bacteria > Actinomycetota > Actinomycetes > Mycobacteriales > Mycobacteriaceae > Mycobacterium > Mycobacterium gordonae. Next base: position 42,573 of record NZ_LQOY01000255.1, on the reverse strand, counting down.
CTGGGCGACGCGGCCCATCACAACGCCGATGTCGTGCAGCAGGGCGTGATGCCCGGCGGCATCCATTTCGCGTACGTCAGCGCGCCACAGGCGGGTGTCCCGTTCGTGGAGATCGCATACCTCTCGCCCGAGATCAAAGCGTTCTACGACTACATCAAACAGGAGCAGCGGTGAGCACCGACATCCCCACCACGGTCAATGCGGACACGGTCGAGTCCTGGTCCGACGAGGTCGACGTTCTGGTGATCGGCTTCGGCATCGCCGGGGGCTGTGCCGCGGTCAGCGCCGCCGATGCGGGAGCCCGCGTTCTGGTGCTGGAACGGGCCGCCGCCGCCGGGGGCACCACCTCCATGGCCGGAGGACACTTTTACCTGGGTGGGGGCACCGCCGTCCAGGAAGCGACCGGTCACTCCGACTCGCCCGAGGAGATGTTCAAGTACCTGGTCGCGGTGTCCCGCGAACCCGAGCTCGACAAGATCCGCGTTTACTGTGACGACAGTGTCGAGCACTTCAATTGGCTTGAGGCCCTTGGCTTTCAGTTCGAGCGCAGTTTCTACCCCGGCAAGGTGGTGGTGCCGCCGGGCACCGAGGGCCTGAGTTATACGGGCAACGAGAAAGTCTGGCCGTACTGCGAGCAGGCCAAGCCGGCGCCGCGTGGGCACTCCGTGCCGGTCCCTGGGGAACTGGGCGGGGCCGCGATGGTGATCGACCTCCTGGTCAAGCGCGCCGACGAACTCGGCGTGCAGGTCCAGTACGAGACCGGAGTCACCCAGCTCATCGTCGACAACGATGGCGTGGTTGTCGGTGCGGCCTGGAAGCGCTTCTCCGACACCGGGGCCGTCCGGGCCAAGTCCGTCGTCATCGCGGCCGGCGGTTTCGCGATGAACCCCGAGATGGTCGCCGAGCACACACCGGCGCTGGGGCAGCCGCGGCGCACCAAGCATCATGGCCTGGTCGCGCCCTACATCCTGGGCAACCCCCACGATGACGGACTCGGCATCCGATTAGGCATGTCGGCGGGCGGCGCCACCAAGAACATGGATGAGTTGTTCATCACCGCGGCCGCCTACCCGCCGGAGATTCTGCTGACGGGTCTCATCGTCAACAAAGAGGGCAAGCGGTTCGTCGCCGAAGACTCCTACCATTCGCGCACTTCGGCGTTCGTACTGGAACAGCCGGAGCAGACCGCGTATCTTATCGTCGACGAAGCGCACATGAAGATGCCCGAGATGCCATTGATCAAGTTCCTGGACGGCTACGAGACGATCGCCGAGATGGAGACCGCGCTCGGCATTCCGGCCGGCAACCTCGCGCAGACACTGCAGCGCTACAACGAATTCGCACTCAAGGGTGCGGACCCGGATTTTCACAAGCAGCCCGAATACGTTGCGGCGCAGGATAAGAGCCCATGGGCGGTGTTCGATCTGTCGCTCGGGCGGGCGATGTACTCCGGATTCACCATGGGCGGGTTGACGGTCACCGTCGACGGAGAGGTCCAGCGCGCGGACGGCAGCGTCGTGCCCGGGCTCTATGCGGCCGGAGCCTGTGCCTCCAATATCGCCCAGGACGGCAAGGGGTATGCGAGCGGAACGCAGCTGGGCGAGGGCTCCTTCTTCAGGCACAGCGCCGGAGCGCACGCGGCCCGCAGGGCCGGGGGCGGGTAGGCGCGAGTCAGGCACAGCGCCGGAGCGCACGCGGCCCGCAGGGCCGGGGGCGGGTAGGCGCGAGTGTCGGCCAGGTTGCCGCCACGGTCGTGATTCGGGCCGAACCACAGCCCTCATGGCAATTTGGACAACAACACCACCCGGGTGAGCCTCCCGCCTAGGAACTGCCGGAAGCCACCGCCTGCTTGTCGACCGGGCCCAGCCGCCATTGCGCTTCGCCGAGCAGTTCCAGGTGCCGCTCGTGGTGTTGCTCGACGGTGGGGCGGTGGCTCACGCTGACCACGATGGTGTCCGGCAGCTCGGTGCGCACCAGCTGGTACAGCGCGTACTCCAGGCCCGGGTCGAGCGCTGAGGTGGATTCGTCGAGGAATACCGCTTTGGGTTTGGTGAGCAGGATTCGCGCAAAGGCGACCCTTTGTTGCTCACCCGGCGACAGCACCTTGGCCCAGTCCTGATCTTCATCGAGACGCGTAATCAGCGGCGCCAGAGCGACTTTCGTCAAAACGTCGTGCAGCTCGGCATCAGAGACGTCCTCGGTCGACAGGGGGTAGCAGACCACCGAACGCAGATCGCCAAGCGGCACGTAGGGCAATTGAGACAAGAACATCGTTTCGTTGTCGCCGTCGGGCCGGTGCAGCGTGCCGGTGGCAAACGGCCACAATTCAGCGAGGCTGCGCAGCAGGGTGGTCTTGCCTGAACCGGAGCGGCCGGTGATTACCAGCGATTGTCCGGTTTCCAGCCGCACGTCCAGGGGGTCGATCAACCGGTCGCCATCGGGCTTGCGCACTTCAACATTCTCGATCTGCACCGAACCGTCGGTACTTGGCAGCGCCAGTACCGACGGCAAGGCACGTCCCTGCTCGTTGGCTTCGACCAACCCGTGCAGCCGGATGATGGCGGCGCGGTAGGACGCGAACTGGTCGTAGGCGTTGCGGAAGAACGACAGCGAGTCCGAGATATTGCCGAACGCCGACGCCGTCTGGCTGACATCACCGAAATCGATTGTGCCGGCAAACAATCGCGGCGCTTGAATCAACCATGGCAACGGCACGATCGCCTGACTGACTGCCAGGTTCCAGCCATAGAAGCCGACGCTGCGGTTGACGTAGTGCAAGTAGTTGTCGATAACGGGCGCGAAACGCTTGCGCAGCTGGGTGCGTTCTGCCCGCTCGCCGCGGTAGAAGCCGACCGCCTCGGCCGCATCGCGCAGTCGCACCAAGGCGTATCGGAAAGCGGCATTGAGCTTTTCGTTGCGGAAGCTAAGCCAGATCAGCGGACGGCCGATGACGAACGAAATGATCGTGGCGACCAGCACGTAAATGATGACGGTCCAGAACATCACGCGCGGGAAGGAAATTCCGAAGAAGGTGAGCGTGCCGGACAGCTCCCACAGGATCGCGCTGAACGACACCACGGAAATCACCGACTGCACCGCGCCGAACAACAGCAGGCTGCCCGTCCCGGTTCCGGGCTGGTTCGGGCCGGTACCCGTTCCGGCGGTGAAGATGTCGATGTCTTGCTGGATACGCTGGTCGGGGTTGTCGATGGTCTCGTCGATGAAAAGGTCGCGGTAGTAGGCGCGGCCGTCCAGCCAGTCACCGGTGAGTTGGTCGGTGAGCCATACCCGCCAGGCGACGATGAACCGCTGCGTGAGGTAGATGTCGGCCATCACCCGGGCCACGTGAATCACGGCCATGATGCTGAAGATCCCGATCGACATCCAAAAGCCATGTACACCAGAGTTTTTGACAACCTCATTGTCGCCGGCAGCGCCTTCGAACGCCTTCTGCAAAGCGGTGTACATGTCCTTGCCCTGGAAGCTGAACAACACGTTCAGCCGTACCGCCAGCACCACCGAGAGCAGCAGCACACCGAACATGAGCCAGACGCGGACACTGTGGCGACCGGTGAAATACCCACCGGTGATCCGCCAGAACTGGCGACCCCACGGAGTGATGAACCGGACCAGCAACAGCACGAGCAGGAGGCAGACCGCGCTGATCGCCCATGCGATGGCGGTCCACCGCAATGAATCGATCAGCGCATGGGCCCAATCGATCGAGAACGTGAACGGCTTCGGACCCACGGTCTTGTCTCCTCACAGTCGAGGTGTTCTGCGCGGCTGAGCAACAGAAAATCCTCCGGCGAAGGTACCCGACGGCGGATGGATAGGCTGCGGTGATGACCACCGACGCCGCGCCCGCCCAGACCCTGCACGCCGGCCGACTCGTCGCCCGCCGACTCCGGGCCAGCGGCATCGACACGCTTTTCACGCTGTCCGGCGGCCACTTGTTCTCCATCTACGACGGCTGCCGCGACGAGGGCGTCCGCCTCATCGACACCCGCCACGAGCAGACCGCCACGTTCGCCGCCGAGGGCTGGTCGAAGGTGACCCGGGTGCCCGGCGTCGCCGCGCTGACCGCCGGGCCCGGCATCACCAACGGTATGAGCGCCATGGCCGCCGCCCAACAGAACCAGTCGCCGCTGGTGGTGCTCGGCGGCCGGGCGCCGGCGTTGCGCTGGGGGATGGGGTCCCTGCAGGAGATCGACCACGTGCCGTTCGTCGCGCCACTGTGCCGCTTCGCCGCCACCGCACAGTCAGCGCAGGATGCCGGCGCACTCGTCGACCAGGCGCTGCGGTCGTCGGTCAGCGCTCCGTCTGGGGTCGGATTCGTCGACTTCCCGATGGACCACGTGTTTTCGATGGCCGAGGAAGACTGCAGTCCTGGCGCGTTGAGCACCCTGCCGAACCCGCCCGCTGTCGACGCCGATGCGCTGGACCGGGCCGTGGACCTGCTGTCCAAAGCCGAGCGGCCGGTGATCATGGCCGGCACCAACGTCTGGTGGGGTCGCGGGGAGGACGGACTGCTGCGGCTGGCCGAACAACTGCGCATCCCCGTGCTGATGAACGGGATGGCCCGCGGAGTGGTGCCCGCCGACCACCCGCTGGCGTTCTCGCGGGCCCGCTCCAAGGCGTTAGGCGGCGCCGACGTTGCGCTGATCGTCGGAGTGCCAATGGATTTCCGGCTCGGCTTCGGTGGTGTGTTCGGTGCGGACACCCAACTCATCGCCATCGACCGCGCCCGCCCCGATCGCGCCCATCCGCGTCCGGTTGCCGCCGAGCTCTACGGCGACCTCACCGAGATCCTCTCTGCGCTGGCCACCGCGGGTACCAGCGAACACCGGGACTGGACCAATGGCCTCCGAGCCACCGAGACCGCAGCACGCGAATCCGAGAAGGCCGAGCTCGCCGAGGACCGAATCCCGCTGCACCCCATGCGGGTCTACGCCGAGTTGGCTCCGTTGCTGGACCGCGACGCCATCGTCGTCATCGACGCCGGGGACTTCGGCTCCTACGCCGGTCGGGTCATCGACAGCTACCAGCCGGGCTGCTGGTTGGACAGCGGCCCCTTCGGCTGCCTGGGCTCGGGTCCGGGGTATGCGCTGGCGGCCAAACTCGCCCGGCCCGAGCGGCAGGTGGTTCTGCTGCAGGGCGATGGCGCATTCGGCTTCAGCGGCATGGAGTGGGACACCCTGGTGCGGCACAACGTCCCGGTGGTGTCGGTGGTGGGCAACAACGGCATCTGGGGGCTGGAAAAGCACCCGATGGAGGCGTTGTACGGCTATTCGGTAGTGGCCGAGCTGCGGCCCGGAACCCGGTACGACGAGGTGGCCCGTGCGCTGGGCGCCCACAGCGAGCTGGTCTCGGCACCCGCGGAGCTTCGTCCGGCGCTCGAACGCGCTTTCGCCAGCGGCCTACCGTCCGTCGTCAACGTCCTCACCGACCCGAGCGTCGCCTACCCGCGCCGATCCAACCTGGCCTGATCGGGCCCGCCTGCAGTTCGCGTACCGTTTAGCTGTGCCGAAGACCACCCGCTCCCAGCCCGGACGGCTGAGCAGCCGCTTCTGGCGCCTGCTCGGCGCCACGACGGAAAAGAACCGCAGCCGCTCGATGGCCGTGGTGACCGATGCCGAGGAGTACGAAAAGGAAGCCGCAGATCTCACCGACGAGAAGCTGCGTAAGGCGGCAGGCCTGCTCCAACTGGACGACCTGGCCGACGCTGCCGACATTCCCCAGTTCCTGGCAATCGCACGGGAAGCGGCCGAGCGCGCGACCGATCTACGCCCCTTCGACGTGCAGCTCCTGGGTGCGCTGCGGATGCTGGCCGGCGATGTGATCGAAATGGCCACCGGTGAGGGCAAGACGCTGGCCGGGGCGATCGCGGCGGCGGGCTACGCGCTGGCCGGACGGCACGTGCATGTGGTGACGATCAACGACTACCTGGCGCGCCGCGACGCGGAGTGGATGGGCCCGCTGATCGAGGCGATGGGGCTGACCGTCGGCTGGATTACCGCCGAGTCGACGAGCGCCGACCGCCGGGCGGCCTACGACTGCGACGTCACCTACGCCTCGGTCAACGAGATCGGCTTCGACGTGCTGCGCGACCAGTTGGTCACCGACGTCGACGATCTGGTTTCGCCCAACCCCGACGTGGCGCTGATCGACGAGGCGGACTCGGTGCTGGTCGACGAGGCGCTGGTGCCGCTGGTACTGGCCGGCACCACCCACCGGGAGACGCCGCGGCTGGAAATCATCAAACTGGTCGGCCAGCTCGTCCACCACAAGAACGCCGAGGACTACTACGCGACCGACGCCGACAGCCGCAACGTCCACCTGACTGAAATGGGCGCCCGCAAGCTGGAAAAAGCGCTCGGCGGCATCGACCTGTACTCCGAGGAACACGTCGGCACCACTCTCACCGAGGTCAACGTCGCCCTGCATGCGCATGTGCTGCTGCAGCGCGACGTCCACTACATCGTGCGCGACGATGCGGTGCACCTGATCAATTCCTCCCGCGGCCGCATCGCTCAACTGCAGCGCTGGCCGGACGGCCTGCAGGCCGCCGTCGAGGCTAAGGAGGGCATCGAGACCACCGAGACCGGCGAGGTGCTGGACACCATCACGGTGCAAGCGCTGATCAACCGCTACACGACCGTGTGCGGCATGACCGGCACCGCGCTGGCCGCCGGCGAGCAGCTGCGTCAGTTCTACAAGCTCGGCGTGTCACCGATTCCGCCGAACACTCCGAACATCCGCGAGGACGAGTCGGACCGGGTCTACATCACCGCCGCCGCCAAGAACGACGCGCTCGTGCAGCACATCGCCGAGGTGCATGAGACCGGGCAGCCGGTCCTGGTCGGGACCCGCGACGTCGCCGAATCCGAGGACCTCTACGAGCGGCTGACCCGGCGCGGTGTGCCCGCGGTGCTGCTCAACGCCAAGAACGACGCCGAAGAGGCCCGGGTGATCGCCGAAGCCGGCACCTACGGCTCGGTCACCGTGTCGACCCAGATGGCCGGGCGCGGCACCGACATCCGCCTCGGCGGCTCCGACGAGTCCGACCACGACCGCGTCGCCGAACTGGGCGGCCTGCACGTGGTCGGCACCGGCCGGCATCACACCGAGCGTCTGGACAACCAGCTGCGCGGCCGCGCCGGACGGCAGGGGGACCCGGGGTCGTCGGTGTTCTTCTCGAGTTGGGAAGACGACGTGGTGGCGGCCAATCTCGACAGCAACAAGCTGCCCACCGAAACCGACGAGGACGGCCGCATCCTCAGCCCCAAGACCAGTACCCTGCTCGACCATGCGCAGCGGGTCGCCGAGGGCCGGCTGCTCGACGTGCACGCGAACACCTGGCGCTACAACCAGCTCATCGCCCAGCAGCGCGCCATCATCGTCGATCGACGAAACACGTTGCTGCGCACGCCAACTGCTCGTGAAGAGCTGGAGGAGCTGGCGCCCAAGCGGTACAAGGAGCTGCGCGAAGAGATCTCCGAAGAACGGCTGGAGAAGATCTGCCGGCTGATCATGCTCTACCACCTCGACCGCGGCTGGGCCGATCATCTGGCCTACCTGGCCGACATCCGCGAGAGCATCCATCTGCGCGCGCTCGGGCGGCAGAATCCACTCGACGAGTTCCACCGGATGGCGGTGGACGCGTTCGCATCACTTGCCGCCGACGCCATCGAGGCCGCGCAGCAGACGTTCGAGACGGCCAACATTCTCGAGGACGAGCCGGGCCTGGATCTGTCCAAGCTGGCCCGGCCGACGTCCACATGGACCTACATGGTCAACGACAACCCGTTGTCCGACGACACGCTGTCCACCCTGAGCCTGCCCGGCGTCTTCCGCTGAGTTGCGTCCGCCGTGCGGACCGCATCGTCACCGGGCTAATGTCACCGCACATGGAGCCCGTGCTCGTGCAGAACCGGGTGCTGACGGTGCCCAACGTGCTGAGCGTCGTCCGACTCGCTCTCATCCCGGTTTTCGTCTACCTGATGCTGGTCACCCACACGCACAGCTGGGCAGTGGCGATCCTGATGTTCAGCGGCGTCTCGGACTGGGCGGACGGCAAGATCGCCCGCCTGCTCAACCAGCAGTCGCGGCTGGGCATGCTGTTGGATCCGGCCGTCGACCGGCTCTACATGGTGACGGTGCCGATCGTGTTCGCGATCAGCGGCATCGCCCCGTGGTGGTTCGTGCTGACGCTGCTGGGCCGGGACGCGGCGCTGGCTGGGACGCTGCCGCTGCTGTGGAGCCGGGGCCTGTCGGCGCTGCCGGTCTCCTACGTGGGGAAGGCAGCGACGTTCGCGCTGATGTCCGGTTTCCCCCTGGTCCTGCTGGGACAGTGGGACGCGCTGTGGAGCCGCGTCGTGCTCGCCTGCGGCTGGGCGTTCCTGGCCTGGGGCCTCTACATGTACCTGTGGGCGTTCGTGCTCTACATCGTGCAGATGGTCCTGGTGATGCGCCGAATGCCGAAGGTCAAGCATGGCTGAACCCGATCGGCTGCTCGGCGGCTACGACCCCAACGCCGGCTACAGCACTCACGACGCGGCTCGCCCGCAACGCATCCCGGTGCCCTCGCTGCTGCGCGCGCTGCTGTCCGAACATCTGGACCCCGGATACGCGGCGGCCGCCGCTGAACGGCAGCGCCGCGGCGAACCCGAGAGCCGCCGGGGGCGCGCCTTCGGGTGGCTCTGGCAGGCGCTGGCCGCGACCCTGGTGGCAGCGGTGTTCGCGGCTGCGGTCGCGCAGGCCCGCTCGGTCGCTCCCGGAGTGCGCTCAGCGCAACAACTCCTGGCCACCAACGTCCGTCTGACGCAGGCCACGGCCACCCGGTTGGCCAAACAGCGCAGCACCTTGGCGGCCAAGGTCGACCAGGTGCAGCGCCTCGCTCTGGCCGACGACGCGGAGGGCCAACGGCTGCTGAATAACCTGGACGCATTGAGCCTGGCCGCGGCCAGCACGCCGGTGGTCGGCCCCGGCCTGACCGTCACCGTGACCGACCCCGGTGCCGGCCCCAACCTTTCCGATGCGTCCAAGCAGCGGGTCAGCGGCAGTCAGCAGATCATCCTCGACCGCGACCTGCAACTCGTCGTGAATTCGCTGTGGGCCAGTGGCGCGGAGGCCATTTCGGTCGACGGCGCCAGGATCGGGCCCAACGTGACCATCCGGCAGGCGGGAGGCGCGATCCTGGTCGACAACAATCCGACCACCAGTCCGTACACCATCCGGGCGATCGGGCCGCCCAAGGCGATGCGAGACACCTTCGATCGCAGCCCCGGGTTGCGGCGGCTTAGGCTGCTGGAAGCCTCCTACGGAGTGGGCGTCAACGTGGACCTCGGCGACAGTCTGGCTCTGCCCGCCGGAGCGATCCGGGACATCAAGTTCGCCAAAGAGATTGGGCCGAAGTGATCGGTATTGCCGCGCTTGTCATCGGCATCGTGCTGGGATTGGTATTCCATCCCAGCGTGCCCGAGGTCATCCAGCCGTATCTGCCGATCGCGGTGGTTGCCGCGCTGGACGCGGTCTTCGGCGGGCTGCGCGCCTACCTGGAACGCATTTTCGACCCCAAGGTCTTCGTCGTCTCGTTCGTGTTCAACGTGCTGGTCGCCGCACTTATCGTCTACGTCGGCGACCAGCTCGGCGTGGGCACCCAACTGTCGACGGCGATCATCGTGGTACTCGGAATCCGGATCTTCGGCAATGCCGCGGCGCTGCGCCGCAGGCTCTTCGGGGCGTGACGGTATGTCCGAAATAGAGCCCGGACCCGACGAGAAGCCCGCGCACCGCGGGCGCCACGAACTCCCGGCCGACCGCCCGCGCCGAACCGGCTTGCGGGCCACGCTGACCGCCGGTAGGTCCCGCTGGGTGTTCGGAAGCCTGGCGGTGCTGCTGTGCCTGGTCCTCGGCGTCGCGATTGTCACGCAGGTCCGCCAAAACGAGTCCGGCGACTCACTGGAAACCGCCCGTCCCGCAGACCTGTTGGTGCTGCTGGATTCGCTGCGCCAGCGCGAGGCGGCGCTGAGCACCGAGGTGGCCGATCTGCAGAACACCCTCAACGCGTTGCAGGCCTCGGGAAACACCGACCAGGCCGCGATCGAAAGCGCGCAGGCCAGGTTGGCGGCGTTGTCCATCCTCGCCGGCGCCGTAGGCGCGACCGGCCCGGGGGTCACGGTCAAGATCGAAGATCCCGGGCCCGGGGTGGCGCCGGAAGTGATGCTCGACGTGATCAACGAGTTGCGGGCGGCGGGCGCCGAAGCGATCGAGATCAACGACACCCGGCAGTCGGTGCGGGTCGGCGTCGACACCTGGGTCACCGGATCGGCGGGTGCCCTCACCATCGACACCAAGGCGCTCTCCCCGCCGTATTCTCTTCTGGCGATTGGTGATCCGCCCACCCTGGCCGCCGCCATGAACATCCCGGGCGGGGCCGAGGACAGCGTCAAGCGAGTGGGCGGACGGATGTCCGTGCAGCAGGCCGACCGCGTCGAAGTGACCACCTTGCGGCAACCAAAACCGCACCAATACGCTCAGCCCGGCAAGTGAACCAACCCGACCAGAACAGGATCACCGTGACCGATATCCCATCCGATCTGCACTACACCACCGAGCACGAGTGGGTTCGCCGCAGCGCAGAAGACACCATTCGGGTAGGGATCACCGATTTCGCTCAATCGGCGCTGGGTGACGTGGTCTTCGTTCAGCTGCCCGACGTGGGCGCTGAGCTCACGGCCGGCGATTCGTTCGGCGAGGTGGAATCGACGAAATCGGTCTCAGACCTTTATGCCCCGGTCTCGGGCAAGGTGTCGGCGGTCAACGGCGAGCTGGAAGGCACTCCGCAGCTGTTGAACTCCGACCCCTACGGCGACGGCTGGTTGCTGGAACTCCAGGTCGACGGCACCGGTGTCGCCGAGCTCGATGCCGCGATCGCGGGGCTGCTCGACGCTGAGGCGTACCGCGGCACACTCACCGAATGAGGATTGCTAAGGTCCCGAAAGCGTTGCGTGGCAGGATGCGGGACCGGTCGGGGGATTCGGTACAGATCTAGGAGAAGCCGGGATGTCGGGCTTAGGATCCTGCAGGGGTCGGCACACCGCCGACCCGTGCGCGGTACGGTCAAGACATCGATTTTTTCAAGCAGTGAACAGCAGCGCAGTACAGGCGACAGATCCGAGTGGGCGGCCGGCCGAACGGCCCGGTCAGACAACGCCACAGCGGCCAGTGAGGAGCAGCGGGTGACGGGAATGGATAACGACCAGGGTGACGAAGTCACGGTGGAGACGACCTCGGTCTTCCGCGCCGACTTCCTCAACGAACTGGACGCGCCCGCTCAGTCGGGTACCGAGAGTTCGGTGTCCGGGGTGGAGGGACTCCCGGCCGGCTCGGCGTTGCTGGTCGTCAAACGCGGACCCAACGCCGGATCCCGCTTCCTGCTGGACCAGGCCATCACCTCCGCCGGCCGGCACCCCGACAGCGACATCTTCCTCGACGACGTGACGGTGAGCCGCCGGCACGCCGAATTCCGTTTGGAAGGCGGCGAGTTCAACGTCGTGGACGTGGGCAGCCTGAACGGCACCTACGTCAATCGCGAGCCGGTGGATTCGGCCGTGCTGGCCAACGGCGACGAGGTCCAGATCGGGAAGTTCCGCCTGGTGTTCCTGACCGGCCCCAAGGGTGACGACGACGGGGGATCCGGGGGCCAGTGACCGCACCCGATAGCCCTGCGCTCGCCGGGATGTCGATCGGAGCGGTCCTGGACTTGCTGCGACCGGACTTTCCCGACGTCACAATCTCCAAGATTCGTTTCCTGGAGGCCGAAGGGCTGGTGACGCCGCAACGCGCGGCGTCGGGTTATCGGAGGTTCACCGCGTACGACTGTGCGCGACTGCGCTTCATCCTCACCGCCCAGCGTGACCACTACCTGCCGCTGAAGGTGATCAGGGCGCAATTGGACGCTCTGCCGGACGGGGAGTTGCCCGCCATCGGATCTCCCTACGGGGTACCGCGATTGGTGTCGGTGGCTGACGGCGTCGAGGCGGGTGCCGACCCCGGCGGTGTGGCACCGACCCGCGTCCGGCTCAGTCGCGAAGACCTGCTCGAGCGCTCGGGAGTGGATGACGGGCTGCTGACGGCCCTGCTCAAGGCGGGAGTGATCACCACCGGGCCGGGCGGTTTCTTCGACGAACACGCCGTGGTGATTCTTCAATGTGCGCGGGCGCTGGCCGATTACGGCGTCGAGCCCAGGCACCTGCGGGCGTTTCGTTCGGCCGCCGATCGGCAGTCGGATCTGATCGCCCAGATCGCCGGGCCGCTGGTCAAGGCCGACAAGGCCGGCGCGCGTGATCGTGCCGACGACTTGGCCCGAGAGGTCGCGGCGCTCGCAATCACGTTGCACACCTCACTGATCAAGTCCGCCGTCCGCGACGTACTGCACCGCTGAGGACTAGACTTCCTTCGACAGCTGGTATTCGGCGAGTTGAGTCAAAAGCAGCGCGTGCGGAGGGCAGACACAGATGGGTGAAGTTCGTGTTGTCGGCATTCGCGTCGAGCAGCCCCAGAACCAGCCGGTGCTGCTGCTGCGCGAGGCAAATGGTGATCGCTACCTGCCGATCTGGATCGGCCAGTCGGAGGCCGCGGCCATCGCGCTAGAGCAACAGGGGGTGGAGCCACCCCGCCCGCTGACCCATGACCTGATCAGGGATCTCATTGCCGCACTTGGGCATTCGCTCAAGGAGGTGCGCATCGTCGATCTGCAGGAAGGCACCTTCTACGCCGACCTGATCTTCGACCGCGACATCAAGGTGTCGGCTCGGCCGTCGGATTCGGTGGCGATCGCGCTGCGCGTCGGTGTGCCGATCTACGTCGAGGAGGCAGTACTGGCCCAGGCCGGTCTGCTGATTCCCGACGAGGGCGACGAGGAGTCCGGCAGCGCCGTCCGCGAGGACGAGGTGGAGAAGTTCAAGGAGTTTCTCGACAGCGTCTCCCCGGACGACTTCAAGGCGACCTGACCGGCATGCGCCCGTGCACGCCGGGTACCCGCCGGACATCACGGATGCGTCTCATATCACACAACGGATTGTCGACACGCCTGGCAGATGTCGGCGACTGATCCCGGTGCCAGCCATACTTTGTTGACGAGTTGATGATCGACCACCGCACAGCAGCCACTGAAGCGCGTATGCTCTCTAACACTCGAACCTGAGATAACGTGGCTGTTGGGGCAGCCAGTGCCGCAGCTAGTGTCAACAGCGCGATCGGCGAGAGGACGCACCGTGAGCGAGCAGCCACGTCAAGGACAGCTGGATCTTGCTGAGCACCCGGCCACCGCGCCGAAAGCCAACAGCAGCGCCGCCGAACCCGTACAGCCCGGTCTGTTCCCCGACGATTCGGTGCCGGACGAACTGGTGGGCTACCGCGGCCCGAGCGCGTGTCAGATCGCCGGGATCACCTACCGCCAGCTGGACTACTGGGCCCGTACCTCGTTGGTGGTGCCGTCGATCCGCAGCGCGGCCGGATCGGGCAGCCAGCGCCTCTATTCGTTCAAAGACATCCTGGTCCTCAAGATCGTCAAGCGGCTGCTGGACACCGGGATTTCGCTGCACAACATCCGGGTCGCGGTCGACCACCTGCGCCAGCGGGGTGTCCAGGACCTGGCCAACATCACCCTGTTCTCCGACGGCACCAGCGTGTACGAGTGCACCTCGGCCGAAGAGGTCGTCGACCTGCTGCAGGGCGGTCAGGGCGTGTTCGGCATCGCCGTTTCGGGAGCGATGCGCGAGCTGACCGGTGTCATCGCCGACTTCCCGGGTGAACGGGCCGACGGCGGCGAATCGATCGCCGCGCCGGAGGACGAGCTGGCCTCCCGCCGCAAGCACCGCGACCGCAAGATCGGCTAGCCGATCCGCGGCGTAAACTAGTAGCCGCATCGTTCTCGCGCGGGAGAGTTCTGTGGCCGCCAGCCACAGACGCCGAAGGAGCAATACCTCTCCGTCAACCTCTCAGGCACCCGGACCGCCCGAGATGACGATGCCTCTGGAAAGCGGCTTGACCGGGCACCGGTCATCAATAACAGCCCGCCGATGGGGAAAGGCGCCGAGCGCGCCGAATCTCTCAGGCGCCCACCGTACGGGTGAAGACAGAGGGAGGGGGCCCGTGTTCAGTGGTGCCCTACGTCAGGAGATTCACCTCGTGTCTGGAAAATCGACGCCCGACCCTTCCACGTTCGCAGACCGGCACATCGGTTTGGACGGCTCCGCCGTCGCGACCATCCTGGACGTCATCGGCGTCGGCTCCCTGGACGAACTGGCCGCCAAAGCCGTGCCCAGCGGCATCCTCGACAAGCTGACCGGCGCCGGTCTCGCCCCGGGCCTGGACGCGCTACCGCCGGCCGCCACCGAGGCCGAGGCGCTGGCCGAGCTGCGGGCGCTGGCAGACAGCAACACGGTCGCGGTGTCGATGATCGGGCAGGGTTACTACGACACGCTCACGCCGCCGGTGCTGCTGCGCAACATCATGGAGAATCCGGCCTGGTACACCGCCTACACGCCGTATCAGCCCGAGATCAGCCAGGGCCGCCTGGAAGCACTGCTGAATTTCCAGACCATGGTTACCGACCTCACCGGCCTTGAGATCGCCAACGCCTCGATGCTTGACGAGGGCACCGCGGCCGCCGAGGCCATGACGCTGATGCACCGCGCCTGCCGGGGCCCGGCGAACCGGCTTGCGGTCGACGTCGACGTGTTCGCGCAGACCGCCGCCATCCTGGCCACCCGGGCCAAGCCGCTGGGTATTGAGATCGTCACCGCCGACCTGCGTGACGGCCTGCCCGACGGAGACTTCTTCGGGGTCATCGCCCAACTCCCGGGCGCCAGCGGCCGGATCACCGACTGGCGCGCGCTGGTGGGCCAGGCGCACGACCGCGGGGCGCTGGTGGCTGTCGGGGCCGACCTGCTGGCCCTGACGTTGCTGACACCGCCCGGTGAGCTCGGCGCCGACGTCGCGTTCGGCACTACCCAACGGTTCGGTGTGCCAATGGGATTCGGCGGCCCGCACGCCGGATATCTGGCGGTGCACACCAAGCACGCCCGGCAGTTGCCGGGCCGGCTGGTGGGGGTGTCGAAAGACGCCGACGGCAGTGATGCATACCGCCTGGCGCTGCAAACCCGCGAACAACACATCCGCCGGGACAAGGCGACCAGCAACATCTGCACCGCGCAGGTGCTGCTGGCGGTGATGGCCGCGATGTACGCCAGCTATCACGGTCCGGAGGGGCTGAGGGCCATCGCGCACCGGGTGCATGCGCAGGCCGAGACCATCGCCGCGGCCCTGGGCGAGGCACTGGTGCACGACACCTTCTTCGACACTGTGCTCGCGCGCGTGCCGGGCCGCGCCGACGAGGTGGTGGCCGCGGCCAAGTCCGGCGGCATCAACCTGTGGCGCGTCGACGCCGACCACGTGTCGGTGGCGTGCGACGAAGCAACCACCGACGCCCACGTCGCGGCGGTGCTGGACGCGTTCGGGGTATCGACCGCCGAGCCGGTGCGATCCGAAATCGCAACGCGCACATCGGATTTCCTGACTCATCCGGCGTTCCACCGGTACCGCACGGAGACGTCGATGATGCGTTACCTGCGCACCCTGGCGGACAAGGACATTGCCCTGGACCGCAGCATGATCCCGCTCGGGTCGTGCACCATGAAGCTCAATGCGGCCGCGGAGATGGAGGCGATCACCTGGCCGGAGTTCGGGCGCCAGCACCCGTTCGCGCCGGCCTCCGACACCCCGGGCCTGCGCCGACTGATCGCCGACCTGGAGAACTGGCTGGTCGCCATCACCGGTTACGACGCCGTCTCGCTGCAACCCAACGCGGGTTCGCAGGGCGAGTATGCGGGGCTGCTGGCGATCCACGACTACCACGCCAGCCGTGGTGAACCGCACCGCGACATCTGCCTGATCCCCTCCAGCGCACACGGCACCAATGCGGCCTCGGCCGCGCTGGCCGGCATGCGGGTGGTGGTAGTGGGCTGCCACGAGAACGGCGACGTCGACCTCGACGACCTGCGCGTCAAGGTCAACGAGCACGCTGACCGGCTTTCGGCACTGATGATCACCTATCCGTCCACGCATGGTGTCTACGAACACGACATCGCCGACATCTGCGCCGCCGTGCACGACGCCGGCGGCCAGGTCTACGTGGACGGCGCCAATCTGAACGCACTGGTGGGCCTGGCCCGGCCGGGCAAATTCGGCGGCGACGTCAGCCACCTGAACCTGCACAAGACGTTCTGCATCCCGCACGGGGGCGGCGGCCCCGGTGTCGGCCCGGTAGCCGTGCGGTCGCACCTGGCGGAGTTCCTACCCGGCCACCCGCACGCCTCCGAACTGCCGCAGGGACACCCGGTGTCGGCCGCGCCCTACGGGTCCGCGTCGATTCTGCCGATCAGCTGGGCCTACATCAGGATGATGGGCGGCGACGGTTTGCGGGCAGCTTCGCTGACGGCGATCGCGTCGGCCAACTACATCGCGCGGCGCCTCGACGAGTACTTCCCGGTGCTCTACACCGGTGAGAACGGCATGGTGGCCCACGAGTGCATCCTGGATCTGCGCGGCATCACCAAGGCAACCGGCGTCACGGTCGACGATGTCGCGAAGCGGTTGGCGGACTATGGTTTTCACGCACCCACCATGAGCTTCCCGGTGGCCGGCACGCTGATGGTGGAGCCCACCGAGAGCGAGAGCCTGGCCGAGGTGGACGCGTTCTGCGAGGCGATGATCGGCATCCGCGGCGAGATCGACCGCGTCGGGTCCGGACAGTGGCCGGTGGACGACAACCCGCTGCGCGGCGCGCCGCACACGGCCGAGTGCCTGGTGGCAGCCGAGTGGAACCACCCGTACACGCGGGAGGAAGCCGCGTATCCGCTGGGCAAGACGTGGCGGCCGAAGGTGTGGCCGCCGGTGCGGCGCATCGACGGCGCCTATGGCGACCGCAACCTGGTCTGCTCGTGCCCGCCGGTCGAGGCGTTCGCCTAACTGAAGCGGTCGAGGATCGCCGCGGCGATCTCGTCGGGCGCGTCCTCTTGGATGAAGTGTTTCGCGCTAGGCAGCTCGACCAGCACATGATCGGGGAACGCCGCACGCATGTGCGGCAATGACGGGCCCGGCCGGAACGCGAAATCCTTCATGCCCCAGACAAAGAGGGCGGGTTTGCTTCCGAGCTTGGCCGGCACTTCCCGGCTGAGTCGTTCCAGCAGGGGACGGGCGGCCAGGATCTGTTTCGGCATCTCGGCGACGCCCTTGCGCGCTTCGGCGTTTGGCTGCACCGCCCGGTAGTGCTCCAAGACCGCCGGGCTGAGCCGGCGCGCCGTCCCGGCCGGAATCAGTTGTTCCACAAAGAAGTTGCGTTTCAAGATCGCGTACTGCATGGGCGGACTGGACATGACCCGGCTGAAGATCTTGGTGGTCAGCACGTCCGTCGGCCAGAACCAGGTGTTGCCCAACACGACTCCGCGGACCCGGTCGGCGCGCTCGACCGCCACGGCCATGCCGACCGGACCACCCCAGTCCTGTCCCATCGTCACGAATCCGTCCAGACCCAGGTGGTCCACGAATTCGCCGACGATGCGTGCGTGTTCGTCGATCTTGTACCCGAAGCCCGCCGGTCGCTCGGACAGGCCGAAGCCGAGGTAATCCGGTGCGATGCAACGGAACCGGTCCCGTAGCGCGACGATGATGTCGCGGTAGAGAAAGCTCCAGGTCGGGTTGCCGTGGCAGAACAGGATGGGCGGCCCGTCGCCCTCGTCGATGTAGTGGACCCGGCCCCGTGAGCTGTCGAACCAGCGCGACTCGAACGGGTACAGCGAGGGGTCTGGGATGAAATCGATGGTGATGTCGTGCTCCTTCGAGTGGTCCTGTATCTGCGGCGATTACGGCAGCAAAATCCTCAATCCCAACAACCCTGACACCAAGCTGCTGCCCAAGTTGAACAAGCCCGAGTTGCCGCCGGCCCAGTCCTCAACACCTATCGGCAATCCGGTGTTTCCGAAGCCTGAGATCACACCGACGGTCTTGTTGTTCGTGCCCGTGGCGGTGTTGAAGAAGCCGGACATATATCCGCGGTCACCGGTTGGGTCCGCCCCGGTGGCCGTATTGAAGAAGCCGGAGGAAGGCGTGCCGCTGTTTCCGAACCCCGAACTGACCAGGCCGGAATCGGTGGTGAAACCAAATCCGTTGTTCGTGTCACCCGCATTCCAGAACCCGGTGTTGGCGCTACCCGAATTACCCCCTCCGGTGTTGACCAATCCGGTGTTGTTCCACCCGGTGTTTGCACCGCCCGCATTGCCGAAACCGGTGTTGAAAATACCTCCGTTGCCGACACCGGTGTTTACTGCGCCGGAGTTCCCGAAGCCGAAGTTTACCGAGCCGGAATTCCCGACACCGATGTTGTTGACATGGCCCGGATTAACGGCGTTGATGCCCGAATTGAAGATGCCGATGTTGCCGTCACCGGAGTTGAAGAACCCGATGTTATTGTGGCCCGAGTTACCGAATCCGAAGTTTCCGCTGCCAGAGTTCAGCAGGCCCGCAAGGTTGATGCCCACCTGGTGATCCCCGGTGAGCCCTATGCCGATGTTGTCGGTGCCGGTGTTCCCGAAGCCGATATTGCCGTGGCCATTGTTGCCCCCGCCGATATTCCTGGTGCCGGTGTTGCCGCCACCGTAATTACCGCTTCCGTTATTTCCGACACCGACATTATTATTGCCGGCGTTCCCTAAGCCGAAATTGCTGTTTCCGATGTTGCCAGCGCCGATGTTTCCGTTGCTCTTGAAAGTGTCCGTGGGACCGTCGGGGTTGATAGAGCCGTTTCCAAATCCGAAGTTGCTACTGCCGATATTTCCGCCGCCCACATTCGAGTTGCCGACATTCCCACTACCCACGTTGCCGCTGCCGGTGTTGCCGTTGCCGAGGTTGGCATTGCCCAGGTTGCCGATCCCCAGGTTGGGCAGGGTAAGGAGCAAGTCCTGCAAACTCTGCGCCGGGGCCAACTGTGCCGCCGCTATCGAGGCCTCACCGTGATATCCGAACATGGCGGACACATCGCGGGCCCACATCTGCTCGTAATCACTTTCCAGCGCGGCGATCGCCGGCGCATTGAGACCAAACCAATTCGATACCACGGCACGTACCAGTGAATTGCGGTTGAGTTCCACCATCAGCGGATGCACTATCGCCGCCCTGGCTGTCTCGAAGGCCGATGCAACAGCTCGGGCCTGACCGGCCGCGCCCGCGGCTTCGGCAGCTGCGGCGCCGAGCCACTGCGAATACGGGGCCGCCGCACCCATCATCGCGGCAGCCGCCGGACCCTGCCAGGCCTGACCAGCGAGCCCCGCCGTCACCGATCCGAACGACGACGCCGCCGAACTCAACTCCGAAGCCAATCCTTCCCAGGCCGCTGCCGCTTCCAACATCGGACCCGAACCGGCACCCGAGAACATCAGCCGAGAATTGATTTCTGGGGGGAACACCGAGAAATTCACGATCCGAACCTCCTCGCGAGTGGCCGGCACCCCAACGACGCACCAGGAAAGCCGAACCGAATCAACTAGCTCCGCGCAGACATGCTAGGACTGTGATCGCCGCCACACCAGCTTTTCGAAATCGAGGTGCCGTAGTTGAGCGGAATTTGACGGACCGGTGCAATTCTAGTGCGGCCTCAGCTCAGGAAATTGTTGACCGCGGTGGCCAAATCGGGCCCGGCAGACGTCGGCAGGTTCTGGTAACTACCGCCGCTCAACCGGGCGACCGCTTCCCAGGTGGCCCGGTCCGGATCCCCGCCGAAGTCGATCACGTTGACCGCGACAGGCCTGGCCGGGTCGGCGCTGTTCTTGATGAAGTCCTGTAGCCCCGGACCGTCCAGACTTTGATCTGTGTGCGGCCCGGCGGTGATCACCAGGATCGAATTCTCTTGGCCGGCACGGTAATTGGCCAGCATCTCCTGATAGATCAGGCGCAGCGTGGTGAACGACACCGCCCCGCCCCCGGAGGAATACTGCTTGTCCAGCGCCGCCGACAACGCCGCCGAGCGGGGCTGCCCGTTGACCTGGTCGGCCAACGGCCCGGCCGGAACCTCGGCCCGACCCTCGTGGCCGTCGAACGTCCACAGGCCGATGACCGACGTGGGTGGCAACCCCTTGATGCGACCGTCCAGCGCCGCGATCACGTTGGCCAGCCGGGTCTTGCCGCCGCCGTCGTCGTTGGGCAACGACTGGTCGAGCATGATCGTGGCGGCTACCCCGGCCGACGGGGTGGCCATGGTGTCGGCCAGGGTGGCACGCATGGCGTCGTCTCCAACCGACAGAGTGGAGGACAACGCCGCAAAATTGGTCACCGGGCTGCTCGGCGGATTGACGCCGTTGACCCGGAATCCGGCCTTCGCCAGCTTCGCGAGTTGCTCAGGAGTGTGCATGTAGCGGGCGAAGGCGCTGGCGGCGGTGGTCTGTTCCTGCTTCAGCCACGAGCCACTGAGCAAGACGGTCGGATAATCGGCCACCGGGACCGCGCCGGGCGGGGTCCACGACGCCAGCTTGCTCTTGGCATCCGAGATCGACTGGCCGCGCGCGAACAGCTGCTGTTCAGTGGTCACGACGGCATGCACCGGCGCCGCGGCCACCTCCTCTGCCTTGGTGCCCGGATTGAGCAGCGCGTTCATAGCCTCGTTGAGGGAGTCGTCGGGGAGTTTGGGCTGCGCGCTCACCAGCGTGCGAACCGCGGCGCTGCCGGATGTCGGGGGAGCGCCGGCAGGCGCCGACGCCGCGGCGATGGCCTCACCGGCCAAAAACGTGGCGTCGCCGTTGCCGGCGACCGGCAGGGCCAGCCGCAAGGATCCCCAGTTGCCCATCGAGGTCGGGTTCGATTGCAGGCCCGGCAGTGCCGCCCAGTTCTGCTTGGACAGGGCCTGGCTGAATTCCGGCCGGATGGCCAGCAGCACCGGCGAGGTCACCAGAGACCGGCTGTCACTGATGATCTTCTGGCCCGCGGCACCGGACAACCGGGCCGCGGAGATCGAACTCCCGGGAACCCACAGACCCGGCTGGGCGCCCAGCTCGGCCGGCCACTTGCCGATGAAGCCACTGATCACGGCGTCGGAGTTGGCCGGCTTGACGGTCACCTCCACACAGCGGTCGCCGATGGGGCCCGCCTGCTTGTTGTAGCCGTCGGCGAGTTGCTTGACCTGGTCGGCGATGGACGGGTCAGCGAGGACGGCGACGGCATCCTTGCCTCCCACACAGTTCGCGGCGGCCGTGTGCGAGCGGTGCGACAGCGCGTCACCGAAGAACTGCCACAGGATCACCCCGGCGACCACGACGACGACGGTGACCAGCGCGACGATCACCCCGATGCTGACGCCGCGCCGGCCACCGACGCTGCGGTGGCCGCCCTGCCAGTCGCGAAGCCCGCGATGACTGGCCCGAAACGGCGGCGGCGGGGGAGTCTCCGCCGCCGGCTCTCCGACCGGCGACTCGACGCCGGCCGCAGGCTCGGGCGCGGACGGGCGGTAACCGAAGTCGGGGTAGTCATCGGCGGCGGCGGGTTGCTGGTAGTCGTCGCCGCCGTATTGCGGTTCATCGACAGGCTCGTCGAACGGCTCGGGTTCGCGCTCGGGCAGGGAATCCCCGGGGTCGGGCTTGCTGTGCCTACCCATGCCGGTGTCTGCGTCCTCTCCCTTGAATCATGTGCAGGTCGCCGCCCGTCAGGGGCAGCTCAGCCACGCGCGCGTGCTTTGAACTCCCGGCGGCGGCGGTGCAGGATCGGCTCGGTGTAGCCGTTGGGCTGCTGACCACCGGACAGGATCAGCTCCTGAGCAGCCAGGAAGGCGATGCTGTCGTCGAAGTTGGGCGCCATCGGCCGGTAGGACCGGTCGCCCTCGTTCTGCTTGTCCACCAGCGGCGCCATCCGTTCCAGGCTGGCCCGGACATCCTCGCTGGTGATGACGCCGTGACGCAGCCAGTTGGCCAGTAGCTGGCTGGAGATGCGCAACGTCGCGCGGTCCTCCATCAGCGCGACGTTGTGGATGTCGGGCACCTTCGAACAACCGACGCCCTGCTCCACCCAGCGCACCACATAACCGAGGATGGACTGACAGTTGTTATCGACCTCCTCGCGAATCTCCTCCGGCGCCCAGGCCAGTTCCTTGGCCAGCGGGATCGTCAGCAATTCGTCGAGGGTGGTCCGCTTCTTGCCCGCGAGCTCGTCCTGGACGGCGGACACGTCGACCTGGTGGTAGTGCATCGCGTGCAGGGTCGCGGCCGTCGGCGACGGCACCCACGCCGTCGTGGCGCCGGCCTTGGGCTGGCCGATCTTCTGCTCGACCATGTCGGCCATCAACTCCGTCATCGCCCACATGCCCTTGCCGATCTGGGCCTTGCCCTTGAACCCGGCGGCAAGTCCGGTGTCGACGTTGGCGTCCTCGTAGGCCTTGATCCAGGTGCTGTTCTTCATCGCGCCCTTGCGGATCATCGGGCCGGCTTCCATCGAGGTGTGAATCTCGTCGCCGGTGCGGTCGAGGAACCCGGTGTTGATGAACACCACCCGGTCGGCCGCCGCCTTGATGCAAGCCTTGAGGTTGACGGTGGTGCGGCGCTCCTCGTCCATGATGCCGACCTTGAGGGTGGCCTGGGGCAGCCCGAGCACGTCCTCGACGCGGCTGAACAGCTCGCAGGTGAACGCAACTTCTTCGGGTCCGTGCATCTTCGGCTTCACGATGTACACCGAACCGGTGCGGCTGTTGCGCAGCGGACCGTTGTCGTCGCCCGCGCGCAGCCCGTGAATGGCGATCAGCCCGGTGAACAACGCGTCCTGAATGCCCTCGGGCACCTCATGTCCATCTGCATCCACAATGGCGTCGTTGGTCATCAGGTGACCGACATTGCGCACGAACAGCAGGCTGCGACCGGGCAGCGTCAGCTGGCCGCCGTCCGGGGTGGCGTAGGTGCGGTCGGGGTTGAGCACGCGGGTGAAGGTCTTACCGTCCTTACTCACCTCTTCGGACAGGTCGCCCCGGTTCAGGCCTAGCCAGTTGCGGTAGCCGAGCACCTTGTCGTCGGCATCGACGGCGGTCACCGAGTCCTCGAAGTCCATGATCGTGGTGATCGCGGACTCCAGGATGACGTCCTTGATGCCGGCCGCGTCGGTCTGGCCGATCGGCGACTGCGGGTCGATCAGGATTTCGATGTGCAGACCGTTGTTGACCAGCAGCACCGACCAGCCGGGGGAGCCCAGCTCGCCGGAGTAGCCGACGAACTTGCCCGGGTCGGCCAGGCCGGTCGACTCGGATCCGAGCGCAACCTGCAACTGGCCGCCGTCGATGCTCAAGCCGGTGGCGTCCACCCAGGAGCCCGACGCCAGCGGAACGGCGCCGTCGAGGAACTTGCGGGCGTAGGCGATGACCTTGTCGCCGCGCACCTTGTTGTAGCCCGAGCCCTTCTCGGCGCCGTCGTCTTCGGAGATGACGTCGGTGCCGTACAGCGCGTCATACAGCGAGCCCCACCGGGCGTTGGCGGCATTGAGCGCGAACCGCGCGTTAAGCACCGGCACCACCAGCTGCGGGCCCGCGGTGGTGGTGATCTCGTCGTCGACACCGGAGGTGGTGATGGTGAAGTCGTCAGGTTCGGGCTGCAGGTAGCCGATCTCGGTGAGGAACTCCCGGTAGGCCTCCTGGTCAACCGGTGCGATCACCCGTTGTTTGTGCCACTTGTCGATCTGGGCCTGCAGCTCGTCGCGAGTCGCCAGTAGTTCCTGGTTGCGCGGGGTGAGGTCGGTGACGACCTTGTCGACGCCCGCCCAGAAGCTGTCCGGGTCGATACCGGTGCCGGGCAGCGCCTCGTTGTTCACGAAGTCATAGAGCACGCGAGCCACGCGCAGGTTGCCTTCGGTCACCCGATCAGTCATCGTTCTCCTCCGTAATGGCCTTACCGGCCCCTCACCAGCCTCGCCGAACCATCGCCAGAGCCGCCGACTAGCTACCGTCAGACTACCGATGGGTAGCTCGACGAGCCTAGCCCGGCCGACCCTCAGTGCCAGGTCACGGCGCGCTGACAGCTTCGCCCGCAGCAATGCGGCGGGCCCGGTGAATCGCTTTCTGGCAACGCGGACACATGGGATTTCGTTCCCGTCAGCACTTGTCTGGTACCCGCGGCCGCTCAGATCATACGGGCTTGCCGATCACTCCCGCGGCACACGGTCGCGCATACTTCCGACCAGGTCCTCCACCAGATCCTCCAGCGCCACCAGTGCCACCACCTCGCCGTCATCGGCTGTCACCAGCGCCAGATGGCTGTTGCTGCGGCGCATCCGCGACAACGCGTCCGGCAACCGCAGCGCCTGCGGAATCGTCGGCAGCGGACGCACCAGCGCCCGCCCGATCACCGTGTGCGGATTGTCACCGAGGGCGAGCACATCCTTGATGTGCAGATAGCCGATGTAGTTACCGTCGCGGTCCACCACCGGGAACCGGGAGTACCCGGTCTGCGCCAGGGCCTGCTCGACCGCACCGATGGTCGGCCCGGCCCCGGCCGAGGCCACCGATACCGCGTGAACCTTCGCCAGCGGGACCGCGACGTCCCCGACCACCCGGGTCCGCACCCGCAACGCGCGGGTCAGCCGGACGTGCTCCTCCTGGTCGAGCAAGCCCTCCGACAGCGATTCGGCGATCAGTTCCGACAGCTCCGCGGTGGACACCGTGATGTCGAGTTCGTCCTTGGGTTGCACCCCGACCAGGCGCAATATCCCGTTCGCGCACTTGTTGTAGAAGACGATGACCGGGCGCGCAGCGCGCACATAGGGGAGATAGGCCGGCACCAGCAGCATCGCGGTGCGTTCCGGCCCGGCCAGGGCGATGTTCTTGGGCACCATCTCGCCGAGCAGCACATGCAGCGTCACCACCAGGGCCAACGCGATGATGAACGCCAACGTGTGCAGGACCGCGGTGTGCATGCCGGTCAGCTCGAACGACGATTCCAACAGCGACGCCACGGCCGGTTCGGCGATCCGGCCCAGCAGCAGTGATGCCACCGTGACGCCCAGTTGGGCGCCGGCCAGCATCGCCGGCAGCTGTTCGCCGGCACGGATGACCGTGACCGCGCTGGCCCGGCCCTGCTCGGCGAGTGCTTCCAGGCGGTCGCGGCGGGCCGAGATCATGGCGAATTCCGCGCCGACGAAGAAGGCGTTCAGCGCGATCAGCAGCGTCGCCAGGACGATCGCCACGATGGGGTTCATCGTTCGCTCCGGTCCAGTCGGGGCAGTTCCTTGAGCTCGAGCAGGTCCAGCCGGCGCCCGTCCAGCCGCACAACCTTGGCCTGCCAGCGCATCGTCTCATCGGGCAGACCATCGCGGTTCAGGGCGGGCAGCTCGACCGTCTCCCCGGCCACCGGGATGTGACCGAGCTCGCGCAGCACCAGGCCGCCGATCGTCTCGTAGGGCCCTTCCGGCGCCCGGTAACCGATCGCCGTCTGCACCTCGTCAATGCGCAGCAGACCCGACACCCGCCAGCCGCTGCCGTAGGCCACCACATCCGGCGTGGCGTCGTCGTGCTCGTCGCGGACGTCGCCGACGATCTCCTCGATCAGGTCCTCGACGGTGACCATGCCGGCGGTACCGCCGTATTCGTCCACCACCATGGCGGTCTGCAGAGAGTTGTTGCGGATCTGCGCCATCACGGCGTCGCCGTCGAGCGTGGAGGGCACCACGGCGACCGGTTTGACCACCGTGCGCAGCAGGGTGTGCGCCCGCTGCGCCGCCGGCACCTGGAAGGCCTGCTTGACGTGCACGATGCCGACGGTCTCGTCCAGATCGCCCTGCACGACCGGGAAACGCGAGAACCCGGTGGCAGCGACCGCGGCCACCAGATCCACCACGGTGTCGTCGGTCTGCAGGGCGACGATCTTGGACCGCGGGGTCATCAGCTCCTCCGCGGTTCGGGTGCCGAACTGCAGTGAGCGGTGCATCAGCGACGCGGTCACGTCGTCCAGCGAACCGCGGCGGGCCGAGGTGCGCACCAGCGAGACCAGCTCCTGGGGCGTGCGTGCGGACCGCAGTTCCTCGGCCGGTTCGATGCCGAGGCGCCGCACGATCCAGTTCGCCGCCCCGTTGGTCATCCGGATCGCGGGTGTGAACAGCACCGAGAACAGCCACTGCGGCAACACCACGGCACGGGCCGTCGGCAGCGGCCGGGCGACACCCAGGTATTTGGGCACCAGCTCCCCGAACACCATCGACACCGACGTCACGACGATCAGCGCCAGCACGGTGGTGATGGTGTCGGCCACCTTGTCGGAGACACCTAGTGAGTCCAGCCACGGGTGGGGCAGCGCCGCCACCAATGGCTCAGTCAGATAACCGGTCGCCAGGGTGGTGATCGAGATACCCAGCTGGGCACCCGAGAGCTGGAACGAGAGCCTGCGGTGCGCCCGGCGGATCAACCGGTCCCGGCCGCTCCCGTCGCGCGCATTGGCTTCCACCGTGCTGCGGTCCAGGGCGGTCAGGGAGAACTCGGCCGCGACGAAGAGCCCCGTGCCGAAGGTCAGCGCCAGAATGGCCACCACGCTGAGCACGGTGCCGGAGTGGTTCATCGGCCAGTCACCAGCCGGTGGGCAACGGATGCCCTTCGGCGAAGCCGGCTGCGGACTGCACACCAACCACCGCCCGCTCGTACAGCTCTTCCAGGTTCGCCGCGCCCACGTAGGTACAGGTGCTGCGGACGCCGGAGGTGATGTGGTCGATCAGGTCCTCGACGCCGCCGCGATCGGGGTCCAGCCCCATCCGCGACGTCGAGATGCCCTCCTCGAACAGGGCCTTGCGGGCCCGGTCGAACTGGCTCTCCGCGCCCGAGCGGGCGACCACCGCCCGCTTGGACGCCATGCCGTAGCTCTCTTTGTACGGCTGGCCGTCGCGGTCGCGCATCAGGTCGCCGGGGGACTCGTAGGTGCCGGCGAACCACGACCCGATCATCACGTTCGACGCACCGGCGGCCAGCGCCAGAGCCACGTCGCGCGGGTGCCGAATCCCGCCGTCCGCCCACACATGGGCGCCCAATTCCCTTGCAGCAGCGGCACATTCGACGACTGCGGAGAACTGCGGGCGGCCTACGCCGGTCATCATCCGAGTGGTGCACATCGCGCCGGGCCCGACGCCGACCTTGACGATGCCGGCGCCGGCCTCGATCAGATCCCGGGTGCCCTGCGCGGACACCACGTTTCCGGCCACCAGCGGCACGCCCAGGTCCAGCGAGGCGACCATCCTGATCGCCTCCAGCGTCTTGACCTGGTGCCCGTGTGCGGTGTCGATGACCAGCACGTCGACGCCCGCCTCGGCCAGCTCCCGCGCCTTGGAGGCAACCTCGCCGTTGATGCCGACCGCCGCGCCGACCCGCAACCGGCCCGCGTTGTCCAGGGCGGGGTGGTAGATCCCGGTGCGGACGGCGGCGGTGCGGGTCAGCACTCCGGCCAGGGTGCCGTCGGGGTGGGTCAGCACCGCCACGTCGATCGGCGCGTGTTCGAGCAGGTCGAAGACCTTGCGCGGCTCGGTGCCCGCCGGTGCCGAGACGAAATCCGTGACGGCGATGTCGCGTACCCGGCTGAACCGGTCCACGCCGACACAGGCCGCTTCCCGGACCAGCCCGATGGGGCGGCCCTCGAAGACCACCACCGCGACGCCGTGCGCGCGCTTGTGAATCAGCGCAATCGCGTCCGACACCGCATCGTCGGGCGCCAGCGTCACCGGGGTGTCGAGCACCAGGTCGCGGCTCTTGACGAACTCCACCGTCTGCCTGACGGCCGGGATAGGGAGGTCCTGCGGGACGATCACGATTCCCCCGCGACGGGCCACCGTCTCGGCCATCCGCTTACCCGCCACCGCGGTCATGTTGGCGACGACGACCGGAATGGTGGTGCCGGAGCCGTCGACGGTGGACAGGTCGACGTCGAACCGCGACGCGACATCGGACCGGTTGGGCACGATGAAAACGTCGTTGTAGGTCAGGTCGAACCCGGGGCGGTGCCCGTCCAGGAACTTCATCGTCTCTCGCTAAGCAGGAACTTCGCTTCGGTCTCCGCTCCACAGGGTGTGGAACTTCTTGCCCGGCTCCTCGTCGGTGCGCCCGTAGGTGTGTGCGCCGAAGAAATCGCGCAACCCCTGGGTCAGCGCCGCGGGCAGCCGTTCGGTGCGCAACCCGTCGTAGTAGGACAACGCCGAGGAGAAGCCAGGAATGGGGATACCCAACTGGGTAGCTGTCACCACCACGCGCCGCCAGCCGTCGATGGCCGCTTCGATCGCGCTACGGAAGTACGGGGCGACGATCAGCGTGGGCAGGTCGGGGTCGTCGTCGAAGGCCTCTTTGATGCGGTTGAGGAACTTGGCCCGGATGATGCAGCCGCCGCGCCAGATGGTCGCCAGGTCGCCGGGTGTGATGCCCCAGTCGTATTCGGCGCTGCCGGCCTGGATCTGGTTGAAGCCCTGGGCGTAGGCGATGATCTTCGATGCGTAGAGGGCCTGCCGGACGTCCTCGGTGAACTGTGCTGCGTCGGCAGGCTTGTCACCCAGTTCACCCGACGCCAGTCCGGTGGTCGCCTTGCGCTGAGCGACCGAACCCGACAGCGCCCGCGCGAACACGGCCTCGGCGATGCCGGTGACCGGTACCCCCAGGTCCAGCGCCGACTTCACCGTCCAGCGACCGGTGCCCTTCTGCTCGGCCTCGTCGACGATGACGTCGACCAACGGCTTGCCGGTCCTGGCGTCGGTCTGGCGCAGCACCTGCGCGGTGATCTCGACCAGGAAGCTGTCCAAGTCGCCTTTGTTCCATTCGTCGAACACCTCGGCGATCTCGCCCGCCGACTTGCCCAGCCCGTCGCGCAGCAGTTGGTACGCCTCACCGATCAACTGCATGTCGGAGTACTCGATCCCGTTGTGCACCATCTTGACGAAGTGACCGGCACCGTCGGGTCCGATGTGGGTGCAGCACGGCACGCCGTCGACGTGTGCGGAGATCTCCTCGAGCAGCGGGCCGAGCGACTCGTAGGATTCGGCCGGCCCGCCCGGCATGATCGACGGCCCGTTCAGCGCGCCCTCCTCGCCACCGGAGATGCCGGCGCCGACGAAATGCAGCCCACGCTCGCGGATCGCCTTCTCCCGGCGAATCGTGTCGGTGTAGAGCGCATTGCCGCCGTCGATGATGATGTCGCCCTCTTCCATCGCGTCGGCGAGCTCGTTGATGACGGCATCGGTGGGGTCACCGGCCTTGACCATGATGATGACCCGCCGCGGCTTTTCCAGTGCCGCAAGGAATTCCGGGATCGTCTCACTGCGCACGAAGTTGCCCTCGGAGCCGTGCTCGTCCAGCAGCGCGTCCGTCTTGGCCACCGACCGGTTGTGCAGCGCGACGGTGTAGCCGTGCCTGGCGAAGTTCCGGGCCAGGTTCGACCCCATCACGGCCAGCCCGGTCACCCCGATCTGTGCGGTCGCAGTCTTGGAATCCGACGAACTCATGTCCTGCCTCTCAGTCGGGCCCAGCGGTGGGGAAAACTCGGAAACCTGGGAAATATACTGTCGCACAACGGCGCCGCCAGCGTTCCACGGCGCTCGGCTCGGCGTCAGGCGGTGATCAACCGGTGTAGCTCCGTCAGCCACGGTACGGCGAGCGCGATGGTGGGCACCACCAGCACGGCCGCAGCGGTGAGATAGGCCCCCGCTGACAGCAGCGGGCTGTTGCCCCGGCCGGACAGCCGCCGGACCCGCACCACGGTGCTGGACCCTCCGGCGGCCAGGGCGCCCGAGGGCGCGCGCCCGGAAGCACAAGTCACCAGGGCCCGGGCCAGGGGAGTGCGCCCGACCGTACGCACGGCGGCGTCATCGGCCAGCAGTTCGACCAGCAGCTGGACCGCGTCCAGGGCGTTGGCACTCCGCACCAGCCGGGGGAATGCGGCATGAACGGCCGTGAACGCCTCCAGGACGAGGTCGTGGCGGGCCCGCAGGTGAGCGCGCTCGTGGGACAGGATGGCCGCGACTTCGGCGTCGTCGAGCGCGCTAAGGGCCCCTTCGCTGACTACGACGCGGCTGCGAACCCCGGGCAGGCAGTAGGCGAGGGGTTGCTCGACATCCAGCACCCGCAGGTCGCGGGTCCGGGTGCACGGCGCGCTCAACGCGGAATCGTGTCCCACCCCGACCAGGTCGACCACCATCCGGTGGTGTGCCCGGCGCCGCCGGTTCGCGATGGCCACCCGCACCACGGCCACCACCAGGCGTGCCCCGACCAGCAGGGTCAGCGCGAAAACGGTGACGTAGGCCGCCCAGAGCGGCCAGCCGAGGCGACTCTCGGCGTCGACGATGCCGGCCGTGGGCCGACCGTCCGGACCGGGCATCAGCAGCCGGCTGGCGATGGCGATGCCCGCGCTGAAAGTGGACAGGACGGCGGCCAGCGCAACGGCCTGCCAGAGCACCATCGCGGCGCGGGGGGCGCGCAGCGGCCACTTGGCTCGGGCCAGTACTGCCGGTGTGGGGCCAGCCAGCAGCACCGCAAGGATGGTGAAGGCCAGCGCAGACACGCCGTAAGTCTCCCTCAGTCGTCGGCCGGAGGTCCAGCAGATAGCGAATTGCGTTGATTTGCTTCCAGTTCGGCGAGCGCGCGACGCAGTGCGTCGGCCTCATCCGCGCCCACCCGCTCGACGAAGTGCACCAGCGCCGCCTGGCGACCACCGGAGTCTTCGGCTTGCGCTAGCGCGTCGACCATCAGCCCGGCCACCAGTTCGTCACGGCCGTGTACCGGCGCGTAGCGATGCGCGCGGTCGTCGCGGAGCTGGGATACCAGGTTCTTTTTCGCCAGCCGCTGCAGCACAGTCATGACGGTCGTATAGGCGAGGTCGCGTCGCGCCGACAACGCTTCGTGGACCTGGCGAACAGTCTGGGGTTCCGGCATCGACCACAAGTGGTCCATGACGGCGCGTTCCAGATCCCCCAGCCGCGTCAGCTTGGCCATAGTTCATCTCCCTGAGCGTTGGAACCAGCGTACTCCGGCTTACTACCGAGTGTCGTACCCACAACGAATCCCCTCGATCAGATTACGCAACGGAGGCTTGCCAATTTAGGGCAGCCTTGCCTATGCTGAACCCGGTCGAGCGAGCACGGCAGCGGAGGGTCCTGAGGGCTGCAGTGACCCCCGCGCCTCCTCGATCGGCGAGCCCCGTGCCTTCGGTACGGGGCTCGCCTGTCTCTATGGGGCTGTCGCCATGGTGTAGACACGACAACGTGTCGTCAGCTTCTGAGCAGGAATTTGTTGCAGCGTTCGACAGTGAGCTCGGTCTGCAATTCACCGAGCTGACCCCCGACGGCGCCCGCGCGCAGCTCGAGGTCAAGCCGAAGTTGCTGCAGCCGATGGGGCTGGTCCACGGTGGCGTCTACTGCTCGATGATCGAGAGCATGGCCAGCGTGGCGGCCTACACCTGGCTCGCGTCCAACGGTGGCGGAAACGTGGTGGGGGTCAACAACAACACCGATTTTTTGCGGGCCATCAAGTCGGGCACGGTCTACGGCAGAGCGGAGCCGATACACCGCGGCCGCCGTCAGCAGCTGTGGCTGGTCACCATCACCGATGACGATGACCGGGTGGTGGCTCGGGGTCAGGTGCGGTTGCAGAACCTCGAGGCGTAGCCGGCTGGCTGCCGGCTGACTGCCGGCTAACTGGCTTTTCGGGTGACGGCCCCGGCGCTCTGCGCCTCGGCCGCCGCCTCCGCGAGTTGTTCCAGGCGCGTTCGCGCGAACGCCTGCTGATCGGTAATGGTCAGCTGGCCGCGCCGGGTGCTCAGGAAGGTCACGATCCACGACAGCAGTGTCGCGACCTTGGTCTTGAACCCGACCAGGTAGACCAGGTGCAGCACCAGCCACATCAGCCAGGCGATGAACCCACTGAACTCGAGCGGGCCGATCTTGGCGACCGCGGAGAATCGCGACACCGTGGCCATCGAGCCCTTGTCGAAGTACTGGAACGGCTCCCGCTCGGCCGGGTCGGCACCCTTGAGCTCGGCCTTGATGTTGTTGGCGACGTACTTGCCGCCCTGGATGGCACCCTGCGCCACGCCGGGGACGCCCTCGACTGCCGCCATGTCACCGACGACGAAGACGTAGGGATGGCCGGGAATGGACAAGTCAGGAAGCACCTTGACCCGGCCGGCCCGGTCGAGTTCGGCGTCGGACTGCTCGGCGAGGTCGCGGCCCAGCCGACTCGCGGAGACGCCGGCCGACCACACCTTGCAGGCGGACTCGATGCGGCGCTCGGTGCCGTCGGCATCCTTGACGGTGATGCCGTTGCGGTCGACGTCGGTGACCATGGCGCCCAACTGGATCTCGACGCCCAGCTTCTCCAGCCGCGCGGCCGCGCGCTCACCCAGCTTTTCACCGAACGGCGGCAACACGGCCGGTGCGGCATCGAGCAGAATCACCCGGGCCCGGGTCGAATCAATGTGGCGGAACGCACCTTTGAGGGTGTGCTCGGCCAATTCCGCGATCTGCCCGGCCATTTCGACACCGGTCGGACCCGCGCCGACAACGGTGAAGGTGAGTAGTTTGGCGCGGCGCTCCGGGTCACTCGACCGTTCGGCCTGTTCGAAGGCGCTCAGAATGCGGCCCCGCAACTCCAGCGCGTCGTCGATGGTCTTCATGCCGGGGGCGAACTCGGCGAACTGGTCGTTGCCGAAGTAGGACTGACCGGCTCCGGCCGCGACGATCAGGCTGTCGTACGGGTTCTCGTAGGTGTGACCGAGCAACTCCGACACGACGACCTTGCGCGCCAGGTCGATATGCGTGACATTGCCCAGCAGCACCTGCACATTGCGCTGCTTGCGCAGGATGACGCGGGTGGTCGGCGCGATCTCACCCTCGGAGATGATCCCGGTGGCGACCTGATACAGCAAAGGCTGGAACAGGTGATGAGTGGTGCGCGCGATCAACTTGATGTCGACGTCAGCGTGCTTGAGCTTCTTTGCCGCGGTGAGTCCGCCGAACCCGGATCCGATGATCACGACACGATGCCGTTGACGCGGTTCAACTGTGGGTTCTTGTTGGGGGCTCATGTTCCGCTGCTCCTGACGGGATCTCCTTGGGCGGGCGAGTGCAGTTAGCTAATACCCAAAGCCTAGTCAACCCACCCGCACAAACCCAACCGCGAGCCTGTGTAATTAGCCACACTCAGCGAATTGCCTTCTGTGGCCCTACTTTCGCTATGCGCCAAGCAGGGGGCGCAGCGCCTCGGCGACGCTGGTGATGACCCCGGGAACATGGCCGCCGGGAATGTTGATGACCGCCCCGTCCAGGCCGGCGCCCAGCACCTTGGCCTCTACCTGCTCGGCGATCTGCGCGGGGCTGCCGACCGCCGTCCGTGCCGTCACGTTCTCGGGCAACTGTTCTGGTTTGGCGTTCTCGTCGACCAGCACGGTCAGCATCATGCTGGTCTCCAAGGTGGCCGGGTCGCGACCCACCTCCGCACAGCGCGCCTTCACGGCATCCATCTTGCGGGGTAGTTCGTCGAACGCGGCGATGATGTTGAGATGGTCGGCGTAACGCGCGGCGATGCCGAACGTCTTCTTCTCCCCGCCGCCGCCGACCAACACCGGAATGCGTTCGCGGTAACGGGGTTCGGCCATCGCGGACTCGGTGGTGTACCAATGACCCTTGAACGTCGGCCGTTCGCCCTTGATCATCGGATCGATGATCTGCATCGCCTCTTCGAGCCGGTTGAACCGGTCGGTAAAGGTCCCGAATTCGAAGCCCAGCTGCCGGTGTTCGAGTTCGAACCAGCCGGCGCCGATGCCCAGCACCGCCCGGCCGCCGCTGACCACGTCCAGCGTGGTGATCACCTTGGCCAGCAGGGCCGGATTGCGGTAGGTGTTGCCGGTCACCAGCGTGCCGAGTTGCAGCCGCTCGGTGGCGGTGGCCAACGCACCCAGCGCTGTATACGCCTCGAGCATCGGCTGATCCGGGGAACCGATCATGGGCAGCTGGTAGAAGTGGTCCATCACGAAAAGCGAGTCATAACCGGCAGCTTCGGCTTCCCGGGCCTGCGCGATGACGGTGGGGAACAGGTTCTCTACGCCGGTTCCGTAGGAGAAATTGGGAATCTGGAACGCAAGCCGAATAGCCACGGTGTACACCGTAGCGTCCGGCCGGAGCCCGAGATCAGGCGAACTGCGCGAGCGCGCCGTGGCTGACGTGCAGCGTCTGGCCGGTGATGTGGCGGGCCGCCGGAGTCGTCAAGAACAGCGACAGCCGGGCGATCTCCGCGGCGACGGGCGCCGGCGTCCGGGAGAGACCTTCGTATCCGGCTTGGACACTGCGACCGGTTGCGACGGCGTTGACGGTGATGCCGCGGGTGCCGTAAACCTCAGCCTGCCCGCTGACCCAGCTGGACACGGCGGCCTTGATCGAGGCGTCGACGCTGCCGACGGGCGGGTTCTCGGCCAGCACGGTGATGATGTGGCCGCCCGAGCGCAAGTGGTCACCGACGCACTGAACCGTCAGGACGGCGGACAGCAGGGTCGCATCCAGCGTCCGGCGCCACGCGGTGGCCGTGTCCGACAGCGAGTAGGTGCGCGGGTCGCCGGCGTCCCAGGTGGGAGCGGGGATGTTGACGATGGTGTCGAGGTGGTGAGGGAACAGCGCCCGGGCCTCTTGGAGGCTGGCCGGGTCGGTGGTGTCGCAGACGATCGCATCCACATCGAGTTCCTTGGCGACGACCTCGAGGTCGCCACCGCGGGCACCCACCAGGGTGACCTTGTGCCCGTCGTCACGAAAGCTCTCGGCTACTGCACGTCCCAGATCGGTGTCTCCACCGGTGACCACAACCTCCACTGCCACGACCTCCTCGTGCTATGGCGCCAGCGTGGTCCATGTTACTGGACAGTAGCTATTCGACGAAACCACGCGCCGCCGCGACGCGCTGATCAATTGCATAACTCTTCGA
This sequence comes from Mycobacterium gordonae, assembly GCF_002101675.1. GTDB lineage: Bacteria > Actinomycetota > Actinomycetes > Mycobacteriales > Mycobacteriaceae > Mycobacterium > Mycobacterium gordonae. The sequence continues at coordinate 7,571 of NZ_LQOY01000255.1, read as the reverse complement.
CAGCATCGCCGCGGCGCTAGGTTTGACCGATGCGTCCCGTCCGGGTGCTCGCCGTGCTGGTGGTGCTAGTCGGCAGCCTGACTGCGTGCGATTCAGGCGCCCGGCAGGGCCAGGGTTCCCGGGCGGTCGTCGTGTTCGCCGCCGCTTCGCTGAAGCAGGTCTTCACCACGATCGGCGAGCAGTTGAGGTCGGACAACCCGGGCGCCGCGGTCACGTTCAATTTCGCGGGTTCGTCGGAACTGGCGACGCAGCTGATCGAGGGCGCCCGCCCCGACGTCTTCGCCTCGGCCGATGTTGCGCAGATGGACCGGGTGGCACAAGCGGGCCTGCTGGCCGGCGCCGCGGCCAACTTCGCGGCCAATACCCTGGTCATCGTCACTGCGCCGGGCAACCCGAAGAACGTCGGCTCCTTTGCCGAGCTCACCCGGCCCGGGCTGAGCGTGGTGATCTGCCAACGACCGGTGCCCTGCGGTTCGGCGACCCAGCGCATCGAGGACGCCACCGGAGTGCAGCTACACCCGGTCAGTGAGGAACCGAGCGTCAGCGATGCACTGAACAAGGTGACGACCGGTCAGGCCGACGCGGCGCTGGTTTATGTCACCGACGCCACGAGCGCCGGAAACAAGGTGACGACGGTCAAGTTCCCGGAGGCCGCGCAGGCGGTGAACGTCTACCCCATCGCGGTACTCAAGAACGCGCCACAAGGGGCGCTGGCCCAGAAGTTCCAGGCGGCGGTGACGGGGCCGGCCGGACGGGAGATCCTGGACCGGGCCGGCTTCGCAAGGCCCTGAGCCCGATGCCCACGCCATCACAGCTACCTCGCTGGGTCTACCTGCCGGCCGCGGTAGGGACGCTTTTTGTCGGAACCCCGCTGCTGGCCATCGGGTTCAAAGTCGACTGGCCGCGCTTCTGGTCCCTGATCAGCAGCGATTCCTCCACGACCGCGCTGCTGCTGAGCCTGAAAACCGCCGCGGCCAGCACCGTGCTGTGCGTGTTGTTGGGGGTTCCGATGGCGCTGGTGCTGGCGCGCAGCCGGCTGCGCCTGGTGCGGGCGCTGCGGCCGGTGATCCTGCTTCCCCTGGTGTTACCACCGGTGGTCGGCGGTATCGCACTGCTCTACGCATTCGGCCGGTTCGGCCTGGTGGGGCGCTACCTGGAAGCGGCAGGCATGAGCATCGCGTTCACCACCACCGCCGTCGTGCTGGCGCAGACCTTCGTCTCGCTGCCGTTTCTGGTGATCTCGCTGGAGGGCGCGGCACGCAGCGCCGGAGCCGATTACGAAGTGGTGGCGGCGACACTCGGGGCACGGCCGACCACCATCTGGTGGAGGGTCACCCTGCCCCTGCTGCTGCCCGGCCTGGCCTCGGGCGCGGTGCTGGCGTTCGCGCGGTCGCTGGGGGAGTTCGGCGCGACGCTGACGTTCGCCGGCTCGCTACAGGGCGTGACCCGCACCCTGCCGTTGGAGATCTATCTGCAGCGGGTGAGTGATCCGGACGCTGCCGTGGCGCTGTCGCTGTTGCTGGTGGCGGTGGCGGCAGTGGTGGTGCTCGGTCTGGGCGGGCGCCGGCTGAGCGGGACCGACGCACGATGAGCGGCCTGCAGCTGCGCGCGGTGGTGTCCGACCGGGGTCTGGATGTGGAGTTCGCGGTGGCCGCCGGGGAGGTGCTGGCCGTCCTCGGCCCCAATGGCGCCGGCAAGTCGACGACTCTGCACGTGATCGCGGGGCTTATCCGTCCCGACGCCGGTGTGGTGCGCCTGGGAACTCGCGTGTTGACCGATACCGCGGCCGGGGTGCAGGTGGCCACCCACGACCGGCGGGTGGGCATGCTGCTGCAGGACTCGTTGCTGTTTCCGCACCTGCGCGTAGCCACCAACGTGGCCTTCGGGCCACGCAGCCGTCGCCTGCTCTCGCCCCGCCCGGCGCGGGACGCCGCGCTGCGCTGGCTGCGGGAAGTCGGCGCCGAGGACCTGGCCGACCGCAGGCCGCGCCAGCTCTCCGGAGGCCAGGCCCAGCGCGTCGCCATCGCGCGGGCACTGGCCGCCGAACCGGAGCTGTTGCTGCTCGACGAACCGCTTCGCGGGCTCGATGTGGCAGCGGCGGCGTCGATTCGTGCGGTGTTGCGCGACGTGGTCGGCCGCACCGGCTGTGCGGCCGTGCTGGTCACGCACGACCTACTGGATGTGTTCGCCCTGGCCGATCGGGTGTTGGTCCTGGAAGCCGGGAAGATCGTCGAGATCGGGCGAGTCGCCGAGGTGCTGGCGGCCCCGAGAAGTCACTTCGGGGCCCGAATAGCGGGCGTCAACCTGGTCAGCGGCACCGTCGGAACCGATGGCGCGCTGCGCACTCGATCGGGCCTGCGCTGGTATGGCACGGCCGGTGCCGAGGTCGGGGTCGGTCAGGAGGCGGTTGCGGTGTTCGCGCCGGCCAGTGTGGCCGTCTACCCGGACCCGCCGCACGGCAGTCCACGTAACACCGTTGAGGTGACGGTGGCGGAGCTGGACGTTCACGGCCCAGGGGTGCTCGTGCGCGGGACGGAACAAGCAGACGGAGCACCAGGATTGGCGGCCAGCATCACCGCGGACGCGGCGGCGGAGTTGCAGCTCGCCCCGGGCGAGCGGGTGTGGTTCAGCGTCAAAGCCGCCGAAGTTTCCCTGCATCCCGGGCCGGGCCGGCACCCCGGGCACTGACGTTCTTGCCAGACATACCTTTCCCGAAAGCCAGGCCTTCCTTGCTTCGCGCCGCTGACACGGTAGGTTCGTCGCCATGTACCAGGTGGACCCGAACTCGTCACGCCGCAACGGATTATTGGCGTCGTTGGCAATTGCCGCGGCGGCCGTCGTCACCGTTGCGTTGCCGGCAACCTCCAGCGCCGACCCCGAGCCGGCGCCCTCTCCGACTCCCACGGTCGCGTCGCCCACTCCGTCGTCCCCGGCGCCGGCCGCGGGAGCTCCCGCGGCGACCCCGAGCACGTCGGCCACGCCTGCGCCGGCAGCCAGTCCGACGCCGACCGCCCAGCCTGCCGACCCCAACGCGGTGCCGCCGCCTGCGGACCCGAACGCACCGCCGCCCCCGGACCCGAACGCGGTGGAAGCCGGACGGGTGACCAACGCCGTCGGCGGGTTCAGCTTCATCGTCCCGCCCGGCTGGGTGGAGTCCGACGCGTCGCACCTGGACTACGGCTCTGCGTTGCTGAGCAAGGCGGCCGGCGAGGCGCCGATGCCCGGGCAGCCGCAGCCGGTGGCCAACGACACCCGCATCGTGCTCGGACGGCTGGACCAGAAGCTCTACGCCAGCGCCGAGGCGACCAACCCGAAGGCCGCCGTCCGGCTGGGATCGGACATGGGTGAGTTCTTCATGCCGTACCCCGGCACGCGGGTCAACCAGGAGACCGTCCCGCTCAACGCCAACGGCATCTCGGGCAGCGCGTCGTACTACGAAGTGAAGTTCAGCGACACCAGCAAGCCCAACGGCCAGATCTGGACCGGCGTGGTCGGCACCCCCGCGGGCGCCACGCCCACCGCCGGGCCTCCACAGCGCTGGTTCGTGGTGTGGCTGGGCACGTCGAACAACCCGGTGGACAAGAACGCGGCGAAGGCACTGGCCGAGTCCATCCGCCCCTGGAGCGCTCCCGCGGCTCCGGCAGCCCCGGCACAGGAACCGGCCCAAGGCGCTCCTGCCCCGGCCCCGGCTGAGCCCGTTGCTCCGGCACCGGCGCCCGCTCAGGCACCGGCCGCCGGGACTCCCGCCTCGACGCAACCGCGCAGCACCCAACCGGCTTAACCGCCGCCGCGACGAGGGGCTGACTGAAAGCCCCGATTAGGTCTTGCATGCAGCGGCAGATGGCGTATACCGATACCACGGTCCATTAAACGAAGTGGACGATCGGCGCCAGGGAGGCCATCGATGAATGTCACTGCAGCTGCCCAATTTTTGGCTTTCGCGCCGCCGACCGCGGTGAGTTGGCTCGCGTACATCATCATCGGCGGCTTCGCCGGCTGGATTGCGGGCAAGATCGTCAAGGGCGGCGGTGCCGGGATCCTGCTGAATATCGTCATCGGGGTCGTCGGCGGATTCATCGGCGGGATGCTGCTGACCTGGCTGCATGTGGACGTCGAACATGGGCGCAAGTGGTTCACATTCTTCGTCTCGCTGCTGGGCGCCGTAATTCTGCTCTGGGTTGTAGGTTTGGTGCGTCGTCGCTAGTTGTTCGCTTCTTTTATGCGATTGACGACACCCGCACCGGGTATTACTTCGAGGTCCCCTCGACAAGTTAATACCCCTAAGGAGCTGGTCATGGTCCTGCACATCATCGGAATGATCGTTCTTGGACTGATTGTCGGGCTGATCGCGCGACTCATCGTGCCGGGCAGGCAGCCGATGGGCTGGATTGCCACCGCGTTGCTCGGCATCGTCGGCGCCTATGTCGGCGGCACCCTGGGCAGCGTCGTCTTCCCGCCACACAAATTCACCATCACTCCGCCCATCAACCACTCGTTCCTCGGGGCGCTGGTCGGTGCGGTGTTGCTGCTGCTGATCTACAAGTTCGCCACCTCGCGCACCCGCACCCTGTAGGAGACCGGCCCATCGCGGCATGATGGGGTCATGGCCGCCCCAACGACCAGCCCCAGCATGACCGCGTGGCAGGTGCGCCAGCCGGGGCCGATGGCGAGTAAGCCCCTGGAACGCGTCACCACCGAGGTGCCGCGGCCCGGACCCGACGACCTGCTGGTTGCAGTCCTCGCTTGCGGAGTTTGCCGTACCGATCTGCATGTCACCGAAGGCGACCTGCCCGTCCACCGAGACCGGGTGACACCGGGCCACGAGGTGGTCGGGGAGGTCGTCGAGGTGGGCGCGGCTGCCGGTGACGAATTCCGCGTCGGGGACCGGGTCGGCATCGCGTGGCTGCGGCACACCTGCGGGGTGTGTGAATACTGCCGCCGCGGTGACGAGAATCTGTGCCCGCAATCCCGCTACACGGGCTGGGACGCCGACGGCGGCTATGCCGAATTCACAACGGTCCCTGCGGCTTTCGCGCATCCACTGCCGAGCGGTTACAGCGACAGCGAACTGGCGCCGTTACTGTGCGCCGGAATCATCGGCTACCGCTCGCTGCTGCGGGCCGAGCTACCGGCGGGGGGCCGGTTGGGCTTATACGGTTTCGGCGGCAGCGCCCACATCACCGCGCAGGTCGCACTGGCGCAGGGCGCCGAGGTGCACGTGATGACCCGCGGCTCCCGGGCCCGTGAGCTGGCGCTGGAGTTGGGTGCGGCTTCCGCGCAGGGTGCCGCCGATCCGCCACCGGTGCCGCTGGATGCGGCGATTCTGTTCGCTCCTGTCGGCGACCTGGTACTGCCGGCGCTGGAAGCCCTGGACCGGGCGGCACACTGGCGGTGGCGGGCATTCATCTCAGTGACATTCCGCCGCTGAATTACCAGCGGCACCTTTTCCAGGAGCGCCAGGTCCGGTCGGTCACGTCCAACACCCGGGCCGACGCCCGCGCATTCCTGGACTTCGCCGGCCGCCACCACATCGAGGTCACTACGCCGGAATACCCACTGACGCAAGCTGATCGGGCTTTGGCAGACCTGAGCTCCGGAGAAATCGCGGGTGCTGCGGTGCTGTTGGTCTGAGGTTGTTCTAGGTCGACAGGTGCCAGACGACCGCCGCGGCCAGGGCGCCGACGCCGTTCAGGGACCAGTGCAGGGCGATGGGCGCGATGAGGCTGCCGCTGCGCCGGCGCAGCCAGCTGAACACGAATCCTGCGGCGCCGGTGGCCAGGACCGCCATCGTGACGCCAGCCAGCATGCCGAAGACTCCGCCGCCGAACAGCCGGGTGAAGCCGACGTTGTTGCTGGTCAGACCCAGCGACGTCGCGATATGCCACAGACCGAACAACAGCGACCCGGCCAGGGCCACTCCGCGGAACCCCCAGGCCCGGTGCAGCGCGCCGTGCAGGACCCCACGGAAAACGAGTTCCTCGGGAATGACGGTCTGCAGCGGAATGATGACCATCGACGCGATGAGCGCGCCGGAGATGGTGGCGTAGTGGTTGTTCAGGAACATCGGGCGGGTGATGGGCAGTGCCACACCGACTGCGATCACCGATACCACCAGCGCCACGGCGGCCAGGGCGTAACCCATGCCGGACTTCCAGTGCTCGCGGCCGAGTCCGAGGTCGGCCCAGTCCAGACCGCGCCACCGGACCAGGATCACCAGGCCGACCGCGGCCAGCGGAACCGTCGCGATGCTCGCCCACGCCGTAGTGAAGTGCGCGACCAGGTTGGTCAGCACCAGGACCGCGACGACCACGACGATGTCGGCGTGGAGGCGAAACCGGTCCACGGCTGGCATGGCGGGGGATTGCTCAGGCATTCACGCGAGTCTACCTGCGGGTCCGCTGTGCAACCTCGGCTTTGATTTCCGCTGACAGCGCATTGGCCACGGCGAGCTGGGGGAGAAGTTCGGGTTCGGACATGCGGGCTCGGAAGACCAGTCCAATGGTCACGTCATGGTGGGGCCGATGCTCGACGATGATGTCGTCACCGGCGCGGACGGTTCCTGGGGCGAGCACCCGCAGGTAGGCGCCGGGGATGGCGGCCTGGGTGAAAGTCTTGATCCAGCCGCGTTCCTGGAGCATTGCCGAGAAGGTGCGGCACGGCGTCCGGCACGCGGAAACCTCGAGGAGCGGGCCGTCGATGCCGACGCGCCATCGTTCCCCGATCAGCGTCCCCGTGACGTCGATCCCCTGGGTGGTCAGGTTCTCGCCGAACATGCCGTTGGTGAGGGTGCGATTGAGGTGGGTTTCCCAGTCGTCGAGGTCTTCTCGCGCATAGACGTAGACGGCCTGGTCGTCGCCGCCGTGAAACTTGGGGTTGCCGATGGCGTCACCGGCCAGGCCGCTGCCCGCTTTACCTGGGGCTTGAATCATGACGGGTTCAGCGGTGGGAGTTTTGTAGATGCCGGTCGTGGCGGATACCGCGCGTGGATCGGGGTTGGGCCGCGGCTGCGCCACGTTGACGGACAGCACGTTCGGCATTCGGTCAGGGTAGCGGGGGTTGCGCGGCGTCGCGCGGCCCGCACCTCGAGTGCCATACGTCGGCGACGGATCGCCGATGTCCTGGGACGTGACAGCTGAGGGGTGACCACCGAAAGCCGTCGCCGTGACCATCATCAATCAGATCGGCTAGTTCTGTGTCAGGGCATCGGTGCCGTTTCATCGATCTTGTCGTGGGCCGAACATCAATGTCAGCGGTAGCGGGTACTATCGAAAGTATGTTCGATAGGTTGCCGTTCGTGCATCCGGGGATGGCGGAGTTCGACGCCTACCAGCAGGTGTTGGCTCATCGGCGGGCGCTGCTGGAAAAGACCGAGGAATCGGTGGGCTGGATGGCGCGGATCGCGCGGGCGGGGCGCTCGGTCAATCAGGACATGGCTGCGGAGTTGGTGGCGATCGGGGAGTTGTTCGCCCACCGCTCGGTGGGGGGCGCGGAGAGTGGGCAGTGGGCGATCGACACGTTCAAGGCGGTCGCGGGGGAGGTGGCGGCGGGGCAGAAGATCAGTCAGGGCCGCG
>NZ_LQOY01000254.1 GCF_002101675.1 Mycobacterium gordonae | reverse complement strand
TTGCCGGCACCACCGGCGCCGCCCAGGCTCGCACCCCCACTGCCGCCGGTGCCGCCGGCCCCGAACATCCCGCCGGCACCACCGGCGCCGCCCGCTCCACCAGTGGTACCGGCGGTGGTGGACGTGCCGCTTCCACCGGCCCCGCCCGTGCCGCCGGCGCCGAACGTGCCCCCGTCACCGCCGGCGCCGCCGGCCCCGCCCGAGGCGCCGGCACCACCGGCCCCACCGACCCCGCCGTCGGTGAACAGCCCGCCTGTGCCGCCGGCCCCGCCTGCCCCGCCCGGGGCGGTACCGAAGGTGAATCCGCCGGCGCCGCCGGTCCCCGCCGCTCCGAAGAGCAGACCGGCGTTACCGCCGCGCCCGCCAGCTCCACCGGCCGCGCCTCCGGCGTCGGTAGAGGAACCCCCGACCCCACCGGCGCCACCTGATCCGACCAGCATGGCGTTGCCACCGGCCCCGGCGGCTCCACCGGCCTTGCCCGCCGTGGTGGCGGTGCCGCCGGCCCCGCCGGCCCCGCCGCTACCGAACAGCCCCGCGGCGCCGCCGGCACCGCCCTTGCCGCCGTCTGCGCCCGCGGTGGAAGTCCCCGACCCGCCGGCCCCGCCGTTGCCGATCAACCATCCGCCGGCACCACCGTTCTGGCCCGTCCCCGGAGCGCCGTTGGCTCCGTTGCCGATCAGCGGGCGCCCGGTCTGTGCCACGAATTGCGCGTTGACGACGTCGAGCAGGCTTTGCAAGGGTTGCGCCGCAGCGGATTCGGCCGTCGCATACGAGCCCGCACTCCCGGTTAGGGTCTGCACGAACTGCTGATGAAAAGCCGCCACTTGCGCACTCGCGCTCTGGTATTCCTGGCCGAAAGTCCCGAACAGTTCCGCGATGGCGACCGAAACCTCGTCCTGGGCGGCGGCCAGCAGACCCGTGGTACGGGCCGCCGCCGTGGCGTTGGCCGAATGCAGCGCGGAGCCGATTCCGGCCAAATCTGTTGCTGCCGTTTCGATTATCTCCGGCAGCACGATGACATAGGACATTTCGGCACCTTTCTACGAGTCATGACCGAAAGGTCGTGACGAGTGGTTTGATCGCCAGACCGCTGTCGGACTGGTGAGCTTTGGAAGATTCGGTGTTGAGCCGCTAGGCGCCGCTAGCGCCGTCGACCCGGTCGGTTCACGCGGATCCGCCGCGCGTTGTCGTAATCCTCTTTTTCCGTGGATATTTGAGCGCCGGCGGCGCGGACTTCACCTGCGCCCCGCCGCCTGCGCAGTTCATCGGCCGCGATGAAGCGGCTGATGCTCGGCCCCTGCCTCGCGATGCCGGTCACCATGCATAGAGGCTATGGGGAGTGCTACTGACCCGTCATGACCACAACTAGGCATCTTGCGAGTAGCCGACGCTAGTCAGATTTGACTAATGCAGCCGTCGTCAATGTGGTTGTGTGCAATGGGGCCCCGTTCCCGGCGAGCTGACCACCCGGAGGTGTGGCTACCAGTGAGCCGGCCACAACGCGCCGCAAGTTCGCCCCGCTGGCCACCGATGAGGGGCAAGGCTGAGGTCGGCCGTCGCACCGAGGGTTCCGCGGCCCGACTTGTGAAGCAACAAGACGCGACCAGGGACCTGAGATCCCGGGGGGCGCCGATTGTCAGAGAACGTTTCATGAGCCAATTGTTCGCCGGGAACGCGTGTTGGATCATGGGGCAGATGCCTCAAACTCGTGGCGGGCAAGTGACTCCCACGGCCCAGAACTGTTGTCCGCCAGACGATGGCCGTGATCCTGGAATGATCGGGAAACGGTGCGGCAGCAACCTCGACGGCGCCGTCATGCGCCGTCATGCGGCAGCTTAGTTGAGGACGAATGACAGCTGAGTCGGCGGCTGAGGGTTGGGCAGGATCAGCACCGAGCTCTGGTTGTTCACGTCGTCGAATGGGAAGCCGTAGGCGAGGTTGGCAATGCTGTTGGCGTGGAAGAACTGTGCCCAGTTATTCCAGCGCCCTCCGGTCGGATAGTAGCCGGCGACATTGGCCCACTGATCCGGCGATATCGCCACACCGCGGTTGAACGCCGCGTTGAGTTCGGCGAGGAACGCCCCCTGTTCGTGGGTACCGACGAACGGGCCGTTGGCGGCGAAAACTTGTGCTGTCGTGGGCTTTGCCATGGTGTACATCGAGGCGGTTCCCCCGTCGGGGGTAACGCTGTAGTGGAACAGGCCGCTGCCGTCGACGTTCCCAGTCACCGTGTAGCCGGGGCCGTCGTAATTGAACTGGTTGGCTTGATAATTCGACCAGAAGTCGTTGATTGGTTGGTCGAGCCAGGTGGCCAGACCGCCGGGCGTCGCGCTGCGCGGCGCCAAGATTCGCAGCGGGTCGCCGGTGCCGTCGTTGAGAACCAAGGCCTGGAACTCGGCCGGGACCGAGGCCACGTACTGCTGGAACACTTGGTCTCGCGACAGTGTGATGCCTCGGGTCCCGTCAAACCCGGTGGAGGTCTGCCCGAGCGTGAACGAGAACGGCAACCCGAATTGATCCACCTGCGTGGTGTTACCCCCGAAGGCGACTGCGCCGTTCTTGTAGGTCATCTCGTACCAGTCGTAGACCGTGTTGTAGTTCGGATCGGAGGGATTGGCGGGATCAAGGCCGGCCCAGCCCGAATTGTCGGCGGCTATGCCGATATAGAGCGGGTTCTTCATCGACATGAAGATCCGGCCGCCCTGAAACTCCGACGGTATCGAGAGGCTGCCCGTCTGATCGAGGGTGAACGACATATTGGCGTAGTTCACCCCGTTGTACGTCAGGTGACCAGGGGCGTTAGCGGCGCTGGAGTCGATGTGGTGGGCTACGCCGTTCTGGTCGATCCACGACCACTGGCCGGGTGTCGTCTGGCCGAGCAAAGTCAGGTAGATCTCGCTGTTGCTCAAACCCGTGTTATTGACGAATGGGCCGACGCGAAATCCGCCGGGGAGCCCTTGGGCTCCGTTGAGGCCAGCGTGACCGGGGCTCCCAAGTAATCCGGGCGCGCCACCGGCGCCGCCGAGGCCCCCGTTCCCCCCGGGACCGCCGGTACCGAAGTTTCCCGCGGCGTCGGCCGGGCCGCCGACCCCGCCGGTGCCGCCGACCCCACCGGCACCGCCGGTGCCACCATTGCCGAAGAACAGCCCGCCGTGGCCGCCGACACCGCCCGCCGCCCCGGTGCCGCCGGGACCGCCCTGTTGACCCGCAACGCTGGTCGTGGTGCCGGTAGCCCCGACTCCGCCCGCGCCACCCGTGCCGCCACGACCGAACAAGCCCGCCGCGCCCCCGGCGCCCCCGGTTTGCCCGGCTGCCCCCGAACCGCCGTCGCCTCCATCGCCCCACAGGAGTCCGCCGGGCCCGCCGGCCTGACCGGTGCCTGCGGCTCCGTTTCGGCCCTTGCCGATCAGCGGCCGCCCCAACAAGGCGTTGAAGGGCGCATTGATCACATCCAGGATGTTCTGCTCGATGCTCTGCAACGACACGGCACTGGCGGCCTCCGCGGCCGCATATGCGCCGGCCCCCGAATTGAGGGTTTGCACGAACCGCTGCTGGAACGTCGCAATTTCCGCGCTGATCGCCTGATAGGTCTGCCCGTGTTCGCCTAACAGCGCCGCAATTCCCGCCGACACCTCATCGGCACCCGCCGCCAGCACCCTCGTCGTCGAATTAGCTGCTGCCGCATTGGCTTTCGTCACCGACGAGCCGATCAGTACCAAATCCGAAGCCGCCGTGACCACCATCTCCGGTACTGCAGTGACAAACGCCATTCCGCACCTCCAGCAACCCATTCGACGCAATTCCTCGAAAGAGCTTTACCGGCCAATTGCCTGCAGGTCAACAGGGCCGGACACATTGCGACAAATGCGTGACGGCGCCCGCCGGACGAAAGTCTCGCCGGCGGGATTGGATCTGTGGTTTTCGCCTGAGGTATGGCCGCTTGGGTCTAACAAGGTCTAACAATGAGATGGCAATGCTGATTGTCCGCACGCGTGCCGGAAGCTGCGCCGGCTCGTGCTGCCGTTGGATGAGCAACTGATTGCAGACACACCGCCGCGAGTGAGGGCTGCGCGGGCGCGCGGTGCTAAGGCCCGACAAAGTTATTGAACAAGCCGGACAGTTGCGCGCCGAAGTTGCCGATGCCGGACACGAAGCCCTGCGTGGCCAGGTTGAGGGAACTGGTGTTGAACAGGCCGGACACAGTGTTGCCGAGGTTTGCCCAGCCCGACTCGAAGGTGCCGAAGTTCTGGATGCCCGATACGTCGATGCCACCGGCGTTGAACAGGCCCGACGTCTGGGCGAAGCGGTTCGCCAAGCCAGACACGGCGCCGCCGGCGGTGTTGAAGAACCCGGACGCGCCACTGCCGGAGTTGAAGAAGCCCGACGACGGGGTGGGACCCGTGTTGAAGAAGCCCGGACCGGACTGATAGCCGAAGCTGAAGCTGAAGGGGCCCAGCAGACCGTTGCCAGCGAGGTTGTCGACGTAGTTGATCACGGTATCGATCGGGGTCTGCGGTTGCAGGGTGTTCAGGTTGAAGGTGACGGGCCCGATGTTGCTGTCGGAGTCCGTGATTCGGATCCCGAGGACGGTGCTGGCCTGGATATGTATCGGAATGAAGTACGTGAACGCCCCCGCCGTAACGGAATCGATGACGCCCGTGATCGGTACCTGGATGTTGAGCGGCACCTCGTAGTGGTAAGGAATTGCCGGCAGGGTGTAGGTGTAATTGAAGCCGAAGAGGCCTTGGTAATCGCCCCTCCAAAGGAAGCCGTTGCTGTAGCTGCCCGAGATGAATGCGCCGGTGTCGACATTGCCGGAGTTGGCGATGCCGGTGTTGGAGTTGCCGGTGTTGAGCCAGCCGGTGTTGTAGTCGCCGGCGTTGAATCCGCCGGTGTTGTAACTGCCCGGGTTGAAGCTGCCCGTGTTGGTGTCGCCGGCGTTGTAGAAGCCGGTGTTGTAGTCGCCCGCGTTGCCGATGCCGGTGTTGACCAGCCCGCTGTTGAAAAAGCCCGTGTTGGTGCTGCCGGTGTTGCCGATGCCGGTGTTGAAGCTGCCGGAGTTGCCGATGCCCCAGTTGCCGTTGCCGGAGTTGAAGAACCCGACGTTGTTGGTGCCCGAGTTGAACAGACCGATGTTGCCGCTGCCCGAGTTCAATCCACCGAAGCCGGACTGGTTATTGCCGGTGAGCCCGATACCGATGTTGCCGCTTCCGGTGTTACCGAAGCCGATGTTGCCGTCACCGAAGTTGCCGAAGCCGATGTTGTTGCTTCCGGTGTTGCCGAACCCGAAGTTGTTCAGCGCCGCGGTCAACCCTGGCCCGCTGTTGCCGAAGCCGAAGTTGCCGCTGCCGATGTTGCCGAAGCCGACGTTGCCACTGCCGAAGTTGCCCCCGCCGAAGTTGCCGCCGCCGATGTTGCCGTTACCGAAGTTGCCGTTACCGACGTTGCCGTTACCGAAGTTGGAGTCGCCGATGTTCGCGTTGCCGATGTTCAGCGAACCGAGATTGCCCAGGCCGAGGCTGAAGCTGGTCTTTCCGGTGGCGGCGTTCTGGAACAACCCGGCCAAGTCGGTGCCGACGTTGCTGAAGCCCGAAACATAGGCCGGCACGTTCATGGGGCCCAGTCCGGTGTTGAACGCACCCGAGATGCTGTTGCCGAGGTTGGCAATGCCGGATTGCAGCGAACCGTAGTTTTGGATGCCCGAGTTTCCGAAGATCCCGGTCGCGTAGTTGGCGAAGCCCGAGCTGAGGGCACCGGAGTTGAAGAAGCCCGATATGCCGCCGGTGCCGGAGTTGAAGAAGCCCGACGACGGGGTCGTCGTGAAGTTGAAGAACCCCGGTGATGCCGGAATGTCGATGATCGGAAGTCTGATGGGACCCACACCCGCATTGCCCACGACGGCCAGGACGGTCGAGCCATCAAGCGCACCGATGTTGAACGAGATCGTGTTGACCGGGGGTTGGCTGCCGAAGTCGATCGCGATGGGCGTCGTCACCGGGGCGTTGGCGGGGCCGCCATGGACGGTGATGGGGCCGATAGTGACGTTGAAGTTGGCAGCGTCGATGAAGCCGAAGACCTCTGCGGTGCCACTGATGTAGACCTGCGGAATGTTGATCGCCGACAGATACACGCTGGTGATGGTGGCGGTAACCGGCACATTTATCGGTGCACGAACGTCGAAGTTGATCGGAATTTCGTCGACCGTGATGGAGTAGCCGCCGGTGAGAACGCCTCGGTAGTCGCCCCGCCACAACAGGCCGTTGTTGTAGTTGCCGAAGTTGAAGAAGCCGGTGTTGACGTCGCCCGAATTGCCCAGCCCGGTGTTGTAGTCGCCGGTGTTGAACCAGCCCGTGTTGTAGCTGCCCGGGTTGAAGCCGCCGGTGTTGGTGTCGCCGATGTTGTAACTGCCGGTGTTGTAGCTGCCCGCGTTGGCGATCCCGGTGTTGACCAGCCCGGTGTTGAAGAAGCCGGTGTTGGCGCTGCCGGTGTTCCCGATGCCGGTGTTGAAGCTGCCGGAGTTGCCGATGCCGAAGTTCCCGTTGCCCGAGTTGAAGAACCCGACGTTGTTGGTGCCCGAGTTGAACAGGCCGACATTGCCGCTGCCCGAATTCAAGGCGCCGAAGCCCTGCTGGTTGTTGCCGGTGAGCCCGATGCCGATGTTGCCGCTACCGGTGTTGCCGAAGCCGATATTGCCGTCACCGAAGTTGCCGAAGCCGAAGTTGTTGCTGCCGGTGTTGCCGATCCCGATGTTGTTCAGGGCCGCGGTCAGCCCCGGCCCGCTGTTGCCGAACCCGATGTTGAAGCTGCCGATGTTCCCGCTGCCGAAGTTCTGGCTGCCGACGTTGCCGCTGCCGATGTTGTAGCCGCCGATGTTCCCGTTGCCGAGGTTGAACTCGCCGATGTTTCCGTTGCCCAGGCTGAACTGCCCGACGTCGCCCAGGCCGAAGTTCCAGGTCGACCCGGTCGGGCCATCGCGGAACAAGCCCGCGAGGTCGGTGCCGTGGCTGTAAAGCCCCGACAGGTTGGCTGGTGTTGTGAACACATTGGCGGCGGCGCTGGTGTTGAACAGACCCGAGACGGTGTTGCCCAAGTTGGAGAAGCCCGACACCAGGGTGCCGACATTGTTGACGCCCGAGCTTCCCAGGGCTTGCCAGTTGAACAGGCCGGATGTAGCGGCACCGAGGTTCCCGAAGCCCGATACGCCACCTGCGCCGCTGTTGAAGAAGCCGGACGAGGGGGTGGTGGTCGAATTTCCGAAGCCAGGGGCCGCCGGGATGTGAACGAGCGGGACGCGGATGGGGCCTGCGCTGCTGCGAATAGCGATGTTGATCGCCGTTGAGCCGTCCGGGTTCCCGATATTTCCGGTGATCGTGGGCAGGGTGCCGGTGATCGACGGAATTTGAATCGAGCTGACGGTGGCGTTCACGTTTGACCACAGGGGCCCGTCGAAAGTGAGGTTGATCGGCGCCAGAGTGAAGCCGTAAACCCGCAGGGTCCCGAGGTTGATGTTGAGCGGAATATTGAGCGGAATGTTGACGTCGAGGTTGGCGACGGGGAATTCCGGGATGGTGATGGTGTAGTCGAAGCCGACCAGGCCCTGGTAATCATCCCGCCAGATGAACCCGTTGTTGTAGCTGCCGGTGTTGAAGCCACCGGTGTTGACGTTGCCCGAGTTGCCCACGCCGGTATTGGTGTTGCCGGTGTTGAAGGCGCCGGTGTTGTAGCTGCCAAGGTTGTAGCTGCCGGTGTTGGTGCTGCCGACGTTGTAGTTGCCGGTGTTGTAGCTGCCCGCGTTGGCGATCCCGGTATTGACGCTGCCCGTGTTGAAGAAGCCGGTGTTGGAATCGCCGGCATTGCCGAAACCGGTGTTGAAGTTGCCGGAGTTGCCGATGCCGAAGTTTCCGCTGCCCGAGTTGAAGAACCCGACGTTGTCGGAGCCCGAGTTGAACAGGCCGATGTTGCCGCTGCCCGAGTTCCAGTTGCCGAAGCCCTGCTGGTTGTTGCCGGTGAGCCCGATACCGATGTTGCCGCTACCGGTGTTGCCGAAGCCGATATTGCCGTCACCGAAGTTGCCGAAGCCGAAGTTGTTGCTGCCGATGTTGCCGAAGCCGATGTTGTTCAGGGCCGCGGTCAGCCCCGGCCCGCTGTTGCCGAACCCGATGTTGAAGCTGCCGACGTTCCCGCTGCCGAAGTTCTGGCTGCCGACATTGCCGCTGCCGATGTTGGAATCGCCGATGTTGCCGTTGCCCAGGTTGAAATCGCCGATGTTTCCGCTGCCCACGTTCGACTGGCCGAGATCGGCGAGGCCCAAATTGAACAGCGATCCATCAGCGCTGCTGCGCAGGATGCCGGCGAGGTTGGTGCCGACGTTGCTGATCCCGGAGAGGTTGGCGGGTGTGGTGAGTATGTTGACGGCCGCGCTGGTGTTGAACAGACCCGAGACGGTGTTGCCCAGGTTCGAGATGCCCGATATCAGATCTCCGACGTCTTTGTAGCCGGAAATTCCCGACATGCCGGACGCGAGGTTGAAGAAGCCCGACGCGTTGCCACCGAAGTTCATGAAGCCGGAAGAGCGGCCACTCCCGGCGTTGAAGAAGCCCGACGACGGACTCGTGGTCGAGTTTCCGAAGCCCGGAGCCGGCTTGATGCTGACGCCCGCGAATGTGATAGGCAGCAGCCCGCCATTGCCAGTGATATGGATCAACGGTCCGGTCCCCCCCACGGGGGTGCCGATGTTGATGCCGATGAAGGGCAAGCCGATCGTCAAGTTCGGGATAGTGATTGAGCTCAGGCCGAGGTTCGCGTCGCCCAGGATGGTGGAGGCGTCAACGGTCAAGGGCGGAATGACGAAGCTCGAGATGGTGATGGTGGGAAGTACGGCGCCGATCGGTACGGACAGGTAAATCGGTACATCCAAATTCACCGGGATAGCGGTGTCGGGGATGACCGTCTTCGCGTCGAAGTTGATGAGGCCTTGATAGTCGGCCCGCCAGCCGATGCCGTTGTTGTAGCTGCCGGTGTTGAAGGCGCCGGTGTTGACGTCGCCCGAGTTGGCCAGGCCGGTGTTGTAGTCGCCGGTGTTGAACCAGCCGGTGTTGTAGTGGCCCGGGTTGAAGCTGCCGGTGTTGGTGTTGCCGATGTTGGCGCTGCCGGTGTTGGTGTTGCCCGCGTTGGCGATCCCGGTGTTGACCAGCCCGGTGTTGAAGAAGCCGGTGTTGGTGCTGCCGGTGTTGCCGATGCCGGTGTTGTAGTTGCCGGAGTTGCCGATGCCCCAGTTGCCGGTGCCGGAGTTGAAGAAGCCGACGTTGTCAGTGCCCGAGTTGAACAGGCCGACGTTGCCGCTGCCCGAGTTCAGGGCGCCGAAGCCCTGCTGGTTGTTGCCGGTAAGCCCGATGCCGATGTTGCCGCTACCGGTGTTGCCGAAGCCGATATTGCCGTCACCGAAGTTGCCGAAGCCGAAGTTGTTGCTGCCGGTGTTGCCGAACCCGATGTTGTTCAGGGCCGCGGTCAATCCCGGCCCGCTGTTGCCGAACCCGATGTTGAAGCTGCCGATGTTCCCGCCGCCGAAGTTCTGGCTGCCGACGTTGCCGAGCCCGAAGTTGTTGTCGCCGAGGTTGCCGAGGCCGAAGTTGTAGTCGCCGACGTTTCCCAAGCCGAAGTTGAGCCCGCCTTCGTTTCCGAAGCCCAGGTTGAAGTTGGTGCTGCCGGCGATGGTCCCGTCGTAGACGTTGCGGAAGAACCCGGCCAGGTTGCTGCCGGCGTTCGAGATGCCGGAGATGCGGGCCGCGGTCGCCAAGTTCAGCGAGCTTGTGTTGAACGCACCCGATACGGTGTTGCCGAAGTTTTCGATGCCCGACTGCAGGCCGCCATAGTTCATCAAACCCGAATTTCCGAAAATCCCGGCGGAGATGTTCTGGAAACCGGAGTTGTTGACGCCGAAATTGGCGAAGCCCGAATTGCTGCCGATACCGCCGTTGAAGAATCCCGAGGAGGGGCCGGTGCTGGAGTTGAAGAAGCCCGGAGTAGCCGGCATGTTGAAAACGGTCCAGTCGGCGGGGCCCACGCTGAAGGTAGCCGGCACGTAAAGGGCTGAAGTACCGTTCGGATTGCCGATGCTGACATTCAAAAGGGACAAGCTGAAGGTGACCTGCGGGATGGTGAGGGAATTGATAGTCCCGGAAACCAGAGTGATTCCCGAGAACAATCCATAGGTGATGTCAAACGGGATGCTGGCAATCGAAATTCCGTTGAACGTACCACTGGTGATAGTCGCCGTGATGGGAATGTTGATGGGGACATTCACGGTGAGGTGCCCAGGCATTTCTGGAATGTGAATGGTGTAGTTGCCGCCCATCAGGCCTTGTTCGTTGCCTCGCCAGAACAAGCCGTTGTTCATGTTGCCGGAGATGAAGGCGCCGGTGTCGTAGTTGCCCGAATTCACCAAGCCGGTGTTGTAGTTTCCGGCGTTGAAGAATCCGGTGTTGTAGCTGCCCGGGTTGCTGAGGCCGGTGTTGGTGCTGCCGATGTTGAAGGCTCCGGTGTTGTAGGAGCCTCCGTTGGCCAGCCCGGTGTTGACCAAGCCGGTGTTGAACAGGCCGGTGTTGGTGCTGCCGGTGTTGCCGAGCCCGGTGTTGTAGTTGCCGGAGTTGCCGATCCCGAAGTTGCCGGTGCCCGAGTTGAAGAAACCGACGTTGTTGGTGCCCGAGTTGAACAAGCCGATGTTGCCGCTGCCCGTGTTCCAGTCCCCGAATGCGAGCAGGCGATCGCCGTTGAGGCCGATGCCGATATTGCCGTTACCGGTGTTGCCGAAGCCGATATTGCCGTTACCGGTGTTGCCGAAGCCGAAGTTGTCGTTGCCGGTGTTGCCGAATCCGATGTTGTGGATGCCCGCTGTCAACGAGGGGCCGCTGTTGCCGAATCCGATGTTGCCGAAGCCGATGTTGCCGCTGCCGAAGTTCGTGCTGCCGATGTTGCCGAAGCCGGTATTTCCGCCGCCGATGTTGCCGCTGCCGAGGTTTCCGCTGCCGAAGTTCCCACTGCCCAGGTTCAGCTCGCCGATATTTCCCAGACCCAGGTTGATGACCAGCCCGTTGGCGCTGTCGCGGACGACGCCGGCCAAGTTGCTGCCGGCGTTCGCCAGACCGGAGATGTGGGCCGCCGTCGCGAGGTCGACCGTGCTGGTGTTGTAGATGCCCGAGACGGTGTTGCCGAAGTTCGCCAGGCCGGATGACAGCACACCGACGTTCTGGATGCCGGACAAGTTGCTGCCGAGGTTGAAGAAACCGGACGCGCGGCCGGTGCCGGCGTTGAAGAAACCCGACGAAGGCAGGGTGGTCGCGTTGCCGAATCCCGGCGTGGGGTTGACCTTGAGCAGCTGAATAGTGCCACCCTCGAAGGCGCCGGTGATGCCGATTCCCACGCTGCTGTTCGGTCCCCCAATAGTGAGTGTGAGCAGGGGGAGATTTAGCGAGGTACTCGATATGTTGACGGGTCCCAGGGTCAGCGTGATCGGGTCGGGCGGCGGCGACAGGAAGGTTGAGAACGTTTGTGTGCTGCCCGGGATCACGAATACGTTTCCACCGAATTGCATCACTTCGTTGACGGGGATGACCATTGATTGGTCGAAAGTGACGCTGGGGATAGTGACCTTGAGGTCGATGGCAATCTGGCCCGAGTTATCGCCTGAGGCGAGAATGCTGTTGTTGTAATTGCCGGTGTTGAGGAAGCCCGTGTTGGTGCCGCCGGGGTTGAGGCCACCGGTGTTGTAGTCGCCGGGATTGAAGGCGCCGGTGTTGATGTTGCCGACGTTGACGAAACCGGTGTTGTAGTTACCGACGTTGGCGATTCCGGTGTTGGTGATACCGGTGTTGAACCAGCCCGTGTTGTAGCTGCCGGCGTTGCCCCAGCCGGTGTTCAAGATGCCGGGGTTGCCGACGCCCCAGTTGCCGGTGCCCGCGTTTCCGATCCCGACGTTTCCGGTGCCCGAGTTGAACAGACCGATGTTGTTGGTGCCGGAGTTGAACAGGCCGAGGTTTCCGCTGCCCGTGTTCAGGGCCCCGAAGCCAACCAGGCCGGTTCCGCTCAGCCCGATTCCGATGTTTCCGCTGCCCGTGTTTCCAAACCCGATGTTGCTGACACCGTTATTGCCGAACCCCGTGTTGAAATTGCCGAGGTTCCCCAGGCCGGTGTTGTAGTCGCCGAGGTTTCCCAAACCCCTGTTGAAGTTGCCCAGGTTTCCGTTGCCGAAGTTCTGGCTGCCGACGTTGCCGATGCCGGTATTCGACGTGCCCGAGTTGCCGAAACCGATGTTGTCCAGGCCGGAGTTTCCGCCTCCGATGTTTCCGTTGCCGACGTTGCCGATGCCGATGTTGTTGTCGCCGACGTTGGCGGCGCCGGTGTTCTTGGCCCCGACGTTGGCCGGACCGGTGTTGCTGGTGGGGTCGGAGGTGCCGCCGAACAGGCCCGCCACGTTCGGGCCGGTGTTGTACAAGCCGGACACATAGTTGGGTGTCGTGAGGTTTTCGGGATAGGCACTGTTGATAAAGCCCGACATGGTGTTGCCGGTGTTGAACAGGCCGGAGGCCGCCACACCGGTGTTGATCAGACCCGAGAGGCCCAGGGTTCCCGTCGCTGAGTTGAAGATGCCCGAAACGTTGCCTCCGGAGTTCAAAAAGCCCGAAGCGCTGCCGGCGCCACTGTTGAAGAACCCTGAAGACGGGACGGTGCTGGAGTTCCCGATGCCCGGGGACCCGCCGATCAGGCCCTGGTAGTCACCCCGCCAGAACAGGCCGTTGTTGTAGTCACCCGTGATGAACGCGCCGGTATTGACGTTGCCGGCATTTGCCAGGCCGGTGTTGTAATTCCCGGAGTTGAGCCAGCCGGTGTTGTAGCTGCCGGTGTTGAAGCCGCCCGTGTTGCCGCTGCCCGAGTTGAAGTTGCCGGTGTTGTAGTTGCCCGTGTTACCGATGCCCGTGTTGGCTACGCCCGGGTTGAACAGGCCGGTGTTGGCGGCCCCGGAGTTCCCGAAACCGGTGTTGAACAGGCCGGAGTTGCCGAGGCCGAAGTTTCCGGTCCCCGAGTTGAAGAAGCCGGTGTTGTTGGTCCCCGAGTTGAACAAGCCGCTGTTGCCCGTGCCAGAGTTCAGCCCGCCGAACCCGCTCATGTTGTCACCGGTCAGCCCGATACCGAAGTTGCCGTTGCCGGTGTTGGCGAAGCCGATGTTGCCGTTGCCGGTGTTTCCCAGGCCGATGTTGTCGCTGCCGGTGTTGCCGAAGCCGATGTTGTGGATGGCCGCCGTCAGCGACGGACCACTGTTTCCAAAGCCGATGTTTCCGAAACCGATATTGGCCGACCCGATGTTTCCGGAGCCGATGTTCGCGCCGCCCACGTTGTAATTGCCGAGGCTCGCGTTGCCGAGATTGCCGACGCCGAGATTGGCCAGCCCGACGTTGATCGTGAACGGAATAACGGAGGCAGCATCAGCGGCGGCACTGGCTGCACCCCCGCCGGCCCCCAACGCGCCCGCGAGCTGAGCACCCGCGGCATTGGCCGCCACGACAAGGGCGCTCGAGGCGCTCGCCACGCGGCCCGCCACCTCCGCCAGATTGGGCAGCGGCAGGCTGAACGGGGTCAAAGCCGCGGCGACGGCGGAAGCCCCGGAATAGTAGCCGAACATCGCGGCGACATCTTGCGCCCACATGCCCTCGTACTGCGCCTCGATCGCCGCGATCGCCGGCGCGTTGAGGCCGAGCAGATTCGCCCTCACCAGCGACACCAGCTGAGCGCGGTTGGCAGCCACGACCACCGGATGCACCGTCGCGGCCTGCGCTGCCTCGAAGGCCGCCGCCACTACCCGGGCGTTACCCGCGGCCTCGCCCGCCTGCGCCGCCGCCGATCTCAACCAGCCCAGATAAAGTCCGGCGGAGCCTGCCATGGCCACCGCCGCCGAGCTCTGCCAAGCGGAATCCAGCAGCCCGAAGGTCACCGAGTCGAAGGAGTCTGCCGCCGACACCAATTCGGTGGCCAATCCATCCCAGGCCGCCGCGGAGGCAAGTATCGATCCTGACCCCGCGCCAAGGAACATCCGCGCAGAGTTGATCTCGGGTGCCAGTACCGCAAAATCCATACGCTGTCCTTCGCGGGGTGACCCCCACCGGGGTGGCGGTCAGTTTCTCATCAACGCCGGCGCATAACGGCCCTACCGTAGCGGCCCTGGTGCGGTTTGACGGGAGGTTCCGCACATTTGGCGCAAAATTTTTGAGGGTGAAAATGAATTCATTTTTGCTGCGCCGCCGGGTTGTCCGGCGACATGCACATACATTCACGCCATTCGGGCGGAAAACGTAAACGGTGCGCCAACCGTGGGCTACCGTGTTTGACTGCGCTGCTCGTAACTGGTGGTAATTCCGGGTTGTCCTGAGGTACGGCGAGGTCGCTTATGACGTTCATGGTGGTTTCACCAGAGATGGTTGCGGCTGCGGCTTCGGACGTGGCGGGTATCGGTTCGACCATCTCCGCGGCGAATGCGGCTGCAGCACAGTCGACGACAGGACTGGTCAGCGCGGCCGCCGACGAGGTATCCCACGCGATTGCGGCGCTGTTTTCCGGACATGCGGTGGGTTATCAGGAGTTCGCCGGTCAGGCCGCGGTGCTGCATGAGCAGTTTGTCCACACGTTGTCTGCCGGTGCGGCGTCCTATGCCACCGCCGAGGCCCTCAACGTCGGTCCGTTGCAGCCGGTGCTCGACCTGATTAATTTGCCGACCCAGGCGCTCTTGGGGCGTCCGCTGATCGGTAACGGCACCGACGGCGCCCCAGGCACCGGGCAGGCCGGCGGGCCGGGTGGGTTGTTGTTCGGCAACGGCGGTAATGGCGGTTCTGGGGCAGCGGCACAGCCCGGTGGTGCCGGTGGGGACGCGGGACTGATCGGTGCTGGCGGTGCTGGTGGTGCCGGGGGCATGGGCGGGCCTAATGGGGGTGCGGGTGGCCAGGGCGGCGCCGGCGGCAACGGCGGCACCGGCGGCAACGGCGCCAACG
>NZ_LQOY01000253.1 GCF_002101675.1 Mycobacterium gordonae | reverse complement strand
TCCTCCGGCTGCCCCGGCCGCTCCCGCTCAAGCACCCGCTCCCGCTGCCAGGGCCAAGCCGGCCGCCCCGGCCCCGCCGAGCCCCGGGCCGGCGGCGTCCGCACCGCCACAGGCGCCCGCGCCTCAGGCCCCGCAAACCGGAGCGACGCCCGGGCCCCGTCCCGGTCCCATGCCCAAGCCCGGCGTGCGCACCCCGCGCGTCGGCAACAACCCGTTCTCCTCGGCGCAGCCGGTGGACCGGCCGATCCCGCGTCCCCACCCGCAGGCTCCGCGCCCCGGCGCACCGCGGCCGGGCGCGCCCCGACCGGGCGGAGCTTCGCCCGGCAGCATGCCGCCGCGGCCCGGTGGCGCTTCCGGCGGCCCGCGTCCGCCGCGCACCGGCGCACCCCGGCCCGGCGGTGCCCGTCCCGGTGGCAGCGGCGGTCCCGGCGGTGGCGGCGGTGGTAACTACCGCGGCGGCGGCGGTGTCGGTGCGGCACCCGGCGGTGGCGGCGGCTTCCGGGGTCGCCCCGGCGGCGGTGGTCCGGGCGGTGGCGGTGGTGGCGGCGGCGGCCGTCCCGGGCAGCGCGGTGGTGCGGCCGGTGCGTTCGGCCGTCCCGGCGGCGCGCCACGTCGTGGCCGCAAGTCCAAGCGGGCCAAACGTGCCGAGTACGAGAACATGCAGGCGCCGGTCGTCGGTGGTGTGCGGTTGCCGCACGGCAACGGCGAAACCATCCGGCTGGCCCGCGGCGCATCGCTGAGCGACTTCGCCGACAAGATCAACGCCAACCCGGCCGCGCTGGTGCAGGCGCTGTTCAACCTCGGTGAGATGGTCACGGCCACCCAGTCGGTCGGCGACGAGACGCTCGAACTGCTGGGCAGTGAGATGAACTACAACGTTCAGGTCGTCAGTCCCGAGGACGAGGACCGCGAGCTGCTCGAGTCGTTCGATCTGACTTACGGCGAGGACGAAGGCGGCGAAGAGGATCTGCAGACCCGTCCGCCGGTGGTCACCGTGATGGGTCACGTCGACCACGGCAAGACCCGGCTGTTGGACACCATCCGCAAGGCCAGCGTCCGCGAGGGCGAGGCCGGCGGCATCACCCAGCACATCGGCGCCTACCAGGTCGGGGTTAACTTCGAGGGCAGCGAGCGGCTGATCACCTTCATCGACACCCCCGGTCACGAGGCGTTCACCGCCATGCGTGCCCGAGGCGCCAAGGCCACCGACATCGCCATCCTGGTGGTGGCGGCCGACGACGGCGTGATGCCGCAGACGGTGGAAGCCATCAACCACGCGCAGGCCGCCGATGTGCCGATCGTGGTGGCGGTCAACAAGATCGACAAGGAGGGCGCCGACCCGGCCAAGATCCGCGGCCAGCTCACCGAATACGGTTTGGTGGCAGAGGATTTCGGTGGCGACACGATGTTCGTCGACATCTCGGCCAAGCAGGGCACCAACATCGAGGCGCTCGAAGAGGCGGTGCTGCTGACCGCCGACGCGGCCCTGGACCTGCGGGCCAACCCCGACATGGAAGCCCAGGGTGTGGCAATCGAGGCGCACCTGGACCGCGGCCGCGGTCCGGTGGCCACCGTGCTGATCCAGCGCGGCACGCTGCGGGTCGGCGACTCGGTGGTGGCCGGCGACGCCTACGGCCGTGTGCGCCGGATGGTCGACGAGCACGGCGAGGACGTCGAAGAGGCGCTGCCGTCACGGCCGGTGCAGGTCATCGGCTTCACGTCGGTGCCCGGTGCCGGTGACAACTTCCTCGTCGTCGACGAGGACCGCATCGCCCGCCAGATCGCCGACCGGCGCAGCGCCCGCAAGCGCAACGCGCTGGCGGCC
This sequence comes from Mycobacterium gordonae, assembly GCF_002101675.1. Lineage (GTDB taxonomy): Bacteria > Actinomycetota > Actinomycetes > Mycobacteriales > Mycobacteriaceae > Mycobacterium > Mycobacterium gordonae. The sequence continues at coordinate 58,961 of NZ_LQOY01000253.1, read as the reverse complement.
CGCAGCCGCAAGCGGATCAGCCTGGAGGACCTGGACTCGGCGCTGAAGGAAACCAGCCAGCTGAACCTGATCCTCAAGGGCGACAACGCCGGTACGGTCGAGGCGCTGGAAGAGGCCCTGATGGGCATTGAGGTGGACGACGAGGTGGCGCTGCGCGTCATCGACCGCGGCGTCGGTGGCATCACCGAGACCAACGTCAACCTCGCGTCGGCCTCGGATGCGATCATCATCGGCTTCAACGTGCGCGCCGAAGGCAAGGCGACGGAGCTGGCAAACCGCGAAGGCGTCGAGATCCGCTACTACTCGGTCATCTACCAGGCGATCGACGAGATCGAGAAGGCCCTGCGCGGCATGCTCAAGCCGATCTACGAGGAGAACCAGCTGGGGCGCGCGGAGATCCGCGCCATCTTCCGGTCTTCGAAGGTCGGCATCATCGCCGGGTGCATGATCACCTCCGGGGTGGTGCGCCGCAATGCCAAGGCGCGACTGTTGCGGGACAACATCGTGGTGACCGAGAACCTCTCGATCAACTCGCTGCGGCGGGAGAAGGACGACGTCACCGAGGTTCGCGAGGGCTTCGAATGCGGTCTGACGCTGGGTTACTCGGACATCAAGGAAGGCGACATCATCGAGTCCTTCGAGCTGGTGCAGAAGGAACGGTCGTGACCGCCGATGGCTGACCCTGCCCGGGCACGCCGGCTGGCCAAGCGGATCAGCACGATCGTCGCGTCGGCGATCGAGTACGAGATCAAGGATCCCGGGCTGGCCGGGGTGACCATCGTCGACACCAAGGTCACCAACGACCTGCACGACGCGACGGTCTACTACACGGTGATGGGACGCACGCTGGACGACGAGCCCGACTATCCCGGCGCCGCCGCGGCGCTGGACCGGGCCAAAGGTGTGCTGCGCACCAAGGTAGGAGCGGGCACCGGTGTGCGCTTCACTCCGACCTTGACCTTCACCCGCGACACGACGACGGACACAGTCAACCGGATGGAAGAGTTGCTGGCCCGCGCCCGCGCCGCGGATGCCGATCTGGCGCGCGTACGGGTGGGTGCCAAACCGGCAGGGGAGGCCGACCCGTACCGTGATAGTGGGTCAGCGGCCGAACCGCCGGCCGCCGGGGGACTTGGCAGTGCTCGAGGCATCGAAGCTGAGGACACCGATGACGATTATCAATCGCAAGATCGATCCGACGATTGAGCTGACCGGCATACCGCGCCTGAACGGGCCGCGCGTCGACGCAGCCGGCGCCGTTGAACTGCTGTCGGCCGCGGCGTCGGTGGCGGTGATCTGTCACGTCCACCCCGACGCGGACACGATCGGTGCCGGGCTGGCCCTGGGCGCGGTGCTCGACAAGTGTGGCAAGCACGTGCAGGTGAGCTTCGCCGCGCCCGCGGAGCTGCCGCAGTCGCTGAGCACGCTGCCGGGCTGCTACCTGCTGGTGAGTCCCGACGAGGTGCGACGCGACGTCGATCTGGTGGTCACCGTCGACGTGCCGAGCATGCATCGGCTCGGGTCACTGCAGTACCTCGCCGGTCCCGAGCGGGAGCTGCTGGTCATCGACCATCACGCCTCCAACGGGTTGTTCGGCACCGCAAACTTCGTGGACACCTCCGCGGACTCGACCACCATGATGATCGCCGAGATCCTCGACGTGTGGGGCAAGCCGATCGACCGTGGTGTGGCGCACTGCATCTACGCCGGTCTGACCACCGACACCGGATCGTTCCGCTGGGCCAGCGCGCGTGCGCTGCGGCTGGCCGCCCGGCTGGTGGACATCGGGGTGGATAACGCCGCCGTCAGCCGGTCGCTGATGGACAGCCACCCCTATGCCTGGCTGCCGATGCTGTCGCGGGTGCTGGGCACCGCTCAACTGCTGCCCGAGGCCGCCGATGGCCAGGGCCTGGTCTACGCGGTGATCGATCACCACGAGTGGCGCAACGCCCGCTCGGAGGAAGTGGAAAGCGTCGTCGACATCGTGCGCACCACGCAGCAGGCCGAAGTGGCGGCGGTGTTCAAGGAAGTCGAACCGCAGCGGTGGTCGGTGTCGATGCGCGCCAAGTCGATCGACCTGGCCACCGTGGCGATGGGCTTCGGCGGCGGCGGGCACCGGCTGGCGGCCGGCTATTCCGCCACCGGCTCGATCGACGACGTCGTCGCGGCGCTGCGCGCGGCACTCGAATAGCCGCCTTGCAGCGGGGCGGGCCGGATTCCGGCCGACCGGCCGCCGGTGGCCGGCAGATCGCGGCACTGGCCCTGCCGGCGCTGGGTGTGCTGGCCGCAGAGCCGCTTTACCTGCTCTTCGACACCGCGGTGGTCGGCCGGCTGGGGGCGGTGGCGCTGGCCGGCCTGGCGGTCGGCAGCCTGGTGCTCGGTCTGGTCAGCACGCAGCTGACGTTTCTGTCCTACGGCACGACCGCCCGTGCGGCGCGCTACTTCGGCGCGGCCGACCGGGCGGCGGCCGTCAACGAGGGTGTTCAGGCGACGTGGCTGGGTCTGGGGCTGGGCGCGGCGATTGTCGTCGTGGTGCAGGCCACGGCGGTGCCGGTGGTGTCGGTGATCGGATCGAATGACCGCATCGCCGCCGCCGCTCTGCCGTGGCTGCGGATCGCCATCCTGGGGGCGCCGGCGATCCTGGTCTCACTGGCCGGCAACGGCTGGATGCGCGGCGTGCAGGACACGGTGCGGCCGCTGCGCTATGTGCTCGCCGGCTTCGGCGTCTCGGCGCTACTGTGCCCGGTGCTGGTGTACGGCTGGCTGGGTCTGCCGCTGCTGGGTCTGGCCGGCTCGGCGGTGGCCAACCTGATCGGGCAGTGGCTGGCGGCGCTGCTGTTCGGCGGCGCGCTGCTGGCCGAGCGGGTGCCGCTGCGACTCGACCGCGCGGCGTTGCGGGCGCAGTTGGTGATGGGACGGGATCTGATCCTGCGCAGCATGGCTTTTCAGGTGTGTTATGTCTCCGCCGCGGCGGTCGCCGCCCGGTTCGGCGCCGCGGCGCTGGCCGCTCACCAGATTGTGTTGCAGCTGTGGACGTTTCTGGCCCTGGTGCTCGATTCGCTGGCCATCGCCGCGCAGTCGCTGGTGGGCGCGGCGCTGGGGGCCGGTGACGCCGCCCACGCCAAGTGGGTCGCCTGGCGGGTGACGTGGTTTTCGTTGCTGGCGGCCAGTGTGTTGGCGGTTGGGTTCGGGTTGGGCTCGACGGTGTTGCCGGATCTGTTCACCGACGACCGGCCGGTGCTCGCCGCGATCGGCGTGCCCTGGTGGTTCATGGTGGTTCAATTACCGGTCGCGGGAATCGTTTTCGCGTTGGACGGGGTGCTGCTGGGGGCCGGTGACGCCGCATTCATGCGCACCGCCACGGTGGTCAGTGCCCTGCTGGGATTTCTGCCGTTGATCTGGTTGTCACTGGCCTTCGGATGGGGGCTGGCCGGCATCTGGTCCGGATTGAGCACATTCATGGCGCTGCGGCTGGCGTTCGGCGGATGGCGGGCACTGTCCGGGCGGTGGGCGGTTCCCGGGGCCGGCTGACCCGGGAGCGCCGGGGTGGCCCCGGTGGTCGTGATTGAGCCGATAACCACAGCCGTGACCGCAATGTCGGGGACGACAGCCGCGGCTACACTCACGCCGGTGAGGACGACGCAACGGACCCGGCGCCGCCCGTGGAGCGATTACGGCCTGTTCGTCGTGCTGGTGGGGCCCAATGTGGCGCTGCTGGCGTTGTTCATCTACCGGCCTCTGGCCGACAATATCCGACTGTCGTTCTTCGACTGGAACATCTCCGACCCGCACGCCGAGTTCGTTGGCCTGTCCAACTACGCCGAGTGGTTCACCCGTTCCGACACCGCCCGGATCGTGCTCAACACGACGGTGTTCACCCTGGCAGCGGTGGTTGGTTCGATGGTATTGGGGCTGGCCCTGGCCATGCTGCTCGATCAGCCGCTACGCGGCCGAAACTTCGTGCGCTCCACGGTTTTCGCCCCGTTCGTGATCTCCGGTGCGGCGGTGGGGCTGGCCGCCCAGTTCGTCTTCGATCCGCACTTCGGTCTCATCCAGGACCTGTTGCGCCGCCTCGGGTTCGGGGTGCCCGACTTCTACCAGGACGCGCACTGGGCGATGTTCATGATCACCGTCACCTACATCTGGAAGAACCTGGGCTACACCTTCGTCATCTACCTGGCGGCGCTGCAGGGGGTGCGGCGAGACCTGTTGGAAGCGGCCCAGATCGACGGCGCCGGCCGGTGGACCACATTCCGGATGGTGACGTTGCCGCAGCTGAGGCCCACCACGTTCTTCCTGTCGATTACCGTGCTGATCAGCTCGCTGCAGGTTTTCGATGTGATCAACGTCATGACCCGCGGCGGTCCGGAAGGCACCGGCACCACCACCATGGTGTACCAGGTGTACGTGGAGACGTTCCGCAACTTCCGCGCCGGCTACGGAGCTGCCGTCGCCACGCTCATGTTCTTGGTGCTGCTGGCCATCACCTACTACCAGGTGCGCGTGATGGATAAGGAGCAACGCCAATGAGTTTCGACCGGGCGCGGCCGGCCCGGCTGCTCGGCTACGCGGCGATGCTGGTGGTGGTCGCGCTGATCGCCGGACCGTTGACATTCGTGTTCTTCACCTCGCTCAAAGACCAGCCCGACGTCTACTCGCAGCCGACCACCTGGTGGCCGCCGCACTGGCATCCGCAGAATTACCGGACTGCCACGCAACAGATCCCGTTCTGGACCTATGTGCGCAACTCGGCGATCATCACCACCGCCCTGGCGGCGCTGAAGTTCGTCTTGGGCGTCCTGAGCGCGTTCGGATTGGTGTTCGTGCGGTTCCCGGGCCGCAACGTGGTGTTCCTGTCGATCATCGCCGCACTGATGGTGCCCAACCAGATCACCGTGATCTCCAATTACGCGCTGATCTCCCAACTGGGACTGCGCAACACCTTTCCCGGCATCATCTTGCCGCTGGCCGGTGTCGCGTTCGGAACCTTCCTGATGCGCAACCACTTTCTTTCACTACCCGCCGAGGTGATCGAAGCGGCCCGGATGGACGGCGCGCGATGGTGGCAACTGCTGCTGCAGGTGGTGCTGCCGATGTCGGGGCCCACCATGGTGGCGTTCGGAATCATCACCGTCGTCAACGAATGGAACGAATACCTATGGCCGTTCCTGATGTCCGACGATGAGTCGGTGGCGCCGCTGCCGGTGGGCCTGACCTTCCTGCAACAGGCCGAAGGTGTCACCAACTGGGGACCGGTAATGGCGGTGACGCTGTTGGCGATGCTGCCGATCCTGCTCATCTTCGTCGTGTTGCAGCGGCAGATGATCAAGGGCCTGACCTCGGGCGCGGTAAAGGGTTAACGGTGCTGAACCGCAGAGGTCTCCTGACACTGGCGGCGGCCGGCCTGACGGCCGGGTGCGCCGGCATGGGCGGCGGCGGGCCGATCAAGTCCGGGGATGGCCCGATCACGTTCTGGTCCAATCACCCTGGCCTGTCCACAACGGTGGAACGCGAGCTGATCAGCCGTTTCCAGCAAGAATTCCCGGGCCTGCAGGTCAAGCTGATCGACGCCGGCAAGAACTACGACGAGGTTGCGCAGAAGTTCAACGCCGCGCTCATCGGCGCCGATGTCCCTGATGTCGTTGTGCTGGACGACATTTGGTGGTTCCACTTCGCGCTCAGTGGGGTCCTCGCCCCGCTCGACGACCTGTTCCGGGAAGTCGGCGTGGACACCGGGGACTACGTGGACTCGCTGCTGGCCGACTACGAGTTCGGTGGTCACCACTACGCGCTGCCGTATTCGCGGTCGACGCCGCTGTTCTATTACAACAAGGCGGTGTGGGAGCGCGCCGGGCTTCCGGACCGCGGGCCCGCCTCCTGGCCGGAGTTCGACGAGTGGGGTCTGCGGCTGCAGAGCGTCGTCGGCGCCGGGAAGCTGGCCCATGGCTGGGCGAATTCCGAAGCGATTTCATGGACCTTTGAAGGACCCAATTGGGCGTTCGGCGGCGCCTATTCCGACCAGTGGGCGCTGAAGTTCACCGACCCGGCGACCATCGCGGCGGGAACCTTTCTGCGCGACTCGATCCACGGCAAGCGGTATGCGGCGATCGCCAACAACGTCGCCAACGAGTTCGCCACCGGCATCCTGGCATCCACGGTCGCGTCGACGGGCGCGCTGGTCGGGATCACGGCCGCGGCCCGGTTCGATTTCGGGGTGGCGGCGTTGCCCACCGCCGCGGGCGGAGCACCGGCATGCCCGACCGGCGGCGCCGGCCTGGCCATCCCCATGAAGCTGTCCGACGAGCGAAAGCTCAACGCGCTCAAGTTCATCGCCTACATCACCAGTCCGCGCAACACGGCCTACTTCAGCCAGCACACCGGCTATCTCGCGGTGCGCAAGTCGGCCGTCGACGATCCGACTCAGCAGCGGTATCTGGCCGACAATCCGCGGGCCCGGGTGGCGTTCGACCAGCTGCCGCACACCCGACCCCAGGACTACGCCCGCGTCTTCCTTCCCGGTGGTGACCGGATCATCTCGGCCGGCCTGGAATCGATCGGACTGAAGGGCGCCGACGTCGGCGCGACGTTCGGCAACATCCAGCAACAGCTGCAGGTCATCTACAACCGGCAGATCAAACGCAAGCTCTCCGGATTCCACCACGGCTGACCGTTCACGCCGGCATTCCGCTCGGTACCGCATCCAACCAAAGCGATAGTGCCACAACAAAGGTCAGTACAACCACGGCCACGCCGAGTCCCGGCCAGATCCACATCACCGATCGGCGTATCCCGGCGACCACCGATCCGATGACAGCTACCAGGAGTCCGGCCACGATGCCGCCCGCCACGACGGCCACGCCGGTGGTGACGTCACCGTAGAAGTGATCGACTGCCGCGCTGTCGCAGTTGTCACTGCACCCGGGCAGCATCAGCCACATCGCCGGTCCCAGCGCGCCGACGAAGGACAGCGCACTGGCCACGAATTGCGTCACGAACAGCACGACGGTGAACACGACGTCCGTGCTCGACCGCCGCCATACGGCGCGCGGAACAACCGGCTGCTGCGTCACCGGGCGGTCAACGCACCTGTGAACGCCCGCGCTGCAGCACGGCCTCCCGATTGGCGGCGATGTCGTCGCCGCTGGTGTGGAACTGTCGTGCCGCGGCGGCTTCCAGCCACAGACCGCCGCCGATCTGCGCGTCGTCGATGTGGTGGTAGGAGGCCAGCAGCGCCCGCACCGCGTCCTGGTTGTTGCCGACGATCGAGGCCGCGACTGCCCGGGCGGCGGGCAGCAGTTGGTCATGGGCCACCACCTCGGTGACCAGCCCGGCGCGCAGCGCGTCGGCGGCCGAAAGGTAGTCGCCGGTCATGCTCATCCGTCGGGCCAGGCCTACTCCCACCTTCTGAGGGAGCCGCACGCTCAGGCCCCAGGTCGGCAGCAGCCCGACCCGGGCGTGAGTGTCGGCGAATCGGGCGTGCTCGGAGGCGATCAGGATGTCGCAGTACAGCGCCAGTTCGAGCCCACCAGTGACCGCGGCACCGTTGATGGCGCCGATCACCGGCTTGGTCAGCGCCGGCCAGCGCGGTGATATGTCGGGGAGGGCGGTCTGCCCGCCCAGCTCCTTGAGGTCCAGCCCGGCGCAGAACACCGGGTCGGCGCCGGTGACGATGACGACGTCGACCCCGTCGTCGGTCTCGGCGTCGGCCAGGGCGCCGAAGAACTGGTCGCGCAGCGCGGAAGACAGCGCGTTGCGCGACTGCGGGCGGTTGAGGGTCAGGGTGCGCACCCGCTCGTCGGTGTCGATCAGCAGGATCTCGTCGGTCATGGCTTTTACCGTAGCCAAGCCCGCGGCCGGTAATGACGCTGCGTGAAGCGCAGCGATTCTGCGCCGAGGGTGGCGACACGCCGGGAGGACCCGCCGCGGATGCAGGCTCAGCGCAGGTAGCCAAGCCGGTGCCGCGCCTATCGTGGAGACCATGTGCCGCAATATCACCGAACTGCGCGGACTCGAGCCGCCCGCAACGGCCCACGAGATCGCGGCCGCGGCGCGCCAGTACGTGCGCAAGGTCAGCGGGATCACCCATCCGTCCGCCGCCAACGCCGACGCGTTCGAAACCGCGGTCGCCGAGGTCACCGCCTCGACGGCCCGGCTGCTCGACGCGCTGCCGGCCCGGCGCCAGCCGCCCAAGACGGTCCCGCCGCTGCGCCGGCCCGAGGTGGTGGCCCGGCTCGCGGGGCGGCAGTGACGGGCGCGCAGACGACGGCGCTCAAGGAGTGGAGTGCCGCGGTGCGGGCGCTGCTCGACGGGCGCCAGACCGTCCTGCTGCGCAAGGGCGGCATCGGGGAGAAGCGCTTCGAGGTGGCCGCGCGCGAATTCCTATTGTTCCCGACGGTGGCGCACAGCCACTCCCAGCGCGTCCGCCCCGAGCATCGGGACCTGCTCGCGGCCGCGGCCGATGACAGCACCGAAGACCACGTGACGGTCCGGGCAGCGGCCAAAGTGGTTGCCGCGCTGGCGGTTAACCGACCGGAGCGGTTGCCTGAAATCGAAGACCTGCACATCTGGACCGCCGAATCGGTGCGGGCTGACCGGCTGGACTTCCGGCCCAGACATCAGCTCGCGGTGCTCGTGGTCTCGGCGCTACCGCTCGCCGAGCCGGTGCGGTTGCCCCGCACCCCCGACTACGCCGGCTGCACCAGCTGGGTGCAACTGCCCACCACGCCGCGGCTCGCCGAGCCGGTGCACGACGACGAACAGTTAGCCGCGATCGTCACCCGGGTCCGCGCCGCCGTCGCCTGAGCTCGCGGCCGGCAGCAGCAGCCGGGATTCGCCGAAGTGCACCGAATGCGTCGCCGGCTTGAGCTGACGTCCGCTCAGCACCGGTTCTCCGGTGCCAAGGTTGCGCGCATAACGCGGCGACCAGCTTCCCGAGATCAGCACCCGGATGCGCGCTCCGGCGGCGAACCGGTGCGCGATCGGATCGAGTTCGATCCTGACACTGCGCGAGCCGTCCCCGAGTCGCCGGTAGCCATCGCTCACATTTCGCGACCGGCCCTTGACGTCGACTTCGCTGACCCGGACGAACAGGTCGACGTGTGGGTTGTCGGAACTGTGCGCCAATTCCAGGACCGGGTTGCCGTAAACGAACAGATCCTGGGTGAGGGTGGCTCCGGTGAAGCTGAGCACCTCGTCGCGCTGGGCCAGGTCGGTGTCGTCCAGGTAGCCGCCCTTCGCCGAAAGCAGCGGACCGCCGGTCGTCGGCGTCGGGTCCGCTGGGTCGTAGTGGAAGTTGGCCGGGCGGGTGTTGATCTCCGGCGGGTTGTCGCCCAGGTGCCCGTAGGGCTGCAGGTACAGCGCATGCTCGCTGGTTGCGGGCGGCCAGTCGGGCAGGTGACGCCATCCCTCGCCGGTGACGAAGACGTGCACCGGGCTCGGCCGGCGCAGGGCCGGTGCGCCCGCGAGGTGGGCGTCCAGCCAGTCCAGCGTCTCGCGTGTCGAGAGGGGCAGCGCCTTGGTGATCATCTCGACGTGCGTCCACGGACCGACCGTCATCGCCACGTTCACGCCCCGCTGGGAGAGGTGGCGGTACTGCGCCGTCGTCTGCCCGATGAAGAGGTCCTGCCAGCCGCCGAGCAGTAGCACCGGAACCTGCGCCCGGTCCAGCGCGTCGGGAAAGCGCAACCGATCCCAGAACGGGTCGTCGGGCGCGGGTTCGGTGGCCCACGATTCGAACCAGGGGGCGCCCGAGCCGAGTAGGTCGCGCGCGGCCGCCCCGAACGGGACGGCTCCGACGGCCCGCGCCACTTTCCGCGGCGCCCGCACGTGCCGTATACCGTGCCGGATGCGGCGTGGATCTTCCTGGCGGCTCACCATGTCGCTCCAGCCCAGGAAGTCGTTGACCGCGAATGTGCCGGTGCCCCAGGTCGATTCCCTGAAGTCGTGCGGCCCCGCCGCGATCACCGCGGCGGCCAGTTCCGGTGGCGGATCGTTGAGGAGTGCCCACTGAGTGAATCCGAGATAAGACAGGCCCATGGTGGCGAAGCGACCGGTGAACCAGGGCTGCTCACGCAGCCACTGCACCGTGTCGGCGCCGTCCTGGGCCTCGTTGGCCATCGGTTCGAACTCACCGGCCGATCCGAAGGTGCCCCGAACGCTCTGCAGCACTACGTGATAACCGCGCGCGGCATACAGCTTGGCGAAGGCCAGGGAGAAGGGCAGCTTGCGCCCGTACGGACCCCGAACCAGCACGGTGCCGGCCGGCTTGGACGTCTGGGGCGCATAGTGGTCGGCCACCAGTTGGACCCCGTCGCGCATCGGGATCTTGACGTGGTCGACGGTGTAGCGCGTGGTGGCTCGCGGCAGACCGAACGCCGCGCCGATCGCGCCGAGCGCGGCCCTGCGTCCGAGTCCGCTGGTCAGCTTCCGCTGCTTGAGTCGCTCACGCCGAAGGGATGTGATGCTCACACAGCCAGAGTAGGCAGGATCAGAACTTGTAGAACGGGGCGAGGTCGTTGGCCCGCTGCAAGTTGGTAGACGGGCAGTCGACGTCGGGCTCGGAGTAGACGGTCGAGTAGAACAGCGACTGCTGGATCACGCCGTAGCTGGTCTTGAACGTCACCATGCAGGAGATGTACCAGAAGCTGTTGTGGTAGGTCGGCTTCAAGGTCCAGTACTGGGCAGCGCGGTGCCCCTGGATCGTGGTTTCGACGGCGTCGGCGGGCAGCGTCTGCGCGTAGGTCCGCCAGACGATGGGCTCCACGGCCAGCTGGTAGTTGCCGGCGTCGAACTGGCAACGCAGGCCCTCCTGCGGCTCGGGCGGCGAGAAAGCCAGACCCAGCCGCTGCACCGCGTCGAACGGAATCTGTGTGCAGGGGTCGAACGGGCTCGGGTCGGAAGTCGCCACGATCGGGCTCTTCATGGTGGTTTCCATCGGCTGGGCGGTCGACCGCAACTCGACCGGCCCGTGCGCCGAGGGAACCGAAGGAGCGTATTGGAAGCCGATAATCACCGCTGTGACCAGCGCACTCAGCGCTGCAGCCAGACGCACTTTGCCGAACACGACACCCCCTGCTCCTGGCGATCCTCTTGCCGGGAGTGTACAAGTCGCTCCAGCACACCCGGAAGCGAAACGGGGCAATCGACTGCGGATCGCTAGGGTGGTTAGTCGTGGCAGGACATGAGCCGACGGGCGGGGGACAGCCGACGCTGTGGGCTGTCTCCGACCTGCACACCGGTCACCTGGGAAACAAGCCCGTCACCGAGTCGCTACATCCGTCGTCGCCGGACGACTGGCTGATCGTCTGCGGGGACGTCGCCGAACGTACCGACGAGATCCGCTGGGCGCTGGATCTGCTGCGGCGGCGGTTTGCCAAGGTGATCTGGGTGCCGGGCAACCACGAACTGTGGACCACCAACAAAGACCCGCTGCAGGTCTTCGGCCGCTCCCGCTACGACTACCTGGTCAACATGTGCGACGAGATGGGCGTCATCACCCCCGAGCACCCGTTCCCGGTATGGACCGAACGGGGCGGCCCGGCCACCATCGTCCCGATGTTTCTGCTGTACGACTACTCGTTCCTGCCCAACGGCGCAGCCACCAAGGCCGAAGGCCTGGCCATCGCCAAGGAACGCAATGTGGTCTGCACCGACGAGTTCCTGCTCTCCTGCGAGCCGTACGCCACCCGCGACGCCTGGTGCCGGGAGCGGGTCACCAAGACGAAAGCTCGACTCGAACAGCTCGACTGGATGCAGCCGACGGTGCTGGTCAACCACTTCCCGCTGGTGCGCGACCCTTGCGACGCGTTGTTCTACCCGGAGTTCGCGCTGTGGTGCGGCACCACCAAGACCGCCGACTGGCACACCCGCTACAACGCGATCTGCTCGGTCTACGGCCATCTGCACATTCCGCGGACCACGTGGTACGACGACGTGCGGTTCGAAGAGGTGTCGGTGGGTTACCCGCGCGAGTGGCGCCGGCGCAAGCCGTACAGCTGGCTGCGCCAGGTGCTGCCCGACCCGCAGTACGCTCCCGGCTACCTCAACGACTTCGGCGGCCACTTCACCATCACCCCTGAGATGAGGGCGCAGCACGCCCAGTTTCAGGAACGCTTGCGGCAGCGGCAGTCCCGGTGACCCCGCGCACGCTGGTGTCGTCGCTGCTGCCCGGCACCCTGGTCGATGAGTTGGGCCATGCCGAGCTGTACGCCGACCCGCCGGACCTGCAACCGCTGCCCGAGGAGGAGCCGCTGATCGCCCGGTCAGTGGCCAAGCGCCGCAACGAATTCGTCACCGTGCGGCACTGCGCCCGCGTGGCGCTCGGCGAGATCGGTGTGTCGCCGGTGCCGATCCTCAAGGGAGACAAGGGCGAACCGTGCTGGCCCGACGGGGTCGTAGGCAGCCTCACCCATTGCACCGGCTACCGCGGCGCCGTGGTGGGACGCGACGGACCGGTGCGCTCGGTGGGTATCGACGCCGAACCACACGACGTCCTGCCCAACGGCGTGCTGGACGCGATCAGCCTGCCGGCCGAGCGCGCCGAGATCCCCGCGGCGCTGCCGTCCAGGCTGCACTGGGACCGAATCCTGTTCTGCGCCAAAGAAGCAACGTACAAGGCGTGGTTTCCGCTGACCAAGCGCTGGCTGGGGTTCGAGGACGCGCACATCACGTTCACGGCCGACGGTCGGTTCGTCTCCCGCATCCTGATCGATCCGGCCGCCCTGTCGGGTCCGCCGTTGACGTCGCTGGCCGGGCGCTGGTCGGTGGAGCGCGGTCTGGTGCTCACCGCGATCGTGCTATGACCGGTGCCGGGCTCGTCGTCGTCGACAAACCGGCCGGGATGACCAGCCATGACGTGGTCGGGCGTTGTCGGCGGATCTTCGCCACCCGCCGGGTGGGTCACGCCGGAACGCTGGACCCGATGGCGACCGGGGTGCTGGTGCTCGGCATCGAGCGCGCCACCAAGATCCTCGGCTTGTTGACCGCGACGTCGAAGTCCTATGCGGCGACCATCCGGCTGGGCCAGTCCACCTCCACTGACGACGCCGAAGGCGAACTGCTGCAGTCCATTTCGGCCGACCATGTGACCGATCAGGAGATCGGGGCGGCGTTGGCCGGACTGCGGGGTGACATCAAGCAGGTGCCGTCGACGGTAAGCGCGATCAAGATCGGCGGGCGTCGCTCCTACCAACTGGCCCGCGAGGGTCAGACCGTCGAGCTGGCCGCCCGGCCGGTGCGCATCGACCGGTTCGAGGTGCTGGCGACGCGGCGCGCGGGGGGCGTCACCGATCTCGACGTGGAGGTCGACTGCTCCTCAGGCACCTACATCCGCGCGCTGGCCCGCGATCTCGGTGCTGCGCTGGGGGTTGGCGGCCACTTGACCGCGTTGCGGCGGACCCGGGTCGGCCGCTTCGACTTGAGCCACGCGGTGTCGCTCGACGAGTTGACGGAGCACCCGCGTCTGTCGCTGAGCTTGGACGAGGCCTGCCTGCTGATGTTCGCGCGCCGCGACCTGACCGCCGAGGAGGCCGACGCCGCCGGCAACGGCCGTGCCCTGCCGCCCGCGGGCGTCGACGGTGTCTATGCCGCCGCGGACGCCGAGGGCCGGGTGATCGCTTTGTTGCGCGACGAGGGCCGCCGCACCAGATCGGTGGTGGTGATCCGCCCGGCGACGATGCAGTCCGGTACGGACTGAGGAGGAGGCGGGCAATCGGGCTCCGCCCGGCGACGATGCAGTCCGGTATGGACTGAGGAGGAGGCGGGCAATCGGGCTCCCGCCCGGCGACGATGCAGTGACCTATCTTCGCCGAGGCTGAAAATCTGCAGCCAAAACGCGAGTGCGGGTCTGCAATTCTTCAGCCTCGGCGCCGGTACGCCCCCGGTCTGCGGCGTCGCCAAGCCGAGTTGCACACTGAGAGGTGAGCCGCGTGGAAGGGGCAAAGATGCCTGCTAAAAGTCGTAACAAGGTCTTCGTCGTCGGCGTAGGCATGACGAAGTTCGAAAAGCCCGGTCGCCGCGAGGGCTGGGACTACCCGCAGATGGCCAGGGAGTCCGGCACCAAGGCCCTGCAGGACGCCGGGGTCGACTACACCGAGATCGAGCACGGCTACGTCGGGTACGTGGCCGGCGACTCCACCTGCGGGCAGCGGGCGCTTTACGAACTGGGCATGACCGGGATCCCGATCGTCAACGTCAACAACAACTGCTCGACCGGCTCCACCGCGCTGTACCTGGGCGCGCAAGCCATCCGGGGTGGCCTGGCCGACTGCGTGCTGGCGCTGGGTTTCGAGAAGATGCAACCGGGAGCGCTGCAAGGTGGCGCCAACGACCGGGAGTCTCCGCTGGGCAGGCACGTCAAGGCGCTGGCCGAGATCGACGAGTTCGCCTTCCCGGTGGCGCCGTGGATGTTCGGCGCGGCTGGGCGCGAGCACATGAAGAAATACGGCACGACCGCGGAGCACTTCGCCAAGATCGGCTTCAAGAACCACAAGCACTCGGTCAACAACCCGTACGCCCAGTTCCAGGACGAGTACACCCTCGACGACATCCTGGCCGCGAAGATGATCTCCGACCCGCTGACCAAACTGCAGTGCTCGCCCACCTCCGACGGATCCGCGGCGGTGGTGCTGGCCAGTGAGGACTACGTCTCCAGGCACGACCTGGCCGGACAGGCGGTGGAGATAGTGGGGCAATCCATGACCACCGACTTCGCCTCCACCTTCGACGGCAGCGCCCGCAACATCATCGGCTACGACATGAATGTCCAAGCAGCCCAACAGGTGTACCAGCAGTCCGGGCTCGGCCCCGACGACTTCCAGGTGATCGAACTGCACGACTGCTTCTCCGCCAACGAGCTGCTGCTGTATGAGGCGCTGGGCCTGTGCGGCGAGGGGGAGGCGCCCAAGCTGATCGATGACAACCAGACCACCTACGGCGGACGCTGGGTGGTCAACCCGTCCGGCGGGCTGATCTCCAAGGGCCACCCACTCGGCGCGACCGGTTTGGCGCAGTGCTCCGAGCTCACCTGGCAACTGCGGGGCACCGCCGACAAGCGTCAGGTGGACAACGTCAGCGCCGCACTGCAACACAACATCGGCCTGGGCGGGGCCGCCGTCGTCACGGCCTACCAGCGCGCCGAGCGCTGACACGTGATCGACTGGTCCGACACCGATCTGATGGTGCGCGACACCGTCCGTCAGTTCGTCGACAAGGAGATCCGCCCTAATCTGGATGCCCTGGAAACCGGCGAGATGGCGCCGTATCCGATCGCGCGCAAACTTTTCAGCCAGTTCGGCCTGGACGCGCTGGCCGCGGAATCGGTGAAGAAGATGCTCGATCGCGAACGCGCGGGCACAGACGAAAAGCAGGACGGCGCAGACGAATCCGGCGGCATGGCCGCCCAAGCTTCGATGATGGCCGTGCTGGTGTCCGAGATCGCCCGCGTGAGCATCGGGCTGCTGAGCACCGCGTCGGTCAGCCTGGGCCTGGGTGCGGCGACCATCATGAGTCGCGGCACACTGGCGCAGAAGGAACGCTGGCTGCCGGACCTGATGACGCTCAACAAGATCGCGGCGTGGGCCATCACCGAACCCGACTCGGGTTCGGATGCGTTCGGCGGCATGAAGACCTACGTCAAGCGCGACGGGCAGGACTACATCCTCAACGGTCAGAAGACGTTCATCACCAACGGGCCGTACGCCGACGTGCTGGTGGTCTACGCCAAGCTGGACGACGGTTCAACGCGGGACAAACGCAACCGCCCGGTGCTGGTCTTCGTGCTTGACTCCGGCATGCCCGGCCTCACCCAGGGCAAGCCGTTCAAGAAGATGGGCATGATGTCCTCGCCGACGGGTGAGTTGTTCTTCGACAACGTACGGCTGAGCCCGGACCGGCTGCTGGGCGAGAGCGAAAACCCCAGCGACGGCGACGGGCGGGAGAGCGCCCGCGCCAACTTCGCCGCCGAACGCATCGGCATCGCGATGATGGCGCTGGGCATCATCAACGAATGCCACCGACTGTGCGTGGACTATGCGAGGAGCCGCACGTTGTGGGGCAAGAACATCGGCCAGTTCCAGTTGATCCAGCTCAAGCTGGCCCGAATGGAGATCGCCCGAATGAACGTCCAGAACATGGTCTTTCACACCATCGAGCGCCAGCGGGCCGGCAAACCGCTGACCCTGGCCGAGGCGTCGGCGATCAAGTTGTACTCCTCGGAGGCGGCCACCGATGTCGCCATGGATGCCGTGCAACTGTTCGGTGGCAACGGCTATATGGCGGAGTACCGGGTGGAACAGCTTGCGCGCGATGCGAAGTCGCTGATGATCTACGCCGGTAGCAACGAGGTCCAGGTGACGCACATCGCCAAGGGGTTGCTCTCGAGCTGAACCGCCGTAACGCCGCACCGACCCTGAAAAATCGGATGGCCCCACTCGAACTTTGTCTGCCAATTTTCAGAGTCGGCGAATCCAAGACCCCCGTCCTCAGCCGACGACCCAGATTGCCCGCGCGGCCGGGCTGCCCAACTCCACGGTCGTTGCCGCGCCGTCCCCCGACGACACCGCCACCGAGATCATCCCGGCGAACTCGCGCCGGGTCAGCACCCGCAATTGCGAGTCCAGGTTGATCCCGACGCTGTCGAAGTACCGCAGCATCTCCGGGTCGGCGTCGGAGATGCGGGCCACTTTCCCGGTGTCGCCGTCGCGGCAGGCCCACAGCTGGCGGGCGGGGGGCGTCGGAACCTGGCCGTCGGTGGCCGGGATCGGGTCGCCGTGCGGGTCGCGGCGCGGGAAACCCAGCTTGGCGTCGATACGGGCGACCAGTCGGTCCGACACCGCGTGCTCGAGCACCTCGGCCTCGTCATGCACCTCGTCCCAGCCATAACCGAGTTCGTTGACCAGGAACGTCTCCAGCAGACGGTGACGGCGCACCATTCCCAGCGCCGCCCGCCGACCGGACTCGGTCAACGTCACCGCGCCGTACTTCTCGTGGTCGACGAGTCCCTGCTCGGCCAGTTTGCGGATCGATTCCGATGCGGTGCTGGCCGACACCCCGATCTTCTCGGCCAGCATCTTGGTGCTCACCTTCTGCGGAGCCCCGTCCGGAGACCACTCCTGCGCCGTCCAAATGACTTTCAAGTAGTCCTGGGCAACCTGGGTGAGCCCACCAGGCTCGTCGTCAGCCCTCACAACCACAAATCTTAGGCAACCCGCGCCTAAAGCGGCGGCTGGGCGGGCCGGTTGCGTCGACGATTAGGCTTGCGGTCGTGCAGCGGTGGCGCGGTCAGGACGAGATCCCCACGGACTGGGGCAGATGTGTGCTGACCATAGGGGTCTTCGACGGCGTGCACCGTGGGCACGCCGAGTTGATCGCGCATGCGGTGAAGGCGGGCCGGGCCCGTGGCGTGCCGTCGGTGCTGATGACCTTCGACCCGCACCCGATGGAGGTCGTGTACCCGGGCAGCCACCCGGCGCAGCTGACCACACTCACCCGCCGCGCCGAACTGGTCGAGGACCTGGGCATCGACGTGTTCCTGGTGATGCCGTTCACCACCGACTTCATGAAGCTCACCCCCGACCGCTACATCCACGAACTGCTGGTGGAGCACCTGCACGTGGTGGAGGTGGTGGTGGGGGAGAACTTCACCTTCGGCAAGAAGGCGGCCGGCAACGTCGACACCCTGCGTAAGGCCGGCGACCGGTTCGGGTTCGCGGTGGAGGCGATGTCCCTGCTCTCCGAACACCACAGCAACGAGACCGTGACCTTCTCCTCCACCTACATCAGGTCCTGCGTGGACGCCGGCGACGTGCTGGCGGCCACCGAGGCGCTGGGCCGGCCGCACCGGGTCGAGGGTGTCGTGGTGCGCGGCTACGGCCGCGGAGCCGAGCTGGGCTTTCCCACCGCGAACGTCGCGCCGCCGATGTATTCGGCCATTCCCGCTGACGGCGTATACGCGGCCTGGTTCACCGTGCTCGGGCACGGACCGGTCACCGGCACCGTCACTCCCGGCGAGCGCTATCAGGCCGCGGTGTCCGTCGGCACCAATCCGACGTTCTCCGGGCGCACCCGCACCGTGGAGGCCTTCGTCCTGGACACCGCCGCCGACCTGTACGGCCAGCACGTGGCGCTGGACTTCGTCGCGCGCATCCGCGGCCAGCAGAAGTACGACTCGATCGACGACCTGGTCGAGGAGATCGGCAGGGACACCGAGCGGACCCGCGGCCTGCTGACTTAGCGCAACGCCCTGCTAGACTGCCCGACGACATCGGCGCGTGCTGCGGTTCGCGGTGGCCGCGCCGTTAAATCCTGATCGCGGACCTATTGATGGAGATGTTTTCGTGGCGCTTACTGCCGAGCAGAAAAAAGAAATTCTGAAGTCCTACGGTCTGCACGAGACCGACACCGGATCGCCGGAGGCGCAGATCGCGCTGCTGACCAAGCGCATCGCCGACCTCACCGAGCACCTCAAGGTGCACAAGCACGACCACCACTCGCGCCGCGGCCTGCTGCTGCTCGTCGGCCGCCGCAAGCGGCTGGTCAAGTACCTGACCCAGGTCGACGTGGAGCGTTACCGTTCGCTGATCGAGCGGCTGGGTCTGCGCCGCTGACCCGTGGCGCGTCAGGCGCCGTATTAGCCGCCATCGCGGCGGGCTTCATCGGTGCGGTGACCGGGTGTTCGTCGGGGAAAAGCGGCTCCGACCTCAGCGAATTCACAGTGGGGGACTGCCTGGAACTCGGTGGCACGGCCGCCCAGCCGCAGGCTGCCAAGGCACCGTGCGGAAGCCCGGCGTCCAACTTCAAGGTTGTCGCAGTCGTACAGGACCGGGGCCAGTGCCCCGCTGACGTCGATTCGTCGTATTCGACCCACAACTCGATCAGCGGCGCCAACAACACCGTCTGCCTGGACATCGACTGGGTGATCGGGGGCTGTATGAGTGTGGATCCGCACCACATCGCCGACCCGTTCCGCGTCGACTGCAATGACGCCACGGTGCCCAACCGTCAGCGGGCCACCCAGATCCTCAAAGATCTCGATCCACCGGTCTCGGTGGACCAGTGCGCCAGCGGCCTGGGTTACACGTACTCCCAGCGGCGGTTCGCCGTGTGCGTGGAGGACATCAGTAGTGCACCCCGGAACTAGAGGTCGGACGCACTCAAAGGCGGGTTCCGCCCCCATCTTTCTCATCCCATGAGTTAGCTCGGTGTAGAGTGAGGGCGTTCTGGGCCAGTTCGGTCCGAGCACCTTGGTGCGGTTCGCGCAGATCCGCGCGCACCGTTCCAGCGAGTCGCCATGCGAGTCACGGGAAGCAGCCCTGTATCGGGCGGTCTTCGGTAGTGGCTGCCGGGCTCCCAGGATCTGGGGCAGGTCGGCAGCTTCGATCGATGGCCGTAGCCGCATTCAGACACTGCTCCCTGGTTTGCTCGCGCATGCACCCGCGAAACAGCTGAATAACCAGAGAGGCCGCACTGACGTTATGTCTGCGACTGAAATCGAAGAAGGCGTCTTCGAGTCCACCGCCACCATTGACAACGGGAGCTTCGGCACCCGCACCATCCGATTCGAGACCGGACGGCTGGCCTTGCAGGCCGCCGGCTCGGTAGTCGCTTACCTCGACGACGAGAACATGCTGCTGTCGGCGACCACCGCCAGCAAGAACCCCAAAGAACATTTCGACTTCTTCCCGTTGACCATCGATGTCGAGGAGCGGATGTACGCCGCCGGGCGCATCCCGGGCTCGTTCTTCCGCCGTGAGGGCCGGCCCTCCACAGACGCGATCCTGACCTGCCGGCTGATCGACCGGCCGCTGCGCCCGTCCTTCGTCGACGGCCTGCGCAACGAGATCCAGGTCGTGGTGACGGTCCTGAGCCTGGACCCCAATGACCTCTATGACGTGGTGGCGATCAATGCCGCGTCGGCGTCCACCCAGATTTCCGGCCTGCCGTTCTCGGGACCGGTCGGCGGCGTCCGGGTGGCGCTGATCGACGGCACCTGGGTCGCCTTCCCGACCGTCGAGCAGCTCGAGCGGGCGGTGTTCGACATGGTCGTCGCCGGCAGGAAGGTTGACGATGACGTCGCGATCATGATGGTCGAGGCCGAAGCCACCGAAAAGGTCATCGAACTGGTCGAGGGCGGCGCGCAGGCGCCAACCGAAACCGTGGTCGCCGAGGGGCTGGAAGCCGCCAAGCCGTTCATCGCCGCGCTGTGCACCGCCCAGCAGGAGCTGGCCGATGCAGCCGCGAAAGATACGCGCGACTACCCGACGTTCCCCGACTACGAGGACGACGTCTACTACTCGGTGGCCTCGGTAGCCACCGACGAGCTGACCGCGGCGTTGTCGATCGGCGGCAAGGCCGAGCGCGACAAGCGCACCGACGAGCTCAAGACTCAGGTCGTCGAGCGGCTGGCGGGCACTTATGAGGGCCGGGAGAAGGAGATCGGCGCCGCGTTCCGCTCGCTGACGAAGAAGCTGGTGCGCCAGCGCATCCTGACCGACCACTTCCGCATTGACGGCCGCGGGATCACCGACATCCGCGCGTTGTCGGCCGAGGTGGCCGTCGTGCCCCGGGCGCACGGCAGCGCCCTGTTTGAGCGCGGCGAGACCCAAATCCTGGGCGTGACCACCCTGGACATGGTGAAGATGGCCCAGCAGATCGACTCACTGGGACCCGAGACGTCCAAGCGCTACATGCACCACTACAACTTCCCGCCGTTCTCGACCGGCGAGACCGGCCGGGTTGGCTCGCCCAAGCGGCGTGAGATCGGGCACGGCGCCCTGGCCGAGCGGGCCCTGATCCCGGTGCTGCCCCCCGTCGAGGAGTTCCCCTACGCCATCCGTCAGGTGTCGGAAGCCCTGGGTTCCAACGGGTCGACATCGATGGGCTCGGTGTGTGCGTCCACGCTGGCGCTGCTCAACGCCGGGGTGCCGCTCAAGGCGCCGGTGGCCGGCATCGCGATGGGCCTCGTCTCCGACGATGTCGAGGGTGAGACCCGCTACGTCACCCTGACCGACATCCTCGGTGCCGAGGACGCCTTCGGCGACATGGACTTCAAGTGCGCCGGCACCAAGGACTTCGTCACCGCCCTGCAGCTGGACACCAAGCTGGACGGGATTCCCTCCCAGGTGCTGGCGGGCGCACTCGCGCAAGCCAAGGACGCCCGGCTGACCATCCTGGAGGTCATGGCCGAGGCCATCGACCGGCCCGACGAGATGAGCCCGTACGCGCCCCGGGTCACCACCATCAAGGTGCCGGTGGACAAGATCGGCGAGGTGATCGGGCCCAAGGGCAAGGTCATCAACGCGATCACCGAGGAAACCGGCGCGCAGATCTCCATCGAGGACGACGGCACGGTGTTCGTCGGCGCCACCGACGGTCCGTCCGCGCAGGCCGCGATCGACCGGATCAACGCCATCGCCAACCCGCAGCTGCCGACGGTCGGCGAGCGGTTCCTCGGAACCGTGGTCAAGACAACCGATTTCGGCGCGTTCGTGTCGCTGCTGCCCGGACGGGACGGCCTGGTCCACATCTCCAAGCTCGGCAAGGGCAAGCGCATCGCGAAGGTCGAGGACGTGGTCAACGTCGGCGACAAGCTGCGCGTGGAGATCGCCGACATCGACAAGCGGGGCAAGATCTCGCTGGTCCTGACGGACGACGACAGCTCGGGTGCCGCCCCCGCCGACCCCGGAGCAGCGCCAGCAGCCGATGCCGCGACGGTCAGCAGCTGACAGCGGGGGCGCCCTGCCCCCGGAAAAGGTAGGCGTGCGTCGCACCACGCTGCCTGGCGGTCTTCGGGTCGTCACTGAGTACCTGCCCGCGGTGCGCTCGGCATCGGTCGGTGTCTGGGTCGGGGTGGGATCGCGCGACGAGGGCACCACGGTGGCCGGCGCCGCGCACTTCCTTGAGCATCTGCTGTTCAAGTCGACGCCGACCCGCACGGCGGTAGACATCGCCCAGTCGATGGACGCCGTCGGCGGCGAGCTCAACGCCTTCACCGCCAAGGAACACACCTGCTACTACGCGCACGTGCTGGACACCGACCTGGCGCTGGCCGTCGATCTGGTCGCCGACGTGGTACTCAACGGCCGGTGCGCCGTCGAGGACGTGGAACTGGAGCGCGACGTGGTCCTCGAGGAGATCGCGATGCGCGACGACGACCCCGAGGACGCGCTCGCCGACATGTTCATGACGGCGTTGTTCGGGGACCACCCGGTCGGCCGGCCAGTGATCGGCAGCGTGCGGTCGGTGTCGGCGATGTCGCGCTCCCAGCTGCACTCGTTTCATCAGCGCCGGTACACCCCGGAGCGGATGGTGGTGGCGGTCGCCGGCAACGTCGACCATGACGAGGTCGTCGCGCTGGCCCGCGGGCATTTCGCGGCCCGCCTGGTCCGCGGCCGACGACCCGTGGCGCCGCGCAAGGGAGCGGGCCGGGTGACCGGTGACCCCGGTCTGGTGCTGGGCAAACGCGACGCCGAGCAGACGCATGTCTCGCTGGGCGTGCGCACGCCCGGGCGAGGCTGGGAGCACCGCTGGGCGTTGTCGGTATTGCACACCGCGCTGGGCGGTGGCCTGAGTTCCCGCTTGTTCCAGGAGATCCGGGAGGCGCGCGGGCTGGCGTACTCGGTGTATTCGTCGCTGGACATCTTCGCCGACAGCGGCGCGCTGTCGGTTTACGCCGCCTGCCTGCCCGAACGCTTCGCCGACGTCATGAAGGTCACCACCGAGGTGCTGGAATCGGTGGCCCGGGACGGCATCACCGAGGACGAATGCCGGATCGCCAAAGGATCGCTGCGCGGCGGGCTGGTGCTGGGCCTGGAGGATTCCGGCTCCCGGATGAGCCGGATCGGTCGCAGCGAGCTGAACTACGGGGCCCACCGCAGCATCGAACACACCTTGCGACAGATCGAGCAGGTCACCGTGGACGAGGTCAACGCGGTGGCCCGGCGCCTGCTGACCAAGCGCTACGGGGCCGCCGTCCTCGGTCCATATACGGCGAAACGATCGCTGCCCCAACAACTTCGAGCGATGGTAAGTTAACCCGATGGTTTTGGGTTTCTGGGACATTGCCGCGCCCATCGTGGGTGCGCCGATGGCCGGTGGCCCCGGCACCCCCGCGCTGGCGGCGGCGGTGTCCAACGCCGGCGGGCTCGGCGTCGTCGCGGGTGGCTACCTGACCGCGGAACAATTCGCCGACGACATCGCGGCCGCGCGCAAGGCCACGACCGGGCCGATCGGGGTCAACCTGTTCGTGCCGCAACCCAGCGTCGCTGACTGGGTGCAACTGGAGTACTACGCCGAAGACCTCGAAGAAGTTGCCGACCACTACCGCGTCGAAGTGGGCCACCCGATGCACGGCGACGACGACGACTGGCAACGCAAAGTCGAGGTGGTCGCCGATGTACGCCCCGAGATGGTGTCGTTCACCTTCGGGGCGCCGCCACCGGATGTGGTCCGGATGTTGAGCGCGCAGGGGCTGCTGGTGTCGGTCACGGTGACTTCGGCCTACGAGGCCGGGGTGGCCATCGCGGCCGGCGCGGACAACCTGGTGGTCCAGGGGCCGGCCGCCGGGGGGCACCGCGGTACCTTCGCGCCGGACATGGAGCCGGGCGCGGAGTCGCTGCACCAGTTGTTGGACCGGATCGGCCATGCGCACGACGTGCCGCTGATCGCGGCCGGCGGGCTCGGCACCGTCGAGCAGATCGCGGCGGTGCTGCGCAGGGGGGCAGTGGCCGCCCAAGTCGGGACCGCGCTGCTGCTGGCCGACGAGGCGGGCACCCACCCGGCCTACCGGGTCGCGCTGAAGAATCCCGAGTTCGACTCGACCGTGGTCACCCGGGCGTTCTCCGGCCGCTACGCGCGCGGCCTGGCCAACAACTTCACCCGTTTGCTGGATCACGTTGCGCCACTTGGTTATCCGGAGGTCCACCAGATGACCAAGCCGATCCGGGCGGCCGCCATCGAGATGGAGGACCCGCACGGGACGAATCTGTGGGCGGGCGAGGCCTACCGGGAAGCCCGCAGTGGGCCGGCGGCCGACATCGTCACAGCACTTGCCCCCTACATTCGCTAACCGGCGAGCACGGCGGCCGGATCGGTGAAGGGCAGGCCCAGGTCCTCGGCCACATGGTCGGCCAACAGGGCTCCGGCATGTGTCGAAAGCCCTTTGGCAAGAGCCGGATCCGAGCGGCAGGCGGCGCGCCAGCCCTGGTCGGCCAGCTTGAGCGCATAGGGCATGGTGGCGATGGTCAGCGCATACGTGGACGTCTTGGGCACCGCGGCGGGCATGTTGGCCACGCAGTAGAACAGCGTGTCGTGCACCGCGAAGGTCGGTTCGTCGTGGGTGGTCGGCTGGGAATCCGCAAAGCAGCCACCCTGGTCGATGGAGATATCCACCAGCACCGCTCCGGGTTTCATCTGCGCCACAAGGGAATTGGAGATCAACGAGGGCGCCTTGGCGCCCGGGACGAGCACCGCGCCGACCACGAGGTCGGCACGTGTGACGGCGCCTTCGAGTTCATAGGCCGAGGAGTAACGGGTGCCGATGCGGCCGGCGAATTCCGCGTCGAGCATCCGCAGCTTGTTGAGGTTGACGTCGAGCACCATGACCGATGCCCCCATGCCGCTGGCCACTCGGGCGGCGTTGTAGCCGGCGGTGCCGCCGCCGATCACCACGACGTCAGCGGGCTTCACCCCGGGCACCCCGCCCATCAGCGCGCCGCGGCCGCCCTGGGTCCGCATCAGGTGGTACGCCCCGACCTGAGCGGAGAGCCGCCCGGCCACCTCGCTCATCGGAGCCAGCAACGGCAACGCTCCGTCGGTGGTCTGGACCGTCTCATAGGCGATCGAGGTGGTCCCCGAGGCGAGCAGCGCGTCGGTGCACGATCGGGACGCGGCCAGGTGCAGGTAGGTGAATAGCGTTAACCCGGAACGCAAATAGCCGTATTCGGTCGGCATCGGTTCCTTGACCTTCAGCACCAACTCGGCATCGCCCCACACCTGCGCGGCAGTGTCGGCCAGGACCGCGCCGGCCGCCTTGAACTCGGCATCGGTGATCGCCGACCCCTCGCCCGCGCCCGCCTGGACCAGCACGTCGTGACCGTGCCGGGTGAATTCGGCGACTCCGGCCGGGGTGATGGCCACCCGGAACTCGTTGTTCTTGGTTTCGGTCGGAATGCCGATGCGCATGCCCTCTAGTGTGAAGAAACTTCGGCACGCCCGCACTCTTGACGGCCGTCTCAAGCAGCACCGAGCGAGCGGAGGCCCGCTGGCTATGATCAGCCCATGAGTGAGCCATCCGCGACAGCGACCGTTCAGATCGATGCGAGTCCCGAGGCGGTGTACGGCCTGATCACCGACCTCCCGACGCTGGCCGCGTTGGCCGAGGAGGCCGTGTCGATGGAGCTGCGCAAGGGCGACGCCGTGGCCCAGGGGGCGGTGTTCGTCGGCCACAACGAGAACGGCAGCAAACGCTGGACGACGAAATGCACCGTCACCGACGCCGAGCCCGGCCGGGTGTTCGCCTTCGACGTGCGGCACACGATCTTCCCTATCGCACGCTGGCAGTACGACATCGTCGCCACCGACGGTGGCTGCCAGGTCACCGAGAGCACCTGGGACCGGCGGCCCGGCTGGTTCGCCAAAGTCGCCGGTAGGGCCACCGGTGTCGCCGACCGGACGGCGGCAAACGCCAAGCACATCGAGCTGACGTTGCAGCGCCTCAAGCAGCGGGCCGAGAAAAGGTAGTACCGCGGGTATCGCATACCTGGCGGGCTTCAGTAGACTTGCCACTTGAGGCAAGGGGGCCGTGATGAGCACAGTTGACGACCGAGCGGTGGGGCCGCACTCCGGACAGGCGGTGGCCGCCGACCATGAGCGGCTGGTACTCGAGGCGCGCAACGTCTCGTTCGACTGGGCCGAGCTGCCGTTCCACTACGTGCCCGGCGAGCCGATGGCCACCCACGTCCTCAATGTGCTGCACCTGATGCTGCCCGCGGGTGAGGAGTTCTTCGTCGAGGTCTTCAAGAAGACACTGCCGCTGATCAAGGACGACCAACTGCGCCTCGACGTGCAGGGATTTATCGGTCAGGAGGCGATGCACTCCCAGGCGCACTCCGGAGTGCTGGCCCACTTCGATTCCCAGGGTATCGACCTGACACCGTTCACCGACCAGATGCGCTGGCTGTTCGGAAAACTGCTCGGGGAGAGGCCGCATTTCAGCGCGCGCCGGCAGCAGAGCTGGCTGCTGGAGCAGGTTGCCTTTATCTCGGCGATCGAGCACTACACCGCCGTGCTGGGCGAGTGGATCCTGGATTCGCCGGCGCTGGACGCAGTCGGCACCGATCCGGTGATGCTCGACATGCTGCGCTGGCACGGGGCCGAAGAGGTCGAGCACAAGGCCGTGGCATTCGACACCATGAGACACCTGCGGGCCGGGTACTGGCGTCAGGTGCGGGCCCAGCTGGCTGTGACGCCGGTGCTGACCTTGTTGTGGATCCGCGGGGTGCGGTTCATGTACTCGGTCGACCCGTGCCTGCCGCCGGGAACCAAGCCACGCTGGCGCGACTTCCTGCGGGCCGCGCGGCGCGGGCTGGTCCCCGGGCCGCGGCGGCTGGTCGGCGTCGTCGGGTCCTACTACCGGCCGGGCTTCCACCCGTCGCAGTTGGGCGGCCTGGAGCGGGCCGTCGACTATCTGGCCCTGTCGCCCGCCGCCCGGGCTTCGCACTGAAACATGGCTGTTATCAACGCTTCCGACGGTGTCACGCTGGCTGTTCACCGCTACACCGACATCGATCCGGCGCGCCCGACAGTGCTGGCCATCCACGGCTATCCGGACAACCACCACGTCTGGGACGGTGTGGCCGAACTGCTCTGCGGGCGCTACAACGTCGTCGCCTACGACGTGCGCGGGGCCGGTGAATCGTCTACGCCGGCGAGCAGATCCGGATACCGCCTGGACCAGTTGGTCGCTGACATCGATACCGTAATCGACAGCCTGGGCGTCGAGCAGGTACATCTGGTGGGGCACGACTGGGGCTCGGTGCAGGCGTGGTCGGCGGTCACCGACGACAAGGTGATGGCGAAAGTCGCTTCCTTCACCTCGATTTCGGGCCCGCACGTGCGGCATATCGGCCAGTTCGTGCGCTCGGCCCGCAGCCCGCGTGAAGTCGGTTATGTGGCCCGGCAGGCGAGTTCGTCGGTGTACGTCGGATTCTTCCTGAGTCCCGGGCTGCCGGAGCTGTTCTTCCGGTCCAGGCTCGGGGTGAAAGTCGTTGAGGGCCTCGAACGCTACGGCCGGTCGAGCACGCTGAGCCGGCGCGTAGAGTCGCCACGCACCATCGCTGACTACGTCAACGGTCTGAACCTGTACCGGGAAAACCTGCCCGCACCATTGGTTTCGCCGGGCACTGAGGTCCCGCAGACCACCGTTCCCGTCCAGGTGCTGATCCCCGGCAAGGACCTTTTCATCACTCCGGCGCTGCAGCGTTATGTCGGTGCGATTCCTCCGACCGGCAGGGTCGTCCCGATTCAGGGTGGGCACTGGGTGGTGACGTCACGTCCCGACGTCATCGCGCGGCTGACCGGCGAGTGGATCGACCGGGTGGTCGGGGATTTGCCGAGGAAATCGGAGTTGCGCCCCGGCCCGCGTGAGGTGAGCGGCAAGCTGGCGCTGGTGACCGGGGCGGGTTCGGGCATCGGCCGGGCGACCGCGGTGGAGTTGGCCCGCAACGGCGCGGCCAAGGTGGTAGTCGTGGACCGCGACCTCGACGCGGCCGACGAGACAGCGGTTGCCGTGCGGGCGGCCGGTGCGCAAGCGGCCGTCTACCAGGTCGACGTCACCGACGAGGACATGATGAATGACCTTGCGGCACAAGTGTTCAACGAACACGGCGTGGTGGACATCCTGGTCAACAACGCGGGCATCGGGATGGCCGGCCGGTTCCTGGAAACCAGCTCGCGGAACTGGGACGACATCATGGCCGTCAACGTGCGTGCCGTCATCACCGGCAGCCGGGCCTTCGGCGCCCAGATGGTGAAGCGCGGCGAGGGTGGAACCATCATCAACCTGTCGTCGGCTGCGGCGTTCCTCCCGTCGAAAGCGATGGTGGCCTACAGCACGACGAAGGCGGCGGTGCTCGGGTTCAGCGAAGCCCTGCGTGCCGACCTCGCCGACGAAGGCATCACCGTCACGGCCGTATGTCCCGGTTTCGTCAACACCAATATCGCCAAGAGCACTGTGTATGCCGGCATGTCTGCGGAGCAGCAGGAGCGGGCCCGCGCGAAGGCGGACGCGACCTACCGGCGGCGCAACTACACCCCGGAGGCGACCGCGAAAGCGATCGTCAAGTCCATCAGGACCGGGCCCCCGGTGCTGCCCGTTGCTGCCGAGTCCCGGCTCGGTTATGCCATGCGGCGCATCAGCCCGACCGCCATCCGACTGCTGGCCCGTCTGGACATCCGCCAGCAGTAGGGAATGACTGTGCCGGACGACATTTGGACGAGCAGGCCCGCAGACCTCTACGGCCGCCGCGACCACGACCGCTTCTTCACCGTGCTGTGGGGCATTCGCACCGTGATGGGTGGACTCGCCGCGGCATCGCGGTGGCATCCTTCTCGGGTGACGCCCGTGCCGCGCACGCACCGCGCCAGGGTCATCGAACGGGAGCTTGTCGCACCCGATGTGGTCGCACTGACTTTGGCCGACCCGGACGGCGGATTGCTTCCCTCCTGGACACCGGGCGGACACATCGACGTGCAGCTGCCCTCGGGCCGTCGGCGGCAGTACTCGCTGTGCGGACCGCCCGGGCGCCGGACCGACTACCGCATCGCGGTGCGCCGCATCGCCGACGGGGGCGGCGGGTCGATCGAGATGCACGACGCGTTCGATGTTGGCGACACATTGCTGTTCGAGGGTCCCCGCAACGCGTTCTATCTAGGAGCCTCCGAGCGCGAGGTGTTGTTCGTGATCGGCGGCATCGGGGTGACGCCCATCCTGCCGATGATCCGGGTGGCGGCACAGCGTGGCGTCAATTGGCGTGCGGTTTATGCCGGCCGCAGCCGGGAGTACATGCCGCTGTTGGACGAAGTGCTGGCGGTCGCGCCCGACCGGGTCACCGTCTGGGCTGATGACGAACGGGGCGGGTTCGCGTCGGTGGCCGACCTGCTGGCCGGCGCCGGGCCCAGGACCGCGGTGTATGTCTGCGGGCCGGCCGCCATGCTGGAAGCGGTTCGGGTGGCCCGCAACCAGCATGCCGACGCGCCGCTGCATTACGAGCGGTTCAGCCCGGCGCCGATCGTCGACGGAACTCCGTTCGAGTTGGAGTTGGCCCGGTCGCGGCAGGTGCTCAGCGTCCCGGCGAACCGGTCGGCCCTCGAGGTGATGCTTGACCGCGACCCGACCACGGCCTACTCGTGCCAGCAGGGTTTCTGCGGCACCTGCAAGGTCAAAGTGCTTGCCGGCCAGGTGGACCGGCGTGGCCGCACCGCCGAGGGGGACGATGAGATGCTGGTCTGCGTCTCCCGCTCCGATGGCGGCCGGTTGGTCATCGACCGCTGAACACTCCTTTCTCGATGAGCACCTCGGCGTAGGTGGTCAGGTCGGCGGCGAACAGCTCGGGTTGCTCGAATGCGGCGAAATGGCCGCCGCGATCCTGAACGGAGTGATGAATCAGGTTGTAGCGCGCCGCCGCCCATGCGCGCGGTGTCTGCAGCATCTCGCCCGGGTAGACGGCGTATCCGGTCGGGACATCGACGCGGCCGGTCCAGTCGCTGAGCGGCCCGGTACCGGCCCGCGCGGATTCGCAGTACAGCCGTGCCGCGGAGGTGGCGGTGCCGGTGAGCCAGTAGAACATCAGGTTGTCGATCAGCCGGTCGGTGCTGATCGGCATGCCGTCTCTGATGTCGCACCAGGCGTGGAACTTCTCGAGGATCCAGCCGGCCAGTCCCAGCGGCGAGTCGTCCAAGCCGAAGCCCAGTGAGTGTGGCCGGGTGGACTGGATTTCCATGTAGGCGGTGCCGTCCTTGATCCGTTCGACGCCCGCCGCGATGGCCGCCCATTCGTTTTCGCTGACGTCGGCCAGCAGTTCGGCGTTGGTCTGGTCCGGCGGGGCGAAGAGCATGTTGGTGTGGATCGCGACGGCGTGCTGCGGGTAGTGCTCACCGAGATGGCGTGTGACCAGCGCGCCCCAGTCGCCGCCTTGGGCGAGATAGCGGCGATAACCGAGCTGGGCCATCACGTCGGCGACGGCCGCGGCGACTTTGGACACGTCGACCCCGCGCTCCCGGGTCGGGCCGGAGAAGCCGTAACCCGGCATCGACACCAGGACCACGTGAAACCGCTTGCGCAGCAACGGCAGTACGTCCAGGAACTCGACCACCGATCCGGGCCACCCGTGGGTGATGACCAGCGGAATGGCATCGGCGCGCTCAGACCTGGCGTGCAGGAAGTGCACCCGCTGCCCGGCGGCCTCGGTGACGTATGAGCCGGCGGCGTTGACCTCGGCTTCGGTGGCCCGCCAGTCGTAGCGGTGCAGCCAGTGCTCGATCACGCCTTTCAGGAATGACTGCTCGGTGCCGTAATCCCAGTCCGCGCCGGTTATTTCGGCGGGCCACCGGGCCGTGCTGAGTCGGTGGCGCAGGTCGTCGAGCTGGGCCTGGGGCACGTCGATGGGGTACGGCTGGACCGGCGAGGCCGGCCTGATCAGTGACGCCACGGGCGGGGTGCTTCCCGGCGCGGCACTGGCCGCTGGCTGCTGTTCGGGTGTCTCTTCGGCGGCGGTTCGGTACAGCCGGTAGCCCACATGCGGCACCGTCACGCCGGGCAGTGGCTTCCACACATAGGTGCGGTCATCGAGTTCGAAGCCGTGTTTCTCGTAGAAGTTGCGGGCCTTCTGATTCTTGTCCGCGCACCACAGGATGATGTCGTTGTCCGGATAGGTGCGCAGCACCTTGGTCAGCAACATCCCGCCGATGCCGTGCCGCTGGTTGTCGTCGAGGATGTAGAGCGCGTCGATCTGAATGTGCTTGGGGTTGGACAGGTCCGGCCCGAACAGCGTCATTCCCAGTAACTTGCCGCGGGCTTCGGCCATCCACATCTGCCAGCCGCCCCGCTTGAGCGTCGTCGGGTAGAACGTGTCGACCCAGGTCTTCGGCGTGCCGATCATGTCCAGCACGTGCGTGGCCACGATTCCTTTCCAGGATCGCCGCCACACCGGATAGTGCATCGCCGCGACCCTGGCGTAATCCTTCGGCTTGGCCTCGCGGATCCGGATATCACTGGATCTCACGCGCGCACCTCCGCTTTCTCGCACCGACGTCTCGACCATCTCAGCCTAGAGATGCGCCGGTGTGCCCCGTGCTGCCGCATGCCTAGGGCCCGGCCCGTTCGTCGTCGTTGTCGGCAAGGAGGCGTTCGGGATGGTGGTAGTTGTTGGTGCGGGGGCCGCCGCGGTCGAAGCGTGCTGGTGGGATCCATGGGGTGCGGTGGTTGCTGAGTTTGGTTGTGGTCCAGCCGTTTCCGACCAGTTTGTGATTGGTCGGGCAGGCCAGCGTGAGGTTGGTGATGTCGGTCGGTCCGCCGCTGGCCCATTCGTTGACGTGGTGGACTTCGCACTTGTCGGCGGGTACGTCGCATCCGGGGTAGGTGCAGCCGCGCTCGGCGGCGAACAGGGCCAGGCGTTGGTCGGAGGAGCCGATGCGGCGGGCGCGCCCGAGGTAGAGGGGGCGGTTGGAATGACCGTCGAATATAGCGAGGTAGTGGTGGGCGCGGGAGGCCATGGTGATGAGGTCGCGCATCGGAATGACACTGCCGCTGGCCGTGACGGCGGTGCCGGTGGCCGTGGTGAGTTCTTGCAGGGTGGTGGAGACCACGACGGTGACGGGCAGGCCGTTGTGCTGCCCGAGGGTGGGGTCGCCGAGGTGAGCACGGAGCAGGGCGTTGAGGGCGTCGTGTTGACGCTGGCCTGGGGTGCGGGTGTCGGCGGCGGCGGTCTCCTCCGGGGGTTCGCCGGTGAGGCGGGGGTTTTGGTCGTTGGGGTTGCACATGCCCGGGGCGGCGAAGGGGGCCAGCCAGGCTTCGATCAGGGCGCGCAGTTCGGGGGTGGCGATCAGGGTGGCTTCACTCATGCCGTCGGCACGTTGGGGTTTGAAGGTGAAGCTGCGCTGGCGGGCGCGGTCGTGGTCGGAGAACTTTCCGTCGGGGTTGATCAGGACGGCGGCGCGTTTGGCGGCTTTGTCGAGTTGGTCGGGCCGAAGTCGGGTGGCTTGGTGGGCCAGCAGGTGTTCGGCGTGCTCGAGCACGCCGGCGGGAGTGTCCGCGGGCAGGTCGCGGATGAATCCTTGCATGACTCGCAGGTGCTGGGCATCCAACATGCCCTGACGCCATTGCTGGGCGGTGGCGGGCAGTTCGGGGGGCAACTGCTGACCGGTGAGGGTGGTGCGAGGGGCGAGTTGAGCGGCGTCGCGGATGCGCCGGCGGGCTTCGCTGTAGCTGATACGGCACCAGTCGGCGACGACCTGGTGGGCCGGGCCGCCGATGTCGGCGGGGGCTTCGGCGGCGAGGCTGTGGATGATGTCGTGGCTGAGCACGGCTTGGCAGCGGCGCGAGGTTTCCAGGCGTTCCAGCGCGCGGCAACGCACCACGGGGTCCGACAACCGGTCGCGCAGGTCAGCGATCGTGGCGACAGCAGCGTCGAGTGCGTCGAAAGCGGCGACCACTTCCGCCGGCGCTGTTATCGCACACATGTTCGAATTTTATGCCGCAACAGTGGTGGCCCGGCCGCACCGCAGCCCAGATTGTGGACAGAGGTTCAATTGTGGATAACTCCGCCGCCCGTTACCGTTGTCAGCCTGGGGAGTCTGAACACGCGGGACATGGCTGCTCAGGGCGTACCCTCCCGGGCCCAACGCCATCAGCCTGACGGAATGAGCCAAGTAGGCTGCAACCCATGCGAGTAGGCGTGCTGGGAGCTAAAGGCAAAGTCGGGGCGACGATGGTGCGCGCGGTCGAAGCCGCCGAGGATATGACCCTGTCCGCGGAGGTGGACGCCGGCGACGCGCTGAGCCTGCTGACCGACGGCGACACCGAGGTGGTCATCGACTTCACCCACCCCGACGTGGTGATGGACAACCTGAACTTCTTGATCGACAACGGGATTCACGCCGTCGTGGGCACCACGGGCTTCACCGGTGAACGCATCGAGCAGGTCGAGTCCTGGCTCGCGGCCAAGCCCGGAACCTCTGTTCTGATCGCACCCAACTTCGCCATCGGCGCGGTGTTGTCCATGCATTTCGCCAAGCAGGCCGCGCCCTTCTTCGACTCGATCGAAGTCATCGAACTTCATCACCCGAATAAGGCAGACGCCCCTTCGGGCACCGCCACCCGGACCGCCAAGCTGATCGCGGAGGCTCGAAAAGGCCTGCCGCCCAACCCCGATGCCACCAGCACCAGCCTGCCCGGCGCACGCGGCGCGGACGTCGACGGCATTCCCGTGCACGCGGTGCGGCTGGCCGGACTGGTCGCGCACCAGGAAGTGCTGTTCGGCACCGAGGGAGAAACCCTGACCATCCGTCACGACAGCCTCGACCGCACCTCCTTTGTGCCGGGCGTGCTGCTGGCGGTGCGTCGCATCACCGAGCGGCCGGGGCTGACCATCGGGATAGAGCCGCTGCTCGACCTGCAATGACCAGAACCCTGCGGATCCAGCTGCTGATCGCATTCCTGTGCGCGGCCATGCTGGTGTATTTCGTCCTGCTCGGCCGCATCGCGCTGGTGATGATCGGATCCGGCCGGCCTGCCGCGGTGGGCTTGGGCCTGGCGCTGTTGATCATGCCGTTCCTGGGACTGTGGGCGATGATCGCGACGCTAAGGGCCGGATCTGCGCACCAGAAGCTCGCCCGCCTGATCGCCCAGGACGGACTGGAACTGGACGTCAGCGCGCTGCCGCGGCGCGCTTCGGGCCGCATCGAACGTGGCGCCGCCGACGCGTTGTTTGACAGCGTGCGTAGCGAATTGGAAGGCGACCCCGACAACTGGCGCCGCTGGTATCGGCTGGCGCGTGCGTACGACTACGCGGGGGATCGCCGTCGGGCCCGGGAGGCGATGAAGACGGCGGTTCAATTGGAGGCCCAAGGGTGAACACGCTGCTGATCGTTCATCACACCCCGTCGCCGCACTGTCAGGAGATGTTCGAGGCGGTGTTGGCCGGGGCGACCGCCCCCGAGATCGAGGGCGTCAAGGTGGTGCGCCGGCCGGCCCTCACCGTCTCACCGGTGGAGATGCTGGAGGCCGACGGATACCTGCTGGGAACTCCGGCCAACCTCGGATACCTCAGCGGTGCGCTCAAGCACGCCTTCGACGAGTCCTATTACCAGCTGCTTGACACCAGCCGCGGCAGGCCATTTGGTGTCTATATCCACGGCAACGAGGGCAGCGAAGGGGCGCAGCGCGCCGTGGAGGGCATCACCGCCGGGCTCGGCTGGGTCAGGGCCGCAGAACACGTGGTGGTCTCGGGCAAACCCGCGAAGGCGGACCTCGAGGCCTGCTGGAACCTCGGCGCGACGGTCGCGGCGACGTTGATGGACTGAGTTGCCGCAAGAAAGGGCGGGAAAAGGGGCAGCGCATGGACACACATCACACCGGGGACGACCTGGTACATCTGCTCGGCAGCTTGGCGGTGGAACTCGAGGGTCACAGCGACCCCGAATCGGTACTCCATGAGATCGTGGCAAGCTCCGTGCGGCTTGTACCGGGTGCCCGCTGGGCCGGAATTTCCCTCCTCGAGAAAGACCGGGTCCAGTCCGGGGCTCCCACCGATCCGGTCGTCGCGGAATTGGACGAGATGCAGTCCGTGCTCGATGAAGGTCCTTGCCTGAGCGCACTGCGCGAACAGCGCACCGTCAAGGTCGACGACATGGCCACCGAGGACCGATGGCCGAATTTCGCCGCTGCGGCGGTGGATCGCGGTGTCCGAAGCCTGTTGTCGTTTCGATTGTTCGTCCGCCGCGGGAACCTGGGAGCCCTCAATCTTTACGGTGGGGAAACCAACGTTTTCGACGACGAGTCGATCCTGATCGGTGAGGTGTTGGCCCAGCACGCGTCAGTCGCGCTCGCTCGGCTGAATTCCGAGGCCCGGTTCCAGAAAGCGTTGGACAGCCGGGACATCATCGGACAGGCCAAAGGTCTGTTGATGCAGCGCAACGGCGTCGACGGACTGCACGCGTTCCGGATGCTGCTGAAGGTGTCGCAGGAGTCCCATACGAAATTGGTCGACGTTGCGCGGTGGCTCGTCGACTCCCATGAATCCCGGATTTCGAAAGCCGGGTAGCCCGGCCGTGCCCAGCCAGTCAGGTACGCAGGGGCTGAAACGAACCGGCGGGCTGACCCAATGCCAGTGCCGAACTGGTGCCGAATGGGCCGTGCCGATCGAACAACGTTGCGCTGCCGGTCGCGACACCCGCTGAGCCGTAATGGCTCTCGGCCGCCAATCCCACGTATTCCCCGTCCGGCATCCGGCTCGCGGTGACGGTGTAATCGGCGTTGATGAACCGTAATCCGCTTGTACCCCAATGCGTCAGCGAACTCGTCACGTCACCCACGAAGGCGAGTCTGGTGAACGGTGTCAATGGGTAGCCGTACACCATCGGCCGGAACACCCGCGTCCAGGCGAACTTCTGCGAGTGCGACTGCTCCCACTCGCCGGCCGCGATACCGGGGCTGCCCGCGGCGCTCGCACCGTAACCCCAGATGAGGAAAGGCATGTCAGCGGGGAAGCCCGCCGTATCCGACGGAAGCGGCGGCGCCTGCACGGAGCCCGACCACACTTCGCCGTCGGGATGTTCGCCTCTCCGTAGGAACAGCGCGCTGGCCCGCGCGACCGTCTTCCCGTTCTGTACCAGTGCGCCGTCGACAAGCTTGATGCGCCGGCCTTCCCGCTGCACCGCAGTCTCTATCCGTAGCGGCTCCAGCAGAGCCGGCCGCAACAGGTCCACGGTCAGGCGGGCGGGCTGAAAGTCCGGGTCGAAGCCGGATTGCTCGATGCCCCAACCCAACAGGCCGCCGACGATCTGGCCGCCCATGGTGGCGCCCCACGGTCCTTGGGTCATCGGGCCCGGCAGGTAAAAATCGCCCTCGGCAGTGAAAAACGCGGCGGGCTCCTCGAAGGTCACCGCTACGACGATAGGGCAGCCGCAGGCGCCCACTGGCGGAAGTCCTCACCAGCAGTGGACCAAGGCCCCTGTGCCACGGCGCGCCACCCGAGCAGGCTCGATGAGTATGACCACCTACACGAAACCGCGGGTCCGAGACGCGGTCCGAAGCTTCAACAAGCACTTGCTCAACCCCGCGATGATGGTCGTGGCCGGTCGCCGCTATTGGTACGCGTCGACCATCGCACACGTCGGCCGCAAATCCGGAAGGCATTACACCACCCCGGTTGTCGCGGTCCCGATTCCCGACGGCTTCGTCGTACCGTTGCCCTACGGTTCGGACGTTGACTGGTTACGCAATGTGCGTGCCGCCGGCTCTGCGACCATCAAATGCAAGGGGCAGACCTACCACGTGGTCCGCCCGAACATCGTCGACGCGTCCGCCGTCGAGTCGCTGCTGCCCGCTGCCCGGCGCCGGGTATTCAACGCCTTCGACGTCGACAGCTACGCCAAGTTCGCCCTGGCCTGACGTGACCGGAGCCCCTACCGTTGTGAGTAGCCGACGGTAGCAAGGGACGTACATGCCTGACGTAGTCGAGATTTCGCGCAGTCACAGCCCATTTCCGCGTACCGGCGTTCACCTGGACAACCGGGGTGTCCCACATTACGACGGCATCCCGGCCACCCTTCTCGACATGCTCGCCGAGCAGGTCACCGCAGGCCCGGACAGCGAAGCCGTGGTCGAACTGGGCGGCGACCGGCTGACCTACCGTCAACTCTGGGACCGCGCGTCGCGCGTCGCCGGAGGCCTGCGGGCCGGCGGCCTGCGACCCGGCGACCGCGTCGCGGTCCGTTATCCCGCGGGCATCAACTGGGTGCTCGCGTTCTGGGGCACGGTGATGGCCGGAGGCATCGCGGTCGCCGTCAATACGCGGTCGGCGCAACCGGAGGTCGACTTCGTGCTGGCCGACGCCGGGGCGCACGTCGACTTGGACGCGGACACACCACTCCCGGACGGCAAGCCCTACGTCGCCGAACAACTCGGTTCGAAAGACGTTGCCGCCCTTTTCTATACATCTGGCACCACCGGGCATCCCAAGGGCGTCCCGACCACTCACGAAGCATTCGTGACCAACACCGAGAACGGGATCCGGTGTCTCGACCAGCCGCGCGACATCGGCACGGACCTGCGCACCCTCATCTCGGTGCCGCTGTTCCACGTGACCGGGTGCAACT
Organism: Mycobacterium gordonae; assembly: GCF_002101675.1. Classification (GTDB taxonomy): domain Bacteria; phylum Actinomycetota; class Actinomycetes; order Mycobacteriales; family Mycobacteriaceae; genus Mycobacterium; species Mycobacterium gordonae. The sequence goes on along the minus strand of NZ_LQOY01000253.1, from coordinate 21,593 downwards.
CGCAGCTTCTGGCGGCCACCCGGCTGGGCGGGGCCGCGGTGATCATGCCGGCCCTCAACCTCGACGGGTTGGTCGACGCGCTGAGCGCAGAACGCATCTCGGTGATGGTCACCGTGCCGGCGATTTACGCGCTGTTGCTGCGGCACAAGGGTTTTGCCTCTGCCGATGTGTCCGCGGTCCGCTGGGTCGGCTACGGCGGCGCACCCATCGCGCCGGCGCTGGTGCGGTCGGTCAAGAACGCGTTCCCGCAAGCCACGGTGTTCAACGGCTACGGGATGACGGAGACCGCGTCGCTGATGACCGTGCTGCCCGACGCCGAGGCCATCGAGCACGCCGACTCCGTCGGATACGCGGCGCCCTCGGTGGATCTCGGCGTCGTCCCGGACCGGCACGGCCAGCTCGTCGGCGAATTGGTGTGCAGAGGCGCCAACATCACGGCCGGCTACTGGAATCGGCCCGAAGCCACCGCGAACACCATCGTGGACGGCTGGCTGCACACCGGGGACGTGGTCCGCGTCGATGACGCCGGACGGGTGCACATCATCGATCGGCTCAAGGACATCATCAACCGGGGCGGCGAGAACATCTCCAGCGTCGAGGTTGAGGCGGCGTTACTGGCCGCCCCGAATGTCGTCGATGCTTGCGTGCTCGCGGTGCCGGACGACGTCATGGGGGAGAAGGTAGGCGCGGTGCTGGTCGGGGAGCAGGTCGACGTGCCGGCGGTGCTCGAGTCCTGCCGGGAGCAGCTCGCCGATTACAAAGTCCCGCAATACATCTCGGTGGTGACGACGCCGCTGCCGCGCAACGCCGGTGGGAAGCTGCTCAAAGCCAAGCTCCGCGAACAGGTTCAGTGGGGTTCCGCGCTGCGCTGACGCGCGCCGCAGGTGCCGGAAGAAACACCCGCCGCGCGGGTGAATTCCGGCCCCGTTACCACATCTAGGTGACACGCTGAATATGGCGATGTTACGGAGCCGTGAATCGGCGCGCGTCGATTCCAGCCCTCTCTACCTACGAGGAGCAACATGTCCTTCTTGACCGCACAGCCCGAAGAATTGGCCGCGGCAGCCGGGAAGCTGCAGACCGTCGGAGCCCAGCAGGCCGCGCAGAACGCGGCCGCTGCGGTTCCGACCACTTCGGGAGTGATTCCCGCTGCCGCAGATGAGGTTTCGGCGCTGCAAGCCTCCCTGTTCGCCGCTTACGGCAGCCTCTATCAGCAGGTCAGCGCCGAAGCGGCAGCAATGTACGACACGTTCGTCAACACTTTGGGACTCAGCGCCCAAACCTACTCCGCAACCGAGTCGGCCAATTCGGCCGCCGCAGCGTTGCCCGCTGCGTTGACGGATTCTCCGGTGGCCGATATCGCCAACGTCGTCAACATCGGGGTGGGTAACTGGGCGTCGGCGGCGTCGAATCTGGTCGGGCTGGCCAACGGGGGTCTATTGCTGCCGGTCGAGGAGGGTGCGGTGGAGGGCACAGTTGATACCGCGGGACTGGAGGCGGCTGCGGCGGTCGGCGCCGGGGAGGCGCCCGCCGCGGCAGTGTTGGTCGGAGCGTTCCCGGGCCGGGCGCTATCGGCCCCGTCGCCCTGGGCCGGCCCGGCCACCCTGGTGTCGAGCGCCACGCCGAAATCTTTGAGCTGGGCGGCCGCTACGCCACCGGCTGCGCCGGGCACGACGCTGTTGCCCGGTATGCCGGGGATGGTGTCGACGAGCCGAAATAGCACTGGATTCGGCGCGCCGCGCTACGGCGTCAAGCCCATGGTGATGGCCCGGCCGGCGCACGGCTGAGTGTCGGAAAGGATTGACAATGATGGACTTCGGCGCATTGCCTCCGGAAATCAACTCCGCGCGCATGTACACCGGTGCGGGCGCGGCACCGATGATGGCGGCCGCGGCCGCGTGGAACGGACTGGCGGTCGAGCTCAGTACGACAGCGGATTCCTTCGAGTCGGTGGTCGCTGAGCTCACCACCGAGCAGTGGTTGGGTCCCGCCTCGCTGTCCATGGCCGCCGCGGCCCAGCCGTTCCTGGCGTGGTTGACCTACACCGCGGAAGCCGCCGCGCTGGCGGGTTCCCAAGGGGTCGCCTCCGCGGCCGCGTTCGAGACCGCCTATGCGATGACCGTGCCACCGGGCGAGGTCGTCGCCAACCGAACCCTGCTGGCCATGCTGGTTGCGACCAACGTGCTGGGACAGAACACCCCTGCCATTGCGGCGACCGAGGCGCAGTACGTCGAAATGTGGGCTCAGGACGCCCTTGCGATGTACGGATATGCGGCTTCTTCGGCGTCCTCGGGGAAGCTGCACCCGTTGGCGCCGCCGGCGCAGGCCACCAACCCCACCGGAACCGCCAGCCAGGCCGCAGCGGTCGGACAGGCCGTCGCCTCCGCTCAGCAATCGGGCCTGAACAACCTGATCGGCAACATTCCCCAGGCCGTCGGAGGCTTGGCGTCTCCCGCGGCAGCGAACGCGGCGGCCCTGGACTCGGTCGTGCAGGACATCACCGATCTGCTGGCCGTTCCATTCGTGCAGAACACCATCAACGGTGCCGTCAACACGGCGGGATGGTTCACCACCGCCGGTATCACGACCGCAGTGTTCTTGCACCACACCCTGTCCACACTCCCCGCCGCCGGGGCCGCTGCGGGGATCGGCTCGGCGGGTGCCGCCGCGGTCGCGAACGCGGTGACGCCGATCGCTTCGGCGACCGCCCCGATGCTGGGCGCGGCGTCCTCGGTCGGCGGGCTTTCCGTTCCGGCAAGTTGGTCCTCCGCGGTGCCGGCCATCACCGTCGGCGCGACAGCCGCCGACGGCAGTGGCTGGGTGGTCCCCGAGGAAACCGCTGGGTTCGCGGGTGTTCCCGGTGCGCCCGGTATGGCGCTGGCGGGCAAGAGCGGCGGTGTTGCCGGGCCGCGCTACGGCTTCAAGCCGACCGTCATGCCCAAGCACGTTGTCGTCTGATCATTGGAAGTCTCTATGAGAATGCCGAGTCGGTGAGAGGCCTTAAATTCACCGCGGTTAAAATTCTTGGAACCGGTTGCCGACGTGGTTGGGGGTCGTCGGCGCCCTAGTGTGCTCGCCTGCCCAATGAACCCCACAACTAACGGGATTCGCAGTTGGACTTTGGAGCGTTACCACCCGAGGTCAACTCGGCGTGCATGTACGCCGGCGCCGGCGCGGCCCCGATGCTGGCCGCCGCCGCTGCTTGGAACGGTGTCGCCGGCGAATTGCGCACCGCGGCTCTCTCTTTCGCAGCTGTCATCGCGAGGCTGAGCACTGAAGAGTGGGTCAGTTCCGCGTCACTGTCGATGGCCGCGGCGGCCCAGCCCTTCGTGGCCTGGATGGCCGCCACCGCCGAGTCGTCGGCGCGCGCCGCGGCGCAGGCCATGTCATCGGTGGCAGCCTACGAGACGGCGTTCGCGATGACGGTCCCGCCGGCCGCCGTGGCCGCTAACAGGGCCCAGCTGGCCCTACTGACCGAAACCAACATCCTCGGACAGAACACGCCGGCCATCGCGGTGACCGAGGCTCGGTACAGCGAAATGTGGGCTCGAGACGCTGCGGCCATGTACGGATACGCGGCATCCTCGGCGGCAGCCGCACAACTGGATCCGTTGATCGGCCCCTCGGAGATCACCAACCCGGCCGGCGTCGCGAATCAGGCCGCCGCCGTCGCTCAGGCCATCGCGTCCGGTTCCGCTTCGGCGCAGCAGGCGGCGCTGGGCACCGTCGTCAGTCAAGGCCCCGATGCGGTGCTGAGTCTCGCCGGCCCCGCCGAGGCGTCGGCGGCCACGGGTTCGCCGTTGTTGGACATGATCGTCGCGTTCGATCGGTCCGAGCTCTGGTGGGCCGGCACGTTCGACCACAACAGGGCAACCTACTGGGACTACTCAGTCGGCCAGATCGGCAGCGGCGGCGACGATGACGACGCACCCAAGGAGATCGTCCACGCGGCCGCCCACCATGGTGGCGCGGCGCACTCGGCAAGGTCGGGGGTCGCCGGGCCAACACCGGTCGTCGCCGGGCTGGGCAATGCGCACCTGGTGGGTGAGTTGTCCGTGCCTCTGACGTGGTCGGACTCGGTACCCGCGACGCCTGCGGCGCCGGCGGTGGACGGCACATACTGGGCGGTGCCCGCGAACGAAGAAGCAGCCGAAGAACTGCCGCTGGCACCGGGAAGCGTCGCGGCCATCTTCAGCGGTCGTACCGTCCCAGGGCCTCGCTACGGAGTCAAGCCGGTCGTGATGCCCAGGCAACGCGTGTTCTGAACCGGCCCGTACGCTGTGCCCTATGCGGCCACCACCGCGCGATGTGTTGATCGCCAATCGGGGCGAAATCGCTCTCCGCATCATCCGCACCGCAACCGATCTCGGCTCGCGGACCGTTGCCGTCTACGCCGAGGACGACGCCGAGAGCCCGCACGTGCATGCCGCCGACGAAGCAATTGCCTTGTCCGGCAACGGCGTCGCCGCCTATCTCGACCAGGCGGCCATTCTGGCCGCCGCCAAGACGGCAAGCGCGACGATGATTCACCCCGGCTACGGGTTCCTCAGCGAAAACCCCGAATTCGCCCGGGCATGCACCGGCGCCGGCTATGTGTTCGTGGGCCCGCCCGCCGAAGTCCTCGAGCTGGTCGGCAATAAGTCTTCGGCCCGCGCAGCGGCGGTCGCCGCCGGTGTGCCGGTGCTGGCCGCCACCGACGGGCCGAGCAGTGTCGAGGAAGTACGCGCGTTTTTCGCCGGCCAAGACGGCGCCATCATGCTCAAGGCGTTGGCCGGGGGCGGTGGGCGTGGCATGCGCAAAGTCGAGCGCGCCGACCAGATCGATGAGGCGTACCGCCAATGTGCCGCGGAAGCGGAACTCGGCTTCGGCAATCCGACGTTGTTCGCCGAAGCCTTGCTCTGCGACGCGCGGCACATCGAGGTACAGGTCATCGCCGCACCCGCGGGACGCCGCACCCGTGCCCTTGCACTGGGTGACCGGGATTGCAGCATCCAGCGGCGGTACCAGAAGATGGTGGAAATTGCGCCCGCCCAGCACCTTTCCGATGATCTGCGGCGCGCGTTGCACCAGGCGGCGGCGCGGCTGTGCGCCAAGGTGCGGCTGAACGGACTGGCTACCGTCGAATTTCTGGTCAGCGGTGAGACGTTCGTCTTCCTCGAGATCAATCCGCGGATCCAGGTGGAGCACACCGTCACCGAGGAAGTCACCGGCGTCGACCTGGTTGCCATTCAACTGGCCATCGCCGATGGTGCGTCGTATGACGAACTGCCGGTGCCCGACGGAATTGTCTCGGATGGCACCGAAGTCCGCGGGGAGCCCGCCGCCCGGGCTGGCATCGCGATCCAGACGCGGGTCAACATGGAGACGTTCGGACCCGACGGCTCGGTGCTGCCCAGCACCGGCACCCTGACCGCCTTCACCCCACCGACCGGTCCGGGAGTGCGCGTCGACACCTACGGACGACCTGGCCTGGCGCCGAGCCCGAGATACGATTCACTGCTGGCCAAGGTGATCACCCACGTTCGCAGCACGTCATACGCCGCTGCGATCCGCAAAGCGCGCACGGCGCTGGGCGAGTTCGATGTCGAGGGGATCGCGACAAATATTTCTGTGCTGCGGGAGCTGTTGTCCGACAGTGAGTTTCAGGATGGCGCGGTGTCCACGGCCTTCCTCGACGACAAACTTCCGCAGCTGGCCGCCGCGGCGATGACCCACCAGCGCCTGCACCCGGCCGTCATGGCCGTCGAGCTCTATCCGGGCGAGGAGGTGCTGCGCGCGCAACTGGCCGGGACGGTGGTGGAGGTGGCGTCCGACGGCGCGGAGGTCGCGGCCGGCGGGCAGGTGGTGGTGCTGGAGGCGATGAAGATGCAGCACGTCCTGGCCGCGCCGGATGCGCTGCGCACCGTCCGCATCCTGGTCGCCCCCGGCCAGGTGGTCGGGACCGGGGATCCGCTGGTGGTGTTCGCCCGCAGCGGGTTGGGGGCACATGGCGAATCCATCTCGGCCGCGCTCGACCTTGACCGTCCGCGCGAGGATCTCGAGGAGGTGGTGCAACGGCACCGGATGACCCTCGATGAAGGCCGGCCTGACGCAGTTGCCAAGCGGCACAAGCGGGATCGCCGCACCGCACGGGAGAACATCGCCGATCTCGTCGACCCCGACAGTTTCGTCGAATACGGTGCCCTGGCGATCGCCGCTCAGCGCAGCAGGCGCTCCGAAGAAGACCTGATCGCCAACACCCCGGCCGACGGCTTGGTCGCCGGCTTGGCGACGATCGGCGCGGATCGTTTCGGATCCCAGGCCGCGGCCGCGGTCGTGGTGTCCTACGACTACACCGTGCTGGCCGGGACGCAAGGCATGCGCAACCACGCCAAGACCGACCGGGTCTTCGAACTGGCCGCCCGAAAGCGGCTGCCCATAGTGCTTTTCGCAGAGGGCGGCGGCGGGCGGCCGGGGGACACCGACGTCGGGGGCATGGCGGGCCTGGATGTGCCGACCTTCCGCATGCTCGCCGGTCTGTCCGGGCAAGTCCCGCTCATTTCGATCGTCTCCGGCCGGTGCTTCGCGGGAAACGCCGCCCTGGCCGGTGTCTGCGACGTGATCATCGCGACGCCGGACGCCAATATCGGTATGGGTGGCCCCGCGATGATCGAGGGCGGGGGACTGGGCGTCTATCCGCCGGAGGCGATCGGGCCGATCGAGGTGCAGCGTCGTAACGGCGTAGTGAACCTGGTGGCCCGCGACGAGGCGCACGCGGTGTCGTTGGCCAAACGGTATCTGGCCTATTTCCAAGGCGCCGTGGCCGATTGGCAGGCTCCCGATCCACGTTTGGCCCGGCATGTGGTGCCGCAGAATCGGTTACGTGCCTACGACGTGCACCGGGCGGTCGAGAGCATCGTGGATGTCGGTTCGGTGCTGGAACTGCGTCCCGACTATGGCGTCGGCGTTGTCACCGCGCTGGTCCGGGTAGAAGGTGTGGCGTACGGCTTGATCGCTAACAGTAGCCACCACCTCGGCGGCGCGATCGACGCAGAGGCTGCCGACAAAGTCGGGGACTTTCTGACAATGTGCGAAGCGTTTCGGCTGCCCGTGATATCCCTGTGCGATACGCCCGGATTCATGGTGGGACCTGATGCGGAGCAGGACGCCGCGGTACGCCGATTCGGTCGGATGTTCATCGTGGGAGCGCAACTGACGGTGCCGTTCGGAATGATCATCCTGCGCAAGGGATATGGCCTGGGGGCGATGGCCATGGCCGGCGGCTCGTTCCGCGCGCCGCAGTTCACCGTCGCCTGGCCCACCGGAGAAATCGGTGGTATGGGCCTGGAAGGTGCTGTGCGCCTTGGCTTCAGCAAGGAGCTGGCCGCAGCCCCGGACGAGACGCAGCGCCAGGCGCTGTTCGACAAGCTCGTCGCGGCCGCCTATGAGCACGGCAAGGCGCTGCGCGCCGGCACCACTTTCGAACTCGACGACGTGATAGACCCGGCCGACTCCCGGGCCTGGATCACCAGGCTCCGGGACGTCTGAGCCGTATCAGGCGTGGCCTGTCTCAGGCGTGGCCGGAGCCGCAGCCGACGCCGGGCAGACAGCCCTCACCGCCGGGAACACCGCCCGGCCCCCAGAATTGGCCACCATTGCCGCATCCGACGCCCGGAATGCAGCCTTGACCGCCGGGACCGCCGTTAGGACCCTGGTCGGTGCCACCGGAGCCGCAATTGCCGTTGGCGTCGCAGCCGCCGCCGCCCGGGTCAAGCGGGATGAAGTGGGTGATCGCGGTGCTGGTAGTGCCCGGCCCGGTCGCGACGACATCAGCCGCGGCCGTTGGCGCCGCGGTAATCGCTGTAGCGACAGCCCCGGCCACCACCAGTGGTTTGAGGAAATTGAGTTTCGCTAACATTCCATTCGCATACCACGTGCGCTCATCTTCAAACCGGTACGAAAAATAATTCGCGGGTCTCGCGACAGAAGGCGGATACACATGAGCTCTTTGGATTTGACCGGCCGCACCGCCATCGTCACCGGGGCCTCGCGCGGCATCGGATTGGCGATCTCACAGAAGCTTTCGGATGCCGGCGCGAACGTGGTGTTGACCGCACGTAAGCAGGAGGCCGCGGATGCGGCCGCGGCCCAGGTAGGCGACCGCGCGGTGGGCGTGGGCGCGCATGCGGTCGACGAGGACGCCGCGCGGCGTTGCGTCGACCTCACCCTCGAGCGGTTCGGGCGGGTGGACATTCTGATCAACAATGCCGGCACCAATCCGGCTTACGGCCCGCTGATCGACCAGGACCACGCCCGTTTCAACAAGATCTTCGACGTCAACTTGTGGGCACCGCTGCTGTGGACATCGCTGGTGGTCAAGTCGGGGATGGGCGAGCACGGCGGTGCTATCGTCAACACCGCCTCGATCGGTGGCCTGCACCAGTCCCCGGCCATGGGCCTGTACAACGCCACCAAGGCGGCGCTGATCCACGTCACCAAGCAACTGGCGCTGGAACTCTCACCCCGCATCCGGGTCAACGCGATCGCCCCCGGCGTGGTGCGCACCCGGCTCGCCGAGGCGCTGTGGAAGGGCCAAGAGGATCCCCTGGCGGCATCGATCGCACTGGGCAGGATCGGTGAGCCCGACGATGTCGCCGGGGCGGTGGCGTTTCTGGTTTCCGATGCTGCGAGCTGGATCACCGGCGAGACGATGGTGATCGATGGCGGCCTGCTGCTGGGAGCGGCGCAGGGCTTCCAGTCCGGCGGCGCGTAGTGACCACCGAAGCCGAGTTGGACGCGCGGGTCCAGGCGCTGCTGGACGAGCACGATCCGGCCGCCATCGAGCCGCGGGAGTTCCTGGGCGCACAGTACGACGCGGGGCTGGCGTGGGTGCACCTGCCCGTCGGTTTCGGGGGGTTGGGTTTGCCGCGCACGGCGCAGCAGCGGGTGGATGCGCAGTTGGCTGCCGCAGGTGCGCCCATGGGCGGCACGGTGAAGAACTACATCGGCATGGGCATGGCGGCGCCGACGATCATTTCGTTCGGAACCGATGAGCAGAAACGAAAGTTCCTGCGCCCGTTGTTCACTGGCGAACAGATCTACTGCCAGTTGTTCAGCGAGCCGGGCGCCGGATCAGACCTGGCCGCCGCCGCCACCCGCGCCGTTCGCCACGGAGACGACTGGATCGTCAACGGGCAGAAGGTGTGGACGTCGCAGGCCCAGCACGCGCAGATGGCGATCCTGGTGGCACGCACCAATCCCGACGTGCCCAAACATGGCGGCCTGACCTACTTCTTGTGCGACATGACGCAACCGGGCGTCGAGGTGCGGCCATTGCGCCAGATCACCGGTGAAGCGGAGTTCAACGAGGTATTCCTGACCGACGTCCGGGTGCCCGACGCCAACCGGCTCGGCCCCGAGGGCGGCGGATGGCGGGTGGCGACCACCACACTGAACAACGAGCGGGTGGCGATCGGTTCACGCGCCGGCACTCCGCGCGAGAGCGGCCATATCGGCAAGGTGGCCAAGGCCTGGCGTAGCGATCCGGCACTGCGCAACCCGGCCATGCACGACGAGTTGATGCGCCTGTGGGTCGACGCGGAGGTTCTGCGTCTCACCGGTGAACGGCTGCGCCAGCAGGCCGCGAGCGGTCAGCCCGGACCGGAGGGCGCGGGCATGAAGATCGCGTTCGCCCGGATAGCGCAAGCGATTTCGGGATTCGAGATCGAGCTGCACGGTGAGCAGGGACTCGGCTACGACGACTGGACGATGCGCCGGCCGGAAACCGTCGACCTGATCGGCCGCGAGCCCGGTTACCGCTACCTACGTGCCAGGGGCAACTCGATCGAGGGGGGCACCTCGGAAATTTTGCGCAACACCGTCTCCGAACGGGTGCTGGGCCTGCCCGGCGAGCATCGGGTGGACAAGGCCGTCGCATGGAAGGACCTGCCCCGGTGAGTGACCTGCTGTACTCCGATACTGAGGATGCGCTGCGCGACAGTGTCCGGACGCTGTTCGCTGACCGGTGTCCACTGGATTCGGTGACGAAGTGCTATGACGCAGCGCCACAAGGCTTTTCCGGGCTTTGGCGCACTCTGGCCGCGGAACTGGGCGTCGCGGGTCTGCTGGTGCCGGAGTCACTCGGTGGAGCGGGCGCGGGCGCCCGCGAGGCCGCTGTCGTGCTGGAGGAGATCGGGCGGGCCGTTGCGCCGGTGCCGTTCCTGTCCAGTGCCGTGCTCGCCACCGTCGCCCTGCTGCGTGCCGGTGACACCGAGACGGTGCCGGCCTTGGCCTCCGGCGCGAGCACCGCGGCGTTGGTGGTGCCGCTGTCGACCGCGCCCTGGGATGCCATCGCCGGGGTGGCCGTAGGTGCCGACGGCCTGAGCGGGCAGGTGACCAGCGTGGCGGGCGCCGCCGAGGCCGACGTGCTGGTGGTGCCCGTCGCGGGCTCCAGCGGGCTTGAGTTGCATACGGTTTCGCGCGACGCCGCCGGCGTGCAAGTGTCGCCGAAGCTGGCCTTGGATATGACGAGACCTCTTGCGGACGTGCAGTTTTCGGGTGCCGCGTCGACGGTGGTCGGTGCCGGAGCGGAGGCTGTTGCCGCGGCGCTGCACACTGGCGCGGCGTTACTGGCCTCCGAACAACTGGGGGTGGCGCAGTGGTGTTTCGACACCACCCTGGCGTATGTCAAGGAGCGCAAGCAGTTCGGCCGGGCGATTGGCTCTTATCAGGCGATCAAACATCGGCTGTCCGACCTGTGGTTCGAGGTCAGCTCGGCGACGTCGGCGGCGCGCTATGCCGCGGACACCGGCGCCCGCGGTGATGACGATGCGGCGGTCGCGGCGTCGCTCGCGCAGGCCTACTGCAGCGGCGCGGCGGTGCATGCCGCCGAAGAGTGCGTCCAATTGCACGGCGGCATCGGAATGACGTGGGAGTATCCGGCGCACCTGTTCCTCAAGCGCGCCAAGAGTGACCAGCTGGCGTTCGGCACCGCCTATCGGCACCGCTCCCGGCTCGGCGAACTGCTGAATCTCACGTCGTAGCGTGCTTTTGTCGGCGCGAGCAGACGCAAAAGCGCCCCAAAATTGGCAATTTTGGGTGCTTTTGCGTCTGCTCGGCGGGCCTACGCGAGCGCCTCGGCGAAGGTCTCTGCCATGGCGGCCCAGTGCCGCTCGTCGGCGGCAGCATCGTACGGCGGGTTGTCCGGGACGGCGAACCCGTGTCCGGCCTGGTACCACTCGATGGTGTGCCGGACGCCCGCAGCGGTCAGGGCCTTTTCGAGCTGCTCGGCTTGATCGGAGGTGAACGACGGATCGTTCTCGGCGCCACCCACATACACCAGGGCCTTCATCTTGTCAGCTAACAAGTGTGGGCTGTGCTCGTTGTCGGCCACCAGGCCACCGCCATGGAAGGACGCCGCCGCGGCGACCCGCTCCGGAAGGCGGCCCGCCAGGAGCACCGAGATCCGTCCGCCCATGCAATAGCCGCATACGCCGAAGCGCTCACCGCGCACCTCGGGGCGACCGGCCAGATAGTCGAACAGCGCAGTGGCGTCGCGGGTGATCCGGTCCGGCGTCACGGTGCCGAGCATGAACATGATGCGGGCGCGTTCCTTCGGGTCGCTGAACGCACTGGCCATATCGAACGGGGCCCAGTCGCCCTCGCGGTAGTACACGTCGGGAAGCAGCACGGCGTAACCGAGCCCCGCTAGCTTGGCCGCCATCTGGTCGAAGGTGTCCCGAACGCCGCCGGCGTCAGGAAACATCACCACGCCCGGCCATGGGCCGGTGCCGTCGGGGGTGAACAAACTGACTGGGCACGTGCCGTCGGGGGTGGTGACGGCGTCAGTGATCTTCGGCATATTCCCTGTTTTACTCCGCAGCCTGCGCAGCGAGTCCATCGGCGTCGGGGCAACTCACCCCGGGGTGTGATGGCGCGACCCGCCGCGCCCGGCTGCCTCATGGTGGCGACCCGCTTCGCTCGGCTGCACCATGGTGGCGACCCGCCGCGCCCGGCTGCCTCATGGTGGCGACCCGCTGCGCCCGGCTGCGCCGCGCTTGCGATCGCCACGGCCGCGCTTGCGATCGCCACGGCCGCGCTTGCGATCGACACGGCCGCGCTCGCGATCGACACGGCCGCGCTTTCGATCGCCACGGCCGGGCTTGCGATCGCGCTGGTCTGATGGCGCGACCCGCTGCGCCCGGCTGCCTCATGGTGGCGACCCGCTGCGCCCGGCTGCACCATGGTGGCGACCCGCCGCGCCCGGCTGCGCCGCGCTTGCGATCGCCACGGCCGCGCTTGCGATCGACGCGGCCGCGCTTGCGATCGCCACGGCCGGGCGTGCGATCGCGCTGGTCTGATGGCGCGACCCGCTGCGCCCGGCTTCGCCGGGCTTGCGATCGCGCTAAGCTACCCCCGTGCCGATTGCGACGCCGTACGAAGACCTTCTGCGTCAGGTGCTCGAAACGGGCACAGCCAAATCCGACCGCACCGGCACCGGCACCCGCAGCCTGTTCGGCCGGCAGATCCGCTACGACCTGTCGGCCGGTTTTCCGCTGCTCACCACCAAGAAAGTGCACCTGAAGTCCGTGGTCTACGAATTGCTGTGGTTCTTGCGCGGCGATTCCAACGTCAGCTGGCTGCAGGAGCACGGCGTCACCATCTGGGACGAATGGGCAAGTGACACTGGGGACCTCGGGCCGGTATACGGCGTGCAGTGGCGATCCTGGCCCACCCCGACCGGTGAGCACATCGACCAGATCAGCGCTGCGTTGCATTTGCTGCGTACCGACCCGGACTCGCGGCGCATCATCGTCTCGGCCTGGAACGTCGGCGAGATCCCTCAGATGGCGTTGCCCCCGTGCCACGCCTTCTTCCAGTTCTACGTCGCCGGCGGCCGGCTGAGCTGCCAGCTGTATCAGCGCAGCGCCGACCTATTCCTCGGGGTTCCGTTCAACATCGCCAGTTACGCGTTGCTCACCCACATGATGGCCGCCCAGGCCGGGCTGGATGTCGGCGAGTTCGTCTGGACCGGCGGCGACTGCCACATCTATGACAACCACGTCGACCAGGTGGAACTGCAACTCACCCGGGATCCGCGCCCGTATCCCAAATTGCATCTAGCACAAAGGGATTCGATCTTCGACTATCGGTACGAAGACGTCGTCGTGGAAAACTACGACCCGCATCCGGCGATCAAGGCTCCCGTAGCCGTATGACACGGAGAAACGACGTGGGCCTGGTATGGGCTCAGTCGACTTCTGGCGTGATCGGGCGCGGCGGGGACATACCGTGGCGGGTGCCGGAGGATCTGGCCCACTTCAAGAAGATCACCATGGGGCACACCGTGGTGATGGGCCGCCGGACCTGGGAGTCGCTTCCGGAAAATTTCCGGCCGTTGCCCGGCCGGCGAAACGTGGTGCTGAGCCAGAGCGGATTCACCGCTGAGGGCGCTGAGGTGCTCGACTCGCTGGAAAAAGCTCTGGACCGGCCGCAGACCTGGGTCATCGGGGGCGGCCAGATCTATGCTCTGGCATTACCGCAGGCCAGCAGGTGCGAGGTTACCGAAGTCGATATCGACCTGCCGCGCGACGACGAGGACGCGCTGGCGCCGGTGCTCGACGAGACGTGGCATGGTGAAACGGGGGAGTGGCAGGTCAGCCGTGCGGGACTGCGTTACCGGTTTCACAGCTACGTTCGCGCTTGAGCGGTCGCCGAACCGCTTTCCATTTGACCCGACATACTCGGCTTGGGGGCGGTCTCACCGGGTATCAAGCATGTTCAGAAGGGGGAATTGACAGTGGTAACCGAACCCGTGAAGACGTTTTCGCGCAAGTTCCTGGGCTACGACCAAGCCGCGGTGGATGCGCACATCGAGGTGTTGACCACCAAGCAGCGGTTGCTGCGCGACGACGTCGAGAGCCTGCGGGCACGCCTGCAGAACTCGGGCGACGAAGTGGCCGCGCTGCGCAAGGAGGTGGCCCTACTCACCGACACCTCACCGTCGCCGCACGCGATGCAGCAGCGGATGGCGAAGATGCTCAGACGTGCGGTCGACGAGGTGTCCCAAATGCAGGCCGAGTCGCGCGCGGAGGCGGAGGCGCTGATCGCGTCGGCCGAGGCCGATATCGAGGCGGACCAGCAGAAGTCCAAAGAGCAGCTCGCGGAGATGGCCGAACAGCTGAAAGCCCTGCAGGCTGAGTACGAGGAAACAAAGGCCAAGCAGGAGTCCGAGCTGTCCAACATGCGCGCGGACAGCCAGGCACGTATTGACGAGGCCTGGCGAGAGGCGCAGCAGGAGCGTGACCAGCTCCTCGCCGATGCGCGGCAGGAAGCCGACCACTATCGCGACCAGGCTCGTCGTGCGGTCGAGGAGGCGACCCAGCAACGCATCAACGTGCTCGAACAACTGGTGGCCGTCTACCGTGACCTCGAACCGGTGCCGGCGGCGCTGCAATCGGCATACGAAGAGCTGAAGAACGCGGCGGGCGCAGCAACCAACGGTTCGGGGCCGTCGGACCGCAGAGTCAGCGCCGGCTGACCCGCGCCGATGCCGCGCCTGACCGCACGGGCCGGTATTCTCGGCGCCGTGCCGGTCGTCCGCAACGCCAGGTTGACCGCCGCGCAGGCCCGGCGGATCGCCGTTGCGGCGCAAGGATTTAGCGACCCCCGACCCGGTACCGGCGTCACCCGCGCGCACCTGCGGCGGCTGATATCGCGCATCCAGGTGCTGCAACTGGACTCCGTATCGGTTGCCGTCCGCGCACATTACGCCCCGGTGTTCAGCCGGCTGGGGCCCTACGACCGCGACATCCTGGACCGAGCCGCTTGGGGTCCGACCAAAGCGCGCCTGCTGGCCGAGTACTGGGTGCACGAAGCCGCGCTGATCGCCATCGACGACTGGCCGTTGCTGCGCTGGCGGATGCGCCAGTACCGGCACGGCCGCTGGGGGACCCACATCGTCAAGGCCAACCCGCAACTGGCCGACGATATCGTGGCCGCCGTCGGCGAACTCGGAGCAAGCACCGCCGGGCAGATCGAGGCGCACCTGGAGGCCGCACCCCAAAGAGCCAAGGGCGCCTGGTGGAACCGTAGCGACACCAAGTGGGTGTGCGAGGCGCTGTTCGCCTCCGGCGTGCTCACCACCGCCACCCGGGTGGGCTTCGCGAGGCACTATGACCTGGTGGAAAGGGTGCTGCCCGCCGAGGTGCTGGCGCGGGAAGTCGGTGACGACGAAGCGATCCGGGAGTTGACGCTACGCGCCGCTACCGCGCTGGGCGTCGGCACCGAGCCTGACATCCGCGACTACTTCCGGTTGTCGGCGCAGCAGGTGAAACCGGCTATCGCCGAACTGGTTTCGGCCGGCGAGATCGAACGCGTCGAGGTCGACGGCTGGTCGGCCCCGGCCTATCTGCGGGCCGGGCAGACCGTACCGCGCCTGAACCGCGGCACGGCGCTGCTCTGCCCTTTCGACCCGCTGATCTTCTTCCGGCCGCGGGTGGAGCGGATCTTTGATTTCCACTACCGCATCGAGATCTACACTCCCGCCGCCAAAAGGCAGTACGGCTACTACGTATGGCCGTTTCTGCTGGACGGCGAATTGGTGGCCCGGGTGGATCTGAAGGCCGATCGGGCTGCCGACACGCTGCAGGTGGTGGGCGCGTTCGCAGAGCCCGACCGGCCGCGACCCAGGGTTGCTGCGGCACTGGCCGGCGAGCTGTCGCAGATGGCGTCATGGCTGGGGTTGGGTGGCGTCAGCGTCGCAAAGCGAGGTGACCTCGCCGACGAACTGCACAGCATCGGCAGGCGGGCAGGTTGGTGACTGAAACGGTGGAGCTGGGCGATCATGTGGACTTCGCCGCGGGTAGCACTCCGCCGATCCGAGCGACGGAGGGATGTCATCCCATTTACGGCGCCAACGGGCCTATCGGCTTCACAACGCAGCGCAACGCCCGCGGGCCGCTCATTGTGATCGGACGGGTCGGCTCTTACTGCGGCAGTGTGCATTACTGCGCCGGCGACGTATGGGTAACGGACAACGCACTCATCGGGCGGGCCAAAAACCCTGACGAAACCCGGTATTGGTTCTACGCACTGAAAAGTTGCGGGCTCAATCGTTTTCGCGCCGGATCCGGCCAACCGTCGCTCAGCCAGAGCACCCTGCAAAGCGTGCGGTTCAAAGCCGCATCCGCCTCGCGGCGCCGACCGATCGGCGACCTGCTCGGTGCATTCGACGACAAGATCGCCGCCAACGCCCGCGTCGTCGCGGCCGCCGAAGCCCTGATGACGGCGCTGGTCGAGCAGGTGGATCACGACACAGCGCTGTCGGATCTGGCCGAGCGGTCGACGACATCTATTGATCCGCGTGGCGTCCGGGGGGCTGTCGCCCATTACAGCCTCCCTGCATTCGATGCCGGTGTGCGGCCCGTACTCGTCGATGCCCTGATGATCAAGAGCGCCAAGTTTCTGCTGACCGAACCGTGCGTATTGTTCTCGCGGCTGAATCCGAGAATCCCGAGGATCTGGAACGTGGCGTGTCTTCCCGCCGACACCGCCTTAGCGAGTACCGAATTCGTGGTGCTGCGGCCGATCGGCGTCCACACGTCGGTGTTGTGGGCAGCGTTGCGACAGCGGGGGGTCCTGGCCAGGATGCAGCAGATGGTCGAGGGAGTGACGGGCAGCCGCCAACGGATCCGGCCGCACGAGTTGCTCGGTGCTGCGGTGCGAGACGTGCGCAGGTTGAGCGCCGAGTCCGCGCGCTCGATGGCGACACTGGGCGAGGAGTGCGGGCGCCGTCGGTCGGAATCGGAGAAGTTGGCGGCGGTGCGTGACGCGTTGCTACCGGCGGTGATATCCGGCGGCGCGTCTCATGCGGTGGGCGAGCCGGTCACGGCGCCGTGAAATGTGGTGCCCCGCTTCCTGGTTGCTTGAGCGACAAGGGCTCGTCCCATCGACCGACGCCGTCGACCCAGCCCCTTGTTGAGGGCTGATTGTGCTCTGACAGGTCGTGGCCGACAGTTCACAGTGGAATGGCGGGGACCAATGTGAAACTCGGCAGGATGGTTTGCGTGAGGGTGATCGGTGGGATGACCACGGGGCCCGGGGTGCCGAAGCCGCCGATCTGGATGCCGCTGATGTCCAGCTGCGGCAGGTCGAAGCCACCCAGCCCGCCCACGGCGGTGGGTGGCACGGTCAGTGCTGGCAGGGTGATCGCGCCCAGATTGATGGGGTTGGTCAGGATATCGGTCAGCTGCACCGCCGGCCCGTTCAGCGCGAGGTTGAAAGCGTCGATTGAGATGGGCGGCAAGCTCAATGCGCCCAGGTTTCCGTTGAACACGAAGCTGAGCGGGTTCAGCGGGTTGGCACCATTGACCAGTGTCATGGGCGGGATCTGAAGCGGGGGTATTCCGATGTGCACCTGGGTATTGAAGGGATTGGGAACGATGGTGATCTTCGACCCGGTCAGGTCGATGTATGCCCAGGTGCTGAGGTCCAGCCCGAACGTGTTCACCGGGTTGGCCGGATTGTAGAGCGATATCGCCGGTGTGGTGATCGTCGGGATGCTGACGGTGGGTAGGGCGAACGCGCCGGTCGTGATCGTCGGAGTGGTGAACTGGCCCACCGAGATGTTGGGCAGTTGCGGAGTGATGGTGACCTCCGGGATGCTGACCGCTCCGATGTTGACACCGTTGATCTGGATGTTGGGTACAGATATTTGACCGAGGCTGAACGGGGCCACGCTGATCGGTGGCACGGATAAGGCGTTGAGGTTGAACGGGGGGACGCCGATCGGGGGGATGGTGATCTCCGGCGTGTCGATGGAGACGGTGAGCTGCGGCGTCTCCAGCGGGCCGAGGTAGGGGCCGGCGGGGCCGGGGTTGATCAGGCCCTCGAACGGGTTGGTCCAGTCGATCCCGATGCGGGGGATCAGGTTGAGTAGGCCGATGTCCAGGGAACCGGTGCCGGTGATCGGCCCGGGGGTGGTGAACGCGCCGACGTCGATGCCGCCGACACCGATGCTGGGTATCTGGAAGTCGGTGATGCCGATCGGGGGAATGGTCACCGGCCCGACACTGAATCCCGACACATCGATCGACCCGATGTCCACGGTCAGACCCGGATTGGTCAGGGTGATCTCCGGAGTCTGCCACGCGGGGATCGAGATATCGGGGATGGTGAAGCCGGAGACACCGATGGGCGGTAGGACGAATCCGGTGCTCGAGGTGAAACTTCCGGTGCTCAGATTGAAGTCGCCGATGTAGAGACCGGGGGTGGCGGTGGGCCCCAACACCTGAACCGCCCAGTTGATGTAGATGGTGGACGGAATTCCGAGATCGATTGTGATGCCCAAAATTCCCGAATTGACCAGCAGGTTCGGCACACCGGACAGCACGACGCTGGCGTAGTTCAGCGACGGGAGATGGCTCGTCAGCTGGGCCGGATTGCTGGCTATGTTGGCGCCGCCGAAGGGAATCCAGAATCCGCTGGCGGGAATTTGCAGCGAAGGCAGCACCAGTGGCGCGGTGGCCAGCTGTGGGGTGGTGAATCCGCCCAGGGTTACCCCCGGTATCGAGATCCCAGGAAAGGTGAACGACGGAATCGTCAACGAACTGGCGGTAGCGGAAATGGATATCGGTGGCATGGTGAAGTTGCCGGTGGAAATCTGCGGGATGTTGATCGCGGGCAACGTGAAGTTTCCGACCGTCAAACCGAGAATGTCGAACGTCGGCAGCAGGAATCGGGGAATGGTGAACGGCGGTATGGTCACCTCTGGCAGGGCGACGGCGAACGCCGGTAGCGGCCCGACCGGCGCGGGACTCACCGCGGCCGCCAACGCACCGGCCGCCTGAGCCGGCACACTGGCGAGGTTGGCCAGCGGCTGGGTGAACGGCGCCAACGCCGATGCGATTGCCGAAGCCTCACCGTGGTAGCCCACCATCGCGGCGATATCCTGAGCCCACATCGACTCGTATTCGGACTCGGCGGCGGCGATGGCGGGGGCGTTGAACCCGAACAGGTTCGACATCACGAGTGCGACCACTTGGTTGCGGTTGGCGGCGATCGCCAGTGGGTGAACGATCGCCGCCTGCGCTGTCTCGAAGGCGGTAGCCGCCGCCCGGGCCAGGGTCGCCGCGCTCTCGGCTTGTGTCTGGGCCGCGCTCAGCCACGTGAGGTACGGCGCGGCCGCGGCCGTCATCGCCGAAGCGGCCGCACCCTGCCAGGCTCCGGCCACCAGCTCGGTGGTCACCGATTCGAATGATGATGCCGCCGAACCCAATTCGCCGGCCAGGTCGTTCCAACCCGCCGCGGCCGACAACAACGGTGCCGACCCCATGCCGCTGAACATCTGCATCGAGGTGATCTCAGGCGCCAGTATCTGGATGTTCATCGCGCAAGCTCCTGGGTGTTCATCGCGGGCCTGTGCCGCTTCCGCCGGGAAAGGACATCGCTGGCGAGGTGCCAGACGCTATGGCACCCCGGCAGATTTCGAGACGAATTGAAGCATTCGAGCATTTTCGTCCGGGCGCGGGGGCGGCTCGCGGTCGAATCGGTCGGTGTGCCGCCGTCGTCTCACCTGTGGCAAGGCGTCTTGTCTCACCTGAATCCGGCTGCGGCCGTTGAGAATCTTGCTGACGACAGATTGCACACGTGACAAATGCGGCCTGATACCATCCGCAGACCCCACAGCCCTTGAGCTCCAAATGACACGTTGAGCGATCCGTACGGCACGCACTCTGCGAGAGGGAAACTATGTCGTTTCTAGTTGTCACACCGGACACGCTGTCGGCGGCGGCGGCTGACCTCGACGGTATCGGAGCGGCGTTGAGCGCGGGCACCGCCGCGGCGGCACCTGCAATGACGGGCGTGATGGCGGCGGCCCAGGACGAAGTGTCGATCGCTATGGCAGCGTTGTTCGGCCAGCACGCGAACGAGTATCAGGTACTGGCCGCGCAGGCTGAGTCGGTCCGCGACCACTTTGTGCGGACCTTGAGCGGCGCGGGGGGCGCATATTTCGGTGCGGAAGCGGCGAGTGTGGCACCGCTACAGGCATTGGAAGAAGGCGTGCTTGCGGTGGTCAACGCGCCCACCTTGGCGTTGCTGGGCCGCCCGCTGATCGGCGATGGCGCCAACGCGACCATACCGGGCGGCGCCGGCGGGGCCGGCGGGTTGTTGATCGGCAACGGCGGTAACGGCGCCGCTGGTGCGGCGGGTCAGGCTGGCGGAGCAGGTGGGAACGCGGGCCTGATAGGGATCGGCGGAAACGGTGGCGCCGGTGGACCCGGTGTCGGCCTGGCTGGTGCACCTGGCGGCGCCGGTGGTGCGGCCGGTTTGTTATGGGGTCGCGGTGGGACCGGTGGTAGTGGCGGTCTGGGCGCCAATAACCCGGCCGGCGTCGGTTTTGCCGGCGGGACCGGCGGCGCCGGCGGCGTCGGCGGATGGTTCACCAGCGGCGGTGCCGGTGGAGCCGGCGGCATGGGAGGCCAGGGCGGGGTCGGCGTGAACGGCGCCGCCAACACGCAAGGTGGTATCGGCTTCAGCGGTGGCGCCGGCGGCGCCGGCGGTTCGGGCGGCCACGCCGGATTGCTGCTCGGCCACGGCGGGGCCGGCGGCCACGGAGGGGTCGGTGGCGTCGGCGGCACCGGTGGCGTCGGCGGCGACGGTGCGACCCCGGGCTCCGGCGGTACCGGCGGCACCGGTGGGGCGGCGGGCCACGGCGGTGCCGGGGGCGCTGGAGGGTTCTTCACCTCCGGCGGCCAGGCCGGAGGCGAGGGGACCGGCGGCACTGGCGGCCTCGGTGGTAACGGAGGCAACGGCACCCAGGGCACCTCCGCCGGTGCCGGAACGGGCGGAGCCGGAGGCATCGGTGTCACCGGGGGCCAGGGCGGCCAGGGCGGTGCCGGCGGGGCCGCTCTGCCCGGTGGATTCGGCGGAAGTGGCGGTAACGGCGGTAACGGCGGCACCGGAGGGACCGGTGGGAACGGCGGTTCCGGCGTGGTCGGCGGCGGAAACGGCGGTGCCGGTGGTACCGGTGGTACCGGCGGTGCGCCCGGTCTCGCCGGTATTGCGGGCGGTTTCGGTGGTCACGCGGGCAACGCCGGCCTTGCCGGAAACGGCGGAACCGGTGGACAGGGTGGCGCGGCCTCGGCCGCTCCCAATGCCGCGCCAGGCACCGGGCTCGCGGGCGTTAATGGCTATCAGGGTGGTGCCGGTGGTACCGGCGGCAGCGGCGGCGGGTTCGGCGGTAGCGGCGGCAACGGTGGTGCCGGTGGTGCTGGTGGTGCCGGTGGAGGTGGCGCTGACGCCGCAGGCCTCCTCGGCAGCGGCGACGGAGGCAAAGGCGGACAGGGCGGCGCCGGGGGACAGGCCGGTCTCGCCGGCGGCGCGGGGGCCAGCAACGGCATCGGCGGGCAGGGCGGTGTCGGCGGGCAGGGCGGACAAGGCGGGCAAGGCGCATCAGGCACCAGCTCGCTGGCCCCCACCACGGGCGACCAGGGCGGGAAAGGGGGCGCCGGCGGCACCGGTGGCGTCGGCGGTGCGGGTATCGGCGGCGTGGGCGGCGGTGACGGGGGCCAGGGCGGCGTCGGCGGGCAGGGCGGCACCGGCGGGACCGGTGG
>NZ_LQOY01000252.1 GCF_002101675.1 Mycobacterium gordonae | reverse complement strand
GCGCGAACGGGACGGGGGCACAGGGCGCCGCGGGCACGCAGTTGGCCAATGCCGGTACCGGCGGTTTAGGCGGCGACGGCGGCACCGGTGGCGTCGGCGGGGCCGGCGGCTCCGGCGGATTCTTCGGCTCTGTTGGTGCCACAGGCGGCGCTGGTGACGGTGGCGGTGGCGGCACCGGCGGGCTGGGCGGCGTCGGCACCTCGACGAGCGGGGGTGGGTCTGGCGGCACCGGCGGCAGGGGCGGCCTTTCCGGCGGCGTCGGTGGCACCGACGGTGCCGGCGGGGACGGCGGTCACGGCGGCAGCGGCGCGGCTGACGGAACGGGTGCGACCGCTGGCGCCGGCGGGGCCGGAGGCGCTGGTGCCGCAGCCACCAGCGGCGGGCCGGGTTACGGCGGTGGCGGTGGTGGTGGCGGCGGGGCCGCCAGGGTGCTGACCACCGGCGGTGGCACGGCCGTCGGTGGCGCCACCGGCGGTGTCGGCGGCGTCGGCGGCGCCGGTACCACCGTGGCGCCGGGCGGCGTCGGCGGAGCCGGAGGCAACGCCAGTCTCATCGCCAGCGGAGCCGGCAGCGCCGTGAACGGCACCGCCACCGGCGGCGACGGCGGGGTCGGCGGAACCACCTCCGCGACCGGCGGCCGCGGCGGTAACGCCACCCTCAGCGCCAACGGCGGCGGCACGATCACTGGCACGGCCACCGGCGGCGTCGGGGGTGCGGGCACCAACGGTGGCAACGGCGGTGCCGGCGGCGCCGGCTACCTCTTTGCTAGAGATCCAGGCAGCTCCGCCAGCGGCACCGCCCTCGGAGGCGTCGGGGGCACGGGCACCAACGGCGGCCGCGGCGGCTACGGAGGCAGCGCCCGGGTCGGCGCTTATAACGGCGGCACCGCCACTGGCACGGCCACGGGCGGCCTCGGAGGTGCGGGCACCACCAACGGCCGCGGCGGCGGTGCCGGCGGCGGCTACGTCGTCGCTAGGGGCGCGGGTAGCTCCGCCAGCGGCGTCTCCATCGGCGGCGCCGGGGGCGCGGGCTCCACCGGCGGCACGGGCGGCTACGGAAGGTACGCCTCCATCAGAGGTTATTACGGCGGCACCCTCACTGGCGGCACAGCATCCGGCGGCGCCGGAGGCGCGGGAATCGGTGGCCGCGGCGGCGTGGGAGGCGGCGCCACCCTCTTCGCTACCGGGGCGGGCAGCTCCGTCGCCACTGGCTCCGTGACCGGCGGGGTGGGCGGGGCGGGCACCAGCGGCGGCTGGGGCGGTGACGGAAACATCGGCCGAATCAACGCCATCAATAGCGGCACCGTCAGCAACAGCGCCACCAGCGGCGGGAACGGCGGTGCGGGCATCACCGACGGCCGCGGCGGCGCCGGCGGGGCGTCCACCTTCACCGCAAACATCGGCGGCATCATCGACACCAGCACCGGCACCGGCGGCAATGGCGGTAGCGGCACCGGCCTAGGTAGCACTGGCGGCGCCGGTGGAGCCGCCGACCTCACAGCTCCCCCCTCAGCGGCGGGAGCCGTCATTATCGGTACGCCCGGCGCGAATGTGCCGTGACAGTCGCCGCTGATCGAAAGGCCGGGCGCGGCTGTTCGCTGTCGAAGAGAGAATCAACCTCACACGATCATCAGCCCGGCGGGAATCCCCTCCGGGTCGCGCCAGAAGGCGTCGTGGATGAAGCGGTCGAACAGGTCCGGCGGGAGCAGCGTGTCGCGCGGTTCGGCCTTGACCGTTGAGCGCACGGTGTGCAGGCCGGGCGTGCCCGCCCGCTCGTCGAACTCGGTGACGTCGTACTCGACGTGGCTGAAGTCGTGGTCGAACACCGGCTCACCGATAAACGAGTAGACGGCCTGCATCGCCTTGGCCGGGTCGGTGCTCAGAGTTTCGTACTGCAGCAACAGGAGTCGATCCCGTTGCGCGCCGTAGCAGGCCTGCTTGAGGGCATCGTAAGGACCCCCGACCATGCCATCCGGCGCCACCACTTGTTGAGCGCGGCTGTAGACCGTGCCGCCGGCGCTGTAGTTGAAGATCGACGACGGACTGAAGACGTTGCGTTGAATCAACCGCTCGATGCTGTCCACCACCCACTGCAGTTCGCGCACGCACGCAATCACCTTCGCCTCGGGAAACAGCCGGGCAAGCGCGGGCATCCACGCACACCAGCCGCGGTTGGTATCAAAGATCACCTGGGCCGTGGAGTCCGCGTAGAAATCGTCGAACAACCCCCGCAGGATGCGCTCGCGCTTGGCGTCGTCGATAAACACTGAAAACTCGTTGCGCCCACTCATTTCGTCGAGCAGGGCGCCGAACAGGCCGGCCAGCGGTCCGGACATCCCCGCCTGGAAGCGCGGGTTCTGTCGCAGCAACGCGGCCAGCAACGTCGAACCCGAACGCGGCAGACCCGAGATGAAATGAATGGCTTTCACGGAATACCCCTGACCTAACTTCCGCACCATGAAATGCCCGGCGGACGCCTACCCCATAACGCCGTCATATTAACCGATCGCAAATTCCTTTATCGGCTCATCTCGGATCAACGCGGACGCTCGCCATGAGCTCATCACGATCGGGCTTTGGATCACTGAGTGGGGACGATTGTCCGTCGCGGCCCCCACCGCCGCGGACGCGTCCGACCGCTTCGCCCCCGGGAACAAGCTCGCCACGCGCAGTAAGAAAGTACTCAGCGAGTCAGCTGCTAAATGCCCGCCTGGGCGTAGACGTTCTTGTGGATCGTTTCGCAGATGTCCTCAAGGGGGAGGTCATTCGCGTCATACCCGAAGGGGCTTTCAATCTCGACGCCGATTTCCTCGATGCCGAAGAACGTGTAAGCGATGATTAGGACGTCGATAACGGTCGTCCAGCCGAAGGTCTCGACCATGGCGAAGGGGAGAGTGAAGCAATACAAGACAAGCGCGCGCCGCAGGTGAACGGCGTAAGCGAACGGCATCGGCGTTTTCTGGATTCGTTCGCAGCCGCCGAGGTAGTCGACCAGGAGCTGAATGTTCTGGTCCATCGACGTGAGCATGATGTCAGAGATCAAGCCCCGCTCGTGCGCCTCCCGGAGGCAATCGGACATGTTGCCGGCGACAGCGAGTGCGGGGTGCTGGGCGTCGATCGCCTCCTGCGCCTCGGCGGGCGGCAGCTCGGTGATTTGTGGCCCAAGGCCTTTGGTACCGCGCAGGCGGTGCATGGCAGCCCAGGCAAAGGCGGCTGTCCATCGGGTGAGTCGGGCGACCAGCGCCGGATCCCCCGTGATGTATGTGCTGGCGCTTCGGACGAGGTTCCGTGTTTCGTTCACGATCCCTCCCCATAACTTGCGCCCCTCCCAGAAGCGCTCATAGCTGGAGCTGGTGCGGAAAACCAGAAGGAGACCAAGGGCGAGGCCCATCAGGGTGTGCAGCTGAATGGGCATGCCGACCGGCGCGACGTAATTGTGAAACGCGACAACCGCCGCCGACCAAGCGACGCATAGGGAGACTCGACCGATGATCTCCCGGACCAGCGAGCCGCGGATGTCAAAGAAGTGGTCCAGCCATTTATGCGAGTCGTATTGAATCATCTCGTATTTCGCGTAGTTGGGACAAACGGTCTCAGCAGGCGCGGGTTCTCAGTGAGGGCTTCGTGGCGACGGCTATGGCACGATTCGAACTGCGAATTATGCCCCTGCTGCACCGCCGCCGGACAATTGAAGCCCGCGCCAGCATCAAAGAACGCTACACAATCCCAACGGGCACGGCGCGCCGCACGTCCTCGGGCAAATCGGTCGCGGGCCAACACAAGCGTGCACGACGGTAACAACAGCTGTCCCCTCGGACATCCGCGTACCGTGTCGCCTGAGAGGCTGAAACGGATTCTTGCCATGGTGCAGTTTGCGCCCTGCACGCGACGAATGTGTCGACTCGGACCACGGAGACGGCCCAGAGGTGGCGGGACCGGAGAGGCAGATGCCCTCGGCGACTTGTCCGAAGCAGGTGCAGACGGATTGGCTGCCCAGGCGTGAGGAAGGAGATTGTCTTGCCAACAGCTACCACGGGTGAGGCCCGAATCACCATCAACGCGGCCCCGCGGACGATCTACAACCTGATCAGCGATATCCCCCGTATGGGCGAGTGGAGCCCGGAATGTTACCGCTGCGAATGGCTCGATGGTGCCGACGCGGCCGTGCCCGGCGCAAAGTTCCGCGGCCACAATCGACTTGGCAAAGTCCGGTGGCACACCGATGCGGAGATCACCGCAGCCGAGCCCGGACAGGAGTTGGCGTTCACCGTGCTGCACAAGACCGGCCGTGAGGAAACGCTGTGGCGCTACCGCTTTCGTCCAATCAGCGCCGACAGCACGGAGGTGGTCGAGTCTTACCAGTTCTTGTGGTGCCCGCTGGTGAACCGGATCGCCGAATTACCCGTCCCTCGTGACAAGCAACTCCGTCGCGGGATCGAACAAACATTGAACCGCCTGAAGACCACTGCCGAACGTGGTCAGGGCGCAAACCACATTGACTAGCTGGCCGTCGCGCGAGGTTCCTCGACCGGGAGTCCGGCGAGCCGCCACTCGAGCATGCCGTCACCGAGGCGTTTGACCCGGCGTCCAGAGGTCTTCACGACGCGGGTCGCCTCGGGCGCCATGACGCAGTAGGCACCGCGACAGTAGGCAACTATCTCGCGATCGGCGGGTAGTTCGGCAAGTCGGTCCGCAAGCTCCGTGAGCGGCATGTTGATCGCGCCGGGGATGTGTCCAGCCACATATTCTTCGCGTGGCCGCACATCGATCAGCGTGACGTCGCCGGCCTCGAGTCGGTGGACCAGTTCCTCGCGGGTGATCGCATCTTCGGGTGAGCCAAGCGCCGCGGCGGCCGCGACGGCCACATCTGCCAGGTGGGCCTCGGCCACCGTCTGGACGAGTGAAAACAGCTTTGCCACATCGTTTCCGGCCAGCCGGTAGTACTGGCGGGTTCCATCGCGGCGAGCTTCGACCAAGCCGCCGGCCTTGAGTGCCTGCAAATTTGCCGAGGCGGTGGTGAGATTCATGCCCGATGCGGTAGCGATCGATTCCACGGTGCGCTCCCCCTGAGCAAGAAGATCCAGGATCTGTAGCCGACGTCCGTTGCCCAGCGCCTTACCGACCCGGGCGATCTCCTCGAAGAGCGCCGCCTTGCCGCCGGGTGGATTGCCCATTGCTTCTCCAATGATCTTTGGAATATTGTATAAATATTAGCACAGACGAAGGCCGCACCGGGTCATCGACGTCGGCCTACCCCCGGAGAGGTGAAGATTCGTGAGCAAGACAGTTGTCGTCCTAGGCGCCGGTGTGGGAGGTCTGGCCACGGCCGCCGAACTTCGCAAGGCGCTTCCCGCCCAAGATCGAATCCTGCTAATCGACCGCACCTTCAGCGGCAATCTGGGCTTGTCGCTGCTGTGGGTGATGCGTGGGTGGCGCACCCCCGAGCAGGTGCGGGTAAAGCCCTCCGCCGCAGCCCTTCCCGGCGTGCAGATGGTCACCGCGGAAGTCGATTGGATCGACGAGGCTGAGCAGACCGTGCGCTGCCGGGACGGGGACCCGATCCGCTACGACGCACTAGTGATTGCCCTGGGCGCCGCACTCGACGTCGCGGCCGTTGCCGGCTTGGCCGAAGCGCTCGAAGCTGGCGTCGCGAGCCAGTTCTACACCCTCGAGGGTGCCGCGGATCTGCACCGCAGGATCGGAGCGCTGAAGTCGGGACGATTGATGGTGCTCGTGCTTGGTGTGCCGTTCAAATGCCCGGCCGCCCCGTTCGAGGCGGCATTCCTCATTGCCGATCAACTCGGCGCCAGACACTCCGGCGGCGCGGTGCGCGTTGACACATTCACGCCGGACACACTTCCGATGCCGGTCGCAGGTCCAGAAGTCGGCAAGAGCCTGGTGTCGATGATGGAAGCGAAAGGTATCGGTTTCCAAGGCGGTAAGTCCGCGACTCACATCGACGCGAATACCCGCACCGTGGAATTCGCCGACGGCACCACTGAAGCGTTCGATCGTCTCGTGGTTATTCCGCCGCACCGGTCCGAGGCAGCAACGTTGATCTCCACCGGAATCGCTCCCAACGGCTGGATTCCCGTCGATCCGCATACCCTCGCCACCAGCGCGCCGGGGGTATGGGCGATCGGTGATGTCACCGCGCTGATGCTGCCCAACGGCAAGCCCCTGCCGAAGGCCGCGATCTTTGCCCAAGCCGAAGCCGAGGTGGCTGCGCACCAGGTGGCCCGTCACCTGGGTTACGACGCACCTGACACCCGCTTCACCGGCGAAGGCGTGTGCTACGTCGAGATTGGCGGCGGTCTGGCCGCCAAGGGTGAAGGAGACTTCTTCGCGACGCCCGTTCCTCGGGTGGCACTGCGCGACCCGTCTCCGGGATATCACGCCGAGAAGGCGCAAGAGGAGCGAGACTGGTTGGCGCGCTGGAACATTGGCGAAGCATCTGCGGAAACGTCGTGGAACCGGAGGATCTCATGAAGCGGCTACTCACCATCGCCTACGGCGCGATATGTTATCTCGTCTTCCTGGCGGCATTCCTGTACGCCATCGGCTTCGTCGGCAATTTCGTTGTCCCGCATAGCATCGACCACGGCATCGCCGCCTCCCTCACGGAAGCCATCGTCGTCAACGTCTTGCTGCTCGGTCTGTTCGCGGTGCAACACAGTGTGATGGCGCGACCGGCGTTCAAACGCCGGTGGACGCGGTTGGTGCCGAAAGCAATTGAGCGCAGTACCTACGTCCTCCTGTCGAGCCTGGCGCTGTTCCTCTTGTTCTGGCAGTGGCGGACGATGCCCACAGTTTTTTGGAACGTCGCGTGGCCGCCCGGCCGGGCAGGACTGTGGACCCTGTTCGCGCTGGGCTGGGCAACAGTTCTGGCGTCGACGTTCATGATCAATCACCTGGATCTGTTCGGGCTACGGCAGGTTTACCTGGCGGAGCGCGGAGCCAGCTATACGGGCGTCGACTTTCGCACGCCGTTGCTTTATCGAGTAGTGCGTCACCCGATCATGCTCGGCTTTCTCGTCGCCTTCTGGGCAACCCCGACCATGACGGCAGGCCACCTGCTCTTCGCGGGTGCGACCACGTCCTACATTTTGGTCGCGCTGCAGTTCGAAGAACACGACCTCGCCGCAGAGCTTGGCGACCAATATCGCGAATACCGCCGCCACGTGCCGATGCTCATCCCGGGCCTGCCCACCGGTAAGGATTCAGCGGCTCCGACGACAAGGCCGCGACCCGCCTAGTTCCTGGCCGAAAGCCGGGCCTCGCAACTCCCGGCTGGGAATTTCTGACTGTGGAGCTAAGGGGATTCGAACCCCTGACCTACTCGATGCGAACGAGTCGCGCTACCAACTGCGCCATAGCCCCTGATCGCTAAGCAGGCTACCAGCCGCGACCGCGATGCAACGAACCGCTCACTACTGCCCGACGGCACGCGGCAGGTCGCGAGGCCAGCCGTAGTTGCGCATCGGCACCGCGTAGTCCAGGTGCTCGAAGATCGGGTCCTCGTCGTCGATCTCCAATACCACCGCGCCAGGGCGCCGCAGCCGTGACGGAACCAGGTCGTATTCCCGGTCGGCGGTGTTCTCCACACCCAACCGGCTGCGCGCCATCCGCTGCATCCGGCGCCGGCGCACCTTCTCCTCGATCTTGGTCTGCCGCCGCAGGTAGAACAGGTACATCAGGGTGACCGTGGTCGCGACAGCGCACAGCCACCACGCCGTCGGCGTCACCTCGAAGGCGGCGATTGCCGAACCCACCAGCACTACCGCCATCGCCACCAGCACCCGCTTGCGGAACGCGTACTTGCGGGCGCTGACCGCCGCGGCGGTCTTGTTGTCGAACCGGCGTCGCCGGTTGACGCCGACCGGGTATGCCGGCGGCGCGTCGTCCATCTCGTCGTCGTCTTCCTCGGGCTCCAACCCGGAGGAGTCTTCGACGTATTCATACTCGTCGTCAGCGAGGTCGTCGTGCGAGTCGTCGTGCTCGTCGACGGGTTCGGGCTCGACCGCGAGCAGCGCCGGCCCCTGAGACTGTGCCTCGCTGGCACCCACCGGCAGCGCGGGCGCGTCCTCGTCGATCACGTCCACATCGAGATAGTCGTCTTCGGCAGGCTCAGCAACCTGGTCAGCACGCGCCATCGCCGTCACGACCGACCGCGGGCGCATCAGCTCGTCGGTGTCGGCGTCGTCAGCCGCGTGGTCCTTGTCAGCGTCGGCGAAGGCGCCGTCGATCGGCTCGGTGTCCCAGTCCTCCTCCGGCTTCCAGTCGGGGTCGCTGCGATGACCTGCCGCCGGACCGGTGCGCTTGAGCAGGCGGGCGCCGGCACCGCCGTTGAGCACCCTGGTCGCCAGGGCCACGTCGCTGGTGCGCCGAACCGCGTCGCGCTTGCTGATCAACATCGGCACCAGCACGAACAACCACAGCACCACAAGCGAAATCCACAACAACGATTGCGGGATGCTTGGCATGATGACCTGCTCTCTTCGGTTGCGATCCCCGCGAGGCCTAATCGTTGGCCTGCGTGGCCGGGTCACTGCGACCAGGGCAATTACACACCTGTAATTTGCCTCTTTCAAGCATCACACGCCACATATGTCACGCCAGCCACAATTTTATTTCGGTTGGGGGAGGATCCCGCGTGTGTGGCCCTCGAGATCGGCGTCACGGTCGCGATCAGCGCCCAACCACAGCCCTGACGGCAACCTCGACGGAAAGAATCAGACCCAGCTGGCCCGGCCGGCGCGCACCAGCGTCGACGCCACCGACCCGTAGACCTCTTCGACGGTCACCGCCACCAATAAGTGGTCCCGCCAGCCACGGTCGACTTCCAGATACCGCCGCAGGAGGCCCTCTTCGCGGAAGCCGGCTTTGGCCAGCACGGCCCGACTGGCGGCGTTCTCCGGACGCACGGTGGCCTCCACCCGGTGCAGCATCACCGGCCCGAAGCAGTGGTCGAGCCCCAGCGCCACGGCTCCGGTGGCCACCCCGCCGCCGGTGTGCTCGCTGGACACCCAGTAGCCGATCCACGCCGACCGCAGCGCCCCGTGGGTGACGTTGCCGATGGTCAGCTGCCCGCAGAACTGCCCGTCGAGTTCAATCGCATAGGGCAGCATCCGCCCCTTGCGCGCCTCGGCGCGCAGCCCGGAACACACCGCCGGCCACGCGGCCACGGAGTGACGCACCGACCACTCACCGTCGGTACTGGGCTCCCACGGCTCCAACTTGGCGCGGTCGGCCAGCCGGATCCGGCTCCACTGCGCGCCGTCGCGCATGCGCACCGGCCGCAACCGGATCACCCCGGCGGCCACCCGCAGCGGGCCCATGCTCATCGGCCAGCCAGGATGGCGGGAATTGGATCGCAACAGGTTCACGGGCCCGGCGGCAATCAGCCGTGCTGAGCCAGGAAGGCGACGTCGACGATTTCTCCGGTGCGTATCTGCTCGGCCCCGCTGGGCACCACGACCAGACAGTTCGCCTCGGCCAGCGTGGCCAGCAGATGCGACGACGCTCCCGGCGCTCCGCCCAACGCCTGCACCAGATACTCACCGCTCTCCTGATCGCGCATCAACTGCCCGCGCAGGAAGCCTTTGCGGCCTGCCACCGACGTGATCGGCGACAGGGTGCGGGCCTGCACGATGCGGCGCATCGGATGCCGCTTGCCCAGGGACAGCCGGATCAGCGGCCGCACCATCACCTCGAAGACCACCAGCGCGCTGACCGGGTTGGCCGGCAACAGAAACGTCGGCACGCCGTCGCGGCCGAGCTGCCCGAAGCCCTGCACCGAACCCGGGTGCATGGCCACCCGCACGACCTCCATGTCACCGAGTTCGGACAGCACCACACGGACCGCCTCTGCCGCCGCACCGCCCACCCCACCGGCGATCACCAGCACCTCGGCCCGGTTGAGCTGGCCCTCGACGACCTCGCCGAGTTCCTTCGGGTTGTTGCTGACGATCCCGACGCGATTGACCTCCGCTCCGGCATCGCGCGCCGCCGCCGCCAGGGCGTAGGAGTTGACGTCATAAACCTGCCCGTTGCCCGGGCTGCGGGAGATGTCGACCAGCTCCCCCCCGACTGCCATCACCGACACCCGCGGGCGTGGATGAACGAGCACACGTTCGCGGCCGACCGCCGCCAACAGCCCCACCTGGGCTGCACCGATGATGGTGCCGGCACGTACCGCAACATCCCCGGGCTGCACGTCGTCACCAGCGCGCCGCACATAGGCGCCCGAGGGCGCGCCCCGCAGAATTCGGACGCGATTGGTGCCGCCGTCGGTCCAGCGCAGCGGCAGGACGGCATCGGCCAGGGTCGGCAGCGGCGCCCCGGTCTGCACCCGGGCGGCCTGGCGGGGCTGCAGCCGGCTGGGGGTCCGCGCACCCGCCTCGATGGTCCCCATCACCGGCAGGGTCACCGCCTCGCGGGGCGCGGCGACACCGTCATCGCCTACCGCCTCCAACGGTCCGGAATCACCGACTCCGAGGACGTCGACGCTGCGCACCGCGTAACCGTCGATGGCGGCCTGGTCGAATCCGGGAAGCGGGCGTTCGGTCACTACCTCTTCGGCGCACAACAGCCCCTGGGCTTCGGCGATCGCAACCTTGATCGGCCTAGGTGCGACCGCTGCTGCCGATATCCGTGCCTGTTGCTCCTCCACAGAACGCACAGTGCGCCTTCCTGCCGTCCAGCCAGGCGAACTGAGCCGCCGGCTACTGTTCGGTCAGGCCCAATCGCGCCACCA
This sequence comes from Mycobacterium gordonae, assembly GCF_002101675.1. Lineage (GTDB taxonomy): Bacteria > Actinomycetota > Actinomycetes > Mycobacteriales > Mycobacteriaceae > Mycobacterium > Mycobacterium gordonae. The sequence goes on along the minus strand of NZ_LQOY01000252.1, from coordinate 36,727 downwards.
ACCACCGCCGAAGTTCCGGGCCGTAGTCGTCACGATCCAATGCAAAGTCAACCGCAGCCTTGAGGTACCCGCCGGGATTTCCCAAGTCGTGTCGGGATCCGCGATGGACTACCACGTGGACCGGGTGGCCCTCGGAGATCAACAGCGCGATGGCATCGGTGAGCTGCACTTCTCCCCCGGCGCCGCGTTCGATCCGGTGCAGGGCGTCGAAAATCGCGCGGTCCAGCACGTAGCGTCCGGCCGCCGCGAACAGCGACGGCGCGTCCTGCGCCCTGGGTTTTTCGACCATGCCCTTGACGCGCAGCACGTCCCGGTTGTCGCCGCCGGGAATCGGTTCAACATCGAAAACGCCGTAGGCGCTGATCTCTTCGGGCGTCACCTCGATGGCGCACAGCACCGTCCCGCCGTGCTCGGCCCGCACCTGCGCCATCGTCTCCAGCACGCCGGTGGGCAGCACCAGGTCGTCGGGGAGCAGCACCATGACCGCGTCCTCATCAGCCGCCAGGGTGGGCTCCACGCAGCTGATCGCGTGGCCCAACCCGAGCGGTTCGGCCTGCACCACAGACTCGACCTTGATCAGCGCCGGGGCGCGACGGACCTTGGCCAGCATGGCCTTCTTGCCGCGGGCCTCTAGGGTGCCTTCCAGCACCAGGTCCTCGACGAAGTGCGCGACGACGCCGTCCTTGCCCTCGGAGGTGATGATCACCAGCCGCTCGGCGCCGGCGTCGGCGGCCTCGGCGGCCACCAGTTCAATCCCCGGGGTGTCGACGACGGGCAGCAACTCCTTGGGCACGGTCTTGGTCGCGGGAAGAAAACGGGTCCCCAAGCCGGCGGCGGGGACTATCGCCGTGAACGGGATCGGGATTTCTGCTCGTGACATCGGTTCTCACCATAGCCTTATCCGCCGCACACAAACCTCTTGGCGGGGAGAACGCGCGGGTCGCCGGTGGTCTGACATGGTTGAAGCCATGGCTACCGCGAGCAAGTGGGCCTGGCGGCGCCAGATCAGGGCGGCGCGGCGGCTGGTGACCGACGAAGAGCACCGCACCGAAGCGCGGATGCTGCGCAACCACCTCCAAGTGGTGGTAGTCCCTGGTAGCACGGTGTGCGCGTATGCGCCGCTGGCTACCGAACCGGGCACCGTCGACCTGCTCGATGAGTTGCTGCGGGTCGCGGACCGAGTCCTGCTACCGGTGGCGCACACCACCCCCGACGAGGAGCCGGTGGCGTTGCGGTGGGGCGAGTACTGCCCCGGTGAACTCGTGACAGGGCTGTGGGGGCTGCAGGAACCGCCCGAACCCTGGTTACCGGAATCCGCCCTGGCCGAGGCAGAGCTGGTGCTGCTGCCGGCGCTGGCGGTCGACCGCCGGGGCGTGCGGCTCGGGCGAGGCGGCGGCTTCTATGACCGTTCGCTGGGGTTCCGGGACCCGGGGTCGCGGCTCGTGGCGGTCGTGCGAGACACCGAATTGGTCGACGAGTTGCCCTCCGAGCCGCATGACGTGCCGGTGACGCACGCCCTCACCCCAGGACGCGGCCTGATTGCGCTGCCCGTCCGGGAATGATCACCGGCACGTGGCGGTTCTAGCACTTGAGACGGTAGAGTGCTAAGTCAGACTTCACATCATCCGGAGGTTTTTTGTGCCGACGTACAGCTACGTGTGCACCGAATGCGGAGACCGGTTCGACAAGGTGCAGGCGTTCACCGACGACGCGCTGACCACCTGTGAGAAGTGCTCGGGTCGCCTGCGAAAGCTGTTCAACTCGGTCGGAGTCGTGTTCAAGGGCAGCGGCTTCTACCGCACCGACAGCCGTGAGGCCGGGAAGAAATCGAACGGTTCGAGCGGCGAGTCCAGCGACTCCAAACCGAGCTCTGGTTCGAGCGAGAGCAAGACGACGTCCAGTTCGGACAAGTCGTCAAGCAACTCGGCGGCGGCTACCGCGACCGCGTCCAGCTGATCTGTACCTGACGTCGCCGGAGGCACGTGCAAGTGCCGGGCATTCCTTGCTGTGAATCAATGGACATCCGAAGCCCGTAGACAATGGCAGGAAACGCATTGTCCAACTGATTTACATAACTTTAGTGGGAATATCACGTTTCTATAACCCTTGAGTCGCGTTTGTGTAACAGGCGGTGCTTTCCCGCTCGTGCTCAATACCATTCGACCGAAATCGAGTGGGAGGTCTGCGATGGTCTGGGCACGTGAACACGCTAGCCGTCATGCCGCGCCGCCGGCGCCGGTGATAAGCCTCCGCATTTGGGTCTACCGTCGGCTATTGATTCACCGCCATTTTCTGATTCCCTTCATCGCGGGTGTTCCGCGTTTCTGGAATTGGATCAATTCGACCGGCACACTGCGGCTGTTATGCAACCGGGTGTTTGTCAATTTATTCGCCTACGCCGCGCAGCCGCGGCCCACGGCACTCACGTTATGGAGCCCGCAGCCGGCGGCCCCCTTGACGCACTACGTCAGTTGGACCGGCCTGGTCGATCGCCGCTACACCGCGCGGCAGTTACCGCCGGCGACCACCGATTGGGTTCACGGGCTTCCCGACCGCGACGAGCTGCGGCAGCTCTTTCGGCGCCCGACGGGGCAAATCGCCTACTGCCCTACCAGCTCGGCGCTGCTAGGGTTCTTCGCCCAGTGGTTCACCGACGGTTTTATGAAGACGGACGCCGGGGATCCGCGCTGCAACACCTCCACCCATGAGGTCGACCTCTGCCAGCTCTACGGCCTCCACGCCGCCGACACCGCACTCCTGCGCGAGCGATCCGGCGGCCGGCTCAAGAGCCAGTGCATCGACGGCCAGGAGTACCCGCCTTACCTGTTCGAGAACGGCGAGGTGCGGCCTGAATTCCGCGGCCTGTCCTACGTCGGCCTGACCCCCGACGGTACCTGGGGCTACCGCGACGCCCGGCTGTCGCAAGATCCGTTGCTCACACCGCAGCGCAAGGACCGCCTCTTCGCGACCGGCCTGGAACGCGGCAACATCACCATCTTCTTCGCCGGCATCACCACGATCTTTCTGCGCGAGCACAATCGGCTGTGCGCACAGCTGCACACGGCCTATCCGGACTGGGACGACGACCGCCTCTTCGAGACAGCGCGCAACATCAACATCGTGCAACTGCTGCGCATCGTCGTCGAGGACTACGTCAACCACCTTTCGCCCGTGAACTTCCGCTTGATCGTCGATCGGACCTGGGCCGAACGTGAGTGCTGGTATCGCACCAACCGCATCAATGCGGAGTTCAACCTGCTCTACCGCTGGCACGGGCTCATGCCCGACGAGCTGACCGCGTCGGGACACGCCATCGCGGCCGCGGACTACATGCTCAACAACGAACAGCTGCTGAGGCATGGCCTCGAGAACCTGCTCGGGGCGGCCTCATCCCAGCGCGCCGGGCTGATCAGCCTGCTCAACACGCCCGACTTTCTGGTGGAGGCGGACCTGGCGGCGATGGACAAATCCCGCGGCTGGGGCCTGCGCTCCTACAACGACTATCGCGAGCTGTACAGCCTCGGACGGGTTCAGACGTTCGAGGAGATCTCGTCCGATCCGGCGATCCGCGCCGCGCTCGAGGCCGTGTACGACTCGGTGGACGATGTGGAATTCCTGGTCGGCCTGCTGGCCGAAGACCGGCTCGCCGGGTCACCGCTGGGCGAGACGATGAGCATCATGGTCGGCACCGACGCTTTCACCCAGATCTACACCAATCCCCTGCTGTCCCAGTACGTCTACGGCGAGCAGGCCTTCTCCGAGGTGGGCATGCGTAGCATCGAGAGCACCGAGACGTTCGCGCAGCTCGTCGAACGCAATTGCAGCCCAGGGACACCCGTGCCGCAGCTCTCGTTCACCCACGGCCGCACCAGTGCCGCACCCAACTCATGTAGCACCCGTCGGCCGGCGCTGCATAGCGTGCCCGACACCGCCGCTGCCTTTTCCGGCTGACGCGCGTTATCCACAAGAAGGCCGTCGACCGGCACCGCCGGTAGGCGCCACGCCCTAGGGTCGTGGGCATGGGCGACTCGCTCAATCCCACTCTTGCCAGCCGGATCTCAACAGTGTTGCGTCCGGACTGGACCAGGACCGTACTGGCCCGCAGGGTGGCCGCGGGCGGGTTGGTGGTCTTGGCCGGTATCGCGGCGCTGCGCTCCGACCCCGAGGGCGACCGCGTCGAGGTGTTGGTCGCCGCCCGCGACCTCGGCTCCGGGGCCGCACTCAACGACTCCGATGTGCGAACGGAAAAGCGTTTGGCGACAACCGTTCCCGAGGGGTCGATGACGGACCCCGGCCGGGTGATCGGTGCCACCCTGGCCAGTCCGACACGTCGGGGCGAAGTGCTCACCGACGTCCGATTGCTGGGCAGCCGGCTGGCAGAATCGACCGCCGGGCCCGGGGCGCGCATCGTGCCGTTGCATCTGGCCGACGACGCGCTGATCGACCTGCTGCGAGTGGGCGACGTGGTGGACGTGCTAGCCGCCCCGGCCGGTGAAGTCCAGCGATCGGCAGTCAGCAAGGTGATCGCCACCGATGCCGTCGTAGTGCTCGTGTCGGCCAAGGAGAAGCTACGGTCCAGCGAGACAGACCGCGTAGTCTTAGTTGCGCTGCCGGCTCACGTGGCGAACACGGTGGCAGGTTCGGCGCTGGGTCAGACGGTGACCTTGACCCTGCATTGAGTACCTGTCCTGTGGTGGACACCTGGCCGGCAGCAAACTCGGTCAGAGTCCAGGAAGGGACATCCTCATGCTCAAGGGGTTCAAGGAGTTTCTCTCGCGGGGCAACATCGTCGACCTGTCGGTCGCGGTGGTCATTGGTACGGCATTCACGGCGTTGGTCACGGCCTTCACCGACAGCATCATCAAGCCGCTGGTGAGTTCGATCGGCGTCAACCAGGCGTCGCAGATCAACGTCCTGAAGATCCACATCACCGGCGATCAGTACATCGACTTCAACGTGGTGTTGTCGGCCGCGATCAACTTCATCCTGGTGGCCGCGGTGGTGTACTTCCTGGTCGTGCTCCCCTACAGCAAGCTGCGCAAGCAGGGAGAGGTCGAGCAGGCCGACGACGCGCAGGTGGTGCTGCTCTCCGAAATCCGCGACCTGCTCGCCCAGACCAACGGCAGTTCCTCAGGCCGGCACGGTGGTTCGCCCGCAGCGGTGCCGCTGTCCGCACCGCCGGAGTACGGACCCCGCGCCGAGAGCTGAGGCTTGCTCAGATCTCGAGGCTAGAGAGCTGGCCGATGATGTGCGCGGCCAGTGGGTTGAGCGTCGCCATCCCGTCCCGCACGGCGTAACGGGAGCCCGCCAGGTTCACCACCAGGGTGCTGCCGGAGACTCCGGCCAGCCCGCGTGACAGACCGGCGTCGGTGATGCCCGCGGACAGACCCGAGGCGCGGATGGCTTCGGCGATGCCGAGGATCTCCCGGTCCAGGATGTCGCGGGTGGCCTCCGGGGTGACGTCGCGGGGTGTCACGCCGGTGCCGCCGACCGACACCACTAGGTCAACCCCGCCGATCACTGCGGTGTTCAACGCATTTCGGATCTCGACCTCGTCCGCCTCGACGGCCACCACGCCGTCGACCACGAATCCGGCTTCGGTGAGCAACTCGGTGACCAGCGGCCCGCTGTGGTCCTCGTCGCCGTGCGCCGTCCGGTCGTCGACCACGACGACCAGTGCCCGCCCGACTACCAACTCCGCGCCCTGTTCCATGGGTGCCACCGTATATCCGAGGTCGGACAGCTGCCCTTCGACCTTCATCAACTGTCCGCCTTCCCGAGCGTGACCTGCACCGTGCGATTGCCACCGGCAGGGTCCTGGTATGTCAGCGCCACCTTGTCGCCGGGCGCCTTGGAACGCACCGCGGCGACGAGCGCGTCCGCGCTGTTGATCGGACGGTCGTCGACCTTGGTGACGACGACGCCCTTGGGTACGCCGGCGTTGGCCGCCGCACCATTGCCCACAACCTCCATCACCTTGGCACCGGGAACGCCCTTGTCGGTGGTCACCTGCACGCCCAGGGAAGCGTGGGTGGCCTTGCCGGTGCTGATCAGCTCGTCGGCGATGCGCTTGGCCTGGTCGACGGGGATCGCGAAGCCCAGACCGATCGAGCCGCTCTGCGCGTCCCCGGAATCGGCGCCCAACGTGGCGATGGCGGAGTTGATGCCCACCAGCTGCGAGTTCATGTTGACCAGCGCGCCACCGGAGTTACCGGGGTTGATTGCGGCGTCGGTCTGAACCGCGTCCAGCACGGTGTTCTGATTACCGGCCTCGCCGGTCGTGGAAACCGGCCGGTTCAGCGCGCTGACGATGCCGGTGGTGACGGTGCCCGCCAGACCCAGTGGGGACCCGATGGCCACCACCGGCTGACCGACCTTCAGGCCCGCCGAGGACCCGATTGCGATTGGGGTCAGGTTGGCGGCGCCCTGCACCTTGACCACGGCGATGTCACTGGTCGGATCGGCCCCGACCACGGTGAACGTCGAGGTACGACCGTCGTAGAAAGTCACCGTCGTCTTCGGCGGAGGACTTCCCGCCGGAGGCTTGGCGGCCGCCGCGACGACGTGGTTATTGGTGAGGATCAGCCCGTCCGCCGAGAGGATCACGCCGGAGCCCTCTTCGGACTGCCGGCCCAGATCGGTCTCGAGCATGACGACGCTGGGCACCACCTTGGACGCGACCTGCTCCACCGAGCCGGGGGGCATGTTGGCCGCCGGGACACTCGGGGCCCCGCCCGATGCGGCGGTCGTGCCGTGGCCGGTGCCGGTCTGGTGACCCAGCTCCACGATGGTGGCGGCCGCACCGCCGATGCCGGCCGAGACCACGGCGATGGCCAGCGCGCCGAAGATCAATCCGGCCGAGCGGCGCCGCCGGGGCGGCGGAGACATCGGTGGCATCATCGGCGGCATCGGACCTGGACCGGTCGGTATCGGACCGGCGCCGGTGCCGCCCGGTATTGGTCGGGCGCCGGTGCCGCCGGGGATGGGGCCCGCACCGGTGTTGCCCGGAATGGGACCGGGTCCGGTGTTACCAGGTATCGGGCCGCCTCCGGTGCCAGTCAGCGGATCGTAGGAGGACCGGTACTGCTGCTGGGGTTGGTACCGCCAGTCGAATTGCTGGTTATAGCTCTGCTGCCCCTGGGCATAGGCGGGCGGCACCGGCTGACTCTGGGTGGCACCGTATCCCGGCTGCTGCGGCGGTGGCGAATACCTCGGGTGATTCGTCATGTCGCTAAAACGTTCTTCCTCTACCTTGGGGGCTTACTTCAAGCCGACTCGACCATGCGTTGCTTGCACGGCGCTGGTTTTCCACACTATCTGTCAACCACCTTGCGCGCGCGGACTAAGAATCGACTGAGATGACATTCGTGGATCCCCGTGATTTTGCGCTCTCTCCCGCATCTCTAACGGTGGTTCCCCGCGCGTCGGTTCCCGCTGCGCGGTCCGCGGCTCCAGCGGACGACGGGTGCGTCGGGGCCGGCATGGGACGCCCCGGCAGCAGCACGTAGATCGACGTTCCCGGCGGCTGGCCGCCCGGTTCGGTGTCCTCCACACGCAACGACCCACCGTGGTTGAGCACGACCTGCTTGACGATCGCCAATCCCAGCCCCGAACCCGGCATCGCCCGCGCCGACGTCGAGCGGTAGAAGCGTTCGAACACCAGGCGCCGTTCCTGCGGAGGGATTCCCGGGCCCCGGTCGGAGACCACCAGTTCGGCATGCGACGGGTCGAGTTGACGCAGCGTGACGCCGACGTGCCCGCCGGGAGGACTCCATTTGGCGGCGTTGTCCATCAGGTTCAGCGCCGCGCGCGACAATCCGGCGGAGTCGCCGTACACCTGCCACGGGATCACCTCGACGTCGAAGTGAATGTCGTTGCGGCGCCGCCGGACCCGCTCCAGACTTCGGTCGATGACCTCGGCCATGTCCACCGGCTCGTGCACCGCGTGTCCGGCGTCCCCGCGGGTGAGGTCGACCAGATCGCCCACCAACGTCGACAATTCCTCTATCTGGGCGATGACGTCCGCCTGCAGGTCGACCATCTCCTGCTCCGGTAGCCGCGGCGCTCCGGGCGCCATCGAGGCCATCAGCAGCTCTACGTTGGTGCGCAGCGACGTCAGCGGGGTGCGCAATTCGTGGCCGGCATCGGTGACCAGCCGTGCCTGTCGTTCCCGCGATTCGGCCAGCGCCCGCAGCATCAGGTTGAACGCCTCGGTGAGCCTGGCCAGTTCGTCGCTGCCGAACACCGGGATGGGACGCAGGTCGTCGGTTCGGGCCACCCGCTCGGCCGCTTCGGTGAGACGCCCGACCGGACGCAACCCCGCCCGGGTCACCATGCCGCCGGCCACCGCCGCGATTGCGACACCCACCCCGCCGACCATCAGCAGCACGAAGCGCAATTTGCCCATGACGTGCTCGGTGGGCTTGAGGCTCTTGGAGATCAGCAGCGAGCTGCCGTTGTTCAGGTGGATCGCCAGCACGCGCTGGTCGGATGCGGTGCGCCGGGACATGAACAACTCACCGCGGATGACTGCCTTCTCCGGCGAGCCCACCGGCAGGGTCTGCCCCGGTTGGTTGGCCGTGTAGATCGACTTGCCCGGGTTCACGAGCATCGCGTTGACGTCGGAATAGGCGGTGCCCTCGATCGCCTTGCCCGGATCGGCCGCAAGCGAACCGCTGGCGATCAACAATTGCGCCCGGCTCTGCAGCTGGTTGTCGATGTCGCTGTAAAGCGCGGCGGAGATCACCGCGTAAACGGCCAGGGACATCAGGACCACGACCATCGCCACCATCGACATCGCCAGCAGCATCACCCGCCATCGCAGGGACAACGAGCTGGTCGCCCGCAGCGGTGCGCGGCCGGCCCGGCCGGGGCGGCGGAACCAGGTCATCAGGGTGGCGTTTCGCGTAGCACGTAACCCACCCCGCGCACGGTGTGGATCAGCCGCGGCTCGCCGTCGGCCTCGGTCTTGCGGCGCAGATATCCGACGTACACTTCCAGCGCGTTACCCGAGGTGGGGAAGTCGAATCCCCACACTTCCTCGAGAATGCGGCTGCGCGTCAGCACCCGTCGCGGGTTGGCGATCAACATCTCCAGCAGGGCGAACTCGGTGCGGGTGAGGCTGATCCGGCGCTGCCCACGGATCACCTCGCGGGTGACGGGGTCCAGGCTCAGGTCCGAGAACGTCATCGCCACCGACTCGGCGGCGTCCTCGGGCTTGGTGCGACGCAGCAGCGCCCGCATCCGCGCCAGCAGTTCTTCCAGAGCGAACGGCTTGGGTAGGTAGTCGTCGGCCCCCGCGTCCAGGCCCGCGACCCGCTCGGAGACCGAGTCGCGCGCGGTGAGCACCAAAATGGGCAGATCGTCGCCGGTGCTGCGGAGTTGCCGGCACACCTCGAGGCCGTCCAGGCGCGGCATCATCACATCCAGCACCACCGCGTCGGGCCGGTCGCTGGCAATCAATTCGAGCGCCTCAACCCCGTCATGGGCCAACTCCACCGAGTAGCCGTTGAAGGAGAGCGACCTGCGCAGCGACTCGCGGACAGCACGATCGTCGTCAACGACAAGTATTCGCACGCTGCCTAGTTTCGTACGGAGGCCTGAGAGCGGCCTGAGAGGCGCGCCGACCGGACGCGATGCGGAGCGTCGAACGCTCCGCTGAGGAGCCGGTCAATCGGGACCGTAGGTCAGCGCTTGTCGAGGTCGACCAGACCCAGTCGGGCGGCCTTGAGCAGGCGGCGCGGAACCTTGTGCTTCTGACCGGCCACGTTCACGTTGACCAGCCCGGTCGCGGTGGCCTTCCACTGCGAACGCCGGCTGCGGGTATTCGAGCGCGACATTCTGCGCTTAGGTACGGCCATGGTCGGGCCTAACTCCTCGTGTGGGGCTTGCGGTCGGGCGTGTCGCGCTCCATGGCCTTTTGGGGCCGGACGACGACAGTTGACCTCAAGGGTAGTGGGTGGACCGGCTGGTCACCAAAATGGCCTTTAAACAACCCGGCGCTGAGCCGGTTGACGCGCCGCCGCCCGCACCCGCTAACCTACCGGTTGGTTGGTTCATTGCGGCCGCCGAATCATCCCAATGGAGGGAGGACGCGCCCATTGTTTTCCGAGGCCCCTTCTGGCGCCGTGCGTATCGCGAACTGCTCCGGTTTCTACGGTGACCGGCTGTCCGCGATGCGCGAGATGCTCACCGGCGGCGAAGTCGACTACCTCACTGGCGACTACCTTGCCGAACTGACCATGCTGATCCTGGGCCGCGACCGGATGAAGAACCCCGAGCGCGGTTACGCCAAGACCTTCCTGACTCAGCTCGAGGAGTGTCTGGGTCTGGCGCACGAGCGCGGGGTGCGCATCGTCGCCAACGCCGGTGGCCTCAACCCCGCCGGCCTGGCGGACGCGGTGCGCGCACTGGCCGAGCGTCTGGGCGTCCCGGCGCGGGTGGCCCATGTGGAGGGCGACGACCTGCAACCACGGGCAGCCGAGCTCGGCCTGGGCACGCCGCTGACCGCCAACGCGTATCTCGGCGGATGGGGCATCGCGGACTGCCTGAACGCGGGAGCCGACGTCGTGGTCACCGGCCGGGTGACCGACGCCTCGGTGATCGTCGGGTCGGCCGCAGCGCACTTCGGCTGGGGACGCACCGACTACGACCACCTCGCCGGCGCCGTCGTCGCCGGGCACGTCATCGAATGCGGTACCCAGGCCACCGGCGGCAACTTCGCCTTCTTTCGGGAAATTCCGGCAGTGGCGGGCGTCTTCCAGCCGGGCTTCCCCCTGGCCGAGGTCCATGCCGACGGCTCGTCGGTGATCACCAAGCATTCCGGCACCGGTGGCCTGGTGAGTGTGGACACCGTCACCGCACAGTTGCTCTACGAGATCACCGGCGCCCGGTATGCCAATCCCGATGTGACGGCCCGGATGGACAGCATCGCGCTGTCGTCCGACGGCCCCGACCGGGTGCGGATCAGCGGCGTGGTCGGCGAACCGCCACCCCCGACGCTCAAGGTGTCACTGAATAGCATCGGCGGCTTCCGCAATGCGATGACCTTCGTACTGACCGGTCTGGATATCGAGGCCAAGGCGGAGTTGGTGCGGCGCCAGCTCGAAGCCACCTTGACCGTCAAGCCCGCCGAACTGGAATGGACCCTGGCGCGCACCGACCACCCCGACGCCGACACCGAACAAGGCGCCAGCGCCTTGCTCAGTTGCGTGGTGCGTGACCCGGACCCGGCCAACGTGGGACGCAAATTCTCCGCCGCCGCAGTGGAATTGGCGCTGGCCAGCTACCCCGGCTTCACCTCCACCGCGCCGCCGGGTGATGGTCAGGTGTACGGCGTGTACACCCCCGGCTACGTGGATGCCGGGCTGGTGCCGCACGTCGCCGTACACCCCGACGGCACCCGCACCGAAATACCCTGCGCCACCGATACTTTGGTTCTGGAGGCAGCGGACGATCCGGAGCTGCCCGAGCCGCTGACCGCCCAGCCCACCCGGCGGGTACCGCTGGGCCTGATAGCCGGTGCCCGCAGCGGCGACAAAGGCGGCTCGGCCAATGTCGGCGTCTGGGTGCGCACCGAGGACCAGTGGCGCTGGCTGGCGAACACGCTGACCGTCGAACTGCTCAAGGAGCTACTGCCCGAAGCGGCTGAGCTGCCCGTCACCAGGCATGTGCTGCCGAACATCCGGGCGGTGAACTTCGTGATCGAGGACATTCTCGGCCAGGGCGTGGCCTACCAGGCCCGCTTCGATCCGCAGGCAAAGGGGCTGGGCGAGTGGTTGCGCAGCCGTCACGTCGACATTCCGGAGAGTCTGTTATGAGCATCTGGACCACGCCCGAGCGCGAGCAATTGCGCAAGACGGTGCGCTCGTTCGCCGAACGGGAGGTATTGCCCCACATCGACGAGTGGGAACGCACCGGCGACCTGCCGCGCGATCTGCACCTGCGCGCCGGCGAGGCGGGCCTGCTGGGCGCGAACTTCCCCGAGTCCGTCGGCGGTGGCGGCGGAGACGGGGCCGACGCGGTGATCATCTGCGAGGAGATGCATCAATCGGGAGCTCCCGGTGGCGTTTTCGCGTCGCTGTTCACCTGCGGTATCGCCGTGCCGCACATGATCGCCTCGGGTGACCAGCGGCTGATCGACACCTACGTGCGGCCCACGCTGGCCGGTGAGAAGATCGGCTCGCTGGCCATCACCGAACCCGGCGGCGGCTCGGACGTCGGGCACCTGCGGACATCTGCTGTGAAAGACGGCGACCACTACGTCATCAACGGCGCCAAGACCTACATCACCTCCGCGGTGCGCGCCGACTTCGTCGTCACCGCGGTTCGCACCGGAGGGCCCGGTGCGGGCGGTGTTTCGCTGATCGTGGTCGACAAGGGCACGCCGGGATTCGAGGTGTCGCGCAAGCTGGACAAGATGGGCTGGCGATCCTCCGACACCGCCGAGCTGTCCTACACCGACGTACGGGTGCCGGCCGAAAACCTGGTCGGGGGGGAGAACACCGGCTTCGCCCAGATCGCGCAGGCGTTTGTCTCGGAGCGTATTGCCCTTGCCGCCCAGGCCTATTCGAGCGCGCAGCGCTGTCTGGACATCACTGCACAGTGGTGCCGCGACCGCGAGACTTTCGGCCGCCCGTTGATCTCTCGGCAGTCGGTGCAGAACACGCTGGCCGAGATGGCCCGCCGCATCGACGTCGCGCGGGTGTACTCGCGCCGGGTGGTGGAACGCCAGCTCGAAGGAGAGACCAACCTGATCCCGGAGGTGTGTTTCGCCAAGAACACCGCTGTCGAGGCCGGGGAGTGGGTGGCCAACCAGGGCGTCCAATTGTTCGGCGGGATGGGCTATATGGCCGAATCCGAGATCGAACGCCAGTACCGGGACATGCGCATCCTGGGCATCGGTGGCGGAACCACCGAGATCCTGACCGCATTGGCCGCCAAACTGCTGGGCTACCAGTCGTGAGCGCGCTACGGTCCACCCTCGACCCCAACGGCTCCGCCTTCACCGACGCGGCCGCGGCGGCGACCACCAAGCTCGACGAGATCGCGGCCGAGTTCGCCAACGCCGTCGAAGGCGGCGGGCCCAAGTACGTCGACCGTCACCATGGCCGGGGCAAGCTCACCGCGCGTGAACGCATCGAGTTGCTCGTCGACCCTGACTCCCCGTTCCTGGAGCTGAGCCCGCTGGCGGCCTGGGGCAGCGCCTTCAAGGTCGGCGCCAGCACGGTCACCGGGATCGGCGTCGTCGAGGGCGTCGAGTGCATGATCGTGGCCAACGACCCCACGGTCAAAGGCGGCACCAGCAACCCCTGGACGCTGAAGAAGATCCTGCGGGCCAACCAGATCGCCTTCGAGAACCGGCTACCGGTGATCTCACTGGTGGAGTCCGGTGGTGCCGATCTTCCGACCCAGAAGGAGATCTTCATCCCGGGCGGCCGGATGTTCCGCGACCTGACCCGACTCTCGGCCGCCGGAATCCCGACCGTCGCACTGGTATTCGGCAACTCCACCGCGGGTGGGGCCTATGTGCCCGGCATGTCCGACCACGTGGTGATGATCAAGGAACGCTCCAAGGTGTTCCTGGCCGGTCCCCCGCTGGTCAAGATGGCCACCGGCGAAGAATCCGACGACGAGTCCTTGGGCGGCGCCGAAATGCACGCCCGCGTTTCGGGTTTGGCCGACTACTTCGCGCACGACGAGCTCGACGCGATCCGCATCGGGCGTCGCATCGTGGCCCGGCTCAACTGGGTCAAGCAGGGGCCGACGCCCAAACCGGTCACCGAGCCGCTGTTCGACACCGAGGAACTGATCGGCATCGTGCCTGCCGACCTGCGCATCCCGTTCGATCCGCGCGAGGTGATCGCCCGCATTGTCGACGGCTCCGACTTCGACGAATTCAAACCGCTGTACGGCTCGTCGCTGGTGACCGGCTGGGCGCGACTGCACGGATACCCCATCGGCATCCTGGCCAACGCGCGCGGGGTGCTGTTCAGCGAGGAATCGCAGAAGGCCACCCAGTTCATCCAGCTGGCCAATCGCTCGGACACGCCACTGTTGTTCTTGCACAACACCACCGGCTACATGGTGGGCAAGGACTACGAAGAGGGCGGCATGATCAAGCACGGCTCGATGATGATCAACGCCGTATCCAATTCGAAGGTGCCGCATATCTCGCTGCTGATCGGTGCGTCCTACGGCGCGGGCCACTACGGCATGTGCGGCCGCGCCTACGACCCCCGATTCCTGTTCGCCTGGCCTACCGCCAAGTCCGCCGTCATGGGCGGGGCGCAGCTCTCAGGTGTGCTGTCGATCGTGGCCCGGGCAGCCGCGGAAGCCCGCGGCCAGCAGGTCGACGAGGCGGCCGACGCGGCGATGCGCGCCGCCGTCGAAGGCCAGATCGAGGCCGAGTCGCTGCCACTGGTGCTGTCCGGAATGCTCTACGACGACGGGGTGATCGACCCGCGCGACACCCGCACCGTGCTGGGAATGTGTCTGTCCGCCATTGCCAATGGCCCGATCAAGGGGACGTCGAACTTCGGCGTCTTCCGGATGTGAGCTTCATGGGGATCACGAGAGTACTGGTTGCCAATCGCGGTGAGATCGCCCGGCGGGTGTTCGCCACCTGCCGACGGCTCGGTCTGGGCACCGTCGCCGTCTACACCGACCCCGATGCGGCCGCACCGCACGTCGTCGAGGCCGACGCCCGAGTGCGGTTACCGAACACCAACGACTACCTCAATGCCGAGGCCATCATTGCCGCCGCCCGCGCCGCCGGTGCCGATGCCGTGCACCCCGGATACGGATTCCTCTCCGAGAACGCCGAATTCGCGGCGGCGGTGCAGGAGGCCGGTCTGACGTGGGTGGGGCCACCCGTCGACTCGGTGCGCGCGATGGGGTCGAAGATCGAGTCCAAGAAGCTGATGGCCGCCGCCGGGGTGCCGGTGCTCGAGGAACTCGATCCGGAGACCGTGACCCAGGCCCAACTGCCGGTACTGGTCAAGGCATCCGCCGGTGGCGGCGGGCGCGGGATGCGGGTGGTGCGGGAATTGTCGGCGCTGGCAGCCGAAGTCGAGGCCGCGCAGCGCGAAGCGCAGTCCGCGTTCGGTGACCCGACGGTGTTCTGTGAGCGCTACCTGCCGACCGGGCACCACATCGAGGTGCAGGTGATGGCCGACACGCACGGCACCGTGTGGGCCGTGGGCGAGCGCGAATGCTCCATCCAGCGCCGCCACCAGAAGGTGATCGAAGAGGCGCCGTCGCCGCTGGTCGAGCGGACACCGGGGATGCGCGAGAAGCTGTTCGAGGCCGCCCGGCTCGCCGCGGGTGCGATCGGCTACACCGGCGCCGGGACGGTCGAATTCCTCGCCGACGATGACGGTGACTTCTTCTTCCTGGAGATGAACACCCGGCTGCAGGTCGAGCACCCCGTCACCGAGGAAACCACCGGTCTGGACCTGGTCGAACTGCAGCTCGAGGTGGCCGACGGCGGGCGGCTGGGCGCCGAACCGCCGGCCGGGCAAGGACATTCGATCGAGGCGCGGCTCTACGCCGAAGATCCCGCGCAAGGCTGGCAGCCGCAGGCCGGCAGGGTGCACCGCATCCACGTGCCCGCCGTGGGCACGCAGTTCAGCACGCTGGGACACCGAACCGGCATCCGGCTGGACTCCGGCATCGTCGACGGCTCGGTGGTGTCGATCTTCTACGACCCGATGCTGGCCAAGGTCATCTCCTATGCGCCGACTCGCCGGCAGTCCGCGCTGGTGCTGGCCGACGCGCTGGCCCGCACCCATGTGCACGGGCTGCGCACCAACCGCGAACTGCTGGTGCACGTGCTGCGGCATCCGGCATTTCTCGACGGAGCAACCGACACCGCGTTTTTCGACACGCACGGCCTGACCGAGTTGTCGGCGCCCCTGGCCGACAGCGCAACGGTGCGACTGTCGGCGATCGCGGCCGCGTTGGCCGACGCCGCACACAACCGCGCCAGCGCGGGGGCGTTGGGCTCACTGCCGTCGGGTTGGCGCAACCTGACCTCGGGGTACCAGGTCAAGACCTACCTGGACGACACCGACACCGAGCAGCGGATTGAATATCGGTTCACCAGAACATCTTTGGCCTTACCACACGATCCGAACGTGCAGCTGGTGTCCGCCTCACCGGAGGAGGTGGTGCTGGCCGATGGCGGGGTGGCCAGCAGCTACGCGGTCGCACGCTTCGGTGCTGACGTCTACGTCGACTCCGCGCGCGGACCGGTGCACCTGGTGGCCCTACCCCGGTTCCCCGAACCGGGCTCGGCCGTCGAGCAAGGCTCGCTCGTTGCGCCCATGCCCGGCAACGTCATTCGGATCGGCGCCGAGGCCGGCGCCACCGTCACCGCCGGTCAGCCGCTGATCTGGCTGGAAGCGATGAAAATGGAACACACCATCACCGCGCCCACCGATGGGGTGCTCGCGGAGATCAACGTCCAGACCGGCCAGCAGGTCGAAGTAGGTGCCGTCCTCGCGAGGGTCGAAGCGCCGGAATCAGAAGGGGATCCGTCATGACCGACACCAGTTTCATCGAAAGCGAAGACCGCCAGGCGTTGCGCAAGGCGGTGCGCGAGTGGGTGTCCAGCTACGGCGCCGAGTACTACCTGAAGAAGGCTCGCGCCCAGGAGCACACCACCGAATTGTGGGCCGAAGCAGGCAAACTCGGTTTCCTCGGGGTGAACCTGCCCGAGGAGTACGGCGGCGGCGGGGCCGGCATGTACGAGCTCGCGCTGGTCATGGAGGAGATGGCCGCCGCGGGCAGCGCGCTGCTGCTGATGGTGGTGTCACCGGCCATCAACGGCACCATCATCAGCAAGTTCGGCACCGAGGAGCAGAAGAAGCGCTGGGTTCCCGCCATCGCCGACGGCACGCTGACCATGGCGTTCGCCATCACCGAACCCGACGCCGGATCGAACTCGCACAAGATCACCACGACCGCCCGCCGCGACGGCAGTGACTGGGTGCTCAAGGGCCAGAAGGTGTACATCTCCGGCGTCGACCAGGCTCAGGCGGTCCTGGTGGTCGGCCGCACTGAAGAGGCGAAGACCGGCAAGCTACGGCCGGCGCTGTTCGTGGTGCCCACCGACTCGCCCGGGTTCACCTACACGCCGATCGAGATGGAACTCATCAGCCCCGAGCGCCAGTTCCAGGTGTTCATCGACGACGTGCGGCTGCCGTCCGACGCGCTCGTCGGCGCCGAGGACGCCGCGATCGCACAACTCTTCGCGGGCCTGAACCCCGAACGCATCATGGGCGCGGCCAGCGCGGTCGGCATGGGCCGGTTCGCCCTCGACAAAGCCGTCGACTACGTCAAGACCCGGCAGGTCTGGGGCGCCCCGATCGGCTCGCACCAGGGCCTCGCGCACCCGTTGGCGCAGTGCCACATCGAGGTCGAGCTCGCCAAGCTGATGATGCAGAAAGCCGCGACGCTCTACGACGCCGGAGACGACGGCGGTGCCGCCCAGGCCGCCAACATGGCCAAGTACGCGGCCGGCGAGGCGTCCACCCGGGCCGTCGACCAGGCCGTGCAGTCGATGGGCGGCAACGGGTTGACCAAGGAGTACGGCGTAGCGGCCATGCTGACCGCATCGCGGCTGGCGCGGATCGCCCCGATCAGCCGTGAAATGGTGCTCAACTTCGTCGCGCAGACGTCGCTGGGTCTGCCCCGCTCGTACTGATGGACACCCTCGTCGAGTACGCCCGCGAGGGCGTCGTAGCCAAGCTGACGCTGAACTCGCCGCACAACCGCAACGCCCTGTCCACCACGCTGGTCACCCAGTTGCACGAAGGGCTACGGGCGGCCGCTGCCGACCCGGCGGTGCGGGTGGTCGTGCTCGGACACACCGGCGGCACCTTCTGCGCGGGTGCGGACCTCAGCGAGGCCGGTGGGGGTGACCCTGTCCAGTCCGCTGTCGCGCGCGCAAAGGAGATGACCGCGCTACTACGCGCCATCGTCTCCTCACCCCGTCCGGTGATCGGCGCCATCGACGGCCATGTACGGGCCGGCGGATTCGGCCTGGTCGGTGCCTGCGACATGGTGGTGGCCGGGCCGCGCAGCACGTTTGCCCTGACCGAGGCTCGCATCGGCGTCGCTCCGGCCATCATCTCGCTGACGCTGCTGCCGAAACTGTCCGCGCGAGCCGCCGCACGCTACTACCTCACCGGTGAAACCTTCGGCGCCAGCGAAGCCGCGGAGATCGGTTTGGTCACCGTGGCCGCCGACGACGTGGACGCCGCGGTGGCCGGTCTGGTCGCCGATGTCGGGCGCGGATCACCGCAGGGCCTGGCCGCATCCAAGGCGCTCACGACGGCCGCAGTCCTGGCCGGCTTCGACCGTGACGCCGAGCGGCTCACCGAGGAGTCCGCGCGGCTGTTCGTCTCGGAGGAGGCGCGTGAAGGCATGCTGGCCTTTCTGCAGAAACGGCCGCCGAGCTGGGTCTCTGACACCGGCCCGACATCCTGACAATGCTGCTCGGACCGTGTGAACGTTGCAGTTCAGCCAACACCTTTTGCAGCAAACCGTGGAAGTCGTAAGCTCGCGGGTGAGATGACCAACCCAACCCAGCGTGATGCAAAGGCCACGCGTGACGAACTGTCGCGTGCAGAGGACACCGACCGTATCCAGATTGCGCAGTTGCTGGGCTATGCGGCCGAACAGGGCCGCCTCCAGCTCAACGAATACGAAGACCGGCTAACCAAGGCTTACGCCGCCACCACCTACCGGGAGTTGGATCAGCTGCGAGCCGACCTGCCCGGCACGGCGGTGAGCCCCCGGCGCGGCGGCAACTGCAACCCGGCGCCCTCCACCCTGTTGTTGGCCATCATGAGCGGCTTCGAGCGTCGCGGGCGGTGGAACATTCCGAGGAAGCTGACCACCTTCACGTTCTGGGGCAGCGGCGTCATCGACCTGCGCTACGCGGACTTCACCTCGACCGAGGTCGAGATTCACGCGTACTCGATCATGAGCGCTCAGACGTTCCTGTTGCCGCCCGAAGTCAACGTCGAGATACACGGCCGCGGGGTGATGGGCAACTTCGACCATGAGGTGGTCGGCGAGGGCACCCGGGGCGCGCCCACGGTGAAGATCAAGGGATTCTCGCTGTGGGGCGGCGTCGGCATCAAACGCAAGGCGCGCAAGGCTCGCAAGTAATCCACACGGTGTGGCAGGGGTGAGTGGCCCGCCGCATTTTCCGGTGAAAGGCTTCGCCGAAAGTTCGCGTCTGCGGAAGGCGATTGCGGTGGCTTCAGAATTGCGGGCGACTCCCGATGTGCTGACTCACGTAGGCATCCAACTGGCGCACCAGGGCCAGGCATTGCAGGCGGTGCAGTGGTCATGCCTCCGCGACGCCGACGGGGCCCAGGCAGGGTGGGTCGGGGCTTCGGCCTCGGCCCTGACTGGATTGTTGGATCGGTGGGCTGCCTTGGGCGAGGGGCACCAGGTCCGCCTGAGCGACCATGCTGACGGCATGCGGTTCGCCGCGACCGCCTTGCGCGCGATGGAGCAGAGCAACGCCGCCTCGCTCCGATGACGGTGACCTTGGCCGACATCGAGCGCTGGGATCCCGCCGCCATCACCACCGTCTTCGAAGCCGCCATCCGGCGTGCACACGGAACCCGCACCGCGGCTGCGGCGATCACCGAGCTGATGCGACTGCTGAGTTTCGGCGGTGACGCCGCGGCGGCGGCGCACGCGGCGACCGGACACACCGCGCTCGTCCTGGACGATCACGCCGATGCATGCGCTGCTGTCGGACGTGCCGCCGAACAGGCGGCCGAGGAGGTCGCCGCGGTGAAGCGGCGACTGAAGTTGATGCGGGACGCGGCGAGGGAAAACCACTTGCAGATCAACGAAACGCTGGGCTCCGCACTACCTCCCTCGGACCTGGTCGGCCTTCCCCCCGGGAGACAGCAGGCCATCCTTGACGCGGCGGTGCGGCTGACCGAGAGCCTGCAACGGCTGTTGGCGGACGCCGAGCGCGCCGACGAAGATCTCGCCGCGGCAATCCGCGGCGCGGACGGCGACCTCGGCGCCGGACAGATCGACGATCAACTCGGCCATCAGCCGCCCAGGATGCCTGGGCTGCCGGCTCCCGGCACCGAACCCAGCGCCGTCGCCGCCTGGTGGCACGCGCTGACCCCCGGCCAGCAAGACCGGCTCAAGCAATGGTTTCCCGGTCGATTGCGCAACCTCGACGGCATCCCGGCCACTGTCCGCAGCGAACTCAATGTGCCCGCACTGCAACGGGAACTCACCCGACTACAGCAAGGCTGGGTCGACTCCTACGGGTGGCACACCGACCCCGGCAAGCTGGCAGACCTGACCGCGCTGCGCGACACCCTGGCCGCCAATCCCGAGGCCAGCCTGCTGCTGCTGGACACCGCAACCATCCCGGGTAAGGTGCTCGCGGCCGTCGGCGTCGGTGACGTCGACAACGCCGAGCGGGTCGGCGTCACCGTGGGCGGACTGACCACCCGGGTCAGCGACAGTACCGCAACCATGGTGCGGCAGGCCGGTTTTCAGCGCGACGAGGCGCGGCAGCTGCGCCGCAATGCCGGGGTCGCCAATCCGGATGCGGTGGCCTCGATCGCCTGGCTCGGCTACGACGCGCCGGACAGCCTGCGCGACGTGGCGCACGACTGGCTTGCGCGCGACGGCGCCCGGGCTCTCAATAGCTTCTATCGTGGACTGGCTGCAGCCGGCAACCTTCCGGCCACCGGGATCGTCGCCTTCGGCCACTCCTATGGATCGTTGACCACGAGTCTTGCGTTGCAGCAGGGCGCCCCGGTCAGCGACGTGGTGCTCTACGGCTCGCCGGGTGCCGAACTCACCGACGCCGCGCAGCTCGGAGTCCCGCCCGGTCACGCCTACTTCATGATCGGCGCGAACGACCTTGTCTCCGAGCTTATTCCGGGATTCGAGGCGTTTGGCGCCCCGCCGCAGGACGTGCCCGGCATGGCGGAATTGTCCACCGACGAGGGGTACGCGTGGGGCGGTGAGTACGGTGACGGGCGACTGCACGAACGGGCTTACGGGCATTCCGAATATGCCCGCACGGGAAGCAACGGGAACCTGCGGATGAGTGGCTACAACCTCGCGGTGGTGCTGGCGGGGCTGCCCGCCGACCTCATCACCCCCGGAACTGACCCATGCGACCCGTGACCCGGCCGGCGGCACTGCTGCTCGGCCTCGCCCTCATGCTGGCCGGCTGCGTTAAGCCGACCACCTTGAATCCGAACGCCAATCCTGGCCGGTCCGAACTGGATCGGCTGCAGCGGATGGTCAACGCCCGGCCCGATCTGGAAGCCGTCGAGCGTCAGCTGGCCGAACTCGACACCGCGATTCGCGCGGTGATCGGCAAACACTCACCGCAGAGCCGGTTTTCGACGATGGCGGCCACCCATCTCAGCAACGGTTGCCAGGACCCGTTCACCCGCAGCATCGGCCGTCAGGTCAATAGCGATATGTTTTTCGCCGACCCGCCGCCCTCGGCCGCGCAGTGGTTGCAGATCGCCACCGAGCTCGCTCCGGCGTTCACGGCCGCGGGCTTTGCGCCCAACAACTCCGCACCCGGAACTCCGCCGCTGGCACTGGGTGCGGCCAACGACTCACAGATCCGCGACGACGGCGCGACAGTGACGCTGGTCAATGGGATCGGCAGCAGTCCCCTGAACTACTCCTATGACACCGGCTGCCACCTACCGGGCGGCTGGCGCAGCGCCCCGCCGCCGCCAGCTTCGCGGCCCTCGAATGACCCGGACGTGCACTACCCCTACCTGTACGGATCTCCCGGCGGCCGCAAGATGGACGCCTACTAACTTGGCGCGAGCAGACGTGAAAGCCCCCCATTTTGGGCTGCCACGGGTACTTTGGCGTCTGCTCGCGCTTGTCAGCGACGGCGTCGCGAGCGTAGGTAGTCCCCCACCACGGCTGCACCCAGTCCGTCCAGATCCGGCACCACCACCCGCCCCTCGACCCGGCGGGCGATCTTGTCGAGGAATCGGGCCAAGCCGGGGTCGCTGCCCAGCCGGAAGATGGTGATCTGCGCGCCAAGCCGGGCCATGTCGTCGAAGCCCTTCACGGTGAAGGAGATGGTGCGCGGGTTGGGCGGGTAATCAAAAAACACAGCAGAACGCCCTTCCCCGCCGTAGTCCTCCAGGTGGGCGGTTGGCTCGCCGTCGGTCACCACCAGCACGACGGGCTGTGCGTTGGGATGCCGGCGCAGATGACGGCCCGCCAGCGCGAGCGCGTGATGCAGGTTGGTGCCCTGCTCGTAGACGCCCTCCAAGCCGGTCAGTTCGGCGGCCGTGACGGTGCGGGCGTAGCGGCCAAAGGCGATGATCTGCAACGCATCTGACCGGAACCGGGTGCTCACCAGGTGGTTGAGCGCCAGCGCGGTCCGTTTCATCGGCAGCCACCGGTTCTCCATCACCATCGAGAACGAGGTGTCCACCAGCAGCGCCACCGCGGCCTGGGTGCGCATCTCGGTCTCGGAGACCTCGACGTCGTCGACGGTGATGCGCAACGGGCCGTCCAGCGTGTGCATTCCCGACTGCCGCAACACGGCATTGGTGAGGGTGCGGGAGATGTGCCACGGCTCGGTGTCCCCGAACTGCCAGGGCCGGGTCGCTCCGGTCAGCTCGCCGGCGGCGCCGGCCCGCCGGTGGTCTCGCTCCCCCTTGCGTCCGGAAAGTTGTTGTGCGACATCACGTAACGCCGTCTCACCGAGCCGGCGCATGGCTTTGGGGGACAATCGCCACTGGCCGTCGGAGCCGCGGTCCAGAAAACCCTGATTGAGCAGCGCCCGTTCCAGTTCGGCGAGCGTCCGGGCGTCCACCGCGGCGTCGTCGCCAAGCTGGCGGGCCAGGGCGTCGAGGTCGACGTCGTCCATCGTGGCGCCCGGATATGCCTGAGACAGCTGCTCGGCCAGCTGCTCCAATTCGCCGATGTCGGCCAGCGCCTGGGTGCCCTCGCCCATGCCGAACGGATTGTCGCCGGAGAACTGCTGCTCGCCCGTCCAGTCCTCGCCCGGCCGAGCGGCCTGCAGGTGCGCGTCCAGGCGATTCAGCGCGTTCATCAACGACGGCGAGCCGAAGGCCTGCTGCGCCAACGCATCCAGCTCGTCGCGCTGCTGCTGGCTCAGGCTGTTGCGGAACCGCCGCGCGGCGGCGGCCCGCTTGGCCAGCGAATCCAGCAACTCCTCGACATTCTGCGGGTTCTCCGGGAAGAACTCGCCGTGCTTGTCCATGAAATCCTGGAAGTCCTGCTCGGTGTCTTCTCCACGGGAGTGCTTGTCCAGCAAGTCATTCAGATCGTCCAGCATCTCGTTGACCCGCTGGCGGTCCTCGTCGGTGGCGCCTTCCAACGCCTGCTTCATACCCGCGAAGCGTTGGTCGAGCATCTCGCGGCCCAGCAGATCCTTGATCTGGTCATACTTCTGCCGCGCCTCGGGGCTGCGCCACTGATATTCGGAAAGCTCCTGCACTGCCTTGGCCGGCGACGGCGGCAACGACTCCAACTGCAACTCGGAGAACCGCGCGTCGTCGTCCAGGGCGCGGGCCAACTCCTTGCGTTCGGCCAGCACCGCCTCGTCCAGCAGCTTCTTGATCTCCTGCAGCGTCCCATCGAGGTTGTTGCGCCGCAAGAGGTCTCGCCTTTTGCGGTTGGCCTCGGCGGCCAGCCGGTCGGCACCACGCATGTTTTCGCTGCCCCGGCGCAGCAATTCGGACAGGGCCCGGCGCGGCGAGGTGCCCGCCATGACGTCCTGCCCGATCTGTTCGAGCGCCTCACGCAGATCCACCGGCGGAGCCAGCGGGTCGGGCCCGCCGGTATACGCCGAGTATCGCTGTGAGTGCCCGCTACTAGCCATAGACGGTCTGCCCCTCCCCGGATACCTTGTCGACGCGCTTGGCCAGATACAGCGCCTCCAGCGCCAGTTCCAATGCCGCGGCGCGCTCGCCTTCGGACTCCGCGCCGAGTTTGGCCGCAATCTTGTCCACGACCGGCAGCCCGGGCACCGCGCCCAGCACATCCTTGGCCGACACCCGCTCACCCGTCGTCACCGCGGATCCCCTCTCGACCGCGGACACCAGAGTGCCGACGTCCACTCCGCCGAGCACCCGGGAGGCGGTGTCGGCGGTCGCCCGGCGCAGCAGGTGCTCGAGCACGGCCTGCTCGCGGCCTTCCTCGCCGGACTCGAACTCGAGCTTGCCGCGCAGCACGTCGATGACGGTGCCCAGGTCGACCACCCGGGCCACCGGGTCGGTCTCACCGAGAATCGCGCCGCGGTGCCGGGCCGAGGCGGCCACCGTCTCAGCGGCGGCTATGGCGAAGCGGGCCGACACCCCGGAGCGCTGGTCGACCGAATTGGACTCGCGCAGATACCGGGCGAACCGCGCGATCACCTGCAACAGGTAGTCGGGCACCTGCGCGCTCAGGTGTGCCTCCTGGGCGATCACGCCGATCTCGGCCGATAGCTCGAGTGGGTAGTGGGTGCGGATCTCGGCGCCAAATCGGTCCTTGAGCGGAGTGATGATGCGGCCGCGGTTGGTGTAGTCCTCGGGGTTGGCGCTGGCCACCACCAGCACGTCCAGCGGCAGCCGCAACGTGTAGCCGCGGACCTGGATGTCGCGCTCCTCCATCACGTTCAGCATCGAGACCTGGATCCGCTCGGCCAGGTCGGGCAGCTCGTTGACCGCGACGATGCCGCGGTGTGCGCGTGGAATCAGGCCGTAGGCAATGGTTTCCGGGTCGCCGAGGCTGCGGCCTTCAGCGACCTTGATCGGGTCGATGTCACCGACCAGGTCGGCCACACTGGTGTCAGGGGTGGCCAGCTTCTCGGTGTAGCGCTCACTGCGGTGCTTCCAAGACACCGGCAGGTCGTCCCGCAGCTGGGCCGCGCGGCGGATCCACTCCGGGGTGATCGCCGTGTAGGGATGCTCGCCCAGCTCCGATCCGTCGATCACCGGCGTCCACTCGTCGAGCAGACCGGTCAGCGCCCGCAGTAGCCGGGTCTTGCCCTGGCCGCGTTCACCCAGCAGCACGAAGTCGTGGCCGGCGATCAGCGCGCGCTCGAGTTGCGGAATCACGGTGTCGTCGAAACCCAGGATGCCCGGCCAGATATCGTCGCCGTCCGCCAAAGCGGTCAACAGATTTTCGCGGATCTCCTGCTTGACGCCCCGCTCGCGATGACCGGAGGCACGCAGCTCGCCCACAGTGCGGGGCAGATTGCTCGGTGAAGTCACCTCTCCAAGCTACGCGCTGCTGACCCGCGTGACGCGCCGAACAGTCAGTGGGCGAAGTGCCGGGCTCCGGTGAGATACAGCGTGACACCGGCTTTGGCGGCGGCGGCCGTGACTTCGTCATCACGCACCGACCCACCCGGGTGCACGACGGCTTTGACGCCGGCGGCGGTCAGCGTCTCGAGTCCGTCCGGGAACGGGAAGAACGCGTCGGAGGCCGCGACGGCGCCGTTGACCCGGTCACCGCCCCGTTCGACGGCCAGGCGGGCGGCGTCGACCCGGTTCACCTGGCCCATGCCGACGCCGATGGTGGCGCCGCCGGCGACGATCACGATGGCGTTGGACTTGACCGCGCGGCAGGCGCGCCAGGCGAACACCAGGTCGGTGAGGGTGGCCGGGTCGGCGGGATCGCCGGTGGCCAGGGTCCAGTTGTTCGGGTCATCGCCCGGGGCGTCGAGTTGGTCGCGCTGCTGGATCAGCAGCCCGCCGCTGATCGGGCGCAGCTCGTGCCCGCCGTTCAGTGGCTCGGAGGCCAGCAGGACCCGGATGTTCTTCTTGCGGGTCAGCACCTCGACGGCGCCCGGCTCGTAGGCGGGCGCCACGATCACCTCAGTGAAGATGGTGCTGATGTACTCCGCCATCTCCACGCTGACCTCGGTGTTGGCCGCGATCACACCGCCGAACGCGCTCAGCGGGTCGCAGTCGTGGGCCTTGCGGTGGGCGTCAGCGACCGAGACGTCGGAGATCGCGATGCCGCACGGGTTGGCGTGCTTGATGATCGCCACGCAGGTCTGCTCGTGGTCGAAGGCCGCCCGCCAAGCCGCGTCCGCATCGGTGAAGTTGTTGTAGGACATCTCTTTTCCGTGCAGTTGCTCCGCCTGCGCCAGACCCGGCCAGGCGCCGGGGTCGGTGTAAAGCGCGGCCTGCTGGTGCGGGTTCTCGCCGTAGCGCAGAGTCGCCTGGCGGCGCCAGTTCCTGGCGAAGAAGTGCGGGAACTCGTGCGCCGGCTCTTCGGGCGCCAACGTGGACTGCATCCAGCTCGCGACGGCGATGTCGTATTCGGCGGTGTGTTGAAAAGCCAACGAGGCCAGCTTCTTCCGCTCGGCGAGGGTGAACCCGCCGTGGCGCACCGCGGCCAGCACGCCGTCGTAGCCGCGGGGATCGACGACGACGGCGACGCTGGGGTGGTTCTTTGCGGCGGCGCGCACCATCGACGGTCCGCCGATGTCGATCTGCTCGACGCACTCGTCCGGGCTGGCACCGGACTCGACGGTCTGGGTGAACGGGTAGAGGTTGACCACGACGAGTTCGAAGGCGGCGACGCCGAGCTTCTCGAGCGAGGCGCGGTGTTCGGGCTTGCGCAGGTCCGCCAGTAGACCGGCGTGGACCTTGGGATGCAGGGTCTTGACGCGACCGTCGAGCACCTCCGGGAAACCGGTGAGCTCCTCGACGCGGGTCACCGGAATCGCTTTGTCCGCAATGGTCTTCGCTGTCGATCCGGTCGAGACGATCTCGACGCCGGCGGCGGTCAGGCCCTGGGCGAGCTCGACCAGACCGGTCTTGTCGTACACGCTGATCAACGCGCGACGGATCGGCTTCTTGTCGATGTTCATCCCAGGGTCGCCTTTCGCTCTGTGACCGTCACGCCACGGGTCGCGATCGCGGCCACCACATCCACCAGGAGTTGGCGTTCCACGACCTTGATGCGTTCATGGAGGGTCTCTTCATTGTCTCCGTCGCGGACCTCGACGGGCTGCTGCGCCAGTATTGGGCCCGTGTCCACGCCGGCATCCACCAGGTGCACCGTACAGCCGGTGACTTTCACGCCGTAGGCCAGCGCGTCGCGGACGCCGTGCGCGCCCGGGAAGGCAGGCAGCAGCGCCGGGTGGGTGTTCAGGATGCGGCCGTTGAACCGCGAAAGGAACTGCGGTCCAAGAATTCTCATGAACCCCGCGGAGACGACCAAGTCCGGGCTGTGGGCTGCGGTGGCCTCGGTGATGGCCGCGTCCCAGTCGTCGCGGGTCGGGTGCTCGCCGACGCGGACGGCGAAGGCGGGGATTCCCGCGCCGGCGGCGATCTGGGTGGCCCGGCAGTCGCGATCGACCCCGACGGCCACCACCCGCGCCGGGTAGTCGCCTTGGGCGGCGTCCAATAAGGAGTTCAGCAGCGAACCGGTGCCCGATGCCAGCACCACGAGCCGCGCCGGTGCACTCGCGGGTACACGGAGCGGTTCCTGCACACGGAGAGCCTAGTCGGGCGACGATGCCGGCCGCTCTGCGGCCGGAGGAGGAGCGCGACACATCAGAACGAGTCGGGCTTCGTCGAAACTGCGTCCAGGGCTGCTCTGCCGCCCTGGGCGCAGCCCTCACCGCAGACTCGACGCCACCTTCGCAGACGCAAGACGGGCAGACGAACTAATCTTCTTCCGCTGGCGGGCGCGGCTCGTCGGCCTGCTCGTCAGGCAGCGCAGGTTCCTCGACGCCCACGGGTTCGTCCTCGTCGTCGAAAGCCCCCTCCAACGGTTCGTCGTCTTCGACGGGCTCCGGTACAGCAGCGGGCGGCCTGACCCGCCGCCGTCGCGGCCGTCGCCGAACGCCTCCGGCCATCACCACGGTGACCCCACCCACCACGGTGAACCAGAACAACACGCCCAGGAACATGGCGCTGTGGTCGACGCCGACGTCGCCGAAGTTGCCGAGCTTGCCGCCGCCGCCGTAACCCAGCAGCGTCATCATCATCGCCGCCACCAGGGCCGCCACCAGCAACTTGGCCACCGCGGGGATCAACGGCAGCGCACGCCGGGCACATTGCTGACCGACCGCGACTCCGGATGCCGCACCGATGATCAGCAGCGCAACCCACACCGGCCCGAGCGGCGGCGTGGGCGCCGCGGCGAGGATCGGCAGGGCAGGCACATCGCCGCCGAACACCGTGAACGAGCTGAATGTCGCGAAGCCGATATGGGCGCTGGACCCGACGGCGACCGCAGCGGCACCCACCATGACGTTCGGCGCGTACAGCACCGACAGCGCGGTCAGATTGAACTGGCCCCAGATCGAATCGGTGATGCCGTACAGGTCTTGCATGGTCGACCAGTGCACGACCAGCGACCCCGCCGTCACCACACCGGAGAGTCCGAGCAGGGCCAGCACCCCGGCCGAAGCCGCGCGCAATGAATCACCGAGCCAGTTCGGCAACGGAGAAGCGGCCAATGCGCGTCGCCCCGCCTGTGACCAAACCCCGATCGCGGCGCCGATGGCGTGTACCACCAGCACGCTGGTGAACGCCCGCAGCGCGCTGGGCGTCTGCAGTTCGGTCAACACCGACGACGCGTCGTGGATGACGGCAAGCGCGATGGCGGCGATCAACAGCGGGCCGCCCAGCGCCGACGCGACGACCCACCGGATCACCAGCCACGACGAGTACGGCGAGGTCGCGCGCGCGGTGGTACGTGCGGTGCCCCACACCATCAACATGACCGGCAACAGCGGCATCACGCCCAGTTCCCGACCGCCGATGGAGATCGGCACCTGGTGCACGCCCAGCCACATGCTGGCGATGGCACCCAAGGCGCCGGTCATGTCGCTGTTGGCGATCAGCAGCTGCAACAGTGTGACCGCCGCGATGACGACCAGCGCCACCACCGCGGGGGCGAAAGCTACCCTGACCAGGTCGCGCGCCTGGCGGGCGCCCGTTTCTCGGTTTCTTGCCGACACCCGTGTCACTCTTGGTGGGTCACTCTTCGCGCACGAGCCTGACTAGGCGCGAGAGCGCACGGTTAGACGGGCGCCGAACCAGGCGACTGCTGCTGGCCCTGGCCGTAGGACGATTGCTGGCCACCGCCGGCGGGGTTGCCGTAGTTGACCGGGGCAGCACCGCCTTGCGATCCGCTGCCTGCGCTGACCGGCGGTGGCGGGCTGAAGCTCGGGAAGCCGGTGGGCGGCGTGTTGGTCGGCCCCTGTTGCTGCTGGGGTACCTGCTGCGTGGGCTGTGCCGCGAAGCCGCCGGACTGGGGGTTGGGGTTCGACGAGTAGCCACCACCGTACTGTGAGCCGTACCCGGATTGGCCCGGGTTCTGCGCGGACTGCTGTGCACCCGGCTGACCGTAGTACCCGCCCGGCTGACCCCCGTATTGGCCGTACTGACCGTACTGTCCGTAACCACCACCGAACGGGTCGTACTTGGGACGCGGCGTCGGCGCGCTGATGATGCCCGAGTCCAGCAGCAGCGCGCCGACCGCGGCCACCGCCTGGAAGACGATGCACACCAGAACGATCCACAGCGCCCATCCGGTGGACAACAGGGGGGACTTATTGAATGTGGCCGCAATGATCAGCAGCACTCCCAGCACCGAGAGGACGGCGACAATGGGCACGTAGCTTTTGGCCTTGGGCAACAGCCCGAGCCCCGCCAGCATCCCAGCCAACAGGACGACGGCAATCGACAACCCGGTGTCACCCGATGCCGCGGTGCCGGATGCGCTGCCCATGTCGCCGTTGTAGGTGAACATCGGGCCGAAGCTGAAGAAGTACGCCAACAGGCCCAGTGCCGCTACCGCGATGGCCAGGTACAGCCCCAGCTTGCTTTCGCCGGGCTCGCCGGCGGCGGCGGGGGCGGCAGGCGCGGAGCTGCCGTACGAGCCGGCCGGCTGTTGCGCGGATGGATATCCGGGACTACCGGGCGGGTAGGTCATGAGTCCTCCTGTTGCTTCCGGTGCCGTCACGGCCCCTCTGCTTCGGCACGACGCGGTACGGCCTGCGACGCATTCGATCAACCACGCTAGCGCACCTCTGACAACTAGTGCCCGTCGCCGCAGGGGGTCGGCTGCGGCCAAAAGTAGAACACGTTCTAAATTGGGGCATGGACTACAGCCTCGTTCTGTTCACCAGCGATCGCGGTATTTCCCCTGCGGCAGCAGCGAAACTTGCCGACACACATGGTTTTCACACCTTCTACGTACCCGAACACACGCATATCCCGATCAAACGCGAGGCGGCTCATCCCACCACCGGAGACGAGACGCTGCCCGACGACCGTTATATGCGCACCCTGGATCCCTGGGTGAGCCTGGGCGCGGCGTGTGCTGTGACGTCGCGGGTGCGGCTGTCGACGGCAGTCGCGTTGCCGGTCGAGCATGACCCGATCACCTTGGCGAAAAGCATCGCCACGCTGGATCACCTGTCCGGCGGGCGAGTTAGCCTCGGCGTCGGGTTCGGCTGGAACACCGACGAGCTCGCCGACCATAACGTGCCGGCCGGCCGTCGTCGCACCATGCTGCGCGAGTACCTCGAGGCAATGCGGGCGCTGTGGACTCAGGAAGAGGCCGAGTACGACGGCGAGTTCGTGAAGTTCGGCCCGAGCTGGGCATGGCCCAAGCCGGTGCAGACGCACATTCCGGTGCTGGTGGGCGCCGCGGGCAACGAGAAGAACTTCAAGTGGATCGCGCGCAGCGCCGACGGCTGGATCACCACGCCGCGTGACTTCGACATCGACGAGCCGGTGAAGTTGCTGCAGGACACCTGGGCCGCGGCGGGGCGCGATGGCGCCCCACAGATCGTGGCACTCGACTTCAAGCCGGATCCCGAAAAGTTGGCACGCTGGGCAGATCTCGGCGTCACCGAGGTGCTGTTCGGCCTGCCGGACGCCGACGAGGACAAGGTGGCCTCGTACGTGGAGCGGCTGGCCGGCAAGCTGGCGTCATTCGCCTAACCGGCCGTGCAGCGGTTCCCGTAATCGAACGAGCGCACCTGCACCGGCTGCCCGATCGGGTCGCCGTCGATCAGTAGGGTCAATAGTGCGTCGTCCTCGGTGGTGGCCAGGAAACGGCTGTCGTCGGTGGTGAGCCGGCCGATGATGACGCCCGTCGGTCGGCCGCCATCGCGCCGGACGGTGTAGGTCTCGATGGTGGCGGCGCCGTCGGGGTTCTCGGTGACCCGCACCTTGGGTCCACCGTCGACCAGCGCCTGCAACTCAGCGCTGCGATCGGACCCCCAGGGGGCCGGCGCGGTGGAATAGATGCCGACCGAATACTTGCTCTGAATGCCACCGTTTGCCCCGACCAACCCGAATTGCCCTGGCGCACTTCGCATCCGGACCACGGTCTCGGCGACGCCGTGCATCGAGTAGTTGTTGCCGGGGCCGCCGAAGAACGGCAACCCGCCGGTCAGGGTCAGCCCGCGCGGGTCGTCGGGGGCGATGCCCAGCCCGTCGCAGATGTTGAACACCGGTACCGGGAAGCAACTGTAGAGGTCGAAGGTGGCGACATCGTCGACGCCGATGCCGGCCACCTGGAGCGCTTCGCGGGCCGCCATGACGGCCGACGGGGCATGCCCGAGGTCGGGCCGCTCCATGAACGCCGGCGCCTCCAGGTCGGCATGCCCGCGCAGATAAACCCATCTGTCCTCGGGAACGCGCAGCCGACGCGCGGCCTCGACCGACATGAGCAGCGCCGCCGCGCCCTGGTTCACCTGATCGCGGGCCACCAGCAAGCGCGGATAGGGCTCGGCGATCATCCGGTTGCTCTCGGTGACGGTGATCAGTTCGTCGACCGTCCGCTCCACCGGCGCGGCAGAGTAGGGGTTGCTCGCCGCGACCTTGCTGAACGGCGCGAACAGTTCGGCCATCCGCCGCAGGTACTCGGCCGGCCCGAGGCCCGTCGCGGCTCGTCGGGCGTTTTCCATCAGGGCGTACTGGGTGGGCGCATCTACCAGTCCGTGGATCACGGTGTAGCGCGAGATGTATTTCTCGATGCCCGGTCCGCGGTCTTCCAGGTCACCGTCAACCGTTTCGCTGAAGTCCGGCTTGTCCTCACGCTGCGCGAAGTGCCGCAGGGTGGATGTGGCGTCCGAGCCGAAGACCAGGGCCACCTCGGAGCGCCCCGCCGCAATCTCGCCGGCAAGTTCGGTGATCAGGTGCTGCGGGCCCTGCCCGCCGACGATCTCGAGGATCGCGCGACGCGGTTCGGCGCCGATCCGTTTGGCGACCGAGCGTGGGTAGTTGTTGGACCGGCCGAGGGGCGCGTTGGGCACCGGTCCGGAGATCTCGAACTGTCGCAGCGCCGCGATCGTGTCGACCTCGGCGGCCACCGCGGTAGCACCGCAGTCGTCGAGGGCGGCCTGGGCTGCGGCAGCGGCCAGTTCCACGGGTGACATGGCCCGGTAGCCGGGGTCGTCGATACGCTCGGCGGCCTGCCCGACGCCGACGACCACGGGCGTCCGCGGATCAAGATTCATAGCCTTACTATCTACCGCAGCGACCGGCGTGCCTCCCGGGCGGGTTGCCCTGACCCGCCGAGCAGACGCCAGAGCCCCTCATTTCGGCACGAAATGGGGGCTTTGGCGTCTGCTCGCGCTACAGGGTCTTGAGGATCTCCCGCGCCAGCGCCGCGGTCTCAGACGGCGTCTTGCCCACCTTGACGCCGGCGGCTTCCAGTGCGTCCTTCTTGGCGGCCGCCGTGCCCGACGAGCCGGACACGATGGCGCCCGCGTGGCCCATCGTCTTGCCTTCGGGCGCAGTGAATCCCGCCACGTAGCCGACCACCGGCTTGGTCACGTTGGCCTTGATGAAGTCGGCCGCGCGCTCCTCGGCGTCACCACCGATCTCGCCGATCATCACGATGAGCTTGGTGTCGGGGTCCTTCTCGAACGCCTCGATGGCGTCGATGTGGGTGGTGCCGATGATCGGGTCGCCGCCGATTCCGATCGAAGTGGTGAACCCGAAATCGCGCAGCTCATACATCATCTGGTAGGTCAGCGTGCCCGACTTGGACACCAGGCCGACCGGCCCGGGACCGCTGATGTTGGCCGGGGTGATGCCGACCAGGGACTGGCCGGGGCTGATGATGCCCGGGCAGTTGGGCCCGATGATGCGGGTACGCGGACCCTTTGCCCCCCCTTTTTCCAGGTTGTAGGCCCACGCATAGGCGCTGTCCTGCACCGGAATTCCCTCGGTGATGACCACCAGCAACGGGATCTCGGAGTCGATGGCCTCGATCATCGCGTCCTTGGCGAACACCGGCGGCACGAAAATGATCGACACATCGGCGCCGGTCTTCTCGATCGCCTCCACGACGCTGCCGAACACCGGCAACTCGATCGGGTTGCCGTCGACGTCCTTGTGCGCGACGGTGGTGCCCGCCTTGCGGGCGTTGACCCCGCCGACGATCTGGGTGCCGGCGGCCAGCATCCGCGCGGTGTGCTTGGTGGCCTCCGCGCCGGTGATGCCCTGGACGACGACCTTGTTGTCCCTGTTCAGGAAGATAGCCATGTCAGTCGTCCTCTCAGGCGCTCGCCAGCTCGGCGGCTTTGTCGGCACCGGCATCCATCGTGTCGGCCTGGATCACCAGCGGGTGGTTGGCATCGGCCAGGATCCGCCGACCCTCTTCGACGTTGTTGCCGTCCAGGCGGACCACCAGCGGCTTGTTGGCCTCGTCGCCCAGGATTTCCAGCGCCTTGACGATCCCGGCCGCCACCGCGTCGCACGACGTGATGCCGCCGAAAACGTTGACGAACACGCTCTTGACTTCCGGGTCGCCCAGGATGACGTCCAGGCCGGCCGCCATGATCTCGGCCGACGCGCCACCACCGATGTCCAGGAAGTTGGCCGGCTTCACACCGCCGTGCTTCTCACCGGCGTAGGCGACCACGTCCAGCGTCGACATCACCAGGCCCGCCCCGTTGCCGATGATCCCGACCTCGCCGCTGAGCTTCACGTAGTTCAGGTCGTGTTCCTTGGCCTTGAGCTCCAGCGGGTCGGTGGACGCGCGGTCCTCGAACTCGGCGTGCCCGGGCTGGCGGAAGTCGGCGTTCGCGTCCAGGGTGACCTTGCCGTCCAGGGCCAGGATCTTGTCGTCCGGCGTGCGCACCAGCGGGTTGACCTCCACCAAGGTGGCGTCCTCGCCGACAAATACCCCCCAGAGCTTCTCGATCGTCACCGCGGCTGCGTCGAGCACTTCGGCGGGCAGGTGGCCCTGCTCCGCGATGGACCGCGCGAAGGCGAGGTCGACGCCCTTGACGGCGTTCACCGGCACCTTGGCCAGCCGATCGGGCTTGGTGGCCGCAACCTCCTCGATCTCCATGCCGCCCTCGACCGAGCACATCGCCAGGTAGGTGCGGTTGGCGCGATCGAGCAGGAACGAGAGGTAGTACTCCTCGGCGATGTCACTGGCCTCGGCGACCAGCAGCTTCTTCACGATGTGGCCCTTGATGTCCAGGCCCAGGATGTTCTTGGCGTGCTCGTAGGCTTCCTCGGCGTTGGCGGCGTACTTCACGCCACCCGCCTTGCCTCGGCCACCGGTCTTGACCTGGGCCTTGACCATCACGGGCGCACCGATCTCCTCCGCGATGGCCTTCGCGCCTTCGGCGGTGTCGGTAACCCGGCCTTGCGTGCCGGGTACGCCATGCTTGGCGAACAGTTCCTTAGCTTGGTACTCGAACAGATCCATGGGGCGTCACTGCCTTTGCTCGGCTTACTTGCTAGGCCAACTAGGGTGGCGGTGCCGGTACTCGGCAACTCGCACGGAGGAACTGTATCGACCCCGGAAATCAGCCCTGCCGCCGCATCCCACCGCTGTGGCATACGTCACGCCATGGCCACAGAGACGAAACGTGATCCAATTCACAAAAATGACCGGTTTTCATACTGAGGTTGCCAGCCCCCCACGTTTGCGGATACCTTCTCAAGGTCCAGATAACGTTATGGTCACGATCCGAGGACATTTCAGCTTGTCCCAGCACCTTTTCGCTCGCACTGCCGCCGCAGTATCGGCGCGCGCATCCCGGGAACGCTGGCCCCATCACCACCGCAACGAAGTCACCGAGATCATTCCGTTAGACGGGTCTGATGAACTCGACGACATGGAGCTGGCCGACCTCGACGAGTTGGATTTCGGCGAGTCCGAGTTCGCGTTCGACGACCTGCTGCTGCAGGCCCCCGAACTTGACGACCTCGACGACACCGACGATCTGACGCCGATGTGGCTGGCCGCCCCCGCCACCGAGGTCCTGCCTCGCGTTGCCGCCGAGGCCCCGCACCCGATCACCCACGCCATCAACGTCACCCCCGTCCCGCGCCGCGGCGGCAGCCACCGCAAGCAGCCGACCAGCGCCGCCAAGGGACGTCTGTTGATCGGGGCGATGGCAGCCGGGGCCGCCGCAGCGGCCACCCACACCGCGCTCAGCCAGTCCGACCACAACACCAAGATCGAGACGGTGCTGACCGCCAACGCCTCGACGCTCACCGGCGGCTCCGGGAACGCCGGCACCAGCGCGCCGCGTGGGGTGCAGGTGATCGCCGCCCAACCGGCCAATGCGGCGCTGCACAACGAAGAACTCGCCCGCGGCGTGGCCTTCGCACAGGAGCGGGCTCAGCGCGAAGCGCGCCTGCAGCAGCCGCTGTATGTCATGCCGACCAAGGGCATCTTCACCTCCAACTTCGGCTACCGCTGGGGCGTGCTGCACGCCGGTATCGACCTGGCCAATGCGATCGGCACCCCGATCTATGCGGTGTCCGACGGCGTCGTCATCGACGCCGGACCGACCGCCGGCTACGGCGCCTGGGTCAAGCTGCTGCATGCCGACGGCACCGTGACGCTGTACGGCCACGTCAACACCACGCTGGTGAGCGTCGGTGAACGTGTGATGGCGGGCGACCAGATCGCAACCATGGGCAACCGCGGCAACTCCACCGGCCCGCACCTGCACTTCGAGGTGCTGCTGGGTGGCAGTGAGCGGATCGACCCTGTGCCGTGGCTGGCCAAGCGGGGTTTGTCCGTCGGCAACTACGCCGGCTGACCGGTGACCGGGCCGAACGATCCCTCCCCCAGCGAGAACCCACCCGAGCCCGCCGAACCGCCAAACGAACCACGCACCAAGATCATTCGGCGTGCGCCGACCAGTCCGCTGCCACCGATAACCGCGCAGCCGACCACCCAGATCCCGCGTCCGGCAGGGCTTCCGCCGCTGCCCGCGGTGTTGCGGCAGGAGCCGAGTGCGCGGACGGCGGTGGCGGCCAGCGCCGTGAGCATCGTCAGCGGATGGGCTACGTCGGTGGTGGCCACCGATCTGATCGCCGGTTGGTGGCAGACCGACCGGCTGTTCTGCATCGCCGTCGGATTCCTGGCCCTGGTCTTCGCGCTCACCACGATCAGCGGCGTGATCATGCTGTTGCTGCGCCGCCCGTTCGGGCGCTACCTGATCGTGGCCGGAGCGGTGGTGGCGCTGCTGACCTACCTCGGGGTGTTCATCGCGGGTGCGCGCGTGGGATGGATAGTCCATGCGCTGCCGTTGTTGCCGGTCGCGAGCGTGGTTTTGGCGATGCTGCCGGAGACTAGGCGCTGGGCCGAGTAGCCGGCTTCGCCGAACGTGTCGTGACGGCGATATTTTCGCGCTCAATGTCAAGTGGTTAGTGCAACGCGGTTAGGCGGCTTGATCGAGCAGGGCTGCTAAGCGTTGGGCGGGGGT
>NZ_LQOY01000251.1 GCF_002101675.1 Mycobacterium gordonae | reverse complement strand
AACAGAATGGTCGAACTGCGCAAATACATCACCCGCAGAAACGCCCACGGCCACACCGAATGGCACCCACCCGCCCAACTCGACCACGGACGACCCCGCACCAACTGCATGCACCACCCCGAAAGACCACTCACACCCGAGGCCGATGAACCCTAGGCTGAACCGCCGTTATTCCACGATGCGCAGCGCGGCCCTCGGACACTGTTCGACCGCGGCGCGCACGTCGATCTCGCGATCCGGCGGCACCGGACCATCGGCGATCTGCACCACGTCCTCATCACCCAACTCGAAGATGTCCGCGGCGATGGATTCACAGAACCCGTTGGCCTCGCACATGTCTGGGTCGACGATCACCCGCATCAGAAGATGCCCCTTCCTCCTCAGAGCCCGACTGGCCGGGTCCCGATCACCTTGCCGGCGGCAAGATGCTCAAGTTCGGCCTCGGTCAGCCCGCACTGATCGCGCAGTACGTCTTCATTGTGCTCGCCGAGCGTCGGTGGCGGGCGCAACAGCCATTGCCGCTGACCGGCAAGCAAGCCGAACGGCGGCGTGGGATACAGGCCGGGACCGGTCCGCGGGTGCTGCAGTGACTCGAAAAAGCCGCGTGCACGCAGCTGCGGATTCTCGGTGACCAACGACGGCGAGCCGACGGGCGCGGCTGGAACACCGGCGGCCGCCAGCAATTCCACCGTCGCATCGCGCGACTGCCCGGCGAACCAGTCCTGCAGCACCCGGTCGATCTCGTCAGCCCGCTCCCGACGGCCACCCTCGGTGGCCAACTCGTCATCGCCGAAGTCGCCGACTACCCGGGCCAGCGCAGCCCACTGGCCGTCATCGCAGACACTGACCGCTATCCAGTCGTCGTCTCCGGCGCACCGGTAAATGTTCTGCAGCGCCCCGCCCTGACCGCGATTTCCCCTCCTGCTCAAGGTCTTACCGAACACCTCGGCCTCGATCGGCTGTATCGCCGTGGTGTTGAGCACCGTCTCCAGCATGGGCAGCTCCACTTGCTGGCCGCTGCCGGTGCGCTCTGCGAAATTCAGCGCGGCCAACACGGCGAACGCGGCATGCACGCCGGCCAGCGGATCACAGGCGCCGCGCGGGGTCACCGGAGGTGTTTCGGGTAACCCGGTGACCCAGGTGAGTCCGCCGATCTGCTCCATCGTGGGAGCGAATCCCACCCGCTCGCGCCATGGCCCGGCCAGGCCGAAGGCCGGCATCCGGGTGACCACCAACTGCGGGTTGATCTTCAGCAGCACATCCGCGGTCAGCCCGAAATGGTCCATCACGCGTGGGGAGAAGTTCTCGATCACCACATCGGCGCCGGCAACCAGCGTGCGGAACAGACCGCGGCCCTCTTCGCTGCCCAAATCGAGTGTGACCGAGCGCTTGTTGGTGTTCATCGCGTGGAAAACCCAGCCGTACTCCCACCAGTCTTCTACGTCGGTGCGCATGCCGCCCGAATAGCGGATGCCGTCCGGGCGCTGGATC
The DNA here is from genome assembly GCF_002101675.1 of Mycobacterium gordonae. Classification (GTDB taxonomy): domain Bacteria; phylum Actinomycetota; class Actinomycetes; order Mycobacteriales; family Mycobacteriaceae; genus Mycobacterium; species Mycobacterium gordonae. Next base: position 59,397 of record NZ_LQOY01000251.1, on the reverse strand, counting down.
GACTCGACCTTCACCACGTCGGCGCCGAATGCGGCGAGCAGGTGGGTGGCGGCCGGACCGGCCCAGAAAGCGGTCAGGTCGACGATGCGCACGCCTTTCAGCGGCAACCCGGCATCCGGCACGGCAGTCCCGGATTCGCGCGGCTGCCAGGGTGATTCGTCATCGGCCGACCCGAGCTCAGGCGTATCACGCACCGGCGCGGGCCCGCACTCCCACATCAACCAGGGCGGACGCGGCTGATGAAATCCCGCGGGATTCTCGACAAACACCCCACGCTCGGTCATGTACTCCATATCGCGGATGGTGGCGCCATTGCCTAAAGCCGCGATCGGCAGCCGGAAGAGCTGGCCCAGCTCGACGATCTCGGCGACCGTCCGCTCGGCGAACCAGGGACCGATCGATTCGTAGATGAAGTCGCGGTACTCCCAGCGGCCAATCTGAAAGCGCAGCTGCGGAATGTCTTCGAACTGCGGGCATTCGACCATCGCCGCGAAATCCAGCCACTGCTGTCCGGTGACCATCGTGATGCCGACGTAGCCGTCCTTGGCCTGCACGATTGACGGTACTTCCAGCGTCCGGCGAATCGGCGGCACGCGCAGCAGTTGGGAATGCAGCCATTCGCTGCTCTGCATCGCGGTGATGGCCTCGAGCATGGACAAGTCCAGATGTTCGCCGGGGCCGCCGCGCTGCACGCGGCGACGCACGGCCAGTGCGCCGAACGCCGCGTACACCCCACCCATGTACTCACCGAGATCACCGCCGATCGAGATCGGCGGCCCCGCCGGGTCACCGCGAAAACCCGTGCACCCCGACCACGCCTGCAGGGTGAACTCGGTGGCGGCACGGTCGGCGAACGGTCCGGTCCAGCCGAAGTCGGAGATCGTTACGACCACCGTCCGTGGCGCCTCAGCCAGCACCCGCCGCGGGTCGATGCCCAGCTCCGCCGACCGCGCCGGCCCCACCGCCAGAACCACCACATCGGCTCCGCCCAGTTCGGCTTGCAATCGCTGTGATTCCGGCGACACGCGAAGGCTGCTCTTGCCGGCGTTGAGATAGCAGAACAGCGGCGAAGCCTGACCAGGTCGCACCGGCGAGCACGTCGCTGAATATCTCCGCAGCGAATCCCCTTGCGGCGGCTCGACTTTACGGACCTGCGCGCCGGCGTCCACCAGCAGCTTCCCGCAATAGCTGCCGGCCAAGCGGTCGCTGATCTCGACGACCCGAAGTTCGTCCAGGGGCGTCGGCCGGCGATCGGCCTGCTGACTCACGCGGCTATTTATACCATTACTGCTAAAATAGCTAAGCCAGCCGAGTTCGCGGCACAGCCGCCGTGCGCTCTCTCCTGCTCCAGGTTGCGAGGAACCGGATGACCGCCTTGGGTATTGGACCCGACGCCCGTCGCCGGCTTTCGGCGCCCAGAATTGCCGAAATCGTAGCCGACGAGCTGCGCCGCCAGATCATCGACGGCGAGCTTGCTGATGGTGATTTGCTGCCGCGGCAAGAGGTGCTCGTCGAGCAATTCAAGGTCAGCCTGGTGTCGTTGCGCGAAGCCTTGCGGATCCTGGAGACCGAGGGGCTGGTTTCGGTACGGCGCGGAAACCGCGGCGGTGCGGTCGTCCACGCACCGGCCAAGACCAGCGCCGCCTACATGCTGGGCCTGCTGTTGCAGAGCGAGTCGGTCGCCGTCAGCGACCTGGGCGCGGCGTTGCAGGAGCTGGAGCCGGCCTGCGCGGCGCTGGCCGCCCAGCGGCCCGACCGCGCCGACACCCTGGTGCCGGAATTGAAGCGGGTCAACGACGCCATGGCCGACAACCTGGAAGACGGGCGGTTGTTCACCGAGATCGGTCGCGAATTCCACAATCTGATCGTCCGCGGGTGCGGCAACCACACCATCATCGCCGTCGTCGGCAGCCTGGAAACCTTATGGAGCAGCCACGAGCAGCAATGGGCCGACGAAAGCTCCGCGCGTGGCACCTATCCCTCGCTGGCCAAGCGCCGCGCGGCACTGAACACCCACGTCAAGCTCACCGAGACCATCGCCGAGGGTGACGTCGACCGGGCCCGGCGCATCGCCGGCCGTCACCTCGCCGACACCCAGACCTACGTGCTCTCCGGCCGGCCGGAACAACGAATCTACGCGCTGTCCCCGCAAGCGTTGTCGCGGCCGCGAGACGTACGGCGCCCTTGACAACTCCGAGAACAGCGTTGGTCACCGGCGGCAGCGGTGGCATCGGAAAAGCGTGTGCTGACAAGCTGAGTCAGCTCGGCTACGACGTCGTGGTGGTGGCGCGCCGTGCCGGCCCGCTGCGCGCGGCGGCCGAAGAAATCGGTGCCCGCGCCATCGTTGCCGACGCATCCGACCCCGACGAATTTGCCGCCGCGATAAGCCCACTCGGGCACATCGACCTGGTCGTGCACGCCGCCGGGGCGCTCGGCGGAACGTACGCGCGTAGGCAGACATTCGAACAGTGGCGCACCATCATCTCGGCCAACCTGGATTCCTGTTTCGTGGTGACCTCGGCGGTGCTGCCCAGGATGCGACCGGGCTCTCGTCTGATCTTCATCTCTTCATCGGCGTCACACGAACCGATGATGGGACGCACCGCGTACTCGGCGTCCAAGGCCGGCATGAACGCCTTTGCCCGCGCCCTGGCCCTGGAAGTCGACCGCGACGGCATCGCCGTGCACCTGGTGACACCCGGGCCGGTGGAAACCGAAATGCTGCAGGATGTTCCGTTCGAGATGTACGCGATCCAAGTGTCGGACATCGCCAACGCCGTGGCGTGGCTGGACACGGTCGCTCCGTCGGTCGACCTGCCGGAAATCCGGCTCAGCGCGGTGCAGCGGGGACCCTACGCCCGCCCGCCCGTCGTTCCTACCGAAGTGCTGCGGCACCGCTCGGAAACTTCCTGATCACCGACTCACCGAATTCTCCGAGGGTCTGCGGCGCCGCAAAGTCGGCAAACCACACGTAAAAGCGTTCGACGCGCTGGGCGGCCAGGCCCGCGAAGTGAGCGATCAACTCGTCGGCGCCACCGCAGACCAGCCCCGCCCCCAGGTGGCCGAACCGTCGGACGCTGACGTCTCGCACGACAGCGGGATCGCTGCCCGCCCGGACGAAGCCGACCATCTGCTGAACGGAGATGCGCGCCGACCCTGCGGACTCGGCCAGTCGGGGCAGCCGGTCCAGGCGATTGACCTGCAGATTCCACCAATCCGCATGCTCGGCAACGAGTTTCATCATCTGCGGACCGCTGCCACCGAGAATCAGCGGTATCGGGTGCGCCGGACCCGGATTCTGGCCGCTTGCCCAATACTGGCTGATCAACTCGAGATGACGACCCAGCTGTTCGACCCGGGCCACCGGATCCTGCTGACCTACTTTGAATTTGGCGAACTCCGCCGGCCAGGAACCGGATCCCAGGCCCAGCTCGAAACGACCGTCGGACGCCGCGGACAGTGTGACGGCCTGCTTAGCCAGCACGGCCGGATGCCGGAACGCATCGCACAGCACCAGATGGCCGACGCGCAGCCGCTGCGTCCTGGCGGCGACCCAAGTGGCAATGCCCATTGCCTCCCAGATGTTTTCATCTGGCTGACCGGGCGCCTCGAGGTGGTCGATGAAGGCAATGCCGTCGAATCCGGCCGCCTCGGCGCACTGAGCGCGCTCCACAATGTCAGCGACCGAGAGCCGCACCTGCGGCAGAAACAGATACCACTCGACCATCCGACGCCACCTTTTCCCCGCGGCCGCGATTGCGTGCCGCTCGCTAGTTTACTATTTTTATTATGTTAGGGGTCTTATGGATGTTGGTCTGACTTCGGAGCAGCTGGCGCTGCGTGACACCGTGCGCGCCGTCCTGCGCGCCGAGTGTCCACCCGACGCCGCTCGCCAGGCGGGCGACGACCCGGAACGCTGGCGCACCCTGTGGAAGACACTCGTCGACCTCGGCTGGACCGAGCTGGCCCGGTGCGACGCCACCGGGGAATTCGGTCCGCTCGAACTGGCGGTCGTGCTGGAGGAATGCGGCGCCGCCATCGCGCCGGTGCCGTTGCTGAGCAGCGTCGGCATGGCCGCCGGCGCGTTGCGCGGTGCCGGCCCGGACATCGACGAGGTGCTCGCCGAGATCGCCTCTGGGGTCGTCGCAACCCTGGCGGTCCACTGCCCCGGCACCCGGTTGCCGGGTACGCCCGTGACACTGCGTGACGGGCGGCTGCATGGACGGGCGGTCGCGGTTCCCAACGCCGCCCGGGCCGAACTCATCGTCACGCTGGCGAACACGGACGATCGCGGTGTGCTGGCCGCGGTCGTCCGCGCCGGCGACGGCGTCACCGTCGTGACCGGCGAATCCACCGACCCCGCCCAGCCCGTCGCCGACGTCGAGCTCGACACCGCTCCCCTGGCCGTGGCGCCTGTGCCGTCCGTCGAATCCGCCCTGGCGGCACCTTTGGTGTCAATCGCCGCGGATTTGGTCGGTGTGGCCTCAGCGGCACTCCAACGCTCCGTCGAGCACGCCAAGACGCGCCGTCAGTTCGGCAGCCCGATCGGCGCTTTCCAGGGCGTCAAACATGCACTGGCGGACAACTACGTCAGCGTCGAACGCGCGCGCAGTCTGACCTATGCAGCCGCCACGCAGCTCGACAAGCCTGATCCTTGGGCCCCGGCCGCCTTGGCCAAAGCGGCCGCCGCGGATGCCGCGAGTGCCTGCGCGCGCACCATGGTGCAGGTACACGGCGCCCTGGGGCAGACCTGGGAGCACGACGCGCACCTCTATGTCCGGCACGCCTGGCAGGGGGCAGCTCTGCTGGGCGATAGCCGCGCGCTGTATTACGAGGTGGGCCGGCGGTTCGCAGAAGGCGCGAAATGACCACCGTCACTGAGGAATTCGGTGCCTGGTTGAGCGACTTCCTGCCACCTGACTACTACGACCGCTATCGGGAGTACCGCTGGGACATCCCGTTGCGCCGCGACTATCAGCGCGCCGCCTTCGAGGCCGGCTGGCTGCAGCCCACCTGGCCCCGCGAACACGGCGGGCGGTCCCTGGGCCTGCGCGAGGCGATGGAGATTCGCATCGAGGCCGCGGTGCGGTCGGCACCCAAGCTGCCCAACGTCCAGGGACCTGGCGTCGCGGCGCCCGGCATCCGCCAGTTCGGGACACCCGAGCAAATCGACCGGTTACTCGTGCCGCTGCTGCGCGGCGACGAATGGTGGGCGCTGGGCATGTCCGAGCCCGAGGCCGGTTCGGACTTCGCCGGGTTGCGCACCCGCGCCGTGCGCGACGGTGAGGTGTTCCGGGTCAACGGCCACAAGATCTGGACCACCCACGCGCATGTGTCACGCTGGTGCACCTTATACGCCCGCACCGATCCCGACGCGCCCAAGCACCGCGGCATCTCGTGCCTGATCCTGGACCTGCAGTCACCGAGGGTGCGAATCGAGCCCATCCGCATGGCGTCTATTTCCGATGAGACGTTCTGCGAGGTCTTCCTCGACGACGTCGAGGTGCCGGCCGAGAACCTGCTGGGCCCGCTGCACGGCGGCTGGAACGTCGCGATGTCGTCGTTACATCATGAGCGCCAGATGATCTGGATCATGAACTGGGTCGAGATCCAGCGTGGGCTGCACTCGGCCCGAGACAACGCATCTGAGGATATTTACCCCGAACTCGGCGCGCTGCTCGCCGACGCCCAAGCGCTGCGCGCCACCGGATACCGTGCCCTGGGCAACGAGCTCGCCGGCCGGCCCAGTCCGGAAGCCGACATCATGAAGCTGCTCGGATCCGTTACTTTGCAGCGTGTTTGGGAACTCAGCGCGGCCGCCGCCGGCCCGGCTTCGAACCGTGACCGCGACCTGCTGTTCGAACGGCAAGACGCCCTGGCCGCGACCATCTACGGCGGGACCTCCGAAGTTCAGCGCAACATCATCGCCGAGCGGCTGCTCGGGCTGCCGAAGGGATGACCACGATGGACTACGACCTCGGTGCCGACGCCGGTGAACTGCGAAACCGGTTGCGGCAGCTGATCGCCGAGCACATCCCTATCGACTTCCTGGGCGCCTGCACCGACGATCCCGACGATCTGGCGACCACCGAATCGTTCTGCAAGCTGCTGGCCTCCGAGGGTCTGCTGGCCCTCGCGTGGCCGAAAGAACATGGCGGGGGCGGCGGTTCGATCTGGCAACAGACCGTGCTGCGTGAGGAGATGTGGGCCAACTACGAGCCGCGCGGTCCGCAGTACATGGGCATCAACTGGGTCGGCCCGGCGATCATGCGCTACGGGACCGACGAGCAGAAGGCCAAACATCTGTCCGGCATCGCGTCCGGAGAGGTGATCTGGTGCCAGGGCTTCTCCGAACCCGAAGCCGGGACCGATCTCGCGTCCCTGCGGACCCGGGCGGTTCCCGACGGTGACGGCTGGCGGATCACCGGCCAGAAGGTCTGGACGTCCTACGCCCGCATGGCGTCCTGGTGTGTGCTGGCCGCTTGCACCCACCCCGATGCGCCGAAATCCAAGCGGCTGAGCCTGTTTCTGATTCCGATGGACCGGCCCGGCTTCACCGTCCGGGGCATTCCCTCGATGCTGGGGCCGCACCACCTCAACGAAGTGTTCCTCGACGACCTGCCGGCCTACTCCGGTGACGTGCTCGGTGAGCCCGGTGACGGCTGGCGGGTGATGCGGGAGGCACTGGCATTCGAGCGGGTCGGCATCGCCCGCTACGCCCGCTGCGAGTCGCTGCTGCACCGCATGCAGGACGAACTCGGCGCCGACTGGGACCGGCTGCCCGAGTCGATTCGGGTGCGCTGGGTTCGGGCACTTGTCGATCTGCGGGTAGCCCGGTTGATGGCCTACCGTGCTGTGTCCCTGCAGGACGATCCGGCGGCCGGTGCCGCTGCAAGTGCGGCGCGCATCGCCACCACCACCTGCGATCAGCTGGTCGCCGAGTTGCTCTTCGACGTACTGGGCCCGACGGCACTGGACAGCGGCAGCTCCGCGGCGCTGTACGGGGCGGTCGACGATCATTGGCGCTATGCGCAAGCGGCGACCGTGGCCTCGGGCACCATCGAAGTGCAGCGGATGATGGTGGCGCGTGACGTGTTGGGAGAACATCGTTGAATACCGAACTGCCACAGGACGTTACCGACTTCGCTGCCGTCGCTGTCAAGCGACTGGCCCGGTTGGGCGGCCCACCGGCGGCACTGCGCGCCGAGACCGACGACAGCGTCCGCTGCGCGGCAGGCGACGCACTGGGCGAACTGGGCGCCTTCGACCTCGACATCCGGTCGGGATCCGACGATCTGTTGGCCGCCGCGGTGCTCTGCCAGGCTGCCGGGGCGACGGCCCTGCCGTATCCGCTCGTCGAGGAACTGCTGACCGTCGACGGGGCCCGGCTGAGTCTGGTCAATCCGCAAGCGCCGCGCATCGACCATGGAGACCTGCCGGGTCGCTGGCTCGCCGCCGATATCGACGGCACGCGTTATCAGGCGCGCCCGGCGGCGCGGACGGCCGCCAAGTTGGGGCCGTTTCTGGTGCCGGCCACGTTGTCGGCACCCGAGGGCACGGTGTCGGCTACCGACGTTAACCTTCATCTCGTGCTGGGATCATGGCGGATTCTGGGTGCGGTGCAGCAGGCGCTGGACATCGCCACCGGTCATGTGCAGGCGCGGGTGCAGTTCGGCAAGCCCCTCGCCGATTTCCAGGCCGTCCGTTTCGCCATCGCGGATGCCGCGGTCTTGGTGCGCGGACTGCACGAGCTTGCCAAGTACACCCTATCCCGGCCGAAATCCGTACCGGCGCGGATTCTTTCGGCTGACGCGCTGGTGCTGCGACTGAAGGCGGCTGACACGGCGCGTCAGGTATTGCGGACCGCGCATCAACTGCTGGGCGCGCTCGGCTTCTGCGACGAGTCCGACATCAGCGTGCTCGACCGGCACACCCAACCGTTGATCCGGTTGCCGTTGAGTGCTGAGGCGCTGGCCTTGCGACTGATTCCGGACGTGGCCGACGGTTCCTTCGAGACCCTGTTCAGTGGGCGTATTCCGGCATGAATCAACCAGTCACCGAAGCGGTGCCCCCTAACCCGTTCGAGGATGGCGTCCCGTTCGCGACCAAGCTGACCGAGCTGGCCGAACAACAACGTGACGACACCGCGGTAACGATCGTCTCGTTGGACGGCAGCGTGCAGGCAGTCACCTTCGGCGAACTCGAGGCCCAGGCCAATCAGTGGGGCCGGGCGCTGGAGGCGCGCGGCGCCGGGACGGGTTCGCTAGTGGCCATCGCCATCCCGAACTCGATGCACCTGGTGCTGACGACATTGGGCTGCTGGAAGATTGGCGCCGTTCCGGTCCCGATGCACTGGGACCTGCCCGAGTGGGAACGCGACCGGGTGCGCACCGTGATCAACCCCGCCGTGGTGGTCGACGACGTCAGCCGTTGGGAGCTGGACGCGTACGCGGCCGGCGCCCCCGCGAGTCCGCTGCCGACCGCCGTGTCACCCACCGCCAACGGCATCTGTTCCAGCGGGTCCACCGGTGTGCCGAAGGTAATCCTCAACCTGGCGCCGTCGCTGTGGATACCCCAGCAGGGGGAGCCGTTCCTGGAGAACTGGACGCCGGTGCCCAAGCCGCAGCGGATCATGGTGCCCGCGCCGATGTATCACACCAACGGCTTCGCTCCGCTGCTGATGCTGCTCGGCGGCGACCACCTGGTGATCCTCGAAAAGTTCCACGCCCCAACGTTCGTCGACACCATCGAGCGCTTCCGCATCACCAACTTCACGGCCACGCCGACGATGTTGTCCCGGGTCGCCGCGCTGCCGGACATCAGGCGCCGCGACCTGTCCAGCATCGTGTTCATCCTGCAGGGCGCGGCCGTGATGCCGCCGTCGCTGCTGCACACCTGGTTCGAGTTGCTCAGCCCGGAACAGATCGTGATGGCCTACGGCATGACCGAGAACCTGGGGCTCACAGCATTGCGCGGCGACGAGTGGCTGAGCCATCCGGGCAGCGTCGGCCGCGGCTTCCGGGACACCGAGATCAAGATTCTGGACGACGACAAGCGGCCTCTGGCACCCGGCGAGCAGGGCGACGTGTATCTGCGGGCGCCGATGAGCGCCGGCTACCGGTACCTGGGCGGGGCGCCGCCGCTGCCGTCGACCCAGGACGGATTCCGTTCGGCGGGTGACATCGGCCATCTGGACGAGGACGGCTACCTGCACATCACCGACCGGCGCGCCGACATGATCATCAGCGGCGGCGCCAATGTCTTTCCCGCAGAAGTGGAATCGGCGCTGTCCGGGCACCCGGGCATCGTCGACGTCGTCGTCATCGGCCTGGCCGACCCGCGGTGGGGGCGGCGGGTGCACGCCGTCGTGCACGCGGCGGGTCCGATGACCGAGCAGCAGGTGATCGAGTACGCCAAGGGCCGCCTCGCGCCGTACAAAGTCCCCAAAACGGTGGAATTCGTCGACAGCATCCCCCGCACTGCGGCCACCAAGGTGAACCGGTCCGCGATGGTGGCCGCGCGGGGCGGGTAGCCGGAGCAAGCGATTCAGCCGCGCGAGGTCCGATCCGTCCGCTTGGTGTGCGCGAACCCGTCGGCGATGGACGCCGCCAATTCCAGGAACGCCTGACGGGTGCGACTGGCCATCAGATCCAGGACAATCTCTGAGCCCTGGGCCAGGTGGTCGTCGAACGGGATCACGTGGACCGCGCGAATCCGGGTGAGGAACTGCGCGGCCAGCTTGTCCAACTCCACCGACGACTTCCCGGGCCGCGACGCGCTGATCACCACCGTCGCGTTGGGCACCAGATGTCCACGACCGTGGTGTTCCAGCCAGTCCAGCGTGGCGAACGCGCTGCGCGCCGCGTCGATCGCGGGTGAGGCGACCAACACGATCGCGTCGGCCTCGTCCAGCACCGCCGACATCGCCGAGTGCACCAGCCCGGTCCCGCAATCGGTGAGGATCAGGTTGTAGAACCGCTGCAGCAGCCGGATCACCACCCGGTAATCGGCGTCGGAGAACGCCTCGGATGTCGCCGGATCACGTTCGGAGGCGAGGATTTCCAGCCGGCTCGTGCTCTGCGAGGTGTGCCGCCGGATATCGGAATACCGAAAGATGTTGTCGTCCAACAACAAATCCCGCACCGTCGACCGGCTCTGGTCGGGACCACGCTGGGCCAGTGTGCCGAAGTCGGGGTTGGCGTCGACTGCGATGACGCGGTCACCCCGGATTGCCGCGAAGGTGGACCCAAGCCCGACCGCCGTCGTGGTCTTGCCGACGCCGCCCTTCATCGACAGAACGGCGATGCTGTAGTCACCGCGCACCGGTTGGCTCACCCGCGCGACCAGCTTCTGCCGGGTGTTCTCCTGTTCGGACTCCTTGGGATTGAGCCCGGTGACGCGATGCACCACCTTGCGCCAGCCGCTCTGCGGAAGCGGCCGGACGCGACGCACCAGCCCCAGGTCGGTATGCGAGGGCATCCGCGGGTCCTGGGGATGCTGCGGCGCAGCGCTGGGCGCGGCCCGGGTGAACGGCGTCGCCACCGGCGGCGGTGCGGGCGGATTGAGCCTCGGATCCGGCGGTGCGACGGCAGCCGGCGGCGGTGCGGGAGGCGGCGGTGCCGGCGGAGGTTCCGGCGCGGGCCGGCCGGGAAGCGGCGCGGGTCGTATCGGCGGCTGCTCCGGAATCTCAATGACCGCAGTCGCTTCCCGTCGTTCCGGCGGTGGTGGCTCGCTGAACACCGGCGGCTTGCTGAAAACCGGAGCCGGGCGGGCCGGCGGCTCGGTCACCGGACGCCGCGGCAGCGGCGGCAGGTCCATCACTCGGGTGCCCTCGGTAGTGGGGGCGGGACACACCGGTTCGGGTTCAGGCTCGGATTGGGGCGCCGGCTCAGGCTCGGGTTCGGGCGCCGGCGGCGCGTCCACCTCCCGGGTGTTCGCCGCGGATGGGACCGGGGCAGCCGGCACGTCTTCGACGACGGACTCCCCCGCCTCCTCGGCCAGCTTGGCCCGAATCTCACGGACGGGGATCGGGTTGGTGTCCGCGTCACTGCTGCGCTTGAACCCTGGCTTGGGCGCGTCTGATCCGCTCACTATCGGTTTCTCGAAATCAGTTGGCCGGTGGTCATACCGAGCACGTTTTCCAACGCAGCGCGCATGTCGCCAAGCTCGATGCGCATCAGTTCGGTTTCGTCGAGATCCTCCACGTCGACGTCCAGGCGCTCGCTCAAGCGATACTCCCGCTCCTCTTCGGCCGATTCGATGACGTTGCGGACAAAGCGCCCATTGCCGACGAGGTCGATTTCGCGGCGCAGCGCACCGGTGTCGTCGACGGACTGGTTGCTGTAGAGGACCTCGCACGCGGCGACCAGCTCGTCGTAAGCCGCCTCGGTGAGCTCGGAATCCCTGGTCTTGGCGATCAGCCGGCCGATGTCCCCGAGTTCGGCCGGACTGTAGGACGCGAACCGGATCCGCTTGGTGAACCGCGACGCCATGCCCTCGTTGGATGCCAGAAACCGGTCGATTTCCGCGTCATACCCGGCGATGATCACCACCAGCCGGTCGCGGTCGTTCTCCATCCGGGCAAGCAGCGTGTCGACGGCCTCACGGCCGAATGCGTCGCCGCCGGACAACCCGGTCTGAATCAGGCTGTAGGCCTCGTCGATGAACAGCACCCCGTCCATCGCCGAGTCGATGAGCGCCGACGTCTTGATCGCCGTACTCCCGAGGTGTTCGCCGACGAAATCACTGCGCTTGGCCTCGACGACCGCCGGGGTCTTCAGCAATCCGAGGCCGCAGTAGACCTGCGCGACGACGCGGGCGATGGTGGTCTTGCCGGTGCCGGGCGGTCCGGTGAACGCCAGATGCAGGCTGCGCGCAGCGGCGCTCAAGCCCTTACCTTCACGCACCTTGGCCAACTTGGCGGCCGAGCGCAGCTTGGCCACCTGCAGCTTGACGTCGGTCAGACCGATCTGACGGTCCAACTCGATCTGAGCGGCGCGCAGGTATTCGTTGCCGCGTTCGGTCAAGCTCTCGGCGCTGACTTCACGGGCGCTGCGGGCGGTCGAAGGATCCCATTTGTCGGTGCGGGAGTCGATGTCTTCTCTGGTGCTGACGATCAGGCGGTACTTCGGGTCGTGCAGCGCGGCCGCGTTGGCCTCGAAGCCGGGCTCCTCGCTGTAGATGCGCTCGAAAATGGTGCGGGCTTCGGACTCCTTGCCCATCTCGCGCAGGGTCAGCCCCTTGCAGAACTCGGCAGCCCGGCTGGCGGCCGGGATCGGCCCGTCGATCGCCTGATCGAGCCGGCGAATGGCCTCGCCGAACAAACCCATCTGCGCGCACGCCGAACCCACCATCAGATGCGCCCCGGCGCCGATGTACTCGTCACTGAACGAAGCCGAATTAGCAAGCGCGGTAAGGACATCCGGCCAGCGCTGGGTGGTGAAGTGCAGCACTCCCCGGATGTAGGCGCAGATCTCGTTGTTCTCCGCGTCACCGTCGGGCATCGAGCGCCGCAGAGTCTGGAGCTCGTCGAGCACCCGCTCGGCTTCGTCGTAATCCTGGCCCGCGATCATGCTGGCCGCGTAGGCGAGCCACACCTCGGTGAGCGTGCTCAGGGTGTAGTCCAGGTACAGGCCCGTTTGGAAGCGGCCGCTGAGCGCACGGCGCGGCAATCCGAGTCGGCGTTGCTCGCGATTGAGGTTGTCTGTGCTGGTCCGCCACAGGTTGTAGAGCACCTCGCTGCTGACGTCGCCGGCGGCGGCACGCCCCAGCCAGGCGTCGCTCATCTGCGGGTCGTGCTCGGTGGCGCGTTTGAAAGCAAGGGCCGCGTACTGGACGTCGCGGTCGGTTTCCAAACCGTCGATGGGAATCCCGAGGGAGAGCACGCCGGCGTCGAAGACCCGCTGCGCGTCCCTGGTGCCAGGCATCTACTCGGTGTCCTTACTGCCGCGCCATGGTGTCGCCCCCGATATTCCCGCTGCCCCTCGAGGTGTCCCGCGTAATCATGCACGTCAACGTCTTATGCCATGACATCGCGGTAGAAAGTTATTGTACCGATGTGGCGACTTTCAATTCGCCGTCAAATCCAGCCAGCCAAATCGAGGCCGAATGCCACACCAGCAACAGCCACACCAGCGGCAACCGGTGCGGTCACGCACCGGGACCATCGCCGTCGTCACCACCGAACGCGGACTGCCCACGGCGCTCAAGCTCGACCGCTCCGAACTCGCCCGGCCCCCTCAGGAGTTGGCCGACGAGATCCTGTCGCTGTGCAAGCTGTCGGCGCTGCGGGCCCAGGTGGCTTTTCGGCGCGACCTGGCGGGCAAGGGCTACACCGCTTCGACCCTCCGGCAGATGGGGCTGCCCACCGAGGAAGACCTCACCCGGCTCGAAGAGGAACTGTTCGGCCACGACGACGATCCCCCAGCCACCTGGATGAGGTCGGTATGACCAGCCTGGCGCAGTCCGTGATCGCGCGGGCCATCAAACAACGCGACCTCATGCAGGCGATGACCGAGCAGTCCAAGACCATCACGGCGCGGGTGACCAGCCGCGACCGGGCGGTGAGCGCCGAGGTGGACGGGCTCGGCAGCCTGACCGGACTGTGGCTGGGTCCGCCCGCCAGCCGCCTGGACCCCGACGCCCTGGCCACCCTGATCGTCGAAACCGCACACGCCGCGGCCAGGCTGGCCGCGGAACGCTACAACTTCCTCCTCAAGGAGTTCACGGCCCGCATGGAGGAGCTGCAGAAGTCTCCGCTGGCCCGCTCGGACGGCACCGTTATCGAACCGAGATAGCCGCGAACGCGGCGCTTATTACACATATGTCGAGCACAGTTGCTCCGGCGTTATTGCACACACGTGAACTGCGGGCATTACGGAAGTCTGCTTAAATTCGTGCAATTTATTGGTGGAGACGGCGCTTAAGGTTGAGAGACCAGCGCCAGCGGCAGCTCAGCGGACAATCTGGGGGAAAGAAGCCGACTATGACATTTGAAATGCAGCCTGAGTTCATGGAGGCGCTCACCGACGCCCAGGAGGCGGCGGGCACCGCGATCACCACCGCCTTCGGTGCGGTCACCCCGGCGCAGCTGAGCTCGTTCTCGATGGCGCTCGGCCCGATCGCCGCGGCGAACATGATCCCGGCGATGTTCGAATCCACGGCGAACAACGTCGCCAGCGGCATGATGACGGCCGCCAAACACGGGATGCTCGGCGTAGCAACCCATATCGTCGGCGCGACCCACACCGCCGTCGACGCCACCGACGTCTAGGCGACCGGTCGTGGGCACTACCGACCCAGCACCGCAGCCGGGGACGATCCCCGACTTCGATCACACGCCGGTCGTCAACCAGATGGAAAACGACCTGCAAGCGTGGCTGAATCGTCCGGTTCAGGACATCCTGAACCAGTTCAACCTGGGACAGCTGCCCACCGGCGGCCCGGAGTTCGCCGGACTGCCAGGCGAGGACATCCCGGCCGAACTCACCGGTGCCGCCGCGCCCGGCGGAATGGGCAGCAACTTCGCCAGTGGATTGCTCAAACCGGTCACCGACATGCTCGGCACTTTGGGACCGGGCCTATTCCAGGGCCTGAATCCGACGCAGCTGTTCGGCGGCATCAGCCAGGCCTTTCAGCAGGCAGCCGGCAGTGTGCAACAGGCAATGAGCCAGATGATGGGTGGCATGGGCGGCCAGGGCTGGTCGGGTGCCGGGGCCGGAGCCGCCGCCGCAAAGACCGGCGAGACCCTGGCGAACGGCGCCGCCGTCGCTGCGCAGGGCACCGCACTCGGTGGCGAGTACAGCGCGGCGGCAGCCAATGTGGCCCAGGGCCAGGCGCGGCTGCTGCAAATCCTGCAGGAGTGCCAACACGAGTTGGAGGGCCTTGCCGCCGGGTTGCCCTGGACCGCGGCCAACATGGTCGAGTCCGCATCCCGGGCCAGCGCGCTGGCCACCGAATGCATCACCGAGCTGGAGAGCACCTTGACCAGCCAGGCCGCAACCACCACCGCGACCGGCGCTCCGATAGCGATAGCGCAAGGGCCCCAGATGGCCATGGGGATGGTCGGCCCGATGCTCTCGGTGGGGATGAGCATGATCGGCCCGGCAATGCAGATGGGCATGATGCCGCTGACCATGGGCATGCAGGCAGGAACCCAGGCCCTGCAGGCCGGCATGCAGGCCGGAACGGGACTGATATCGAGCCTGGGCCAGGCCGGTCAGGGCGCGGGCGCCGCGCCCGCCTCCGCTCTGGGGCACACCGGCCGGATGGTCAGCGCGACGCATCCCACTGGCGGTGGCGGACACGGTGGGGGCGGCGGTGTCGGGGCGACGACTCCGGCCCGGAGTCCCGCTTCCTCGCCGCTGGTGCAGAACGAGAACAGCGGTGCCGCAGCGGCGGCACGGTCGGCGATCGCACGGCCCACAGCCGGCGCGGCCGGAATGGGCGGCGCGGGCATGATGCCGGGCGCGGCCGGGTACGGCGGCCAAGGTGGGAAAGCCGGCGCCAGCGGCAGCCACAGCGCCGCGTCCTTCCTGCACACGACGGATCAGGGCGGCGAGATCGTAGGCGACCTCGGCCACGCCAGCCCGGCCGTAATCGGTGACACCACAATCGATCCCGACGACAGCCCCGACATCAAACTTCGAATTTAGGAGCACTGGCATGACCGATTACAACCGCCTGTCCATCCGTCCTGACGAGGTCACCGAGGTCTCCCGGCAACTCGACGAGCTCGCCAACCGGATGCAGCACGTGCTGGAAACCGAGCGGCCCAACCTGACCACCATCGCCTCCGGTCAGGACGAGGTGTCGCAGCGTGTCGCCCACACCCTCAACGAGGTGCACGGCTCGTTCACCAAGGCATCCGACCAGGGCGCCAACGAGATTCGCGAAGTCTCGGCGACGATGCGCACCCACGCGGGGCGCATTTCCGACACCGACCTCGCGGACTGAGGACTCGGTCGATACCGACTGCGGCATCCCAGAACACACCGGAAGGGGGGTTGAGGCAATGGGATTCACCAATGTGATGTGGGAGTCGCGCAGCACCGAGCAGCTCGCGCGCGATCTGACCGAAGGCCCCGGCCCTTCCTCGGTCGGTGAGGCCGGCGCCGCCTGGATCCGGGTGGCCAACGAGTTCGCCAAGATCTCGGCTGACTACGACCGGCTGGTCGAAAGCATCCGGGGCTCATGGGAAAGCAACGCCTCCGAAGCCGCCGTGCACAAGCTGGAAACGTTCGGAAAGTGGCTACAGGCGGCCAGCCTGAGCGCCGCGGCCAATGGCCGACGGGCCGAGGAGGCCGCCGTCGCGAACACCGTCGCCATCCTGTCGATGCCCAGCGTGTCCGAGGCCGTCGAAGCCAAAGCGGCCCAAGACATGATGGCCTCGCTGTCGGCCTACAACGGCGCGATCGTGCAGGGCCATTTCGCCGAGTTCGAGGAGGCCGCCGCCGCGCAGCAGGCCGATGCCGCGGCGGTGATGCATCGCTACGAGGACGCCGTCACCGAACTGGCCGAGCCCTGGGAACAGCCGGTTCCGCCGCAGGTCGCCAATTCCGCTGCGCTCAAAGCCGAGAAGGACGGCAAGTCTCGCGGTGGTTCGCGCGGCGGTGGCGGCGGTGGCGGCGGGGCGGCGCGGCAGCTGTCGCCCATGCTGGCCACACCGGTGGCCGCCAGTGGCGAGGCCAAGGAGCTCAAGAAAACCGGCTTCAAGTCCGACGGTTCCAGCGGCGGCGGGATGGGCCGCGGCGGTGCCGGTTACGCCCCGATGGCCGGGCACCGGCGCGACGGTAGCGGTCAGTCCTACGAGTCATTCCGCGAGGCAGGCACCCTGGAAGGGGCGGGAGAACCCGGCGCCAGCCTGTCCGACGGCGGCCAATCGTGGTTGCCGGCCGCGCAGCAGAGCGACGCGCCGTTTGAGGTTTCACACGTCAGCTGGGGCCCGAACACAGCGATCTTCGACGACCTGGCCGCGCCGGACCCGCAACAGGCCGAGGGCTTCGCCGAGGAGCCCGAGCGGACGCTGCAGCAGGTGTCCGACCGTTGGGTCTCCCCGCCCGTGATCGGCGCTGAGCAGGAGGTGAGCCTGTGACCGCCGCCGTGCTGTCGGGGTTCACCCTGACCGACAACGAACTGCAGGTCGTCGGCGAGCGAGTCGGGGTGCAGGGCTTCCCCACGGTGCTGAACGTGCGTCCCCGGTATGAACGCGTCGACGCCCTCGAAGCCGCGTTCGACATGGCCACCCGGAGCCTGATCGCGCGCGGCCTGATCACCGACGGCGCGATCGATCCCGACTTGGTGCCGATTCTGCGTGCATTGCGCCGGCCGGACCGTGAGTTGGCGATGCGGCTCGTGACACCGGACGGCATCGCCCGGGTATGCGTATTGCGTTGCGGCGCTTTGGGTGTGGTGGCACGCCGGGTGGGTGACAACATCAGCCTGCAGGCGGCCGACGGCGCCGCGGGTTTGTCGTGGGCCATCCAGGCGCTCATCGGTCAGCTGCCCCGGGCGCAGGCGGCGCAGGTGACGCCGGTGGGAGCGCCGACGGACACAGTGACCCGCAAGCTGATCGGAACCCACGACGCGAGGTTGCTGGCCGATCGGGTGCGCGCGCTGGGTGCCGAACCTCGCGCGGCGATGACGCTGGGGGCGGCATTGGCCTCCCGGATGGCGTTCGCGGAGATCGTGTACTACGCGCTGTGTCCCGACCAGGACCGAATCACCCGTCGGCCGGCCGCGGTAGGGGTCTTCTACACCAGGAAGGGCCGCATTGTCGGGGCGCCGAGTGCCTCACCGAGCGGGCAACTGTGGACGACGTTAAAGCCGGGCTCGGATCACTCGGTCGGCCAGGCGATCAGTCAGCTTGTCGAGTTATCGACGGACCAGTGGGAGGCGTCATTGGTTTAGCACGGTATTCGATGAGACCAGACCCATCGTGTCCGGCGATTCAGGGCACCCGAACAAGGAGAAACAATGGCAGTTCCAGGACAGTTTGAAGTCACCGAAGACGCACCGCCGCAGGTCAAGCAAATTCACGAACACCTGGTGGAGACCGACCGCTTGCTGCGCAAGATGGAAGACGAAGTCAATCTCATGGTCGGTCCGAACTGGGCCGGCAACCAGGCCCAACTGTTCCACGGCCGCATGACCGAGCACCTCGACCACCTGACGCAAATCCAGCTGCGCACCAAGAATCTCGCGGAAAGCTCGATGCAATACATCCAGGCCCACCAAAACCTCGACGGCTAAGAATTCAGGAGAAAATCATGACGCACAGCATCAAGTACAACTTCGGCGCGAACTACGAATCGCTGGACCTGATCGGCAGCATCACCGCCGATGCCGAGCAGATGCGAGCCGAGGTCGACAACCTGTTCAATGCGTTGACCTCGGGCGCGTACACCGGCCACGCGCCGGAGCAGATCCACGCTCTGCGCACCCAGTTCTCCAACGAGATGGACGAGATCATCAACGATCTGCACACCACCAGGGCGCGCGCCGTCGACCAGAACCAGCAGGTGCAGGACCTCGACAACAGCCAGGCGGCCAACATCAGCTGCTGATCGCCCGTGGTTTCGATTGGGGCCCGGACTCACCGGTTTCGGTGGGTCCGGGTTTCTCAGTTCCGGACGTGCGACCGGTAGCCCGAATATGTGTGAACGCTAAAAGCCTTCCGGCACCAGACCGACAAGTTCGTTATCTCCACAGTCTGCAATGACAGCGCCGGCCACAGCCTGTAGACGTCGAATGGTCTGCCGAAGCAGACAAATCCTTTCGATGCTCACCGGTTCGATAGTCAGCGCAGCCGGGTCAATGATGAGCACCGGTTGTAATTCGCCGGGCACGAAGAACGCCAGCCGCCGCAATGACGCAGGCTCCCGTTGAGACGGGCACCACCGGAAGCACAGCCCGGGATTCAAAACATGCCTTGACGTCCCAAAGGCCCCACCCGCCCGCGCCGAGGGCCGCTAGACCGAGGGTTTTGGATAACGTGGCCCTGCCTGATCGACGCGTCGCCGCAGAAAGCAATAGCAGAACGAACACCCATATAGCGACGAATCCGGCCATAGCGGCTGGTCGTGAAGGGCTGGCACTCGACAGGGCGAACACCGGGGAGACGACCGCGACGCTGGCAGAAGCCCAGACGACGCCCAAGCCCACGCTTGTCAGAAACCTGCGCAGGCGCCAGAGCCGCGGCCGTACGGGCGTTTCTTCCGCAGACGTCACCATGGTCCGACACGTCCGGCCTCGAACTTGGGAGAACGCACCGATCAGGACTGTTCCCGCGGCGCCCGCAACCGTCCAAAGTTTTCCGCCACCGACCCCGCGAGTTCGAGGTAGGCCTGCCTGGTGGCGGGGTTCAACCGACCGAAGTCGACGTCGGCGCCCTCCGCCAGGTGCGGGTCGAATGGAATGAGATGGATGGAGCGGCAACGCGATTGGAAGTGCTCGTATACCTTGTCCAGCTTGAGTGCCGCCGAGCCTGGGCGAGAAGCACTCAGCACCACATGAGCCTCCCGAACCAGCCCCGAATGCCCGTGCTGCATCAGCCAATCCAATGTGGCCGAGGCGCTGCGCGCGGCGTCGATCGCCGGTGAACTGACCAAGACGATAGTGTGCGCGAGGTCCAGGACCGCCGACATCGCCGAATGCATGATGCCGGTGCCACAGTCGGTCAGAATGATGTTGTAGTAGTGCCGCAGGATGTCGACCGTCCGCCGGTAGTCATCAGCGCCGAACACTTCGGACACCGCCGGATCTTGTTCGCTGGCCAGCACTTCCAAGCGGCTGGTCGCCATCAACGTGTGGTTTCGAACGTCGGCGTAGCGATTGATGTTGGGATCCGACAGCAGGTCGCGGACGGTCGATCGCGTCGACGTGTCACCTACCCGCTCCCCCAGGGTGCCGCGGTCGGGGTTGGCATCGACAGCGATCACTCGGTCGTGCCGTACGGTCGCCAGCGCCGAGCCCAATCCGAAGGTGGTGGTGGTCTTTCCGACCCCGCCCTTGATCGAGAGCACGGCGATGCGGAAGTCTCCGACGATCGGCTGCCGGATCTCGGCAAGCAGATGCTCCTGCTGACGCTCCTTGCGTGAGACACCCGGATTGACATGGCCACCGGTGGCTTTATGCACCGCGCGACGCCAGCCCGACGGCGGTGCAAAACGATCCAGATTGGTGATCTCCGCCTCGTCGATGGATGGCGGGACCCGGAAGGGCTGGTAGCCCGGCGGCGGACCGCCGACCGGCGGCTGCGGCCGGGCCGGCGGAGGTACCGGCTGTGGCGCCCGCGGCGGTGGGGCTGACGCCGCCGGACGTGTTTGCGGCGGGATCCGCTGACCCGGAGGCGGTCCCGGCCACCACGGCGGTGGCGGAAACGGTCCGGGTGGCGGGGGTGGCGGCCAAGGGGGTCGGCCGCCCGAGCGTGGCCTTAGTCTGGCCGGTGGCGCCGGTGCGGGCGGTTGCGGGCTGGGAGCTGACGGACCCTGCTGCGTTGGCGGCTGGTGTCGTTCGGGCGCCGGTGCGGGCTGATGTTGCGGCACCGGAGCGTCCATCGCCACCTCCTCGATCTCCGCCGCCATGGCGGGGCTGGGCGTCTGCCATGGGGGTGGCGCCGGTCGTCGAGGTCCATTCGCGCGTTCCGCAGTGGCCCGCCCAACGTCGTAAACCTCGTCGCGTGAGGGAGATTCGACCTGGGTTACGACGGCCTCGTCGGCCAATTCGTCCTCGGCTACCCGGCTAGCCGGTGACGGGATCGTGGGAGCCTCGCCGGCGAACCACTCGGAGTCGGAGATCGGCGAGTCCTCGTGCGCAGCAACATCGCTGACCAGATCCGTCGGCAGCCATTGCGTCGGCACCGCATCGTCGGCTGGTTCCTCGTCCCCGCGGGGCTCGAATTGATCAGCCGCATCAGTGCCATCGGCCTGTTCGGTGAAGCGCCGGTCCGACGCTTCTGCATCCGCTGCGTCATCGGCGATGGGGTCAACCTCCGGTTCCTGCGGGGCGGCCGTGGCCTGGGCCCGCTTGGCAGCCATCTGCTGGAGTAAGGCCGCGGCCCTCAACTCGATCTCATCCAGTTCGCCGGATCCCGATTCCTCCGTCATCTTCTCTGATTGGACTGCTGCGACGACCGGCTCGGGTTCCGTCGGCGGCGGTTCCCAGAACTGTTCACTGGAGGCCGGCACGGGTTCGGGTTCCACTGGTGCTGCAACAGTTTCAGCCACAGGCTCCAGGAAGAATTCGGGGTCCCACTGGGGCTCCGGCAAAACATCGATGGCCGGGTCGGGTTCGGTAGGTAGCGGTGGTTCCCACAGTCGTTCGGTAGAAACCGGCACGGGCTCGGGTTCCACGCGCCCGGAAACCGGCTCAGCCTCCACCGACGACTCGGAAAACCACTCCTGCTCGGCCGAAACCTCAGCGGCCGGCTCGGGCTCGGCCGACACCTCAGGAATCTCCAGCTCCCCCGAGAGCGCAAGGTCCGATTCGGCTTCGATGTCTGAAACAACAACTGGCGCAACAGGTTCCACCGGCTGCTCAAATCCCAACGGCAGCTCAGGCTCGGAGTCCGCCTCATTGTCAGCAGAGCCGAACTCAGCCGAAGCTGCAGCAACCGGTTCAGATTCAGGTTCCGCCGAGACCTCCACAGCCGCCTCGGGCATCACCAGCGACGAGGCAAGCAACGAATCGTATTGCCATTCCAAGCGTGTCAGCGCTTCGGACACCCACTCGACCGATTCCGCCTCGGCCGAAACCTCAGCCGTCGGCGCGTCAGGCGCCGGTTCTCCGGCAGCGAATGCGCCGGCAACCTCAGCCGTCGGCAAGTCAGGCGCCGGGGACTCAGGCTCCGCCGGAAGCTCAGAGACAGGCGGGGCCGGCTCGGGCTCGATTTGCTGCAGACGCCGGATGCGGTCGAAGGGGACCGCGACCCGCTTAGGCCGAGACTCCGGCATATCTTGCGCCAGCGCCGCCTCGGACTCGGCGGCGGCGTCCGGCCTGCGCGGCTCCACCGGCACACGCTCCCGATTCGGTAATACCGCGGTGTCCTCAGGGGGGCTCGACAACCGGTCGGATTTGTCATCCCGACGCTCGTCTACCTCGTCATGCCGCTTCCCGCGGCCGAGCTGAACGCGGCGGCGCTTCTTCTCCCCCGGCAACCAGGGAGGACGTGCCAGCGACCCGCGTTCGTCTTCGTCAGGTGTCTGCTCGGGCGTTTGCTTTGACACGGTCGTCCCCCCTTTCCATCGCCGGAATTCGCTACAGACCGTATTCAATTCTACGTAGGGCTAAACGCATAATTTTCCATTTAGCAAGCGTTATCAATTCAGCGGCCAGAATCGCGTCGACGTCTGGCCACTGAAGCCGCCCACGCCACCGCGGCCAGCGCGACGGCTCCTGCGGTCACCGACAACACGATGATCCGCGCGCGCTGACTGCCCGGGTCACGATGTGGCCGACCCGCGATCGGCGTCGGCGCCTCCGGGTTGGGCATCTGGTTCGCCGCCGGCAGCCGGTAAGTCAACGCGGCGACCGGGTCGACGACGCCGTAACCGGTGGCCTCGTTGGGGCCGGCCCCCGGAGTGTGGGCGGTGCGCTTGACTAGATCGATCACCTGACCGGCGTTCAGCTCGGGAAAGCGTGACCGGATCAGGGCCACCACACCGGACACGAACGGCGCCGCGAAGCTGGTGCCGTTGACCGGCGCCAACCCTTGTTGGCTCATCACGGCGTTGATCAGGCCGGGGCCGTTGGAGTCCAGTGAGAGGATGCGTTCACCCGGCGCCGCGACGCCGACCCACGGCCCGTGCAGGCTGAAATCGGCGGGCTCCCCCGATGTCGTCAACGCACCGACGGTCAGCACGTAGTCGCTGAACCAGGCCGGGCTGGCGATGGTGCGCACCGAATCCCATCCACTCTTCAGTGGCATGTTGGGGTCGGGCATCGCGTTCTGCGTCTTACACAGCCCCTGGTTGTTGAAGTTGCCGGCCGCGGCCACCACGACGACGTTGTGTTCGTAGGCGAATCGCACCGCGCGCCCGAGCTGGGCGTCGTCCAGGCCGCCGCCGACCGGGCTGCAGGCCACCTCCGACAGGTTGATGACGGTGGCGCCGAGGCTGACCGCGCGGGTGATGGCATAGGCCAGCGTGACGGTGTTGCCATAGCCCGGCGAGGTGGCATTGGGGTCGTTGGCCTGGCCGGAGCCGCCCTCCTTGACGCCGTAGACGGTGCTGTTCTGGCGGATCGAGAGGATGGTCGCCTCGGGTGCCACGCCCGCAAAGCCGTCGGCAGGGCTGGGCGCACCGGCGATCAGTCCGGCCACCAA
Organism: Mycobacterium gordonae; assembly: GCF_002101675.1. Taxonomy (GTDB): domain Bacteria; phylum Actinomycetota; class Actinomycetes; order Mycobacteriales; family Mycobacteriaceae; genus Mycobacterium; species Mycobacterium gordonae. The sequence goes on along the minus strand of NZ_LQOY01000251.1, from coordinate 36,077 downwards.
GGTCCCGTGGGCGTCACAGTCCTGCAGACCGTCGGTGTTGGACACGTAGTCGCCGCCGCCTTCCAGCAGCGGCAGCCGCAGGTGCCGGTTGACGCCGGTGTCGATCACCGCGACCTTCTGTCCGGCGCCGCGGGAAAACCGCCATGCGTCGGTGTAGTTGAGCATGGCTTCGGCGCTGGTCTGCAGGGTGAAATCGGTCTGCGGCAACACCCCGGTGGGGACCCCGCAGATCGCTTTCAGGTCGGTCGGCTCAATCGGACCGAGCGGCCCGTTCGGCGGGGGTCCGGGTTCCACCACCGGCGGCTGAATCGCCCACGCCGGTACTGGGTTCGCCAAGGCCGCCAGCATCACCGCGGCCGAAAGGGCGACGAACCGCTTCATTACAAGCCCAGGCGCTGGTACACGCCGATCACCCAGAGGGCCAACGGGATCAGTGATCCGACGGCCAGATAGTCGAGGTACGCAAGCACCGTGGCCACGCGGTGCTGCCCTGCGGACAAGGCGACCCCCGCCACCGCGGCGCCCAGCGCCACGGCGAGCAACACGCCGAGCGCCACCAACGGCATGGGCCCCAACCCGTCCTGAGCCATCACGCAAGTGATTACCAGGATGATCACGGCCGGCGCCGCCGTGGCGGCGCGCTCGAACCAGGTGCCGAACGTCCGGCTTCGCACGGCCAGCACTGCGGCGACCGCCAGCGCGAACGCGAACACGGGCCAGTCGGGCCCGTTACGCAGCAGCAGCGTCACGTAAACCGCTGCGGGCGTGGCTAATCCGGTCAGCAGGCCCGACCGCGTGATCGCGGCGGACTTTGCCCTGTTCCACACGGCTTCCGCAGTCGGCATCGCCGTACCCGAATCGCCATTCTCCGTCGCCGCCGACGGCTCGAACGGGTTCTCGAAATCCCAGTCTTCGCGACTGGTTTCGACGGTGACCGTCGGGGTCTGAAACCGGCCCAGCCGAGCCGTCGCCCGCCGCACCGCCAGACAACTCAAAGTCACCACTACCGCGGCCGTCACGAACACGATGTCGGCGCGCACGTGAAAGGCGCGAGCCAGCAGCGAAACCCCTACCAACCCAAAGCTCAACGCTGCAGCCAGATAGGCCCAGTGCCCAGACCCGCAAACCCGGTCGTACAGGACACACAGCAGCATTACTGCCCCGCACGCACCGGCCAGCCCGAAGTCCCCGTATCGGCCCAGCAGCGCGAAGGCAAGCCCCGCCGTGATCGGGATCGCCGCCCACCCCAGCGCCGCGGCCACGTCGTCCAAACCGTACGAACGATGCGCCATGGTGGCCCCGCCCACCAGCGCCAGCACCACCGCGCCGGCCACCCCGACGGTCACATAGAAGTTCGCCGCGCCGGTCCGGCGCACCAGGCAGTACACCATCGCCAGGGCGGCGAGGTGGACTCCGGCGAAGGCCATCCAGCGCGCGGACACCGAATCCCACGCGGCGTAGGCCGCCTTGTTCAACCGGCCGACCGCGTCCACCACGTCGTCGTAGAGAGTGGGCGGCGACAGCGCTTGGCGCGGCGCGAGACGCAGCAATTCCCCGCTGGCCACCCCGGCGTCACGCAGCGTCTGGTCGGGTCGTAGCTCGGTGTCGCCATCGAATCGGCTGAGCACCCAGAACGTGCGGCGCTCGTCTTTCGAATCCTCGTCGGTGTCACGGGAACTGATCAGTCGTGCCACGTCCGGGACGAAGCTCGATACCGGAACGTCAAGGGGCAGAGCAATGTCCAGCTGCGTCTGGCCCCCGAAGATCGACACCCGGATGTGGTCGGGTGCGGCCGAGACCACCCGGACCCGTCTCAGTTCGCTGACGCCGGTCACAGTTCGGGCATCCTGGACAGCTGGATCACGCCGCTCCTGGCCGTGCGGGAGATCAGCATCCCCCGGCCGGGAGGCATTTCGGTGGCCTTGTAACCGAACAGCGCTCCTTCGTCTTTGCTCCCACTCATCACCAGAGCATTGCAGGACAGGTCCTTCAGCCGGCCGACGAACGGGTCCATCATCGCGCGCCCGGCGCCTCCGATCCGTCGGGCCACCACTACGCGCAGGCCGATATCACGCGCCTGCGGAAGGAACTCCGCCAGCGGGCTCAACGGGCTGCTGATAGATCCGGTCGCCACCAGGTCGTAGTCGTCGATCATCACGAAGATGTCCGGGCCGGACCACCAGGACCGCTCCTTGAGTTGCTGCTGGGTGATGTCGCTGGGCGGGATCCGCTCGCGCAACGTCTCCGCCAGGGCGCTCATCAGCTCGGAACAGGATTGTGACGCCGTGGCGTAGCCGCCCAGATAGTCGTTGGCCACGACACCGAGCATCGAGCGGCGGTAGTCGACCAGCACGATCTTGCATTGCTCGGGAGTGGCGTTCTCCATCAGCCCAGTGGCGATGTTGCGCAGCAAACCGGTCTTGCCGCATTCCGCTTCACCGAACACCACCAGATGCGGCTGCGCCTCGAAATCCAGGACGACGGGCATCAAGTCCGCTTCGTTGATGCCGATGGCGAAGCGGGCCTTGCTCAAGATTCCGGCCGATCGCGCCACGCGCACCACCGCCGCGCGGTCAACCTTGTGCGGCAGCATCCGCACTCGCGGCGCTTGCCGTTTGCCGTAGTGCGCCCGCATCGCCTTGACCGCGGCCGCCACACCCTCGGGCAAGTCTTCCACCCCCGAACTGGAATCCAGGCGCGGCAGTGCGATGAGAATGTGCAGCCGTTCGTGGCTCATGCCCCGGCCTGGCCGGCCGACCGGGATGAGTTCGTTGAACCTGCGGCCCACGTCGCTGTCCAGCGCGTCACCCAGCTTCAGCTCGATGCGGGTGCCCAGCATGTCCTTGACCGCGGCCCGCATCTCCATCCAGCGCGTTGCCGAGATTACCAAGTGGATCCCGTACGAAAGCCCCTGGACGGCAAGCGAGTTCAGCGTTGGTTCGAGTATCTCGAAATCACTGCGGATCGAGGCCCAGCCGTCGATCACCAGGAAGAGGTCACCGAACTTGTCTTGGCTCAACGGATCTCGTGCGGCCACCTCAGGCGGCAAGGTCGCCAGGTGCGCTTTGCGCTGCCGGAAATCGCGCATCGATTCGATGCCCAGATCACGGAACCGCACCTCCCGGGCGCGCAACACCCCGGCCACCTCAGCCACGGTGCGCCGGATCCCGTCGGCGTCCATCCGGCCGGCGACACCACCGACATGCGGCAGGTTGACCAGGCTCGCCAGCGTGCCGCCGCCGAAATCCAGGCAGAAGAACTGCACCTGCTCCGGAGTGTGGGTGGCCGCGGCCGACATGATCAGGGTGCGCAACGCCGTGGACTTACCCGACTGCGGGCCACCGACCACCGCCACGTTGCCCTGGGCGCCGGACAGGTCGACCATCAGCACGTCGCGGCGCTGATCGTAAGGCCGGTCGACGACCCCCATCGGCAGCCACAGCCGCCCGTCGAGATTCTCGGGGGCAGACCAGTTGGCATCCGCCAGCAGTTGATTCACCGCAGGACTCTCATCCAGCGGCGGTAGCCACACCTCATGGGCCGGTCGCCCATGACCCCGCAGCCGCGACACCACGACATCGAGCAGGGTGGTCCGGACTGGAGACGACGAGACGCTGGGTGCCTCTGTTTCGACTGGGGCAGCCGGCACCGCATCCTTCTTGACCGGCGTCGCGGTGAACAGCTTCGGCGCCAGCGCGCCGAGTTGCCTGCCGCGGCCAGTCGGCGTGCGGCGCGGCCGGACGTACTCACCGGAGACGTAGCAGGTGTTGAACCGAACCGGTTCGGAGGCATCGCATTTCAGGAATGCCGACCCGGGAACGCTGGGCAGGTGGTAGGCGTCGGGCACTCCGAGCACACTGCGCGACTCCCCGGCCGAGAATGTCTTGAGACCGATCCGGTAGGACAGGTGCGAATCCAGTCCGCGCAGCTTGCCCTCCTCCAACCGCTGCGATGCCAGCAACAGATGCACATGCAGCGACCGGCCCAGCCGGCCGATCATCACGAATAACTCGGCGAAATCCGGCTTCTGAGAGAGCAGTTCGGAGAATTCGTCGACGATCACGAACAGCGCCGGCAGCGGATCCAGTTCGGCGCCGGCCGCCCGGGCACGCTCGTATTCGTTGACGTTTGGGAAGTTGCCGGCCGATCGCAGCAGCTCCTGGCGGCGGTTCAGCTCACCGGCCAGCGCGTCACGCATCCGGTCGACCAGGATCAGCTCGTCCTCGAGGTTGGTGATGATCGCCGCGATGTGCGGCACCCCCTCCAGTCCGAGAAACGTTGCGCCGCCCTTGAAGTCGACGAGCACCAGGTTGAGCACCTCGGGCGAGTGGGAGGTGACCATCGACAGCACCAGCGTGCGAAGGAACTCGGACTTACCCGAGCCAGTGGCGCCGATGCAGAGTCCGTGCGGGCCCATGCCGGATTCCGCTGACTCCTTGATATCCAGTTCCAGCGGCTGGCCGTTGGGCGTGTACCCGATCGGGACTCGTAACCGTTCGCGCGGTGAGCGCTTCCGCCAGATCTGCTCGGGCACGATCTCGGCGGCGTCGGGAATCTTCAGCAGTGCCATCAGGCCCGGGTCGGTGGCGCGTGCGTCGGCTTCGAGGTTGACGATGTGCGCGGCGCTGGCCAGCCGGTAACGGCCGATTCGGCGGGCGGTCGCTTCGGCTTCGGCGATGGTGATGGCGTCGGGGGTGGCGAACCGTTCGACGCCGACCGCGGTGCGCGCCCCGACGTCATCGCCTTCCACCACTAGTTGCAGGCCGCGCCGGTTGGCGGGGGCGTCGGCGCCATTGAGATCCAGCAGCGTGACACTGTCCAGGCCGGCGTCGGTGACCAGACGCTCGGTGCCGGTGATGTATCCGTCGTCGATCACCACCACCAGGTGCTTGAGGCCTTTGGTCGGCTCGGCGTTGCGGCTGAACCGGCCCCGCTCCCCCAAATCCGTTGCCAGCGCCCGCTCCAGCAACTCGAGTCCCGGGAACAGCAGCCGCATCGAACCCATGCCGTCGCGTGCCGTGGCGTGCTGGGCGTGCGGCAACCACTTCACCCAGCTCCAGTTCTCGCCGTCCGGATTGGCCGTTACTACGGCAACCTGCACGTGGTCGGGTCCGTGAAATGCGCACAGCTCCAGGATCATTGACCGCACCAACTGCCGCGCCAGCTTGCGGTCGCCCTCGAACGTGATCGCCGGGAACGCGCGCAGCGATACCGCAGTGGGCAACGCGTGCACCACCGAGTGCGTCTTGACGAACCGGCGCAGCGCCACCGTCGATACCGGCTCCAGGTCCTCGGGCGGGCCGGTCTCCGGCGCCAGCAGCCGGGTGGCCAGTCGATGGGTGCCCAGACCGACCCGGACATGGCAGAAGTCGTTGTCGGTGGGACGGCGTTCCCACATCCGGCGGGTGCCCACCACGTCGGCCAGCGCCCGCGGATCAGGGTGGCTCCACTCCAGGGCCGCCCGCTGGCCCGCACCGGTCATGTCGGCGTCATCGCGCAGGTTGGCCAGGTAACTGAAGTAGTCTTTGCGCTCTTCGTTGAGTTCGGCGGCGGCCTTGCCGGAGCGGCCACCACCGCCGATGAACATGCCGGCCATCGACATGACCATCATCATCGGGAAGATCAGGAACATCGGGTTCTTCATCAGATCCCGGCCCCCGACGGTCACCATCAACGCGATCATCCCGATCACGGCGACGATCATCACGAAGGGCAGCAACCGCATCAACAGGCTGCCGGGAATGACTCGCGGCACCTCCGGTGGCGGCTGCAGATTGACTTCACCGCCCGGCATGCGCGGCGGCGAAACCCGCAGGCGGCGCACGAAGCCCTGCGTACTCAACGCCACATCCCTTTTGATCCCCCAAAATCCCGCGAAACTCGAAATTGGCTCAGATTTGGCCCTCGGCGCCAAAGTAATGTCACCAGCAAATGACACAACCCGCAGGAGGCCGACAGCGATGACTCTACCGCCGTCGCTGTCGGAATTAGACGCAGAATCCGAGGCCGAACCCACCCTCAGCCGGGTCACCTTGGTGGTCGGTGATCTGCGGCTTGACGTCGGCTTACCGCCCAACGACAGCATTGCCGGGTTCATCGACGACGTGATCGACATCGCCAATGAACAGCTCGCTGCGCACCCCGGCGGCGAGGACCTGATGTTCGACACCACCGAGGCAAAGTGGACCCTGGCCCGTCTCGGTGACGACGCGATCGACCCCGGCCGCTCACTGAACGAAGCCAACGTCTACGACGGCGAGTTGCTGGTCATTCGGGAGATGGGTCAGCCGGCCCGTCCGATGCTCTTCGACGATGTGGAAGACGAGCCCGGCCCGGATAAGCACCCCACCTTCGGTTGGCTAGCCCGCGACGCGCGCCTCGTCGCCAGTTTCGGTGTCGGACTGGCCGCCACCCTCACCGCCGCTTTCCTGCTGCCCCGGCATGCCGGCGAGTTCTACGTGCCCGCCACCGCGCTGGGAGTCGGCGCCGTGGCCGTGCTCGTCGCGTGCGTGATCGCCCACCGTTCGGCGGGCACCCGGCGCTCGGAGTGGCTGGCCGCGGTGGCCACCCCCCTGCTGTTCGGCGGCGCGCTGTACGTGGTTCCCGACGGCTTCGGCGCGAAGTCGCTGCCGATGGCCTGTGGGCTGACCGGGCTCGCCTCGCTGCTGGTGCTGCTGATCACCGGCCGTGGTCGCGCGCTGCACACCGCCGTGATCTCGGTGGCGGTCATCGGCGGGGCGGCGGGCGTGGCCGACCTCTTGTGGGATCCGGCGCCGCGCGCCACCGGAGCGGTACTGGCGACGGTGTCGGTGATCGTCGTCTACCTGTCGCCCCGGGTGACCATCCTGCTGGCCAAACTGCCGGTGCCGCGGGTGCCGACGGCCGGCGAGCCGCTGGACGACATCGAGACGCAGGGCGGGACCACCGTGGAAGGTGTCAATGCCGTTGGCAAGCAGGTGATCCCGACCGAGGAAGGCATGATCGTGCGGGTTCGGCGGGCCAGCCAGTACCTGACCGGCATTCTGGCGGCAGCCGCGATCACCGCGACCGCCGGCTGCTATCTGGCGCTCGACTTCAGCGGTGGGTTCTATTGGCAAGGAACGGTTTTCGCGGTCGCGGTGGCCACGGTACTGTGCCTGCGCGGACGCAGTCATCACGATCTGGTGCAGTCGGCGACGCTGATCGCCGCCGGCATGGCGATCGCGCTGCTGTCCATCGTCAAGATGGCGGCCGGCCTCGACGACTGGGAGTTGTACGCCACGTTGGCTCTGGCGGGGCTGATGGTGCTGATGGTCGCCTGCGGTGTCGTCGCGCCGCGGCTGGAGTTCTCACCGGTGCTGCGCCGCCAGGTGGAGATCCTGGAATACCTCGCGATCGTCGTGGTGTTCCCGCTGTGTTTTTGGATCGTGCGGCTCTACGCGGTGTTCCGCGAGCTGCGCTTGTAGCGCAGCTCAGGACCTCGGCGGTTCGACCTTGGAGCCGCGGGGGTCGGCGCCCATCCCGTCGTGGGCGACCAGCGCCGCCTCCTGAGACAAATCGGGCCCGGCCGGCAACAGCGACACCACGGGCCACGGAGCCAGTTGCGGCACGTCCGTGTCGAGCTTGGGGTCGTGCACGCCGGTGACCCCGAGTGCGGCGGCCGTAGGCAGATCCTTGATGTGATAGCGAACCCCGGCGTCGGAGACGTAGAACAGCTGACCCAGTGCGCGGCTGTCCGCTTCGCCGCCGGTGGCCTGAATGTATTCGCCGGTGCCGGGCTTCACGTACACCGAGTCGACGCCGGGCCCGTTGCCGTCACCGGTCGCCAGACCCACAGGCTGGGCTCCGTCCGGAATGGGCAGCCGGTGACCGACCAGCAGCCGGACAGTGGCCTGCGCGGCGGAGTTCGCGCGTTCCCACTGCATGCACACCACCCGGTCCGGCTCGGCGTTGACGATCTGCGGCGACACGCCGGGGTAGTGATCGATCGCCAAAGTGTGCACGATCGGCACCCGGCTGACCACGGACGGCGGCACTTCACGCGCTTCCGGGGCGGCGGGGTTGCTGTACCGGATGATGTCGGCGGCGGCCGGCGAAACGGGTTGCAGTCCGTCGGGCAGGACGACGTAAAGCTGTTCACCGCGCGAGTCGACGGTCTTGACGACCGAACCCACCGGATATCCGGCGGGCAGGCCGGGCATCGCGCTGCCGGCGCCGGGGATCATTACCGGGCGAATCGGCGGCACCAGCGGAAACGCGTTGAGCAGCGCCCCCGAGATCGCCCGGGTCGCGGCGTTCTGCAGGTGCAGGGCATTTACCACCACCGCGTCGTTGGGGTCGATCACCGCGCGCACGCCGTCGAAGATCAGATAGACGGCGTCGCCCGATCGGACCAGCAGCATCTGCGCCGGCGTCGCCTTGCGGATGTCGTCGTCGAGCGTCAGGTCGCCCGCGACCACCGTGGTCTGCACGCTGGCCACCCCGACACTCTTGGCCACATCCGGGGTTGCGACCGAGTCACACGCCGTCCATACCGACGTCCGCATGTCCGCCCCGGCGTGAATGCTGTTGGGCGCGCCGATGATTCCCACCATGGGCCCGCGGGGCAACTGGTTGAGCCATTTGTCGCTGACCGACTTCGGGGCGTCCGGCTTCCCAGTGATCAGTCGCGCGGATGCGAGGTTGAGCACCGGGTGCAAGCGATCGCCGATGCGGACATACAGACCGCCGTTGGATGCACTGAGCAGGATCTGTGCGTTGCCGATGTTGGGCGACGGCTTGAAGAACGCGAGCACACCGGCAGCCCCGGTGATCAGAATGGCGATCACCAGACCCACCAGCAGGGAGCGGATCTGGCCGCGCATCGGGTCGTGGATCATCCGGGAGTCGGCGCGAATCAGCGCATGCTCCAACCGGCGAATCAAGAACCGATAGCCATTGACCTGCGCGCGCGTAGTCACTTGCGCGGGCATAAACACCCCCATCAGCGTCGGGCAAGCACCGAGCCTCGGTAGCGTATAACAACGTCAACCGGCAAATACGCGCAAATTTTCGGCCGGCGCTCTGGATAGGATCGCTTCGTGCCGCGTCGTCCCGTGACGCCCCCCAGGGGCGCGACTTCGGAGCAGAACGAACTGCGGTCGACGACCGATATCGGCGCTGCGCGTCTGCTCCCCCTGCCCGACCTGCTGGTCCTGCAACTGATCGTCGCCGCCGGGACGGTGACGGCGCCGCTGCTCGGCTTCCCCGGTTGGCAGGGCGGCCTCGCCGGGCTGGCGCTGGCCCTGGCCCTGGTGGTCCGCTTGCGCGGGACGACGCTGCCGCGGCTGGTCGCGTTGCGCAGCGGATTCTGGTGGCAGCGACGTAAACGAACCCGCAAGACCACACCGGCCGAACCCTTCGACGTGCCGATGGCCGACGGTTCCCTGATCGGCTTCCGTTGGGACGGAAGCACTTTGATGTCGCTGCTACAGATCGAAGAGAACCCTCAGGCGATGACGATCATGGAACCGGGCATGACGGTCTCCGGGGAGACGGTGCCGGTGCAGGCCCTCGTGGACTGCCTGCAGCAGTTCGATATCACCCTGGATTCGATCGACGTGATCAGTCAGGGTGCCAGGTCGCAGGGACACAGCCAGGTGGCCGCGGTGTACGACGCGGTGCTGGGTCCACTGCCGGCGATCGCCCAGCGCAACGTGTGGATCGTCATCCGGCTCGACCCGTCGCGGTGTGCGGCCGCGGTGCGCCGGCGCGGCGGCGGTCGCAACGGAATCCTCCGCACCGCCACCACCGCCACCCGCCGGGTCGCGAACAGGCTGACCGAGGGGGGCCTGCGCACCCGGGTGTTGACCGCCGGCGAGATCGGTCAGGCCACCAACCAACTGACCGACGGCGTCGATCTCAGCACGGTCGAGGAGACCTGGCGGAGTTGCCGGGAAGGCCGCTTCCGGTTGCGCAGCTTCGCGATCAAGCCGCGCATGCTCACCACCGCGGGGCTCGGCCTGCTGTGGACCATCCCCAGCTACTCGACCACCATGTCGCTGTCGTTGCGCCGAGATGATCCACGCGGGCCGATCCAGGTTCGCGGGTTGGCCCGATTCGACACCCACGGCCGGGCTCGCATTCAATTGCGCGGTCTGACTCACCTGCGTGGGCAGCAATACTGCGCCCTGGCCGCCAGCCTGCCGGTGCCTGCGCCGCCGCGTCCCGTCGGAAAATGGTCGTATTCAAGCCTTTCCACCACCCGCGCTGGCGCGCCAGACCGGGATTTTCAGGATCTGTACGTGCCGGCCTCCGGCTGCGGACAGGTGATTGGCGCCGACGATCACGGCCGCGCGGTGGCACTGTCGCTGTTCGGTCCGCAGATCCGGCGGGTGGAGATCGCCGGCACCTTGCATCTGGCGCAGCAGGTGGTGTTGCGTTCCCTGGCGCTGGGAGCGCACGTGCTGGTGCACAGCCGGCGACCGACCAAGTGGCGCACCATGGTCGACGAGGTTGACGACCACGATCTGCTGTGGGTCTCGGATTTCAACCGCGGGTCCATGCAGGCAGGCGCCGATCGCAACTACTCGGTCGAGATGTTCGACGGGGTGGCCGAGCAATCCGTGCGGGTAGGAGTGACCGCCATCGTGGTGGTGCCGCCCAAGACCCCGGTGACCGCAAACGCCGACGTCGCGCTCGAGTCGCTCAACATCGACACCGATACCGTCAAGGTGAGCACCCGCACCGGCTCGTCGGTGGTCACGATGGTCGCCACCGACGAAGAGATGCGCTATCTCAAAGCGTCGTTCGCCGCCGAAGACTGACCCTTTCAAAGGAGTGAGCATGGCCTACCCCGACAGCCAGGGCTATTACCAGGCCGAACCGAGCAATTACTACGGCGGCTATTCGCCGTGGTCTCCCGGGCCGGAGACCGGCGGCAAGGTCTCGCATCGCCAATTAAGCTGGGCCGTAGCACTTTTGGGCCTTTGCTCCTACCTGGTGAGCTTCGGGCCGATGCTCAGCGGCTTCGGCATCGACTGGGATGTGCGGTTCGCCGTGCTGGCTGGTCTGCTCGCCGCGTTCGGGCTGCTGCCCGGTCAAACACCAGTTGCCAAGATCGTCGCGGCACTGGCCGCTATCGGATTCCTCGACGCGCTGTCGCGAGTTCTCGTCCTTCCCGAAGGGGTCCAGCCGGGCTGGGCGATGTGGGTCGTGGTGGTGCTCAACGGTCTGCAGGCCGGCGCCGCCGTCGGCGCACTAGTGACACAGCCGACCGCCTCAGCAGATCAGCAGGCCTGGTACGCGGCGTACGCCGAGCAATATGCGCAGGCCGCGGCCCAGTATTACGGCCAGTACGCCGATGGCGAGCAGGCCGACGTCGCGGACGAGAGCGGGACCGCGCAAGCCCAACAGGTGCACCAGGTGTCGGCCCCGCAGCCGCGGCCGCCCGCTGCGCCACAGGAGGCGAGCTACGACGAATTCGTCGGCGGTCACGCACCGCCCGGGCCGGCGTCCGCCCCGCAGGCGGCACCGCCGCAGGCGGGCCTGCCCAATGTGGGACAGTCAGCGACCCCCGCCCAGCAGGTCGTGAGCGAGCCGGGGTACCGGGCGTCTAACTGACCGAGAGCTGCCCGATCAGCGTCCTGATCGCGCCCGCGACGTCATCGGGTATCGGACGTTCTGCCTCGGCGTCGGCGAGGAAGTCAGCGGGCAGGCCCGCGGCGGCGGCAGCCTCGTCGATACTGAGTTCGGCACGGTGGCGGGCTTGGTAAAGCCGCTGTCCCAGAGTCGCGTTCGGCGATTGCGCGGCCCTGGCCATCACCTCGTTGTAGGTGCGGCGCACGGTGCTCAACGCCAAAACCACCGACGGAGTGCCCTTGGCGTTGCGGGCCGCACTTGCCGCCACGTTCTCGAGTTTGCGCAAGTCGGCCAGGATCTTGGTGACCTTCGGGCTGAACGCCGGGTCCGACGGCTCGGGCAGCTCGGTGGTGGCCGCACTGATGGTGTGCATCGCCAATTCGACGGCCTCGGCCATCAGCGGCGCCCGGACGGTGTCGGTGAGTGACTCGGTGGCCTCTTCGGTGGCGCCCGGCATCTCCGCGGGCGCGGTCGCCGGTCCCGGTATGGGTATCACCGCCGACCCGCTGCGGATGCGGGCGATGGTGCCCGGTGACCACTGCAAGGCTTTTTCCAGCTTGGCCAGCGTGCCGCGGCGCGGCCAGCTACGGCCTTTCTCGAACGCGATCAGGGTGCCGGCGTTGATGATCTTGTCCTTCGCCAGCCCACGCTGAGTGATCTCCAGTTCGTTACGGCGCGCGGCTACGGCCTGCCCCGCACGCGCGACCCCTGGGTCGAGGTCGGCGTCCCACCATTCGTCTTCGTCCGCTTCGGGCAGATCGATCACACCGGTGACGTCGTCCGCCTCGGGCGTCAGCGTGACCGGAAAGCCCTCCGGATTGGCCAGATGCAGGGTGGTCGCGCCGGAGAGCAGCACCGAGCTGCGTCGCACGCCGTCCACGTACATGCCGTTGGTGCTGGTGTCGATCGCATGCCATCCTTCGCGGTGCGGTTCCAGACGAACGTGCCACCGCGAAATCCGGTCGTCGGAAAGCCGGACGGTAGCTGAGTTGTCCCGGCCGATGATGGCAATGCCCGCTCGCGGGTCCAGGGTGTGCACCTCATCGCCAAGTCGCACGACCAGCGCGGGCGGCCACTTGTACACGGCCTGATCAGACGTCACTGCGCTTCTCCCCCGGCTCGAACCCCGACATTTCGGGCACTCGCCTCAGCCTTCCTCCGGCACTACGTTTGTAGATGCTACATCTTTCCCGCTACGCGTTCGCACCCGACATGGGCCGGTAAACATATTTTTACCGGCTTATCTGCGATTTTCGCCCAGAAGGCACCGTGGCGCGGTAATAATCCGACCAAGACGTGTGCCACGGTTCAGTTGTAGTACACATGTCTAACACGGGCAAGTTCGGTTGTAAGTTGTAGCTGCTACGGTTTACATGTTGCGCTGATGCTAGATTTGTGGTTATGTCGTCGCATCGACGGCGCATGGGCGCCCGAATTGGGAGGAAAGCGATGACTGCTCCGGCAATTCCGTTGTCCACACCGCTGAACGAGTACGTTCCGGCGTGCACCAGCGAGCCAGAACGATGGACGACGACCGAGCCCGACGAAGATGCCAAGGCGCTCTGTCTTGCGTGCCCGCGGCGATGGTTGTGCGCCAGCGAGGCCTATCAAGTCACCGGCGTCGAGGGCTTGTGGGCGGGCGTAGTGGTGCCCGAGTCCGGACGGGCACGTGACTTTGCGTTGCGCCGACTGCGCGCCCTGGCCGAGCGCGGCGGTTACCACGTCCGTCCGCGCCGTCGCGGCCGGCCCCGTGGTTCGCGCAACTGAATAGCCGGGCTGGGAAAACGCGTGCATACTTGTCCGGCGGCGGCACCGTAAACTATCGGCACAGCTCAGGTCGTTATGGGGGAATCAGTGAGCGGTCTCGGTGACCTGTTCGGCGGCGTGGATCCCGACGGCCTCGATGTCGAGCAGTTGCGGTCGCAGTTGGCGGATTTCACCGGCGCGGCCGCACAGTCGGCGCAGCGGATGGCGATCGAGACCGCGGACGCCTGGTCCAAGGACGACCTGGCGCACGTCTGGGTGAACGCCCAGGGCGTCGTCATCCAAGTCGAGTTCGACGACCGACTCTTCGCCGAAGCCACCGGCGCCGACGCCGGTGCTGCCGTCGTGCAGGCCGCCCAGGCAGCGGCGGCCAAGATGCGGACGAAGACCGATGAATTCCAGGCTGCGTTGTGGCAGCGGGTATCTCAGTTCGGCGTCCGGCCGATCAACGAGATAGAGGAGTTCAAGGCGATGCACCCACAGGTACCGCTGTCCGGCCCCGGTTCACGGGAGCGGCGCGTGCTCGCCGAAGAACCGCACGCCACATTCCGCACCGCCCACGCCGACCCGCACGACTGGCAACCAACCATTCGAGACACCGACTGATTCCCGTCCAGCGGTTAAGGAGCGATACATGGCAGAGCAATTCGAATACGACGACGGGACGGCCCGGGCCGCAATCAGCCAGTTCGACGAGCTGGGAGCTTCGCTGGGATCGCTGATCGACAGCTTGAGCGGCGAGCTGTCCGGCGACTCACCGTGGTCCCACGACAAGATCGGTTCCAGCTTCGCCGGAAAGTTCGATCCGGATCGCTCGAAAGTGATCAGCAATGCGGTCGATCTGCGCAAGGCGATACAGAGCGTGGCGCCGACACTCACCGACGCGGCCGACAACATCGTCGCTCAGGACGGCGGCGTGGCCGAATAACCGCCGCCTTCTTCCACCGAAGACATTGCCGTGACCTGCTTTTGGCCACCCTCATCCGTCCCCGGCGGGTGATCGGTGGGCATCGAGATTCCCGGCTGGTTGCGGTGGGTGGGCGACCTGATCGGCGAGCCGTTTCCGGAAGGAGACGAGACCGCGTGCCGTCGCCAGGCTGACCGATGGCGGTATTACGCCGACCAATTGGAGTCCCATAGGGAGGGACTTGCCGCCGCTACGCAGACGACGCTGTCCGGATTCAAGACCGGCGAGATTCACGACACGCTGGACCGCCTGCTCAAACCCTACGGGTCTTCGATCGACCAGATTGCCGGTCAGCTGCGACAGTTGGCCGACGCGGTCGACAGTGTGGCGACCGAAATCGAGTTCGCCAAGGAAATGTTCATTGCGAACCTGGCTGCGCTGGCGGCGACTCTGGTGGCCCTTGCGGCGTCGGCGTGGATCAACTGGGGCGCTCCCGTCGAGGCCGCCGCGGCCATCGCGGCCATCGAACTTGTAATCAGCCAAGGGATTCGGGCCGCGGCCGCGAAGGTGGCATCCGAGGCCCTGGCCCGGGTCATCGCGCAGCTCGTCACCCGCGCATTGGGCGGTGCGGCGATCAACGCCGGCATCTCGGCCGGCCTCAACGCGGGGATTCAGGGCCAGCAGATGGCGCAGGGCAATCGGCCCGACTTCGATTGGCAGTCCTGGCGAAACGACGTGGCGTCCGGTGCCATCTCGGGCGCTGTCATGGGCCCGGTCATAAGGGGAGCGCACGATTTCGATGCGGGCTCCGCGCTGGGTAATCGCGCCAAGAATTTCGGCGCGTCCTTCGTCGGCAATGCCGGCGGCGCTGCGGCAGCGCAGCAGGCCCTGACCGGGCACGTCAATCTCGCCGATGCCCTCGGCGCGGGAGCAGTCTTCGGTGCGGTGGACGGGGTGCGAAGTCCCGGCGTGCACAGTGGGGGCCCGGAGACGACCGCGTTGACGGGTGACCGGCCGGGCGCACCATCAATCGGGCCCTTTCCCGCGACGCCGCTGATCGAGTCTTCGGCGACCGTGCCCGGCCACTCCACCGACGGTACCGGCGCACGGCCGGCCGAAGTCGACGTGCCTTTGAATTTGGGGTCACGCCCGCACGACCCAATTCCTCTGAGCCCCAACGAATTCAACAATCCAGCCGCGCCACCGCAGACCACCTCCGCCCCCCATACCGGCGCCGGCGACGCCCCCGCCGGCGTTTCACCGTCCACCGCGCCACCCTCGGCCGGCCAACATGCCGCAACCGCGTCGGGGGGATCACCTACCGCGCCGCCGGCCGGCCATGCCGGCCCGTCGACGGCCAATCCGCAGGTGCCGGCCGCTCGCGCCGGCCTTTCCGACTTAGCCGCACCAGCCGCACCTCCGGTGCGCGGGGCCGACGCCGCCGCACCGGCCGGTGCGGGTCTTCGAGAAGTCGCCGACACGCATCCGGTGCGCGGCGGGAACACAGCGGCGCGTGAAAGCGTCGCAGTCCCTCACCACGAAATCGCGCGCGAGGCAACCCCTCCGCGCGATCTGCCCACACCGCGCGACGCACCGCCGCCACGTGACCCACCATCCCCGCAGGACGCCCACCGCGCACCCGAGGTGCAGCCACGACGCGACGCTGTGCCGCCACCCGACGGACAGCCGCCCCGCAACGGTCAAAGGCGAGCTGGCGACCAACATGGTCGCCTAGACCCACGCGACGGCCAACCGGTCCGGGCGGCCGGCCGGGATCCGGGTGGCGATGTCGCGCGCCATGTGGACGAGCCCGCAGAACCGGGGAACCTGGCCCCAGGAAGCGACGACGGTGCGTTAGACGCTCCTGCTCCTGACCCGGACGCCGGCGACCGCGGGCGCACGGTCGCCTCTGACCCGGATCCCGAACACGCGCTGGGTGTAGCGAATGAGGCACTGTGGAAACGCATTCCGCCGGTGAGTCCCGACGAGGTTCGGCATCACCTGGCGGACAGCACCTTCGGTGAGCAGCGGGCGAGCGACAACGCCATCTGGTGGCGCGAGCTCAGCGGCGAGGAACAGCGCGCGCTGATCGACTCATACTCCCGCGAAATCGGTAACGCCGAAGGGATTCCGGCCTGGGCGCGCACCGAGGCGAACGAGCACCAGCTGTCCCGGTTGCACGACGAGTTGCAGGCTCGCAGAGATGCGGGCGAGCATCTGAGCCGTCGAGAGGTCAAGCAGCTGAGGCGCTTCGACCAGATCCGAAACACCCTCGACAACGCCCGCGCCGAACTCGCAGGCCACGGTGAAGTCCACATCCTTGCGTTTGATCCGCACGCCTTCGGCGGAGACGGCCGGATCGTGGTCAGCGTGGGACACGACCCCCACCACGCCGAGTCGGTCTCCTGGCATGTTCCCGGGATCACCACCACCATCGCCAGCCTCGACATCAACCTCACGAATGCACTGAACCATCTCGAATCGACCCGCAGAGAAGACCCCCACCTCACAGCCTCTTCGGTCGCATGGATCGGTTATGACGCGCCGAGCGGTAAGGGATTGATCCGGACGCCTTTTCGCGGGCTGGCCCGAGCCGGAGGGGCCATCCTGCGAGGCGACATCGCAGCTTTCAACTCCGCCGTCAATGTCATCCGGGGACGCCTCAACGACAACCATGTGTTTGGTCATTCCTACGGTTCCACCACCACCAGCTTCGCCGGCCGCGACGGAGGGCTGGCCGGACATGTCCGCTCCGTCACGCTGCTGGGCTCGCCGGGTGCCGCAGGCCAACACCGCGCCGGCGACTTCAAGATCGGCGACCGCGTCTTCGTCGCATCGTCATCACGTGACCCGGTGACCGCGGCCGGTGCTCGCACTCCCATATGGCGTGGAAGGGTTCGGGGCATCGGGCTCGGAATCGATCCCGCCATGCACAGCTTCGGGGCGACCCGGATCACCGCCGAATTCCCGCACCACATGGACAATTGGGACACCAAGGGCACTCACACGGCGTACTACGCCTTCGATGCCAAACTCGGGGTTCGCGCCGAGTCGCTCGCCAACTTCGGCCGCATCGCCGCGGGTCACTTCGACCAGGTACAACTCGAGCAGCATCGAACCGCGCGCCCGTGGTGGGGCGCGGGCAAACTCACAGATGAACCCGCCGTGGGCCGTCCGCTTCGGCTGGAGCCGACGAACGGTGAACCGTATTCGGTTCGCCGCCGGGTCTGGGACCCTGACTGGCACTCCGGTGATGCCGAACATTCCCCACAGGTCGACGACCTGCGTCACCGGGTCGACGTTGCGCACGACGGCGGGTGCGCTCACAAGGTCAGCGAATTTCTCCGCGAGCGTTACGGTCGCGACATCGCACTGCAGACCGAGTCGGTGCCCCCGGGCGTACCCGCCAGGGATCTGTTCGAGGCGTGGGGATCCGCGTCGCGGTTTGCGAGCTACAACGAAATCCACGACGCGTTGATACGCCATGGTGACGGGTCGGCCGCGCTGATCGCGTCTCAGTGGGCAGGAGGTCCCGGGCAAGGAGGACATGCCTACGTCGCAGTGAACGACCGCGGCGTCGTCTACCTCCACGACAGCTTCGAGCAGTCCCGATGGCCGCCGTCCTGGGGCCAAAACGCGGTCGACAGGACCGCCGTCGGCTACTTGGATCGGCACGGCGACCCGATCGACCCCCTGTCCGGACGGCCCGACCAGCTGCAAGCCGCCGAGTCGGTAGGACACGTGGCGGGTGAGGAAACGTCCGCCGGTGACGACAGCCATGGACCCGCGGCCCCGCGGCGCGATTACGATGCCAACGGCCACACAATTCCCACCGACCGACTTGTCCATCCCCAGGCCGATCTGCTGGATCTGAGCCTGCTGGACAGCGCGGCTAACAACCCGCACCGGGTCAGCGATGCGTTGGCACCAGGCGTACCCAGCACACATGCGGAAGTTCAGCACATGGTTCCCGACAGCTACGACCCGCACGCCGGCCTGAGCCAGGATGCCTGGAATGACAGGTACTGGCCAACCGGCAACCGGGACGCACACGGCAACCCGGAGCTAGTCTGGCCGGACCCCGGAGTACATCCGCAAGGTTTCCTCACTCCCGAGTCACGCACTCCCGTCGTGCTCAATCCGGGACAGTTCTTCGATCGATTCGGGCCGGCGTTCGGCGTGTTCGGCTCTCCTGTGGGCACGTCGTTTCCCGAACGCGCGTTGCCGCCGCACAGCCTCGACGCAGGCTTCCATCGCTATGAAGTGCTGCGCCCCGTTCCGGTCTGGGAGGGTCATATCGCACCCGCCATGGGCCAGCCCGGCGGCGGTGTCCAGTACTACTTCCCGCGCTCGATCATCGATCTGGTGAATGCCGGCTACCTGAGGGAGATCCCGCTGTGAACCTGGACGAACTGGCACGCGTACTGGAAGCAATCGGCATTTCTTCCCAAGTACTGGCCTTGGGCGGTCATGCTGATTATTCGTGGTGCATCGAACAGGCTCCGGACGGTGCGTGGGAGGTGTACTGGCTGGAGCGCGGAAACAAGAACGGGCTCGTCCGGCTGCTCACCCAGACGGACGCGTGTTACCAGTTGCTTGGCCGGTTGGCCTACAGCCAGCTACTCGCAGGCGCGATTCGGCCCGCATGAATGTGACACGTCGAATGTCCCTCGGCGGGGCGCCTCAAATACCGCACGACGCAGGCGGTCGGTGACGGTGAGCATCAGTGCTGCCCAGGCGATTGCCGCAGTCAGTGATTACATTCGGGCGGCGGGAATCGACTATCCGACAGTCGGTTTGCGAGCCGACCGCTTTGAAGCCGGCTGGTCGGTGTACGAGCCGGTCCACGTCGATACCAACGATCCGAACGCGTTCCTGATGATGCCGGTCGATCGGGCGGTGTTCTTGATCGGCGACAGCGGACGGATTGAGCAGACGTCGTCTTCGATGCCGCCACAGCTGGCACGGCAACGGTTCGCCGAGCGGGAGCATGCCCTTGCCTCACGGAGGCATTTCACCCGCCCAGAGGACTTCATCACCGATTTGGCCGAGTCGTTCAACCAGGTGTCGACCGGGCACCAGTCGGTTGCAAGCGACTTCACGATGGTTGATGACGGCCCGGCGCCCGATCCGGAGTCGTCGCACCGCGATGAACAGATTGGTGAGAGAGCTTCAGCGATGCTGGACCCCATCGCCCAGGAACTGGCGAAGCTGGGGCCAGCGGGCTGGCAGGAGTTCACCTCAGTTTTTGCGCTGACGGTGCGAGGCGGCAGCGCGCAGTGTGTGTTCGCCACCGAAAACGGGTGGCAGCCGGTCACGGTGCCGCGCCATGTCATGGAACTCGTGCAGGCCCAGCGGGAGACAAGCGCCCAGATGTCGGCCGGGCCCTGGTGGCGATTGCTGCTCACCGTAACGAACGACGGCCAATTGAGAGCCGACTACGACTACGGAGACCAACCGTTCCCCGAAAACCAGCTACAGCCCCCGGACAGCTATCGCGACGACATCGTCGCCTACCCTCGCCCCCGGCTACCTGTCTGGCTTGCCGGCTACATCGCCGGGCCCGCCGCTCAGGGGCGTACGCCGGCCCAAGCTACGGCGGCGGTGGCGGCGGATCGGGCCGCCGGCCGTCGCGCCGTCGAAACACAAGACATCGAACCGCTGCCCGACACCTGGACCCGATGGTCGGTGCTGGCAGCGATCTATTCGGGAGCCCGTTCGCAGTGGGGGCCCCGTATCGCCCCGGGGTTGGCCTGGTACGAATCCGACGCACGCAGCGGATCGAGTTTGTATGTCCTGCCCGACAATCGAGCGGTGCTGTCGGGCGGACGGTGGAACTCCGAGCTGCTGGTTGCCGCCTACCAGGGCGGGCAGCAGCTACCTGACCTCTACTGCGGGGCACCCGCCTGGATCGACGATTCAGTTCTCAACACCCGCAACCGCAACGGCCTACTGAGCTTTTGCTACTGGTGGGTTGACGGCCGCTGGTGGCGCGGTGCCACCGACACCTTCGACGAACTCGACGAACCGCTACCGGTCATCTGGACACCCGAAGAAACGGTGGACGCCATGCTTGCCATCGTCGGTCCGGGCATGGAATCCGCCTGCTACCGGCTTCTCTCGAAAGCAAAGGGCCGTGAAGTCGACAAGGACGACCTTGCCGCCGTATTCGCCCACTTCACGAACCCGGATCTCGACACCGCACTCGAACAGCTCGAGAGCGCGGGCCTGACCCGATGAGCCCGGCCACCGATACCGCGCTCACCATCGCCGGATTCGCCGTCAGCGCGCCATTCGTGCTCTTCTTCGGCCTGCCGTTCGGTGTCTTCACTGCCGGTGTCGCCGTGGATCAGCAGCAACCCCGCCCTGGCCGACGCGACACGCTGCAGCGCGCGGTAGCGCTGGCAGTGCCGACGTGCCTGCTTTTCGGGATCTACATCGCGGCACTGGCTCTGGCCTGGACGGCGAGCGGGCCCACGTTCTACTACCCGCTGGTCGCGGTTCCCCTCGGTTTCGCAGCGTGGTACGCGACCCTCGTCGGACTCACCGACTGGGTGCAGTACACCCGAATGGGCGGGCCATTCGTGGAGAACCCTCAGGCTGCGTTGCGCCGTGCTTTCGCCTCTGAGACCATCGACGATTCCGAACGGGCAGTGAACGTTGTGATCGAGCACCTTCGTAAGGCGCGAATCGCTTATCCCACAACAGGTTTGGTGGCAGACCGGTGCGGTACCGGCTGGGTGGTCTACCACCCGGCGACCGCCTCGGGCACACCTGCGGGGCGCGGGGTGTTCCTCGTCGGCAGAGACGGACGCGTAGTACAGCGGGCATCGCCCCCACCCCCGTAGATGGCACGCCGAAGAACCGCCGAGCGAGAACGCGCACCGGGGCGAGACGACCGGGGGCGAAAATCTGGCGCGGAATAGTGCTGACCGCGTGTCTTATGCTGGCAGAACGTATCGTTGGCCACCGGGTCGGCGCTCGGCACCAGCGATCGTTGCGGGGGAACGAGGGGAGATATCTGCCATGTCTGTTGACGAACCGCCGTCCTTGGGGTCGTTGACCGATCCGACCCGACAACTGCGACAGTGGGGGCAGAACGTACCGGAGGACATCCTCAAACTCGACCGGGCAGCGATGAGCCAATGGTTCGCCGCGGCAGGACGACTCGTGGATGCGCTGAACGAACAAGCGGCCGCCGCCAGCAACCTGAAAATCAACGAGGGCGTCGTCGGCAACTTCCAGTCAGCAAGAGTCACCGCTCGCAATCTGAATGACACGGGCGACGCTATCCGACAGCGGATCAGCGAGTATGCAGCCTTTGCCACGGCACTGCGGGACTTCTCCAACGCGGCATACAACGCGCTCCTCAACGCCGACCGTTGAGGAATGTCGGCCATTGACGATTCAGAGCTTCAACAATGTCCAATGATCCCGCCGATCTAGAGTGGACGGTTCACGACGACCAATATCTCGGCGACCCCGGCCCCGAGGACTATAAGCTGCCCCACCTCATCAAGTCGTATATCGGCCAGACACTTTTCAACGACTTGAACAACCTCGACAGCACTAAGAACGCGGGTCAGGCGATCAAAGCTGCCCCACTGGAGCACATCAACACGTTCTTCGAGGGATATGACGGTTTGAAGGACGCCGCGGACGATATCGCGGTCGGACACCATAACCTCTGGAAGGACATCAGCACCGCGCTACAACGCGCTCACGATGCCTTCCGGGATGCGATTGCAGCAGCCGAAAACAGCTTGTCGGGTGCAACGGCGGCGGCCGTATTTCAGAAAGCCAGGGAATCGCTTGACTATCTCACAGCGCTGACCGACGCGACCCAGCGGATGGATCCGCTGGTCGACACGTTTTCGCGGGACATCAAAGAAACGCGTGACTGGTTCATGACCGCCAAGGCACAGTTGGACACCGATGCCAAAGCCAGGGCCGCGTATATGGACATACCGGAAAACGAGGCCAGAGACGACCTACTTGTAGCTCATTACAACCGTGAGGCTCAGCAAACAATCCATGCGTTTTACAACCCACCCATCGAATGGATCGGCCAACGGCATCCCGACATGTCGGCCGGACCGCCACAGGTCGCGGGCTCTCCTTCACCCGGCGCGGGCGGGTTGGGCGGCGGGCCCGCTGGCGGCCTGAAGCCCGGCGGTCTGGGAACACCGGAAATTCCGTCACCCGGTGGACTCGCGCTACCCGCCGCGACGACACCGCAGCCCGGCCCACCGACCATGCCGGCGAATGGGCTTCAGGGCCTCGGCGACGCCGCGAAGGGCGCCGGCGACGCGGCCGACAAAGCGGGCCAGCAGGCGCAGAATGCCGCCGGCCAGGCTGGCAATGCCCCCAACCAAGCACTCGGTCAGACGCCGAAAGCCGGGCAGGGCGACACGGGTGGCCTGCCGGAGGGTGTGTTGGGTTTAGGGCCAAGAGGGCTCAAGGGCGCGACCACCGGTTCGGAATCGGGCGCGCGCGCCGGAGGGGCCGGCGGTACGGGCACACGATCTCCTGCCGTCAGCAGGCCGTCCAGCCAACTGACGCAACCGAGCAAGGCTGTCACGCCCGCGCAGGCCGCGAGGTCAGGGGTGGCTGCCGGAGGCGGGTCAGCCGGCGCGGGCACGCCAGTCGCCGGTCAGCGCGGCCAAGGTGGCGCCGCCAAAGAACATAGAATCGGCAAGGCGATGCGCCACA
Source organism: Mycobacterium gordonae (assembly GCF_002101675.1). GTDB lineage: Bacteria > Actinomycetota > Actinomycetes > Mycobacteriales > Mycobacteriaceae > Mycobacterium > Mycobacterium gordonae. The sequence goes on along the minus strand of NZ_LQOY01000251.1, from coordinate 13,096 downwards.
CCAAGCACGGCCAAGAGGTGATCGGTGAAACCGAAGGGGTGGTTCCCGTCGTCGGCGACGAGTCCAAGGGCGCCAATCCAACAGATCGGATGTAAACAAGCGCAAAGCAATTCATCGTGAAGCGCACCGCGTTGAGCCGAGTCGGCAGTCTCGACCTGGTCGACCTGCAAGCAATCAGCGACAGCCTCGGACGGGACTTTCTACCGCACCCGTTTGTCGTGACTCGGCCGTCACGCTTCGGCAGTTTTCAGGAGTACCGGGCCTATGTGGCGGCAGTTCCCGATCGGCTCGCCCACGGCGATCTTGTTGACATGAGCAGGTGGCTTAAGTCATACGTGGAGGCCGATATCCGGGTCGAATGCGTTGTCAGCATCGTCGGCTCCCAGCGGGGACGGCTATTGGCACATCGCCGTGGTCAACTGGGATTCATCGCCGCCCAGAACCCGGGGGACCATTGTGTCGACATCTTCGAAGTACCACCTTATGAGCTCGGCTCGGCAGTAGCCGGTTCACTCGCACATACGCAACCCGGCATGCACCCACGAATCGTCATTCCCGATTTAGTGCGGCAACCACCTCAACGCGGCATACCCGTTGAAGGGCGGTCAACAGTCCGGCAACGCGATAGCGCGTTTGGTCTACCGTCGATATCTCGGACGGCGGTGACGCGGTACACCCGCATTCAAAGTCGTTGGCAGCCAGCGCGAAACTGGGGATTCGACCGTCGCAAGACCACTGTCGCGTGCTTAGCAGTCAAGAACGACGGCGACTACATCTACTCGCCAGGGTTCGACTACCTGACGCCGATGACCGTCCAGAATCTTCGCGACCGGATCGACGCCATGATCGCCGAGGACATAGCCAATCTGCGCGAGTCACGTCAGTGACGACCGCTACTTCGGAGGTTCCCGCAGCGAAAAGACCATGTCCCGGTCATGGTCCACTTGGATCAGGCCCGTGCCTACCTTGTGGATCCAGGTCTTTCCGGTTATTTCCCAACGGCTTTCGCAGTTCTTGGTGTCGATGGCCACGTAGTGGGACCCGTCGCCGCTATGGCTGTTGGTGACCACGACGGTTCCATCGGAGGCGGCGTAGTCCGGCCCCAGGGCCATGGTGCAGGTAGCACCGGGCGCTGCGGTCTGCAGGTCCCATTGCTGCCAGGCAGATTCCGTGCCGTCACCACTGCCCGCTGTCCTGATGTACACCTTGGCGCCGATGGTCATGAAATTAGCGGCCAGGCCGCGCGACGGGATCGTCGTCACGAGTTTGCCTGCCGCATCGTAGATCTGGAAGTTGCCACCCACCACGAGCGTCAACATCGCGGCGTTCTGCTGCGGGTAACTGCGCTCGGGTGCCTGCCGACCCACTTCACGTCCGGTGGCGTCGTACATCCGGGTGCCCGTTGCCGTGCCCGCGTCCACCTGGTAGGCAAACCCGCCGTTGTATACGACAGCCTCCTCCAGTCGCGTGCCGGAAGGCGCTGTGGGGGTCAGGTCTTTGCCGTCAACCACCGAAAAGACCTGATCTCCCCGCTTATCGCTGGGAGACTTCACCGGTTGCACGGCAAGAGTCAGTGGCGGAATGTCGGGATTCCAAGCTCCCGGATCTTGAATCTCCCCGCTGCCGGGCAGGAACCAGGTCAGCTCGGCATGTGCGCCGATACCGTGCAGACCCTCTCCGGGGCGCGCGGCCAACAGGTAAGAGGGGCCGTATTTGTAGCCCACCGCCTCGAGTTGGAGGCTACCGCCAATGATGCTGGGATTGAGGGTGTTTGGCCCGTGATACGTCAAGGCGCCGTGGTCGAGGTCGATCACCCATGCTCCCGGTGGCGGGAGATGAGCTTCCTGTCCTTCGGTGCGGCTCGTGCAGACGGCCACCGCAGGACCATTGCTATGGCAATCCGAGTTGGTGCCGAAGAAGCCCGGCAGCGCCAGCGGCGGGAAAAGCCGTGCACCAGTCGTCGTTTCGAGACCGTACACCCAGCCCGTCGGATTGAGGCAGGACTTGTCGCAGCCCTCCAAGGCGATGAAGTAGGCCTTGGTGCCGTTGCGGGAGAACAGGTCTCCGACCTTGACCCCGGGCGGCAGTCCGATGTCAGCGCCGCTGACCTGCCAACCCGGAACGGGTTGGCGATTCAGCGGAAAAGACACGAGCAGGTCTTGCGGTGTCCCGATGGGTGGGGATCCGGCGGGTGCCTCGGCGCCATGGCTTGGCGCATTACGGCACAACACCACGACAACCCCTACCGCGACAACCGCAAGCATGACGACGACCGCCGCACCGATCCACCAGTAACGCCGCGCGCGCCGCTGCGGTGGCGGCGGCTCGACCCAGCGAAACCCCTTCGGCGGCATCGAGGATTCCGGCACCATCACCACCCGCCCTTCGACAGTGTCTTGGCGATCACGCTAGTCATGGCACCGGAGCCGACGCGATCCGACAGACCTGCAACTCGCCGCCGCGCACCCCCAGCACGAACTGAACGCTGACGTCATTGTCGAAGTGCGTGCTGATGGTCCAGAGCGACTCGTGGCGGCCGAGCGCCCCCGTGGAGACCACGTGCATCGGCTTGCCGAGCGCCTCCTTCTTCCGGACCGCACTGACCTCGGCGGTCACAGTGCCCTCGTTATCCGGGCACGTCAGCGCCTCGAGGTTGGCCAGGTTTCGTGCGTTGCGTTCGCGCACCCACGCCCGCACCGTGGAATCGGCAGCCTCGTAAGCCTGCGATTCGCTCATCGAGTCACTGACCGCCCTCGGCCGTAGCGTCGGCCCGTCTCCATGGTCTCGACCGACGACCGCGACCACCAACAGCGCGATCGAAGATACGGCCGCGAAAGACCAAAGACACAACATGATTCGCGCCCGGCGCCGGGCCCCACCCAATTCAGCGCTGGCCATCGCACACCTTGAGCGTGCCGCCTTCGTCGGAGAAGGTCACCGTCTCGAAGAAGAACCCGCCATGGGCCTGCGCCTCCTCGACTTCGCGCTTCATCCGGTCGTCGATCGGCCGGATCCGCACCGCCACTTTCACCCACACTGCCGCCCCGTCGTCGCGGAACTGGGTCAACGCATCGGGAAAAACCAGACCCTGGTCCTGCCCGTAGTACGCGATGGTGTTGATCCAATCGCTAAGCGACTGCGTCGGATGAGCGCAGGACAGTTCCCGCATGCGTGCGGCGTCGCCATGGTCTTCGGCGGCATACCATTCCTCGAGCACCGCGAACGCCGCCTTGGCACGTGCCGGGGGTGGCACGGCGAGCACACCCAGGCGAGGTGGCTCCGACCGCCGCCATCCGACCGCAAACACCACCGCGGCTGCGGCCAGACAGGACACCGTGATCGCCGCCAGTACGCGCTGCGGCCACCGCCGCGAAACACCGCGCGCACCATCATCTTTGCGCATTGACAACGTCCCGTCGGACCCGCAACCGATCGACAGGCGCCGCCACGACGAGCCATTGAACACGGCCTGACGGTGGTATTCACTGAGCACTTCGACCGCTTGGGGAGACACCGGCAATTGCACCACCCGTCCGTCCGCCGTCACCGTCACCTCCGACGATGCCGCGTCGAATGCGATATTCAGGCGCGTCCAACCCGGCGGCGCTTCGCCAAGCACCAGGGCAACCGCCTGCTCTACCAGGCCACGATCATCGACCGCTCCCCCACCAATGGCGCCGGCGTTCACGGGTCAACCCTACCGACGGAGGCACGCGAAGCCGCGGATCTGAATCGCCGCGGCTCCCACCGTGAGCATACGAACGCGCACAGGCGGTAACCTCATTCTCACAGGTTCTGACGCCTGAAGAGGAGACTGCCCATGGCCGGCCCTGCCGACGAAGCCGAAGTCACCCGCGCCGACCGCTTCATCAAGACAGCGGTCGAGATCCTGGGCGAGACCGGACGCACGGACTTCACCGTCCAAGAAGTCGTCGCCCGCTCAAAAACCTCGCTGCGCGCGTTCTACCAACATTTCGCCAGCAAGGACGAACTGCTGCTGGCGCTCTTCGAGCGCACGATGGCGCAGGCGGCGCAGACCTGGCGCGCCGAGACCGCCGACCTGAGCAGCACCGCGGCGCTCAAGCTGATCATCGACCGCGTCGGCGCCCAACCGGAGTCCACGACGCAGGACAGCCTCAATCGCGCGCTGAGCCTGTACAACCAGAACCTGGCCGAGACCCGGCCCCGCGAGTACGCCCGGGTCTTGTCGCCCCTGCACCGACTGATGCGCGACATCATCGTGCAGGGCATCACCGAGGGCGTGTTCAACCCGGGCCTGGATGTCGGCGCAGCCGCGGCGATCGTCATGCAGACCATGGTCGGCGCGCTCCGGTTGCATTGGCTGGGAACGGAATTGAACGGTACCCCGATCGACTCGGGCCAGCTGTATGACTTCTGCAGCCGCGCTCTGGGTATCCGTGAGACCGACGACGAGACCCCGGAACCCTCGCTGGCCGAACTGTTCGCGCAGATCGGGTTGCGCCCGGCCAGCTTTCACGATGGATTCGCGATGACGATGCCGGTCAGCCCGCAGGTGGTCAACACCTCGGGTGCCCTACAGGGCGGCCTGATCGCAACCCTGGCCGACGTGGCGGGCGGCCAGTTGGGTCTGGAGTACTTGCAACCGGGCACCGCGATGACGACCTCGGACCTGGTCATCCGCTACCTGCGACCGATCAGGCAGGGCTCGGCCCTGGCCGTCCCGAAGGTGCTGCGAGCCGGCCGGCGCTCGCTGGTCATGCAGATCGACATCTACGGCGACAGCGACAGCGAGCTCGCCGCCACTGCCACCGTGAATTTCGCCATCATCGGCAACCCGGACCGCGAAGCCGCCGCCGACCGCTGACGCCCCGCTTGCACCGGGTGGTAACGTGATTACCAGACACTGAGATCCGGACTTCTACAGGAGATCGCCATGCCGTCTCGCGAACTTCACTTCCCCGTCTTCGACGCCGACAACCATATGTACGAGCCGCAGGAAGCGCTGACCAAGTTCCTGCCCGAAAACCGCAAGCGTGTCATCGACTATGTGCAGGTGCGCGGCCGCACCAAGATCGTCGTGCGCGGCCACATCAGCGAATACATTCCCAACCCGACGTTCGAGGTGGTGGCACGCCCCGGCGCCCAGGAGGACTACTTCCGCAACGGCGCGCAGGGCAAGTCGTACCGCGAGATCCTCGGCGAACCGATGAAGGCCATCCCCGCCTTCCGCGAACCGGGCGCGCGCCTCGAGGTCATGGACGAGCTCGGCATCGACTACGCCCTGATGTTCCCGACGCTGGCCAGTCTGGTCGAGGAGCGGATGAAGGACGACCCGGAGATGACGCACGACGTCATCCACGCGCTCAACCAGTGGATGTACGAGCAGTGGTCGTTCAACTACCAGGACCGGATCTTCGCGACCCCGGTGATCACCCTGCCGATCGTCGAGCGCGCGCTTGAGGAACTCCAATGGTGCCTGGAGCGCGGCGCGCGCACCGTCCTGGTCCGCCCCGCGCCGGTGCCCGGCTACAAGGGCAGCCGGTCGTTCGGGCTCGAGGAGTTCGACCCGTTCTGGCAAGCCTGCATCAAGGCCGAGCTACCGGTGTCGATGCACGCCTCGGACAGCGGCTACTCGGAGTTCGCGAACGTGTGGGAGCCCGGCGACGAGTTTCTGCCATTCAAGCCGACCGCCTTCCGCAGCTTCGCGATGGGGCACCGGCCGATTCTGGACGCGATGGGTGCGCTGGTGTGCCACGGCGCCCTGTCCCGCAACCCGGAGCTGCGCATCCTGTCGATCGAGAACGGCGCCGACTGGGTGCCGGACCTGTTCAAAGGCCTCAAGGGTGTCTACAAGAAGATGCCGCAGGCGTTCAGCGAGGACCCGATCGAGGCATTCAAGCGCTGCGTCTACATCACCCCGTTCTGGGAGGACCGGTTCACCGAGATCGTCAAGATGGTGGGCACCGACCGGGTGCTGTTCGGCTCCGACTGGCCGCACCCAGAAGGGCTGAAGGACCCGATCTCGTTCGTCGACGAGCTCACCGACTTCGACGAGGCGGACATCGCAAAGATCATGGGCGGCAACCTGATGAAGCTCATGAAGGTGTCCGCGCCGGCCAAGAAGCCGGTGTCGGCCTGACGTCGCTGCTCACGGTCTTCTACCGATCTGGCCATTCGCCCTAAACCGGCAATAGTTTCTGCTATACACAAGGCATCACGTTGTCTTACGGGCGCGCAGTGGACATTCCATCGGGGGGATTTTGCCGGCGCGGCCCTCAATGGGGGTGCACGATGAACCTGGGTCCATCCGACTCTTTCTCGATCCCGGTGCAGTTGAGCGACCGGTTGTCCCTGGAGCTGGGTGAACCGGGCAGCACACTGCGGGCCAGCACGGTGCGCAGCGGCTCGGCGGTGGTCATCCGCGCCGGCGGCGAAGTCGACGCTGCCAACGAACACACCTGGCGTGGGCTGCTGGCCGAGGCTTCGGCAGTGGCCAGCCGGCCCGGACCGCTGATCGTCGACGTCAGCGGACTCGACTTCATGGGCTGCTGTGCGTTCGCGGTGCTGGCCGACCAGGCGGAGCGCAGCCGCCGCCGCGGCGTCACGCTGCGGCTGGTCAGCAGCGACCCCGGCATCGCCCGCATCGTGGACGCATGCGGGTTCGGGCACATGTTGCCGGTTCACCCCACGACGGAATCGGCGCTGTCCGCGGCGTAGCTTGAGCGGACGCCGCGCCGCTCAAAAATTTTGGTGCGTGGTAGATGTCCCGCACATTGCTAGTCTGGATGTGTTGCTTGACGCTGTCGTCAACGCACCCGACTTGTTTGCTACATCGGTCCGCGGGAGGTACGGCCAGAATGTCGGCCGAGATGGACTGGGACGGAACGGTGGGCGCGGCTGATGACGTGCGGCGCATCTTCGAGAACATCCCGGCGATGGTGGTCGGCCTGGACGGGCCCGAGCACCGCTTCATCGCGGTCAACGCGGCCTTCCGCGCCTTCAATACAGCGCTGAACATCGTGGGCAAGACGGCCAAGGAGATCTATCCGGAGCTGGAAGGCCAGCAGATCTACGACATGTCCGACCGGGTCTACCACACCGGCGAGTCGCAGCAGGGATCCGAATGGCGGCTGCAGGTCGACCTGCAAGGGTCCGGACTCGAGGAGCGGTACTTCGACTTCCTCGTCACGCCGCGGCGCGCGCCGGACGGATCCATCGAAGGCGTGCAGCTGGTGTTCGACGATGTCACCGCCCGTGTCCAGGCGCGCCTGGCCTCAGAGGCACGGGTAGAGGAACTTTCGAAGCGGTACCGCAATGTCCGCGATTCGGCCATCCTGATGCAGCAGACGCTGCTGGCCCCGTCGGTTCCGGTCGTTCCGGGCGCCGACATCGCCGCCGAGTACCTCGTCGCGGCCGAGGACACCGCCGCCGGCGGGGACTGGTTCGACGCGCTGCCCCTCGGTGACCGCCTGGTGCTCGTCGTCGGCGACGTCGTCGGCCACGGGGTCGAAGCCGCCGCGGTGATGTCACAGCTGCGCACCGCCCTGCGGATGCAGCTGGCCACGGGCCGCCCGATCAACCAAGCGCTGGAGGCGCTCGACGACTTCCACGAGCACGTGCCGGGGTCGAAGTCGGCCACCCTTTGCGTCGGTTCACTGGACCTGGCGACAGGCGAGTTCCAGTACTGCACCGCCGGGCACCCGCCCCCGCTGATCGTCGCGGCCGATGCCAGCGCGCGTTACGTGCAACCGTCGGGTGGCGGGCCGTTGGGCAGCGGCACGGGCTTTCCGCTGCGCAGCGAGACCCTCGCCATCGGCGACGCCCTGCTGCTCTACAGCGACGGCCTGATCGAACGCCCGGGCCGTCCGCTGATGGCCAGCACCGCCGAATTCGCCGACCTGGCGGCCAGTATCGCCGCCGGCACCCGCGGCTTCGTGCTCGACTTGCCCGCCCGGCCCGTCGACCGGCTCTGTTCGGAAACACTTGAATTGCTCTTGCGTTCCACGGGTTACAGCGACGACGTCACCTTGCTGGCGGTACAGCGCCGAACGCCGACGCCGCCCCTGTACATCATGTCGGATGCCACCATCCACGCCGCCCGGGCGATCCGGTCCAAGCTGCGCGACTGGCTCTCCGAGATCGGTGCCGATTCCGCCGACATCTCCGATGTGGTGCATGCCATCTCCGAATTCGTCGAGAACGCGGTCGAACACGGTTACGGCACTGAGGTTTCCGACGGCCTGATCGTCGAAGCCTCGCTGGGCGGCGACGGCAGGCTGCGAGCCTCGGTCGTCGATCGTGGGGAATGGAAGGACCATCGTGAGGGAGAAAAAGGCCGCGGCCGCGGCCTGGCGATGGCCGAAGCGCTGGTGAGCGAATCGCACGTCACGCACAGCCTCGACGGCACGACCGCGTCGCTCAGTCACCGCCTCACCAGGCCGGTGAACTTCATCAGCGACCCGGTGGCCAGCCGGATCAGCCAACCGCAGGAACTCGACAGCGAATTCGTTTCACTGGTCACCGACGACGGCCGGATCGTGGTTCGCGGCGAGGTCGACTCGAATACCGCAGCTACCCTGGATCGCCAGATTGCCGTCGAAAGCCGTTCGGGCATCGCATCTTTGATGATCGACCTGAGCGCTGTCACCCACCTCGGGTCAGCCGGGGTCAGCGCCCTGGCCGCGGCGCGCGAGCGTGCCCGCAAACAGGGCGGCGACTGCGTTCTGGTGGCACCGCCGGGAAGCCCCGCCCACCACGTGTTGTCGCTGGTTCAGATTCCCGTCGTCAGCGGCGACTCCGAGGACATCCTCGTCGAAGACTGACCGGGACTACCGCGGCTTGCCGTGCCGCACCTGATTGAACGGCACGCCGCGGTCGGCTGCGTATTCCCGCGGGAAGTTCAGCACCCGCTCGCCGATCACGTTGCGGGCCATCTCGGTGGTGCCGCCGCCGATCGCGACCGACTGGCGTGACAGGTAACGAAGCCCGCATTGCAGCCCCTCGCCGACCTCCCCCACCACGCCGGCGGCCCCGGCGAGCGCAAGGGCGGTGTCCATCTCCAGCATCACCGTCTCCGCGTGGAAGAGCCTGATCAGCGTTCCGCCCGCCGGCGGCAGTGAGCCGTCTTGGACACTGCGGTAGACATGACTGATCAGCTGCTCGGCCACCGCGCGATGCACCAGGGCCCGGCCGGCGAGTTCCTGTGCGCGCTCGCTGTCCGGCTGACCGGTCCGCGCCAGCAGGTCGGCGTAGTCCACCGGCGTATTGTGTCCGCCCTCGCTGCCCGAGCCGCTGGCGAACTCCGAGCCCTGTCCGACGGCGCGGCGTTCGTGATAGAGCTGGCGTGACGCCACCGCCCAACCTTTGTTCACCTCACCGACCACCGCGTCGTCGCCGACGTCCACTCCGTCGAGAAACTCCTCGCAGAACTCCGCACCACCACTCACCTGGGTGATGCGGCGCAACGTGATCCCGGGGTGGTTGATCGGCACCAGGAACATGGTCAGCCCGTCGTGCTTGGGCACGTCCCAGTTGGTGCGCGCCAGGCACAGTCCGTAGTCGGCGGCGAACGCGCTGGTGCTCCACGTCTTGGCGCCGTTGATGACCCAGCGGTCGCCCTGGCGTTCGGCGCGCGTGATCACCCCGGCCAGATCCGATCCGCCGCTGGGCTCGGACAGCAACTGCACCAGGACCTCGTCGCCACGCAACGAGGCGGCGATGTGCTGCTTCTTCTGCTCCTCGCTGCCGGTGTCGAGCAGCGTGGCGCAGCAGATGGTGAAGGTGGGGATGTTGAGGATCAACGGCATTTCGTAGCTGAGGGATTCGACGTCGAAGGCCCGCTGGTATTCGTAATCCAAGCCGAGGCCGCCATACTCACGCGGAAAGCAAATGCCGGCGAATCCTCCTGCGTACAAACGCCTTTGCAGCTCACGCGCGCGCTGCCAGGACTGCTCGGCGTCGCGCGGCACGGCCGGCGGCGATTCCGGATCGATGCGCGGCATGTGCTCGGCCAGCCAGCTTCTGGCGCGTGCGGCGAAGTCGGCGACGGTCTCCACGGAGCTCATTTCACACCAGCCCGGTACACCCTGACGTTGTGCTCCTCTGGGGTGCCGAACATGGAGCGATACAACGTGATTCGTCTCAGGTACAGGTGCAGGTCGTGCTCCCAGGTGACACCGATGCCGCCGTGCATCTGCACGCACCGCTGCACGATCTCACCGCCCACCTCACCGACGTAGGACTTGGCGATGCTGGCCGACAGACCGGCGTCCGGCGCACGCGCGGCGATATCGGCGACCGCCGCGGCCGTCGTCGCGCGGGCGGCCTCCAGCCACAGCTTCATATCGGCGAATCCGTGTTTGAGCGCCTGATACGACGCCAGCGGGCGGCCGAAGCTGTGCCGGTCCAGGGCCCATTGCACGGTGAAGTCGAAAACGGTCTGGAGTATGCCGACCGATTCAGCGCACTGCAGCACCTGCGCGATCTGGCTCTGCCGGTCGATGATCCCGGCGGACTCGGTGGCACTCCCGACCTCCGCCGTGGCCACCGCTCCGTCGAACTCCACCCGCGCGAACTGCTTGACCAGATCGACCGATTGCAGCGGTGTGATCCGCACGCCGGGCGCATCCGTCGGCACCAGAAACTGGCGCACACCGTCCTCGCAGCGCGCCACCACCAACAGCACCGCGCTCTGCGCGCCGGCCTCGACCCGGTCCTTGGTGCCGTCAATGCGGTATCCCGACCCGACCGCGGTCGCGGTCGCTGTCGGATCATCAGGGGCCCAGCCCCGATGCGGCTCAGACACGGCCCAGGACGCCACCGTTTCCCCAGAGATGAGCGATTCAATCAAGGCCGCATGGGTGTCGCGCTGCGCGCAGTCCGCCAGGGCGGCGAGCACGGTACTGACCGGATACAGCGGCCCGGGCGCCACCGTCTTGCCCAGCAGTTCGGCGACCACGGCCAGATCGGCCAGCCCGTCACCGGAGACGCTGCCGCCGCCCAGTTCCTCCGGAACCAGCAGGCCCGTCCAGCCCAGTTCGGCAGCGCGGCGCCACCACGCCGGATCCCACGATGCGCCCGCGGCATGCAGTTCGCGGACATGACGCAGCGACGCTTCTTTGGACAGAAAGGCTTGGCTGGTGGTGGTAAAGAGTATCTTTTCGGGTGAGTCGACAGCGGTCATGATGCCGACCGGACTTTCCTCGGCATTCCGTCGCCGTCGCGAAGGAAGCTGGGGGAAAAGATTGGGTGATTGATCATCCGCCTGATCGGTCCTCGTCGGAGTTCGCTGGCGACTCCGATGTTACCAATGGGCGATACCGTAAGAGATACCGGAGTTCAGTCGATAATGACGATCGGTGGCCGTGATGGCTGAGACAGACGACGGCGCGGTGCCGTCGAAGGCCGATGTGCTGGCGCTGGCCGAGGAGGCCGAGGCCGAGGCAGCCGAAGCCGAAGCGCTGGCCGCCGCGGCGCGCGCTAAGGCCCGTGCCGCCCGGCTGCGCCGTGAAGCGCTCGCCGCGGCCGACGACGACGACGATGACGACGACTATGAGTACGACGAGTCGGAGGACTACGAAGACTACGACGAGTCCGAGGAGTACGAAGACGCCGACGACGACGAAGACCGGGAAGAATACGACGAGTCGGAGAACTACAGCGAGGTCGAGCCCGAAGCCCCGGCGAAGCCTTCGCGCCGGGACCGGATCCGCGGCGCCGTGCGGTTCCCGAGGCTGTCCACGATCGCCAAACTGGCGGCGGTACTGCTCATCCTGGGCTTCATCGGCCTCAGCACGTACTTCATGTGGCAACACCACGAGGCCACCGACCGGGAGCAGAAGGCAGCGGCGTTCATTGCCGGCGCCAAGAAAGGCGTAGTCAATATGACCTCGCTGGACTTCAAGAAGGCCAAGGAAGACGTCCAACGAGTCATCGACAGCTCCACCGGCGAATTCCGCGATGACTTCCAGCAGCGGGCCGCCGACTTCACCAAGGTGGTCGAACAGTCCAAGGTCGTCACCGAGGGAACCGTCAACGCGGCAGCGATCGAATCCATGGACGGCCGTACGGCTCAGGTGCTGGTGTCGGCAACCTCCCGGGTCACCAATTCCGCGGGCGCCAAGGACGAACCCCGCGCCTGGCGCCTGCGGGTGACCGTGACCGAAGAGGACGGACAGTACAAGATGTCGAAAGTCGAGTTCGTGCCGTGAGCGACGACGTGCGCGACCGGGACGCGAACAAAGATGCCGAAACCGCAGTGATCGACACCGTCGGCGAAGAGCACGACGCGGGACTCGACAGCTACGCCGACGACCATCCCGACAATTACGCCGACGACGCCTACGCGGACGACGACGCCTACGTGGATGACGACGCCTTTGTGGACGACGTCGACGGGGCCGCGGCGGCCGACGTCGAGGACGAGACCGAGGTTGCCGCCGGCGAGGAGGCCCGGCCCGCCGAGCCCAAGCGGAACTGGCGGCGCGACATCTGGCGCCGGCAGATCACCGTGAAGCCCATCCCGGTGATCCTGATCGTGCTCGTCCTGTTGTCCGGTGGTGTGACAGCGTGGCTGTACGCCCACTACTACAAGCCGGATCAGCGGACCAGCCCCAGCGTGGCACGCGCGGCGGTCAGTGCGGCCTCGGACGGGACAGTCGCATTGCTGTCCTACTCCCCCGACAGCCTCGACAAGGACTTCGCCGCCGCCCGCTCGCACCTGACCGGTGACTTCCTGTCGTACTACGACCAGTTCACCCAGCAGATCGTCGCTCCCGCGGCCAAGCAGAAGTCGCTGAAGACCTCGGCTCACGTCATGCGTGCTGCGGTGCAGGAACTGCACCCCGACTCCGCGGTCGTGCTGGTGTTCGTGGACCAGAGCACGACCAGTAAGGACAACCCCGAACCGTCGATGGCGGCCAGCAGTGCGCTGGTGAACCTCGCCCTGGTCGACGGGAAGTGGCTGATCACCAAGTTCACGCCGGTTTAGCCGGGCCCGTCCATGTCGCCGAGCGTGAACTGAGGGCGGGGAATCGCGCCTCAATGTCAAGTGGTTAGTGCAACGCGGTTAGGCGGCTTGATCGAGCAGGGCTGCTAAGCGTTGGGCGGGGGTGTC
>NZ_LQOY01000250.1 GCF_002101675.1 Mycobacterium gordonae | reverse complement strand
GTCGGTGGCAGCGGCGGAGGTCAGGGCGGTGACGGCGGGAACGCGGGAGGGCTGTGGGGCAGCGGCGGGCGCGGCGGTGTCGGCGGCATCGATGGTGGTAACGGTGGAAACGGCGGCAACGCCGGATTCCTGGTGGGTACCGGTGCGGGTGGCCCAGCAGGTACCGGCGGCAACGGCGGAAACGGCGGAGCCGGCGGGCTGTTCATGAACGGTGGAGCAGGTGGCGCCGGCGGCCAGGGTGGTACCGGCGAGGCCGGTGCGGAGGCCATGCTGGCCGGTGCCACTGGCGATGCCGGTGGCACCGGCGGTAACGGCGGCAACGGTGGAACCGGCGGCGGAGGCCCGCTGCTCTTCGGCCGTGGCGGCATCGGCGGGGCCGCTGGTGTCGGCGGCACCGGCGGTGCGGGCGGTGACGGTGGTGCGGGCGTCGCCGCAAGCGGTGGTACCGGGGGCGCCGGTGGAACCGGCGGTCTCGCGGGTGCCCGCGGCGCCGGCGGTGTTGGCGGGGCGTTCAGCAGCAACGGCGCCACCGGCGCTGTCGGGGCCGGTGGCGCTGGCGGTGCAGGCGGAGCCGGCGGTCAAGGCGCGAACGGCGCCGCTGTCGGCGCCGGAGTGGCAGGCAATTCTGGTTTCGCCGGCGGCGCCGGCGGTCAAGGTGGTCTGGGCGGTGCCGCGCTCGGCGGCGGCGCGGCCGGTAACGGCGGTCTCGGCGGAGTCGGTGGAAACGGCGGTGCCGGCAGTGCTGGCGGCGCCGGACTGGGCGTCGGAGCGGACGGTGCCATCGGCGGCCGGGGTGGCGACGGTGGAGCCGGCGGAGCCGGGGGCGCCGCGGGCAGCAGTGTGGGCGGCACCGCTGGCGCGGCCGGCCTGCAAGGCGCGGGTGGCAACGGTGGTGCCGGCGGTACCGGCGGAAACGGGACCGCCGGAACCGACGGGGGTGACGGCACCATTGGGGCCGCCGGTGACGCCGGCGTTCAGGGCGGTGACGGCGGCCAAGGCGGTGCCGGCGGCAACGCCGGCGCCGGAAGCACCGCCGGCAAGGCAGGCAACGGCGGTGCCGGCGGTACCGGTGGAGACGGTGGCGATGGCGGCACGGGCGGTGCCGGCACGCCGGGCACGGTTACCCAGACCGGCGGAAAGGGCGGTAACGGCGGCGCCGGCGCAGCCGGTGGGGCCGGCGGCCTCGGTGGTGCGGCTGGCACCGGTACCGGTGGGACCGCCGGCAGCGTCGGCATCGGAGGCAGCGGCGGCAACGGCGGTGACGCCGGCGCCGGCGGTAACGGCGCCAACGGGGGCGGCGGCTTCGCGGGTCCCGGTGATGGCGGTGACGCCGGGGACGGCACCGGCGGCGGCGCCGGCGGTGTTGGTGGCGCCGGTGGTGCGGCCGGTGCAGGGGCTCCCGGCGGGGCTAACGGCAACGGTGGTGCCGGAGGCGCCGGCGGGAATGGCGGCGACGGCGGCGTCGGGGGCAAAGGGGCCAACGGCGCGCCGGGCCTCGTGGACGGCCACGTCGGTGGCAACGGTGGGGACGGTGGCGCCGGTGGCGCCGGCGGCGCCGGTGGCGCTGCAGGCGGCGCTGGAGCCAAGGCCGGCTCGGGCGGCGGTGGCGGCCGTGGCGGCAACGCCGGCGCTGGCGGCGACGGCGGACTCGGCGCGGGCGGCACCTACGACACTGTCGGCGGAACCGGCGGTGACGGCGGTGACGGCGGTATCGGGGGCGCCGGAGGTGCTCCCGGCGCTGCCGGAGCCACCAACGGCGGTCAGGCGGGAAGCGTGGGTGTCGGTGGTGACGGCGGCATCGGTGGGGCCGGCGGGGCCGCCGGTGCCGGTGCAAACGGAGTCAACGTTCCCATTCCGGTGAACTCGGTCGCACCCAGTGGCGCCTCTACCCCCGGCGGCGTGCCGGGCCAGCCTGGAGTCGATGGCGTCAGCACTCTGCCACCCTTCCCGCTCAACATCCAGCAAGGCGGACAGGGCGGTAGCAGCGGGTCTTCATCCAGTAACGCCAATAACGTCACTGTGAATGCGGGTGATGGTGGTCAAGGTGGGGACGGTGGTTTTGGCGCCCCCGGCGGTCATGGCGGCGCAGGTGGCTCCGCTTCAGTAACCGGCCTGAACTCCGTGGCGCTGGGCGGCGACGGGGGCAACGGCGGCGACGGCGGGCAATTCGGGGCTGGGGGTGACGGCGGCTCGGGCGGCAGCGTGGGTCAGGGTTACGCCGGCAGCATCGGCGGTAACGGGGGCGACGGCGGCAACGCCACCAACGGCCCTGCGGGCCTGGGCGGTAATGGTGCCGGCGGCGGCGCCGGCGGTGACGGTGGCAACGTCAACCTTGGCTCAGGGGGCAGCGGTCCGGGTAATGGTCCTGTGGGCGGCAATGGCGGTAACGGCGGCAACGCGGCCGATGGCGCTTTCAACGCCGGTGCCGGTGGGTCCGGCGGCCACGGCGGTGCCGGCGGCGCCGGTGGATCCAATGGTGGCCAGGGCGGTGCCGGTGGTGCCGGTGGTGCGGGCGGCGCAGGGGGGACCGGAGCGGATGGCGGCGTCGGCGGCGCCGGCGGTTCTGGTGGCGGCACCAGCAGCCCCGGCTCGGGAGCAGTCACCACCAACGGCAATGGTGGCGACGGCGGTAACGGTGGGAACGGCGCGCCCGGGGCGGTCGGCGGTAACGGCGGCAACGGTGGGGCGGGTGGGGCTTCGGGTGGTGGC
>NZ_LQOY01000249.1 GCF_002101675.1 Mycobacterium gordonae | reverse complement strand
TCGGATCGTCAGCATCGGCGCGTTCGAGCACTTCGGGCACGAGCGCTACGACGCGTTCTTCACCGCCGGCACCGGTGGTAGCGGCGGCAATACCCTGGCTACCGTCGGCAGCTCCAGCGTCTCCGGTACGGGCGGCACCGGTGGGGCGGGCGGCAGTGGCACCGGCGGTGGTGGCGGCGGCGGCAGCATCGCCAATACCGCTGACGGCACCGGCAACGGTGACCCCGGGGACAGCGGCGCCCTCGGCGGGGCAGGCGGTGACGGCGCCAACAATGACACCTTCGGCAACGACGGAGGTGCCGGCGCAGGCACCGGCGTCGGCGGTTCCCCGGGCAGGGGCAAGAACGGCATCGGCGACGGCAGCGCTGGCCAGAACGCCTGACAGACACCCGCGGTCCGGTCGACCGCTGAACGACTGCCCTCCGAACCTGTGACACGCTTTACGTGCCCTCGGCCGATAGGAGCGTGTCGCGATCAGCAAGCTCGGGTTCTGGAGCATCGTCATGCTCGGGATCAATGCGGTCATCGGAGCCGGGATCTTCCTGACCCCCGGGGCGGTGATCAGGCTCGCCGGACCGTTGGCACCCCTCGCCTACGTCCTGGCCGGTCTCTTTGCGGGCATCATGGCGCTCGTCTTTGCCACCGCCGCGCGCTACGTCAGGACCAACGGCGCCTCCTACGCCTACACGACCGCGGCATTCGGCCAGCGGATCGGCATCTATGTCGGCGTGACCCACGCCATCGTCGCCTCCATCGCCTGGGGGGTGCTGGCTTCACTATTCGTTTCAACCCTGCTCAAAGTCGTCTTCCCGCAACGACATTGGTATCAGGACAGCAACCTGTTCAGTGTGAAGACGCTGACCTTCCTGCTGTTCATCGCGGTGCTCCTGGTGATCAACCTGTTCGGTAACCGAGTGATCAAGTGGGCCAACGGAATCTCCACCGCCGGAAAGATCTTCGCGCTCACAGTCTTCATCGCCGGCGGGATGTGGGTCATCGCGACACAGCACGTGGACAACTACGACACTGCGAGCTCCCCCGGTGTCTACCAACCCGCGCCGTACGCCTTGTTCGGTTTCATCGAAATCGGCCAGAACACGTTGACGGGTGTGGTGCTGGCTACGATGGCCGCGCTCTACGCGTTCACCGGGTTCGAGTCGATCGCCAACGCCGCCGAGGAGATGGACGAACCGGACCGCAATCTGCCCCGGGCGATCCCGCTGTCGATCCTGGCCGTCGGCACCGTCTACGTCCTCGCCGTAACCGTCGCGATGCTGTTGGGCTCCGACAAGATCGTCGCGTCCACGGGCACGGTGAAACTGGCCGCCGCGATCGGCAACGACGCCTTCCGCAGCATCGTCATCGTGGGTGCCCTGGTGTCAATGTTCGGCATCAACGTGGCGGCGTCATTCGGGGCGCCACGGTTGTGGACCGCACTGTCGGACACCCACACCCTGCCCGCCCGGCTGTCCCGCAAGAACCGGTTCGGGGTGCCGATGATAGCTTTCGCCATCACCGCGGCATTGGCGCTGGCTTTTCCGCTGGCGCTGCGCTTCGACAACGAGACGCTGACCGGTCTGGCGGTGATCGCCCGGTTCATCCAGTTCATCATCGTGCCCTTTGCCCTGATCGCACTGGCTCGCGACAAAACCGGCGCACACGCAGCGGTGAGACGAAATGCGTTCACCGACAGGGTGTTACCGGTCGCGGCCGTGGTGATCTCGGTGGCGCTGGCGGTGTCTTTCGATTACCGGACGTTGGTTCTGCGCCCGCACGGCGGCCCCAACTACTTCTCCATCGTGCTGATCGTCGTCACCTTCGTCGTGGTGCCGGCGATTGCCTACGTGCACTACTACCGCACCACCGACCGCTAAACGACGTACTCCACTTCGCCATCGTCAAGCACCAGCCGCGGCCCCTGACCCTCCGCGCCGGACGCCTCGGTGCGGAACACCGCCTTGCCCGGCTCGGTCTTCCAGATCAGCGTCGTCAGCGTCTCGCCGGGAAACACCGGTTTGGTGAACCGCGCCGCGATCGAGGTGATGTTGGCGGCGACGCCCTGACCCAGCTCGGCCACCAGTGCGCGGCCCGTCACGCCGTAAGTGCACAGCCCGTGCAGGATTGGGCGGGGAAATCCGGCCAGGTTGGTGGCGAACCAGGGATCGCTGTGCAGCGGATTACGGTCGCCGGACAGCCGGTAGATCAGGGCCTGATCCTCGCGGGTGGGAAGCTCGACGCGAACGTCCGGCTCGCGGTCGGGGAACTCCGGCGCGACCGGCCGCTCCCCCTTCTCACCCCCGAAGCCGCCCTCACCGCGGATGACGAGCGTGGTCAGCGTCTCGGCGATCAGCGTCCCGCTATCGGGATCGGTGCCTTTGCCGCGCAGCATCAGGATGGCGTTCTTGCCCTCGCCTTTGTCCTGAATGTCGACCACCTCCGACACCACGGACAGCGTGCCGGCCGGTGGCAGCGGCGCATGCAGCCGGACGGTCTGGGATCCGTGCAGCAACATCGCCCAGTTGAACGTTCCGACTTTGCCGGCCGCCCCGAAAGCAGGGCAGCAGATCACCGCGTAGGTGGGCAGCACCTGCTGCGGAATGTCGTGGCTGTTCTCGGTGGTGAACGACAGATCCTCGAGTCCGGCGCCGACTCCGAGCGCGTACAGCAGCGTGTCCCGGTCGGTCCACTCGAACAGCTGGGGCTTGGTTACCGCGCCGACGGCACTCGGATCAATCGCCATGCGAGTCTCCTCTTAGATTTCAATTCCGCAATTTCGGTGAAGTAACCATCGCAAACCCTTCCCACCGAAGGTGTCGGCAGGGCAGGCTATCGCCATGGTGAAGCGCGCATTGATCCGAAGGGCATCCCAACTCGTCGCTGTGGCCGCCGCCGCGGTACTCCTCGGCGCCTGCAGCAGCAGCCCGCAGGCACGTAGCATCACCATCACCTTCATCCGCAACGCCCAAACCCAGGCCAATGCCGACGGCATCATCGACACCGCGGTGCCCGGTCCCAGCCTCACCGCCGACGGCAAAGGGCAGGCCCAGCAGCTCGCCCACCAGGTCGGACACACCGAGTTCGACGCGCTGTACTCCTCGCCCATGGCCGCCGACCAGCAAACCGCCGGACCGCTGGCCACCGAGGTCGGCCGCCAGGTGGCGATCGAGCAGGGCCTGCAGTCCATCGACGCCGGTTGGTACAACGGCAAACCCGAGTCGATGGCGAACTCGACCTACATGCTGGCCCCGGTCCGCTGGGTGGACGGGGACGTGGACACCAGCATCCCGGGCTCGGTGAGTGGCAGCGATTTCAACTCGCGGTTCAGCGGCGCCATCCGCAAGATCTACGACAGTGGCCACAACAAGCCGGCGGTGTTCTCCCAGGGCACGGCGATCATGGTGTGGACGCTGATGAACGTCAAGAATCCCAAGCTGAGCCTGCTCAACAGCCACCCGCTGCCCAACGTCGGACGGGTGGTCATCACCGGCAACCCGGTCACCGGCTGGACGCTGGTGGACTGGGACGGGGTGCGCAGCTTCAACTGAGCTGACCGCGCGTCACGGTTGACGGGGGCGGTCGCATGCCGCCACGATGGGCTGCATGCGGTATGTCGTTACCGGCGGTACCGGGTTTATTGGCCGCCGAGTCGTAGCCCGTCTGCTGGACCATCAGCCCGATGCCCAGGTGTGGGTCCTGGTCCGCCGCCAGTCGCTGGGCCGTTTCGAGCGCCTCGCACTGGACTGGGACGACGAGCGGGTGAAACCCCTGGTCGGCGCGTTGCCTGAGCTCGATCTGACCGAGCGGGTGATCGCCGAACTCGGGCATGTCGACCACCTGGTGCACTGCGCGGCGCTCTACGACATCACCGCCGGTGAGGCCGAGCAGCGCACGGCCAATGTGGAGGGCACCCGCGCTGTCATCGCCCTGGCACTCAGACTCGGCGCCACTTTCCACCACGTCTCCTCCATCGCGGTGGCCGGCGACTTCCGGGGTGAGTACACCGAAGACGACTTCGACGTGGGCCAGGGACTGCCGACGCCATATCACCGGACGAAGTTCGAGGCCGAGGCGCTGGTCCGGGACACCCCGGGCCTGCGCTACCGCATCTACCGTCCGGCCGTGGTCGTCGGCGATTCGCGCACCGGCGAGATGGACAAGATCGACGGGCCCTACTACTTCTTCGGTGTGCTGGCCAAGCTCGCTGTGCTGCCGTCGTTCACGCCGATGATGCTGCCGGACACCGGACGCACCAACATCGTCCCGGTCGACTACGTGGCCGACGCGCTGGTGGCGCTCATGCATGCCGACGGCTCGGCTTCGCTAGACGGGCGGACGTTCCACCTGACAGCTCCTAGCACCGTCGGCCTGCGCGGCATCTACCGCGGCATCGCGCGGGCCGCCGGGCTGCCTGCGCTGCGCGGCACGCTGCCCCGTTCGATGGCCACCTCGGTGCTCAAGGTGAGCGGACGCGCCAAGGTGCTGCGCAACATGGCCGCCACCCAGTTGGGCGTGCCCGCCGAGGTGCTCGACGTGATCGACCTGGCCCCCACCTTCGTCAGCGACGAGACGCAGAAGGCGTTGCGCGGCAGCGGCATCGGTGTTCCGGAGTTCGCGAGCTACGCGCCCAAGTTATGGCGGTACTGGGCTGAACATCTGGATCCCGACCGCGCCCGCCGCGACGATAACGAGGGCCCGCTGGTGGGCCGGCACGTCATCATCACCGGCGCGTCCAGCGGCATCGGCCGCGCCTCGGCGCTGGCCGTGGCGCGGCGCGGCGCCACCGTCTTCGCGCTGGCCCGCAACGGCGAGGCTCTCGACGAACTGGTCGAGGAGATCCGCGCGAACGGCGGCCAGGCCTACCCATTCACCTGCGACATCACCGATTCGGCATCGGTGGAGCACACCGTCAAAGACATCCTGGGCCGCTTCGATCACGTCGACTACCTGGTGAACAACGCCGGCCGGTCGATCCGCCGCTCGGTGGTCAACTCCACCGACCGACTGCACGACTACGAGCGCGTGATGGCCGTCAACTACTTCGGTGCGGTGCGGATGGTGCTCGCCCTGCTGCCGCACTGGCGGGAGCGCCGGTTCGGTCACGTCGTCAACGTCTCCAGCGCCGGTGTGCAGGCCCGCAACCCGAAGTACAGCTCGTACCTGCCCACCAAGGCGGCGCTGGACGCGTTCGCCGACGTCGTCTCCACCGAGACCCTGTCCGACCACATCACCTTCACCACCATCCACATGCCCCTGGTCGCCACCCCGATGATCGCGCCGTCGAAGCGGCTCAACCCGGTGCCGGCGATCAGCGCCGAACGCGCGGCGGCGATGGTGGTGCGCGGCCTGGTGGACAAGCCGGTGCGCATCGACACGCCGATGGGCACCCTGGCCGAGGCCGGTCACCAGTTCGCGCCCAGGCTGTCCCGCCGCATTCTGCACCAGCTCTATCTCGGATATCCCGACTCGGCCGCTGCCCGTGGGGTCACCGAGCCCACCGAACCCATTGACCCACAACCCCGTCGGCCCAAGCGCCCGGTTCGCGCCGTGCCACGGGTGGCGGTGCCCAAGCCGGTCAAGCAGATGGTGCGACTGGTACCCGGCCTGCACTGGTAAATCCAGGCCACCTCCACGTTTAGCGGCGTACGACCGCGGTATTCCCGCGACGTGGGCCCAACTCAAACTCAGCGCACCGACCCGGTGGCCGTCGCCGCGCACGACCTCACCACCAGTGGTGTGGCGGTGCTTCACTCCTTCGACCTGACCCGCACCCTGGGCATGCATCGAGAGGACTGGGTGCGCTTCGGGCGCCACTGGGACGACTTGGCGCCGGACCCTTATGCCGCCGAACTGGGCATCCAGCGGCTGCGCAGGTACGGGCGGTTCGCGGTGGGCACGCAGGTGCGCCCGCTACCCGCCGAAGAGTTCGTGCAACCCGAAAGCAGCAATCCGCTCTACATCGGCCGCGACCGCGTATTCGAGCCGCTGACCACGGCTTTCGCCGAAGATCCGCTGCTGCACGAATTGCTGTACCTGCTGAGCCGGCTCGCGGCGGTCCTGGACGAAGCCCCGCAGTGGGATGTCAAGGTGCACCCGTTCCGCACCCAATCCACCGGTGGCAACGGCCATCCGACGCCCGAGGGCATGCACCGCGACGGGGTAATGGTGGTCAGTTCGCTGCTGATCGGGCGGCGCAACGCGCTCGGTGGTGAGAGCACCGTGTGCGACGCCGATGGTCGGCAGTTGCTGGCGACCACGCTGGACGAGCCCGGCACGTTGCTGGTGAACGACGACCGGCGCACCCTGCACGGCGTGTCACCGATCCGGCCCATCGACGGCTCGGGCCCGGCCCAGCGTGACGTGCTGGTGATTACGTTCGCTTCTCACAGGTGAACTGGTCGACGTCGATGTAGCCCAAACGGAACATCTCGGCACAGCCGGTGAGGTACTTGATGTAGCGCTCGTAGACTTCCTCGGACTGCAGGGCGATGGCCTGGTCTTTGTGGGCAGCGAGGGCGTCCGACCAGATGTCGAGAGTCTTGGCGTAGTGCGGCTGCAGCGACTGCACCCGGGTGATGTTGAATCCGTTCGCGGTGGCCCGCTCCTGCACCATCGGGATCGACGGCAACCGTCCGCCCGGAAAGATCTCGGTGACAATGAATTTGACGAATCGGGCGAACTCGAAGGTCAGCGGCAGGCCCCGCTCCTTCATCTCCAGCGGGTGCAGCCCGGTGATGGTGTGCAACAGCATGATTCCGTCGTCTGGCAGCAGGCGGTGGGCGAGGGTGAAGAACGCGTCGTAGCGCTCGTGCCCGAAGTGCTCGAACGCGCCGATGCTGACGATCCGATCGACCGGCTCGTCGAACTGCTCCCAGCCTTGCAGCAGAACACGTTTGGTGCGGGGGCTGTCGGATTTCGCGAACAGCTGCTCGACGTGATTGGCCTGGTTCTTGCTCAAGGTGAGGCCGATGACGTTGACGTCGTAGCGCTCCACCGCGCGCATCATGGTGGCGCCCCAACCGCAGCCGACGTCGAGCAGGGTCATGCCCGGTCGCAGACCGAGTTTGCCCAGCGCCAGATCGATCTTGGCGATCTGCGCCTCTTCCAGGGTCATGTCATCGCGCTCGAAGTACGCACAGCTGTAGGTCTGGGTGGGATCCAGGAACAGCCGGAAAAACTCGTCGGACAGGTCGTAATGGGCTTGCACGTCGTCGAAGTGCGGCGTCAGATCATCGGGCATCCGCACAGCGTATCGTGGCGCCGATGAGCGCCGTGTTCGCCGACGTCGACACCGGCATCGACGACGCGCTTGCCCTGATCTATTTGCTGGCCAGCGGCGCCGATCTGGTCGGTATCGCCTCGACGGGCGGCAACATCGCGGTGGACCAGGTGTGCGCGAACAACCTCGGCCTGCTCGATCTGTGCCGGGCGGGCACCATCCCCGTCTCCCGCGGGGCCGACCGGCCACTGAGTGGCCGCTGCCCCGAGCGCGGAAACATACACGGCCCCAACGGTTTAGGATATGCGGAGCTGCCACGCAGCCGTCGGCGGCTCACCGAACACGATGCCGCGACGGCCTGGGTGCGCGCGGCGCGTGCCCATCCCGGCGAGCTCGTCGGTCTGGCGACAGCGCCATTGACCAACCTGGCACTGGCGCTGCGCATTGAGCCGGCACTGCCGATGCTGCTGGGGCAACTGGTGATCATGGGCGGGTCCTTCGACGGCCAGGCGGCGGCGGAATGGAACGTCAGGATGGACCCGCAAGCGGCGGCCGAGGTGTTTGCGGCGTGGGCGGGCCAACCGCGCCAGCCCGTCGTCTGCGGCCTGGAATTGACACGCACGGTCGTCATGACCCCGGACATGCTGGACGGCATGGCGGGGCCGTCACCGGTTATCCGGTTCATCGTCGACGCGATGCGGTTCTACTTCGAGGCGAATCGCGACCGTGGCCTGGGATACCTGGCCCATCTGCACGACCCGCTGGCCGCCGCCGTGGCGCTGGACCCCCTGCTGATCACGACCCGGCCGGCCATGGTGGAGGTCGACGTGTCGGGCCACCCCGGGACGACCACCGCGGATTGGTCTGGTGCGCGAAGGCCGAATGCGCAGATAGGCGTTGAGGTCGACGCGGCGGTGTTTTTCGGCCGGTTCACCCAGCGCGTGGAAGGGTTCGCCGGCCGACTGAGCTGAGCAGCGCCGGCGGAAGCCCTCCTTGGGCGCGGGCCCGTGCCCGTGGGTGGGCCGGTAAACTCGAGTGCAAGACCGAAAGTCAAGATCAAACCGGTGAAATCATACCGACCGTATGGCACATGCGTCCCAAAAAATTCCGTTGAACGGTTGCGCAATTGGTCTGTCACCCCCTAATTTATAAGCACGGTGAGATTCAGATCACGTCTGGGGCGACAAAGCAACGACGCGTCGGTCACAACTTGGTCTGCACCGCGGGGAGGCGGTCGCATAACGCGGCCGGATAGTTAAGGGGAACACTTCGTGACAGGAACACGCCCGGCCGCTCGGCGGCTGAACCTTGTCGCCGTCAGCAACGCCCACCATGCCGAAGATGGTGGGGAACGGGCCTGGGTATCACAAGGCCTATGCAGGACAAAGGACCCGGACGAGCTGTTCGTGAGCGGGGCGGCGCAGCGTCAAGCGGCAGCCATCTGCCGGCACTGCCCGGTGCTGCGCGAATGCGGCGCGGACGCGCTCGACAACAAGGTCGAATTCGGCGTGTGGGGCGGCATGACCGAACGGCAGCGCAGGGCCCTGCTCAAGGAGCACCCCGACGTGGTGTCGTGGTCGACCTTCTTGAACAAGCGCAAGTCCCGCTCGGCCGTCTAGGCCGCGGCTCCGCTCGTCATTACTTTTCTGTTACAACGCCGAGGTTCAATGGGTGCCTGGTTGGCGAATCCCGCTCTACCGCAACGGATTTGTCGAATCAGACGGGCACGCCGGAGCGGCCGGGTTTTTACCCAGCGCAAAATCTCGGGCCTTTCCGCTGGTCAGTGCCGTATTCACTCGTAGATACCTTCCATGAACCACCTCCTCTGCCGGTAGCACAGCAGAAACGCCCGTTCGCTTTCCAACAGCACCTGGGCACGAGCGACGCGACTACCTCTTTGACCGGCCTCGGGCCGGTCATCCCACCACCGCTCGTCGACGGGCCAGGGTCCGGCCCACCAGCGCAGCCGGTCGTCTGACCCCCGCACAGCCAGGCGGGCAGGCTCGGCGGAGAACACTCCCCTGCTGGTCACCCGAATCGGATTTCCTTGAGCATCAAGCAATTCCACCGGGTCGTCGACCAGAACCGCCGGCGAGGGGTCCGGCAGTTGGCCGGGCCACGGCTGGGCGGGATCGGCCCCCGGCACCGCTTCATCCCCCAACGGGGTCAAGGTGATCCGCTCGAGCGGCCCCCGACCGCCGGACAGCACCGGCACCTGCACCGCCTCCGGACCCAGCAGTCCCTGAACCCGCACCAGGGCCCGTCGGGCCCGGAGCCTGTCCTCCTCACCAAGACCACCCCACAGCGGTAGCTGCAACGCCCCGGCCGAGACCACTTCCACGGCCTGCAACCGCAACAGCGTCACCGGCGCGTCCAAAGGGTGCCCTCGTGAGACCCGGTGACTCAGCCACCCGTCGAGTTGCCAACGCACCCGGTCGGCGGTGGCGTCTTCGGTCAACGGTTCAGCGCACCGCCACACCCGGCTCAGCTCTTCACCGCTGGCGGTAACAGCGTGAATGGCCAGCCGGGTGCACCCCACTCCAGCGGCCAGCAGCGACTGGTGCAGCGTGGCGGCCAGCGAGCGCCCGGCGAATGCCGCAGCGTCGACCCGGTCGATCGGAGGATCACAGTCCAGCACGGCGGCCAGTTCCGGTGGCGGTTCACGCCCGGAGGGCCCGCGTTCCGATTCGCCCCGAGCGAACCGGTGCGCAGTCACCGCGTCCGCTCCGAACCGGGAAGCGACGTCGACGCGGGACAGCGCGGCGAATTGTCCGATGGTACGAATCCCCATCCGCCACAACAGGTCTGCCAGCTCATCCCGACCTGGGCCGGACAGGCTCGGCTCGGTGGCGAGCTGGCGGATCGACAGCGCCGACAAGAACCGCGCGTCCCCTCCCGGCTCCACCACGCGGCCCGCACGCGCGGCGAAGACCGCAGTGGACAAACCGTCGGCGATGCCGACCTGACACTCGGCACCGGCCGCGGCCACCGCGTCGATCAGTCGCTCAGCCGCCTGCTGTTCAGATCCGAAGAACCGTGCTGCGCCGCGCACCGGCAACACCAGAAGGCCGGGCCGCAGCACCTCGGGGCGGGGCACCAGATCCTCCACCGCGGCGATCACCCCTTCGAAGAAGCGGGCGTCGCGGTCCACGTCGGCGGCCGCGATGTGCAGTTCCGGGCACCGCGCCGCCGCCTCCCGGCGCCGCAGCCCGCGCCGCACCCCGGCCGCCCGGGCCGTCGCCGAGCAGGCGATCACCCGATTCGCCACGGTGACCGCGACCGGATCCGTCGCGGACTGCCCTGCGGCCGCCGCCGCCGCGACTGCGGGCCAGTCCATGCACCAGATCGCCAACACCCGAGAAGCCATCAGAGTCAACCGGTTCGCGCTCGATCGATCGACCGCCCACACCGGCTGATCTGCAACCGGACTCCACTGATGCGCCCGATCCCGGGGGGCGTCCCACCCCCGGTAGACGGAGTCAGCTCATAGCCACAGACCCGGGCCTGCAGTCGCGTCGACGCCCCTTCCCAGTCCCCGTCGGTGACCAGCACCGTGCAACCCTTTTGACGGGCGCGGGCCACCACCGCCCGCGCCCGGGTCCGCGTCACCCGACGGCCGCCCAGGCCGAGGACCACCAGATCCATGCCGTCGATGAGCACCGCGGCCACCTCCACCGGATCGTTTCCGGGGTCCGGCACCACCGCAATCCGGCTCAGGTCCGCCCCCATTTCCACCGCGGCCAGCAACCCGATATCCGGCTGGCCGACAATGACCGCATTGCCCCCACCGGCCGTCACCGTGGCCACCATGCGAAGCACCAGCGACCGCGCTCCCGAGAGCACCGCCACCGTCCCGCGCGGCAGCAGCGCCGGACCCGCCGGCACCAGATCCTCGGCGGGGGCGGTATCCTTCCCGGACAACGCGGCGATTTTCTGGCGTAGCTGTTTAAGCTGCTCAGAGCGGTTTTCCCGATGCTGAGGGGAGGCAAAAGCCGCGGTCATGACCAGCCTCCCAACCAGATGCTTTCGAAAGTATGTTCGATTCGATTCGAGTAAACACCCACCCCCCGACAGCGTCAAGGCGCGGGTGGGGGCGCCGAGTTCATGGCCGCCGCCACGCCCTGGTGCTGATGTGGCTGCTGATAGCCGGTAGCACTGCTGTGACGCCTGTTTCAGCAAACGCCGACCCGTGCCACCCGGCCGAGCTGTTCGCCACCGACAGCAGCGACCAGGGCGGACTCGACGAGCTCGAGCTGTTCGAGCTTCAGGCGACAGCGACGCTCGCGCTCAACGGTGCACCGGTCACGGGTTCGGCTCTGCTCGACGGGGTGTTCTGGTCTGACGAGCGGCAGCAGGTCGCCGTCGAACGGGCACGCCAGTTCCATCTGTGCGTCGTCGACGAACCCGCCCTGGGTGCCGCCGCCGAGGCACTGCGCCGCCAGTTCGACCAACAAGCGGTGCTGACCTTCGACTACCTGACCGACGATGCGCGCGACTCCCAAGCAGCCATCATCGCGGTGCCCGGCATCGATTTCGCCCGCTTCCGCGACGCGTTCGTCGCCGATGAAGCCGCACACCATCGGCTGCTGGGTGGATCTGTCACCGCAACCGAACCCACCCTGATCCTGGTCGCGGCCAACGAAGATCTGGACATCGCCCACCGGCTCGTCGACGCGTCGGGCGGTGACTGGGCAACCGCAACAATCACCTACGGCGACCGAGAGATCGTCCGCTAGGGGCTAGTTGGCCGCGACCCCGGTCGGCACCGGGTAGGCGTCCGGGATCGGCGCTCCCGGCATGAATCTCTGGAACAGAGAGGTGGCGATCGCCGCGACCTCATCGCTGAGTGGGTACATGTGGCGGTATTGCAGCACCTGCTTGCCGATCAGCCCCAGCCGCTCCTGGAAGGTCGGCACCCGAGCGGGATCCAGCAGCGGATTGTTGAACGGCGGACGGTCGGCACGCTGGAATTCGAACGCGGCACTGATCCGCGGCGCCGCTCCCAGCCGGCTGCCCCGCCCGCCCCAGTGCAGCACCGCCTGGTTCCAGGCCAGCAGCGAACCGGCCGTCGCCGGCAGCGCCCGGATGTCCTGCAGGTTGTAGACGACGGTGTTGTTCTCGCCGTCCCAGCGGCGTTGCCGGAACCGGTCGTCGAGGTGCGCGGGCAGCATGTACATGCACCCGTTGAGCGGGGTGGCGTCGGTGAACGGCAGCCAGACCGTCAGCGTGTGGGGTGAGTTGTCGGGATCGAGGGTCGGGATCACCCGGTCGCGGTGCGGGCCCCAGCCCAGCGCGTTCTCGTTGGGGTTGACGTGCCAGACCCAGAAGTCGGGCAGCGCCCGATAATCCTCGCCCAGCACCGACGTCAGGAAACTCGAAAGACCTTGGAACGCAAGCCATAACTCGTCATAGACGAACGCGAACGCCAACGGGATGCCGCGCTGGAACAGCGTCGACACGGCGTAGCGGATCGGGGCGACCGTCGTTTCCGGCAAGGCGCCGGGTACCTGGACGTAACCTTCGCGCTTCAGATTGGCCAGCAGCGACGTGACCTCACCGACCGCGGCCGGTCGGGCGTACCCGCCGGCTTCGATCGACATTCCCGGGCACAGCTCCCCCCAGAATTCGCGACGCTCCGCGTGAGCAGCGGAAAGGCTACCGATCATCGCGACATCGTATCCTGGGTCAGCGGCGTTCGGGGCCGATCAGAATCACTCCCATTCGATGGTGCCGGGGGGTTTGCTGGTGACGTCCAGCACCACCCGGTTGACCTCGCGGACCTCGTTGGTGATGCGGGTCGAAATGCGCTCCAGCACCTCATAGGGCACCCGGGTCCAGTCGGCGGTCATGGCGTCCTCGCTGGAGACCGGGCGCAACACGACCGGGTGCCCGTAGGTACGCCCGTCGCCCTGCACGCCCACCGACCGGATGTCGGCCAGCAGCACCACCGGGCATTGCCAGATCTGATTGTCCAGTCCGGCGGCCGTCAGCTCTTCCCGCGCAATCAGGTCCGCGCGACGCAACGTGTCCAGCCGTGCCGCGGTGACCTCTCCGACGATTCGGATGCCCAGCCCGGGACCCGGGAACGGCTGGCGTGCAACGATTTCCTCCGGCAGGCCCAGCTCCCGCCCGACCGCGCGCACCTCGTCTTTGAACAACAGGCGCAGCGGCTCGACGAGTTTGAACTTGAGGTCGTCGGGCAGACCGCCCACGTTGTGGTGGCTCTTGATGTTGGCGGTGCCGCTGCCGCCGCCGGACTCCACCACGTCCGGGTACAGCGTCCCCTGCACCAGGAAGTCAATCTGGCTGCCGTGCAAGACATCCCGCACCGCGCCCTCGAATGCCCGGATGAACTGCCGGCCGATGATCTTGCGCTTGCCCTCGGGATTGCTGACGCCCGAGAGCGCCTCGAGGAAGGTCTGCGCGGCGTCGACGGTGACCAGATTGGCTCCGGTGGCTGCGACGAAATCGCGCTCCACCTGGGCGCGCTCACCGGCGCGCAACAGACCGTGGTCGACGAAGACGCAAGTCAACTTCTCGCCGATGGCGCGCTGCACCAGCGCGGCGGCCACCGCCGAGTCCACGCCACCGGACAGGCCGCAAATGGCCTGACCGTCGCCGATCTGCTCGCGCACCTGCTCGATCAGCGCGTTGGCGATGTTGGCCGGGGTCCACTCCGCGCCGATCCCGGCGAACTCGTGCAGGAACCGGCTGAGCACCTGTTGTCCGTGCGGGGTGTGCATCACCTCGGGGTGGTACTGCACGCCGGCCAGGCCGCGCTCACGAGCTTCGAAAGCGGCCACCGCCGCCCCCGCGCTGCTGGCCACCACCTCGAATCCTTCCGGCGCCGCGGTGACCGCGTCGCCGTGGCTCATCCACACCGGCTGCACCCCCGGAAGGTCTGAATGCAATTCGCCGCCAAGGACTTTCAGTTCAGTGCGGCCGTACTCGCTGGTTCCGGTGTGCGCGACGGTGCCGCCCAATGCCTGGGCCATCGCCTGGAATCCGTAGCAGATGCCGAACACCGGCAGACCAAGGTCGAACAACGCCGGATCCAGTTGCGGGGCGCCGTCGGCGTAGACACTGGCCGGCCCACCCGAGAGCACCAGTGCCAACGGGTTCCGGGCCCGGATCTCCTCGACCGACGTGGTGTGCGGAACCACCTCCGAGAACACCCGCGCTTCCCGGACCCGGCGGGCAATCAACTGGGCGTACTGGGCACCGAAGTCGACCACCAACACGGGCCGCGGCGAGGCTGATTCCACGGGCACCGAGTTTAGCCATCTGACGGGTTCCGCGGTTGTCAACCTTGGTTGACGGAAATCGCGACCGCTCCTATAGTCCGTTAGGTCGTCCACTTTAGTTGACAGTTCTCCGGATGGGCAGGTGCTCAAAATGGATTTTGTGGTGGCGCCACCTGAGGTCACTTCCGCACTCATCGCGCACGGGCCGGGATCCGGTTCCCTGCTGGCTGCGGCAACGGCGTGGGAGGCGTTGGAAGAAGACCTGACTGCCACGGCGCACGGATTCTCATCGGTGGTGTCGAACCTCGCCCAAGTCTGGCAGGGCGTCCCGGCGACAGCCATGGCTGAACTGGCGTTCTCATACAGCAGCTGGCTGAGGGACGCGGCAACGGCCGCCGCGCACGCCGCCGGTCAAGCGACCGCCGCGGCAGCGGCCTACGACGCGGCGCGGGCAGCTACCGTGCCACTGGAAGCGTTGGCGGGCAATCGAACTCAGCTGTTTTCCCTGGTGGCCTCAAACCTCCTGGGACTCAATGCGCCGGCGATCGCCGCCACCGAGGCCGACTACGAGCAAATGTGGGCCACGGATGTGGCGGCCATGTCGGACTATTACGCTGGCGCCTCGGCCGCGGTCGCCCAGCTCACACCGTGGCGGCCGGCACCGGCGGCGCCGGCCGCATCGTCCGACGTCACTCTGGTGATCGGTGGCAGCGGATTCCCGTTGCCTTCCCAGAGTTATGTGAACACCGTGCTGGCCGAGTACGTCACGCCCCATTTCCCGGCTTTCACCGTCGCCAATGCTCAGGCGCTGCTGACACCCGCGCAGTCCTACTGGATCACCGGCATCAAGACGCTGACCGAGGAGGCCTCCTGGGCCCAGGGGCTGACGATTCTCGACAACGCCATCCATACTCAATTGGCGTCGGGTAATCACGTTGTCGTGCAAGGGTTTTCGCAGGGCGCCGGGATTGCGTCGCTGGAAATGGCCCGACTCAAAGCCGCCGGCGTGCCCACCGATGCGGTGAGCTTCTCCCTGGTCGGGAACCCGATGAACCCCAACGGTGGGCTGTATTCGCGCTTCGACGGACTCACCCTGCCCAGCATGGGCAAGGCGTTCCCCGGGTCCACGCCGGCCAATGATTACCCGACCGTCGTGTACACGATCGAATACGACGGCTTCGCCGACTTCCCGCGGTATCCACTCAACATTGTGGCCGACGTCAACGCCATGCTCGGCGCGCTCTACGTGCACCCGCTGTATCCGACCCTCACGTCCGAACAGGTCGCCACCGCCGTCCAATTGCCCACCGAGGGACCGACGATGACGACCTACTACATGATTCCCACCCAGAACTTGCCGCTGCTCGAGCCGTTACGGACGTCGTTTCTGGGCAACACGATCGCCGATCTGATTCAGCCCAACCTGAAGGTGATCGTGAACCTGGGCTACGGCGACCCCGACTACGGCT
The DNA here is from genome assembly GCF_002101675.1 of Mycobacterium gordonae. Taxonomy (GTDB): domain Bacteria; phylum Actinomycetota; class Actinomycetes; order Mycobacteriales; family Mycobacteriaceae; genus Mycobacterium; species Mycobacterium gordonae. The sequence goes on along the minus strand of NZ_LQOY01000249.1, from coordinate 53,909 downwards.
ATTCGACCGCGCCGGCCAACATTCCCACCCCGTTTGGGCTGTTCCCGGACGTCAGCCCAGTCCGGGTGGTCAACGCCCTGGTCAACGGAACCCAGCAAGGCATCAGCGACGCGGGCGCCGATTTGAGAGCCTGGCATCCACCGTCGCAACCGACCATGCCGAGCCTCCCCCACCTGACCCTGCCGGCATTCTCGCCGCTGTCGGTCGATGGCGTCATCGACGGCCTGCAGACGGCGAACACCAAGCTCGTCACCGCCGCTACCCGCGCCACGGCAACGGCTTACGCGACGCTGCTTCCGACCGCGGACACCCTGACCGCCATCGCCGTCTCACTGCCGTCCTACGACATCAACCTGTTCCTGGACGGCATCAGGCAAGTCGTCGAGGGGGATCCAGCGGGCATCGTCAACGCAATCGGCTACCCGATCGCTGCCGACATCGGACTGCTCACCTTCCTGAGCTTCTTCCTCGCCTACGCCTACTACGGCGCCGCCAAGTCGATCGTCGCCGACTTCACCGCGCTGCTATAGCCCCTCGGCGCGCAGGCACAGCCACGCGGCATCGGCGCAGACCGCCGCGTCCTGCGCGTCCGGTGGGTCGGCCAGCACACCGAGCAGCCAGGCCCAGACCAACTCCTGAGCCGAACCCACCCAGAGCCGGCTGCGGCGAAACGATGTCTACTTTGATCGTCGCCGTTGCAGTTGCTGACCGCGGCCGGGAACCTGACGCCGCGTCAATTTCGGTCCGCTTACGTCGAATCGACCCAGCCTCGTCGGACCGGTGTCCGGCGGTATGATCGCCGGAGCAGGCGACGGATCGAGCAGGGGCTATAAGGGTGCGGGTCACGGGCAGAATTGTGCGGTTTGACGGGGTGCGCGGTTATGGGTTCATCACCCCAGATATTGGCGGCGAAGACGTGTTTTTGCACGTCAACGACCTGGAGGTGGAGAAAAACCGCGTAGTGCGGGGCGCCCGGGTGTCTTTTGAGATTGATGAGGGAAATCGCGGGAAATTCGCGCGGGAAGTACGTTTGTCGAATGTGTCCGCGCCCGTCGACGACGATCCGTCGGTGGCCGGCGACGAATATTTCGACGTGCTTTCGCCCGAAGAATTCCGCCAGACAATTACCGAGAAGTTATTGCACATAACTCCAGCACTGAATGCTCAGCAGATCCTCGCGGTGCGGAGCAGCTTTGAAGAGGTGGCCCGCAAACACGGCTTAGTGGATTCATAGTTTGCCCCCGGCGCCTCACCGGGCATGTGGAGAGGTGTTGCCAACTACATCACCAACTACATGGAAGCGGGGTTGAGCCAGTGGCATCTGTGCTCGGTCTGCCAGAGCAAGTGCGCGCCTGCCTGTTCGACCTCGACGGTGTGCTCACCGACACCGCGAGCGTCCACACCAAGGCGTGGAAGGAGATGTTCGACGCTTTCCTGAGACAGCGCGCAGAGCAGACGGGTGAAGCCTTCGTCCCCTTCGATCCGGCCGCCGACTACCGCCAGTACGTCGATGGCAAGAAACGCGAAGACGGCGTCCGGTCATTCCTGCACAGCCGGGGCATCGATCTGCCCGACGGCGGCCCCGACGATCCGCCCGATGCTGACACCGTGCATGGCTTGGGAACCCGGAAAAACGATGCCTTTCAAGCGGTTCTGCACAAAGACGGTGTCGAGGTGTTCGACGGGTCGCGCCGGTACCTGGAGGCGGTAGAGGCGGCGGGGCTCAAGGTCGCGGTCGTGTCCTCGAGCGCCAACACCCGCGACGTGCTCGCGATCACCGGCTTGGACCGATTCGTCCAGCAGCGGGTAGACGGGGTGACCCTGCGCGAGGAGAACATCGCCGGCAAGCCGGCCCCGGACTCCTACCTGCGCGGCGCGCAGTTGCTCGACGTCGAGCCGGGTGCCGCCGCGGTGTTCGAGGACGCAATCTCCGGCGTACAGGCCGGCCGGGCCGGTAATTTCGGACTGGTGGTGGGTGTCGACCGAGTCGGTCAGGCTGACGAACTGCGCGACAACGGCGCCGACGTGGTGGTGACCGATCTCGCCGAACTGCTCGGTGAGGATGACGGGGGAACGACATGATTTCCCAGGAAGCGTTTCCGGTTGAGCCTTGGCAGATTCGCGAAACCCGACTCAATCTGAATTTACTGGCCCAGTCCGAGTCGCTGTTCGCATTGTCCAACGGGCACATCGGATTACGCGGCAACCTCGACGAAGGTGAACCCTACGGACTGCCGGGCACCTACCTGAACTCGTTCTACGAGATCCGGCCACTGCCCTACGCCGAAGCCGGTTACGGATATCCCGAGGCCGGACAGACCGTCGTCGACGTCACCAACGGCAAGATCATCCGGTTGATGGTCGACGACGAGCCGTTCGACGTCCGCTACGGCGAATTGCTGGACCACGAGCGGATTCTCGACTTCCGAGCCGGAACGCTCACCCGCTGCGCGCACTGGCGCTCGCCCACCGGCAAGCAGGTCAAGGTGACTTCCACTCGACTGGTGTCGCTGGTGCACCGCAGCGTCGCGGCCATCGAGTACGTGGTCGAGGCCATCGACGACTTCTCCCGGGTCACCGTGCAATCCGAACTGGTCACCAACGAGGACCAGCCGCAGACTTCCGACGACCCCCGCGTCTCAGCCATCCTGGAGAACCCGCTGGAGGCCGTAGATCACGAAATCACCGAGGGCAGAGCGCTTCTCATGCACCGCACCCGCAGCAGCGCGCTGATGATGGCCGCTGCGATGGACCACGAGGTCGAGGTCCCGGGCCGGTGCGAGATCAGCACCGACGTCCGCGCCGACCTGGCCCGGACCACGGTCATCTGCGGCCTGCGGCCCGGGCAGAAGCTGCGCATCGTCAAGTACCTGGCCTACGGCTGGTCGAGCCTGCGCTCCCGTCCCGGACTGCGGGATCAGGCCGCCGCGGCCCTGTCCAGCGCCCGCTACAGCGGCTGGCAGGGTCTGCTCGACGGACAGCGCGCCTACCTGGACCTGTTCTGGGACGCGGCCGACGTGGAAGTCGAGGGCGATCCGGAAAGCCAGCAGGCGGTGCGATTCGGGATGTTCCACCTGCTGCAGGCCAGCGCCCGCGCCGAGCGCCGGGCCATTCCCAGCAAGGGCCTCACTGGGACCGGCTACGACGGCCACGCGTTCTGGGACACCGAGGGTTTCGTGTTGCCGGTGCTCACCTACACGGTGCCGCACGCGGTCGCCGACGCCCTGCGCTGGCGCGCCTCGACGCTGGACCTGGCCAAGGAACGGGCCGCCGAGCTGGGCCTGGACGGCGCGGCCTTCCCGTGGCGCACCATCCGCGGCCAGGAGTGCTCGGCGTACTGGCCGGCCGGCACCGCCGGCTGGCACATCAACGCCGACATCGCGATGGCCTTCGAGCGCTATCGCATCGTCACCGGCGACGATTCTCTGGAAGAGGAGTGCGGCCTGCCGGTGCTGATCGAGACCGCCCGGCTGTGGATGTCGCTGGGGCACCACGACCGGCACGGCGTCTGGCATCTGGACGGGGTGACCGGCCCCGACGAGTACACCGCGATCGTCCGGGACAACGTCTTCACCAACCTGATGGCAGCCAATAACCTGCGCACCGCCGCCGAGGCCGCCAAGCGTCATCCCGACAAGGCCGGGGCGCTGGGCGTCACCACCGAGGAGATGGCCGCCTGGCGCGATGCGGCCAACGCCGCCCACATCCCCTACGACGAGGAACTGGGCGTCCACGAACAGTGCGAAGGATTCACCACGCTCGCCGAGTGGGACTTCCAGACCAACGCCACCTATCCCCTGCTGATGCACGAAGCCTACGTTCGGCTCTACCCCGCACAGGTGATCAAACAGGCCGACCTCGTTCTGGCGATGCAATGGCAGAGCCACGCGTTCACGCCCGAGCAGAAAGCCCGCAATGTCGACTACTACGAGCGGCGGACGGTCCGTGACTCGTCACTGTCGGCGTGCACCCAGGCGGTGATGTGCGCCGAGGTCGGCCACCTGGAGCTGGCCCACGACTACGCCTACGAGGCCGCCCTGATCGATCTGCGCGATCTGCACCGCAACACCCGCGACGGTCTGCATATGGCCTCGCTGGCCGGCGCGTGGACGGCGCTGGTCGCCGGCTTCGGCGGGTTGCGCGACGACGAGGGCATCTTGTCCATCGACCCGCAACTGCCCGACGGCATTTCGCGGCTGCGATTCCGGCTGCGGTGGCGTGGTTGTCGCGTGACAGTAGACGCCGACCACGAAAACGTCATCTACACCCTGCGTGACGGGCCCGGTGGCGAGCTGGTGATCCAGCATGCCGGCGAGGAACTCACCTTGAGCACCGAGGAGCCCACGACCATCGCGGTGCGCCGGCGCGAGGCGCTGCTGCCCGCACCGGTTCAGCCGCCGGGGCGGGAGCCGATTCACCGGCGGAGTCTGGCCAAAATGGTGCCGTCGACGTAGACGCGACGGGTGGCTTCCCCGGGCGGTCTTGTCTACGCATTCAACCTGAGCGCGGGTTTCGACGTGACAACGAGGAGAGGTAAGGCTAACCTCATCGCATTCGGTTGTCGTCCCTCGTCGCTGACCCACGGAGCCCTTGGCATTGACCTCTGCATTCATGAAGATCCGAACGTTCCACGGCTCGATGTTGGAACGGCCGTCGACACGTGCGTCACCGCACCGCTCCAGGGCCGTCGCCGACACAAGCGACTCCCGTACGCCCGAGATTCCCTTCATCCGGCCTAGCTTCCCCGGACCGGCGGAGCTGGCGGAAGACTTCCGGCGGATCGCGCACACCAACTGGTATACGAACTTCGGGCCGAAGGAACGCCAGTTCGCTCACGCTCTCGGCGAATACCTGGGTTCGGAGCTGCACGTGGCGACCCTCGCGAACGGCACGATGGCGCTGATCGCAGCGATACACGTCACTTTCGGTGCCGGCGACCGGGATCGCTACGTGCTGATGCCGTCGTTCACCTTCGTCGGCGTAGCCCAGGCTGCGCTGTGGAACGGGTACCGCCCGTGGTTGATCGACATCGACCCCGGCTCATGGCAGCCATGTGTCGAATCCGCCCGCACCGTTCTGGAACGCTCCCGCGACCGGATTGCAGGCATCGTCCTCACCAACGCTTTCGGGGTGGGCAACCCCCAGATCGGGGACTGGGAACAGCTTGCCGCCGAATGGGAGTTGCCCTTGGTCATCGACTCGGCAGCCGGATTCGGTTCTACGTACCCCGACGGCGATCGCGTCGGTGGCCGCGGGAGGTGCGAGATCTTCTCACTCCATGCGACCAAGCCGTTCGCGGTCGGCGAGGGTGGTGCTCTGGTCTCGCGCGATCCGCACCTGGTCGAGCAGACCTATCGGTTTGCCAACTTTGGGCTTGGAAGCTCACGCGAAGCCGGCCATTTCGGCATGAACGCCAAGCTCCAGGAGATCAACGCCGCCATCGGCCTGCGCCAATTGGTGGGCCTCGATGACCGTCTGGAAAGCCGCCGCGCGGTGCTCGGCAGCTACCGCGCCGGTCTGGCTGAGGAGGGGTTGCGATTTCAACCAAACGCCGATGCTTCGGCACTCTGCTTTGCGAGCGCCTGTTGCACGACACCCGACCACAAGACCGCCGTGCTTGCCAGCCTGCACCAGAACGCGGTCCGAGCGCGCGATTACTACAATCCACCTCAGCACCGCCATCCTTATTTCGTCGTAAACGACGAATTGCTCAAGACGGCTGATTTGCCTGTCACAGAAGACATTTGCTCTCGAATCGTCTCCCTGCCGGTGCACGACCACATGGCCTCAGGCGATGTCGCGCGGGTGGTAGCGGCGGTGCAGGAAGCGTAGCGGTGACCGCACAGCCGGCCACACCATGCGACTCCCCCAAGGTGAGCGTGGTGTCGATCACCTACAACCAAGAGAGCTTCATCCGGCAGGCGCTGGACGGCTTCGTCGCGCAGCGAACCAATTTTCCCGTCGAGGTCGTCATCGCCGACGACGCTTCCAGAGACGCCACCCCGGCGATCATCCGGGACTACGCCGCCCGCTACCCGCAGCTGTTTCGACCGATTTTCAGGTCGACGAATATCGGCGTGCACGCGAACTTCGTCGCGACCTTGTCGGCCGCCCGAGGTGAGTACCTCGCCCTGTGCGAGGGCGACGATTACTGGACCGATCCGCTCAAGCTGACCAAGCAGGTGGAATTCCTGGACCGGCATCCGCGCACGAGCCTGTGCTTCCACCCCGTGCGGGTCATCCACGACGGGGCGCCCGACGCGGAGTTTCCACCGGTCAGCTGGCGGCGCGATATGAGCCTGGAAGCGCTGCTGGCACGCAACTTCATCCAGACGAATTCGGTCGTCTACCGTCGCCAGCAGCGTTACGACGACATACCTGCCAACATCATGCCGATCGACTGGTACCTGCATGTGCGGCATGCGATCAACGGCGAGATCGCAATGTTGCCCGACACGATGGCGGTGTATCGCCGTCACCCACAAGGGATCTGGTATGAATCCGATCGCGACCGGCAAAAGTTCTGGCAGTCGCGCGGCTACGGGGTGGTGGCGACGCTCGAGGCGATGGTGGACCTGTTCCCCGGCGACCATGCGCGGGAAAGAATCATCGGCAAGGTGGCCGATTGGGTGCTCGGCGAGATCGCCAAGGTGCCGGGCCCCAAGGGCCGTGCGGCCCTGCTGAATTCGGTGGCCGACCATCCGCGGGTCACGATGCTCTCACTGCAGCACCGGTGGACGCAGACGCGCTGGCGACGGCTTGAACATCGGCTCTCCGGGGACGTCGCACGTGTACGCAGGCATGCCTACGTGTATTCGTCCCACCTCAAACATCGATTTGCGACGGCTTCTGCACGACGTAGAGAACCGAACCGGGATCAATAGCGTGCCGGGAGAATGCCTCCTGGCCGAAGCTTCGCCAGTCGAGCACGTCGATCTCGAAGCGGTGCTGACGAATTCGCGAACAGAGGGTGGCGCGGTCGTAGAGGCGCACGTGATCGCCTTGCGCGAACCGGCGCCAGCGCTCACGTTCGTCGGTCAGTGAGGGATCTTCGTCAAAACTGCCCTGCGGTGTTACCGGGGTCATGATGATGCCGCGGCCGCCGGGTACCAGGACTCGATAGAGCTCATCCAACGCACGGCCGTCATCTGTGACGTGCTCGAGCACGTGCGAGCAGATGAAGAAGTCGAGCGAATCGTTCTGGTAGTTCGGCATGTTCGTGATATCCACCACGTCGTCGACGCCCGACATCATCAGGTCGGCCGATCGGTAGTGGAAGTCATCTCGGCTCCGCAGATATGCAGACAGTGCTGGGGCAGGAGCGAATTCGACCACCCGACGTACCCCGTCGGGCGGCAGGAACCGGTCGACATAGAGCTTGTAGAGCCGGTCGCGGTCGCTGCAACCACACACCGGACACAAGTACCGGCGATGGTTCAACGTCTCGAAGTCGTCAAGTGCGTAAGGGAATTGGTACTGAGCCAGGGTTCGTCCCAAGGTTCGACTGATGCTCTTGAACCGGACCTTCTTATCGCAGAGATTGCAGCGACCCGGCCCGCGGAACATCGCGCTCCGGATGAATCGCTCGAGGCCCCAGGCGGTCATCCGGCCCGCTCAACCCGGCTCGGCTGCACCGATGAGACCAGGCCGGGCGCCAACGATTTCGCCAGTGAGCGAATGCGAGGTGCACTCTCGACGTGCCAGAAACGGATTCGGGCATTGAAATTGCCGCCGTTCAACGGCCCGATGACGAAGAATCCCGGGCTGGCCTCGAACTCATCGTTTACGACGACACCCCGGTTGGTCCGGTTGGGCCGGCAGAGTCCGTTCCGCAGACTGCTGGCGAGGAACGCCGCCGAAGACGTGTCCAGCTCTTCAAAACCGCCGCAATTGACCACTGCCGCGAATCGCCGGGGGTGTGTCTGCTCAATGCCATTTGCCCGGTAACACACCCGGGCAAAGGGCTCGCCGGAGGCGCACGGTTGCACTCCGAGTACCTCGCCGGCGACGATCGCCAACGTGCCTTCGGCGGCCAGCTCCGCTGCCGCCTGGCGGCAGTCGCGTCCCGCGCGACGGACCAACTTCGTGTAATCCATGCCATGCACGCAGAAAAACTCTTCGAGCTGCTCTGGATCCATCTTGCCGAACGCCTTAGCCATCAGCGCGCCGACGCCCTCGTACAGATCGGCCAGATTCAGCGACCGTTCTGCGGCCGTGCGCAGGTCGGCGCGGACGGCGGCCATCAGGTCGATTGCGAGTACAGTCTGCGTTTCGAGCAATGCAGTCAGGCACGGGAATTCGAACTCGGGCGACTCATCGCAGATCATGTAGGGCAACACCCCCGAACGCGAGATCACGGTGACGGTGTCGATCCGTTCGCGGATGGCCGGCTGGTGATACATCAGGTAGAGGACTTCGAGGGAAGTGGCGTTCGATCCCAACACCAGGACGTTGCGCTGTTCGCGCACCGGGACGCCGTCCAGGGCCTGACGTAACCGCTGCAGGTTGCTCTCACAATCGGGGCGGTAAAGATCGTTGATGTAGGCGAATGCGGGCTTGTGATCGCCATGCAGCATCGTCCTGGTCGGCGGGCTGCCGATAGCCGCGACCACCCGGTGTGCACGGATCTCCATGGGACCGCCGGGGACTGAGGGGCGCAAGCCGACGACGAAACACCCAGCTTTCGAATCCGCGCTCACGGCCTCGGCATGGATGGTCGCGATCTCGGCCAATCCGCGGTCGGCGAGGTCAGCCATGGCGTCGACCACTTGCTCCGCGATGAACATGCCGAACAGAAACCGCGGTAGGTAAAGCCCGCCCCACCGGTTGTGGTGCAGCGCATCGCGGTTGTCGTCAAGCCAGCGAGCCGCGGCCTCACCACCGTGCTCCCGCAGGAATGTCAACCAGTCGTCCTTGTGCCGCGCCAGCCAGGCACAGTAAGCGCCCTTCTCGGGTTCGCTGACGAACTCGTCGAGCTTTTGGATGGCGAGCGCGCGGATACTTGACCGGCGACCATATGCGATGCCGCACCAGAACTGCTCGTCACGCTCCACCACCGCGATGCGGAGCTTGGCGACTGGCGGCCGACGCAGCAGAATCGCGGCGATTTCCAGCAGAGTCATCGAGCAGGCGATCCCGCTTCCGACGAAAGCGATGTCGAATGGGGGTACGGGAACCACAGCGCTGTCGCGCAGCATGACCCGCCTCTCGAATCAGCGGGACGACACACCCGCACGCCGTGGAGTTAGGGCAGCCTAACATGCGGCCCCTGGGTGGCAGCCGGCGACTATTCCGGTTCGAGTACGACGCGGACGTACACCTTGCGACCCGACGAATCGACGAACCAGGCATTCCGGAACTCGTCGTGCGTCAATGCACGCAGACGGTTGAGGAAGTGCCCGAAGGTTCCCTGTTCGTCCAAGTCCAATTGCCGCAGCCGGTCGAAATCCTTCTTGAGGTTCAGATTGCCCTCCGTGGCCATCGGCTCGGCCCGATACGTCCGGTCACGAATCGCGGGGAAGTTTTCGAGCACCAACTCGCGCTCGATGGCCAGCAGCCTGATATACACGCTGCCCGAGGTGTCCCAGGAATCGATCGGACATTCCCGCTGCACAATGATGGGGCCGTGGTCCAGTTGATCGTCCATCTCATGAATCGTCACGCCGGCCTGTTGCCCGTTGATGATCGAGAAGACCTGCGGAAACCATCCACGGTTGTACGGGTTCAGACCTGGATGGACATTTACGCATCTGACCCCGTCGAGCAACGCCGCGGGAAAGATCTGCTTGCAGTGCAGTGAGAAAACCAGGTCATAACGCTGCACGATCTCGGCCACGCTGCCGTTGATGTCAAGCCGCGGCACGCCCGGCAGTTGGCCAAACCGCGACTGGTAGACCTCGATTTCGCCGTACCGCCTTTGCAGTTCGCCGGCGAGAGCATAAGTGTGGACGTTGTCGGTGAGGATCAGCGTCGTCATACCCGCCCTCGCACGGCCCTACCGTACGGCACGACCCACCCACTCCGGCGACCTGGCGCTGACGGCCACCCGTCTACTTGGCTATGACGGCAAAGTGGGCACCGGTGGCCCACGACGCTTCGAAGACCCCGAAAGGGACTACCTCGTCGCGGCCGTTGTCGACGCCGGGGTCGTTGAGGTGGACCACATTTGCGCCGGTGTCGATGCCGGTGACGACGACGAAGTGGTTTTCGTGGGTGCGGTCACCACCCTGGTTCCACAGAATCGGGCCGTTGACCGCGGCAAGCACTTTGCGGCCCGCGCCCAACTCCGGTGCCAGCGTCCCGATGGTGAACTGGCCCCTGACGGCCGGAATACCGTAGTGCCCCAATAGAACCGCTACGTCCCACGGGTCGGTGCCGTTGCCGTTGAAGATCGGTCCCGTCCCAGCCGAGTTGGGGGTATTCGCGGCCACCGCCTTGACCTCGTCCTCACTGGGTTGGTTGCCAGTGATCTCACCGACCACATCAGCCACCGCGACCTCTGCGCAGGCCATGTTGTCGTGCTGGCGGCGCCAGAATGGTGCTGCCGCTGCGGGGTTGCCGTACATCTGCCCGGCACCGCCGCCCGGATTAGCTTGCGCCGCAGCGGGAAGTGCTATTACTGATGCGGTAGCCAGCGTCAGCAGCGCACCCACCAGCCCCAACTGCTTTGATGCCTTTGTTGTCATGTGCACAGGATCGGCTGAAGCGCTGGCCAGATCTTTGGATTATCCCTGCGAATTTCTTGCGCCGCAGGCAGCGCGGCTCTCGAGTCAGTGCGGTTGGACCATGCGGGCCAACTCGGCCATCACGGACTGCCGCAGCTCGGCGTCCGTCAGGTCGTCCAGCCCGGTCGACGCCCGCAGGAACGGCTCGAAGAGCCGCCAGCCGAATTGCAGGGCAGCGGCATTGGCCACCGCCAGCCGCGCGCTGCGGTCATCGGGAAATTGCGGGCGCACCGCCTCGAGCAGCTGCGACATGCCAGGGAACTGCGTCTGCAGCTGCCCAACCGGGTAACCGTCCAGCAGCGTGCGGGCGATCACCCGCAGATGCCGCTCCATGACTTGCTCAAGTTCCGCGTCCGAGGCGCCGCGCTGCCGCGCCGCGGTGGTGGCCCCGCCCAGGTGGTCGAGCACCGCGCCAACCAGCTTCTCTTTCGTGCCGAAGTGACGAAACACCAAGCCGTGGTTCACCTTCGACCGGGCCGCGATGTCGCGGATCGAGGTTGCGGCGGGTCCGCGCTCGGCGAACAGATCGGCGGCAGCCTCCAGTACCGCGGCCGCCACCTCCTCCCGCCCGGTGGGAATCGCGCCGCGCGAAACGCTTGCCGCCCGTGTAGTCACGCGCCTACGTTAACGTGGTAGTCAAATGACTACACAAGGCCGCCTCGAAAAGGGAACACACAAATGACACATGCGGTTACCGTCACCAAGCTGACCAGCCGGATCGGCGCCCGCCTGGACGGAGTGCGCCTCGGTGGTGACCTGGACCCGGACACCGTCGAGGAGATCCGCCGGGCGCTGCTGGCCCACAAGGTGATCTTCTTCCGCGGTCAGCACCACCTCGACGACGACGGGCAACTCTCGTTCGCCGAATTGCTGGGCACCCCGGTCGGGCACCCGGCGGCGAAAGCATTCGGTGCGAAAGGCCCGATCATCACGCCGATCAACTCCGAGTGGGGCAAGGCGACCGCCTGGCACACCGATATGACCTTCGCCGCCAACCCGCCGGCGGCCTCGATCCTGCGCGCGGTCACCCTGCCCAGCTACGGGGGGACGACGCTGTGGGCCAACACCGCCGCGGCCTACGCGGCCCTGCCCGAACCGTTGCAGCACCTGGTAGAAAACCTGTGGGGCCTGCACACCAACAAGTTCGACTACACGATCAGCGCGGCCGACCTGCAATCGTTGAGCGACGCCCAGCGGGCAATGGTGACCGGATTCCAGCAGCCCGACTTCCGCACCGAGCATCCGGTGCTGCGGGTGCATCCGGAAACCGGCGAACGCACCCTGCTGGCCGGCAACTTCGTCCGCAGCTTCGTCGGGCTGGACCCGCACGATTCCGACGTGCTGTTCGAATTGCTGCAGCGCCGAATCACCCAGCCGGAGAACACCATTCGCTGGAGCTGGGAGCCCGGTGACGTGGCCATCTGGGACAACCGCGCCACCCAGCACCGGGCCGTCGACGACTACGACAACCAGCACCGGCTGATGCACCGCGTGACGCTGCTCGGCGATGTGCCGGTCAATGCCCGCGGCGATCGCAGCCGGGTGGTCAGCGGCGCCCCCCTTGCCGTGGCGTAGTCAGTTGACTACACTCGCTGTCAAGTAGTCAATTGACTACACCCCTTTTCCGTGAAGGAACAGCGATGACAAACCTGATATCAGTGCACAAGCTGGGCAGCCGCATCGGCGCGGAGATCAGCGGTGTCCGCCTCGGCGGTGACCTCGCCCCAGCTGCGGTGGATGAGATCCGTACGGCGCTGCTGGCTCACAAGGTGATCTTTTTCCGCAATCAGCACCACCTCGATGACCAGCAGCAACTCGCCTTCGCCGGGCTGCTCGGCACGCCGGTCGGTCATCCGGCGGCCACCGCGCTGGCCCCGGACGCCCCGGTCATCACCCCGATCAACTCCGAACTCGGCAAGGCCAACCGCTGGCACACCGACGTCACGTTCGCGGCCAACTACCCGGCCGCATCCATCCTGCGGGCGGTCACGCTGCCCAGCTACGGCGGTTCGACGCTGTGGGCCAACACCGCGACGGCGTACGACGCGCTGCCCAAGCCGCTGAAGTGTCTCGTCGACAACCTATGGGCGGTGCACACCAACCGCTACGACTACGTCAAGACCGAGCAGATGACCGATTTGCAGCGCGCGTTCCGGCAGGCGTTCGAGATGCCCGACTTCCGCACCGAACACCCGGTGGTGCGGGTACACCCCGAAACTGGCGAACGGACCCTGCTGGCCGGCGATTTCGTGCGCAGCTTCGTCGGTCTTGACAGCCGTGAGTCCAGCGCGCTGTTCGAACTGCTGCAGAACCGGATCACCGTGCCGGAGAACACCATTCGCTGGAACTGGCAGCCGGGCGACGTGGCCATCTGGGACAACCGGGCCACTCAGCACCGGGCCGTCGACGACTACGACGACCAGTACCGGCTGATGAACCGGATCACCCTGATGGGCGACGTGCCCGTCGATGTGTACGGGCAGCGCAGTCGGGTCATCAGCGGGGCGCCGCTGGCCTTAGTGAGTTGACGGGCGAGCTGACCGGTAAGCCGATCAGCCGGTCTTGCTGACCGGATCGATGGGCAGCCACCGCAGCGCGCCCGGCGCGTCGGCGGGCACCACCGGGTTCTCCGGTTCGATCGGGTCCAGCCTCCGGTAGGCGTCTCCCTGCAGCGGGCGTTCGTCGTTCTGGCCCTTGTTGGGCCAGAGCGACGCCGCCCGCTCGGCCTGTGCGGCGATCGACAGCGATGGGTTGACGCCGAGGTTGGCCGAGATGGCGGCTCCGTCGACGACGAACAGCGTCGGGTAGCCGTAGACGCGGTGGTAGGGGTCGATCACCCCGTTGGACGGGCTGTCGCCGATCGCCGCGCCACCCAGGAAGTGGGCGGTCAGCGGGATGTTGAACAGCTCGCCCCAGGTGCCACCGGCCACGCCGTCGATCTTCTCCGCGATGCGCCGCGTCACCTCGTTACCGACCGGGATCCAGCTCGGGTTCGGTTCGCCGTGGCCCTGCTTGCTGGAGTACCAGCGGATGCCGAGTTTGCCGCGCTTGGTGAACGTGGTGATCGAGTTGTCCAGGTGCTGCATCACCAGTGCGATCGTGGTGCGCTCACTCCACTGCTTGGGGTAGAGCATCCGCAGCATCAGCCTGGGGTTGGCGCGGGCCTGGTCCAGCAGCTGGCGCCAGCGGGGCACATCGGTGCCCTGCGGCCCGGCCCCGTCGGTCATCAGGGTCTGCAGCAGCCCCATAGCGTTGGAACCCTTGCCGTACCGGACCGGCTCCACGTGGGTGTCGCTGGTGGGGTGGATCGACGAGGTGATCGCGACACCGTGGGTCAGATCTAGCTTGGGGTCCACCTTCAACGTCGCCGCGCCGACGATGGATTCGGAGTTGGTGCGGGTCAAAACTCCGAGCCGGTCGGACAGCTTCGGCAGCTTTCCGGCGTCGCGCATGTTGAACAGCAGGTGCTGGGTGCCCCAGGTACCGGCGGCCAGGATCAGGTGCGAGGCGGTATAGGTCTTACGGTCGCGGCGCACCCAGCTGCCGGTGCGAACGGTCTTGACCTCCCACAACCCGTCCGGCCGCTGCTCGAATCCCTTCACGGTGGTCATCGGAATCACCTGCGCGCCAGCGGATTCCGCGAGGGCAAGATAATTCTTCAGCAGAGTGTTCTTGGCGCCGTGCCGGCAGCCGGTCATGCAGCATCCGCATTCCATGCAACCGGTGCGTGCCGGTCCCGCGCCGCCGAAATAGGGGTCGGGCACCGTCTTGCCGGGCGTCTGGGTGCCGTCGGGGCCGAAGAACACTCCCACCGGGGTGGGCACCCAGGTGTCGCCGCAGCCCATCTCGTCGGCGACCTCTTTGAAGATGCGGTCGGCGTCGGTGAAGGTCGGGTTATAGACCACCCCCAACATCCGCTGCGCCTGCTGATAGTGCGGCATCAATTCGTCGCGCCAGTCGGTGATGTGCTTCCACTGCTGGTCGTTGAAGAACGGGTCCGGCGGGATGTACAGCGTGTTCGCGTAATTCAGCGACCCACCGCCCACGCCGGCGCCGGCCAGGATCATGACATTCTTCAGCGGATGAATGCGCTGGATGCCGTAGCAGCCCAGCTTCGGAGCCCACAGGAATTTGCGCAGGTCCCAGGAGGTTTTGGCGAAGTCCGAATCGGAGAACCGGCGGCCGGCTTCGAGTACGCCGACCCGGTAGCCCTTCTCCGTCAGACGCAGCGCGCTGACGCTGCCACCGAAGCCTGAACCGATAATCAAGACGTCAAAATCCGGTTTCATCGGAGCAGTATGACGCGCTTTACATTGCACGCGTCAAGGGGCTGCCGAGCAGACGCAAAAGCACCCGTTTTCGGCCCGAAAAAGGGGCTTTTGCGTCTGCTCGCGAGGGGCCGGGACCCTAGCTGGCGACCGTCAGACCCACCTTCTGGAACTCTTTGAGGTCGCAGTAGCCGGCCTTGGCCATCGCGCGGCGCAGGCCGCCTACCAGGTTCAGGGTGCCGAACGGGTCATCGGAGGGCCCGTTGAGGACGCGCTGCAGCGGCGGGCGCTCCCCGACGGCGATCTGCAACAGCGCACCCCGCGGCAGCGACGGGTGCGCGGCGGCGGCCGGCCAGAACCAGCCCTCCCCCAGCGCCTCGGCCGACTCGGCCAGGGGCGTGCCCAGCATCACCGCATCGGCACCGCAGGCGATGGCCTTGGCCAGCTCACCGGAGGTGTGGATGTCGCCGTCGGCCAGCACGTGCACGTAGCGGCCACCCGTCTCGTCGAGGTATTCGCGCCGTGCAGCGGCGGCGTCGGCGATCGCGGTGGCCATGGCCACACTGATGCCCAGCACCTCGTCGGTCGTGGTCACTCCCCTGGTGGAGCCGTAGCCGACGATGACGCCGGCCGCCCCGGTGCGCATCAGGTGCAGCGCGGTGCGGTGGTCCTGCACGCCTCCGGCGACGACGGGGATGTCCAGCTCGGAGATGAAGGTCTTGAGGTTCAGCGGCTCGCCGTTGCTGGCAACGCGTTCGGCCGAGACGATGGTGCCCTGGATGACCAGCAGATCCACGCCGGCCTGCACCAGCACCGGGGTGAGCGCCTGAGCGTTCTGCGGGCTGAGCCGCACCGCGGTGGTGACCCCGGCCTCACGGATGCGGGCCACCGCCGCGCCGAGCAGGTCGGGATCGAGCGGGGCCGCGTGCAACTCCTGCAGCAACCGGATCGCCGCCGAGGGTTCGGGCTCCTTGGTTGCGGCCTCGATCAGTTGGGCGATCTTGCCCTGCACGTCGGCATGCCGGCCGAACAGCCCTTCGCCGTTGAGCACCGCCAGCCCGCCGAGGCGGCCGAACTCGATGGCGAACTCCGGGGACACCAGCGCATCGGTCGGGTGGGCCAGCAGCGGAATCTCGAACCGGTAGGCGTCCAGCTGCCAGGCCGTCGACACATCCTGCGACGAACGGGTTCGCCGCGAGGGCACGATGTTGATCTCGCTGAGTTCATAGGTACGACGGGCGCTGCGGCCCATGCCGATCTCAACCATGGTCACCGTCAGCGGGCGTAGTAGTTCGGTGCTTCGACCGTCATGGCGACGTCGTGCGGGTGACTCTCCTTAAGTCCAGCGGGCGTGATCCGGACGAACTGGGCCTGCTGCAGCACCTCTATCGTCGGCGAGCCGGTGTACCCCATCGCGGCTCGCAGACCGCCGGTCAGCTGATGGATCACCGAGCCTAGCGGGCCGCGGAACGGCACCCGGCCTTCGATGCCCTCGGGTACCAGCTTGTCTTCGGACAGCGCATCGTCGGCGAAGTATCGGTCCTTCGAAAACGACTTGCCCCCGCCCCGGCCCTGCATGGCGCCCAGCGAGCCCATGCCGCGGTAGCTCTTGTACTGCTTGCCGTTGACGAAGATCAGCTCTCCGGGTGCCTCGGCGGTGCCGGCCAGCAGCGAGCCGAGCATGGCGGCCGACGCGCCCGCGGCCAGCGCCTTGGCGATGTCGCCGGAGTACTGCAGCCCGCCGTCGGCGATCACCGGCACGCCCGCCGGACGGCAGACCGCGACTGCTTCCAGGATTGCGGTGATCTGCGGTGCGCCGACACCGGCGACGACCCGGGTGGTGCAGATCGAACCGGGCCCGACGCCCACCTTCACGGCGTCGGCGCCGGCGTCGACCAGGGCCGCGGCCGCCGAGCGGGTGGCGACGTTGCCGCCGACCACGTCGACCCGGTCGCCGACCTCGAGCTTGAGTTTGTTCACCATGTCGAGCACCAGTCGGTTGTGCGCGTGCGCGGTGTCGACCACCAGCACGTCCACCCCGGCGTCGACCAGCATCATCGCCCGCACCCAGGCGTCACCGCCCACGCCGACCGCCGCCCCCACCAGCAGCCGCCCGTCGCTGTCCTTGGTGGCCAGCGGGTGCTGCTCGGTCTTGACGAAGTCCTTGACGGTGATCAGCCCGGTCAGCCGGCCGTGGCCGTCCACGATGGGCAACTTCTCGATCTTGTTGCGCCGCAACAGACCAAGTGCCGCCGACGCACTGACGCCCTCCTGGGCGGTGATCAGCGGCGACTTGGTCATCACCTCGGCGACCTGCCGGTTCTGGTCGACCTCGAACCGCATGTCGCGGTTGGTGATGATGCCGACCAGCGCGCCATCGTCGTCGACCACGGGCAGCCCGGAGATGCGGAACCGCGCACACAGCGCGTCGACCTGGGCCAGCGTGTTGTCCGGGCGGCAGGTGACCGGATCGGTGACCATGCCGGCCTCCGAGCGCTTCACCATCTCCACCTGTCCGGCCTGCTCGGCGACGGGCAGGTTGCGGTGCAGCACCCCCATACCGCCGGCGCGGGCCATCGCGATGGCCATCCGCGACTCGGTGACGGTGTCCATCGCCGAGCTGACCAGCGGGACCTTGAGGCGCACCCGCTTGGTGAGCTGACTGGAGGTGTCGGCGGTGGCCGGCACCACGTCGGAAGCCGCGGGCAGCAACAGCACGTCATCGAAGGTCAGACCCAACATCGCGATCTTGTGTGGGTCGTCGCCTCCGGTGGGCACCGGGTCCTCGGTCAGGCCACCCACGCGCACGTACGGGCTGCCGACCAGGTCGGAGCTGTCTTCGAGGCCGGACATGCCACGGGACATCGGCGGGGCCCTCCAAATGCAGGCTGGGGTAAGAAAGATCATCCTATCGGCTTCCGGGGACAGCCCGACTCGCGACTTCGCGTGTCATCACGGTGGGGCGGGGCGCGCCTCGGCAATTTCTGGCGTTATCACTACCGGCCTGCGTAGGCTATGGGGGTGCGTGACCACCTCCCGCCGGGTTTGCCGCCCGATCCCTTCGCCGACGACCCCTGTGACCCGTCGGCGGCTCTGGAGGCCGTCGAGCCGGGCCAGCCGCTGGACCAACAGGAACGGATGGCCGTCGAAGCGGACCTGGCGGACCTCGCGGTCTACGAGGCGCTGTTGGCGCACCGCGGCATTCGCGGCCTGGTGGTCTGCTGCGACGAGTGCCAGCAGGATCACTACCACGACTGGGACATGCTGCGGGCCAACCTGCTGCAGCTGCTCATCGACGGCACTGTGCGTCCGCACGAGCCGGCCTATGACCCCGAGCCGGACGCCTACGTCACGTGGGATTACTGCCGCGGGTACGCCGACGCCTCGCTCAATGAAGCGACGTCCGACGCGGACGGGTTCCGCCGCCACCTCTGAGGTGGGCTCTGCGTTCTAAGGCTGGGTGCTGGTCGGGAACGGTGTTCTCGGCGCTGCTGGCGTGGCCGGCCCCGAAGTCCGGTCCCACAACTCCCCCGACGGTCTCGACGTCCCCGGCGCACTCGGTCCCGCCGCTGGTGAGTCGGGTGTCGCCGAGGTGCTCGATTTGGGCTTGCCCTGGTTTGTCGGCGCGGTGGTCGTCGGTGTGGGTGACGGTGTGGTGGCTGACGGCTTGGGTTTGGTGGTACTGGTCGACGGCACCGAGGTGCTGGGTGGCGTGATGGTGGGAGTCGGCGACGGAGTGGTCGCATCGAGCGGTTCGGGTGTCTGCGGTGACGTCGACTCTTCGACCGACACCGGAGACGGCGACTCGGTGGCAGGAGCCTTCGGCTGGGGTCCCGGGGAGCCGGCCGGCACGTGCGGGATGGCCAACTCGGTGGTGGGGGGCGCGACGGGGCGCACCGTCGCGTTGGGATCTCGCTTTTCCACTTTGGTGTTGAGCTGGTTCACCTCGTCCAGCAGGCCCTGCCGGCGGTCGCCGTCGTTGACGGCCTGCAAGGTGCTGCTGACCTCGGCCAGCTGGCTTTGCGCCTGGTCCCATTTGCCCTGGGCGATCATCTGCTCCACCTTGGCCAAATCGGCCTTGGCGGACAGCACGATCTGGTCGTCGCTGACCCGCGGCTCGTTGAACATCATGGCGTGCAGGCCGTACAACAGGTCACCTGGCCGGGCGTCGCCCAAGACCGCACCGAATCCGCTGAGCAGTAACAGGGTTGCGGCCACCGATCCGACCGCGGCCAGTCCGCGCCGGCCCTGGTTGCGATCCATCATGCCGGCGCGCAGCGCGTCTTCGGCCTCGTCCTGCGAGACCAGCGCACTGGCCGGCGGCCAGCGCAGGTCGTCACGCCACTCCCCCAGCAACGCCGTCAGCGCCTCGTCTTCGAAGCCGCCGGGATCTCCTAGTGCCACCTCGGTGCGCGCAGCGAGCGCGTCGAGGAGCAGGTCCGTGTGAGCGACCTCGTCGAAGGCCGGCTGATCACTACCGATGTCAGAACTACGCATATTCACCTGCCGCGACGATCTCGTCTCTCAACCGTTGAAGTGCGCGGTGTTGCGCCACCCGGACCGCTCCGGTCGTGCTGCCGACGGCGGCGGCGGTCTCCTCGGCGCTCAGGCCCACCACCACGCGCAGGATCAGGATCTCGCGTTGTTTGGCCGGCAAGATCTCCAGCAATTCGTTCATCCGGGTCACCGAGTCGGCCTCGATGGCCCGCTGTTCCGGGCCCGCATCCGAGGACCGCCGCTCGGGCACCTCTTCGGCGGGATAAGCCAGATCGCGACCGGCGGCGCGATGGGCGTCGGCCACTTTGTGTGCCGCGATCCCGTACAGGAAGGCCAGGAATGGGCGTCCTCGGTCCCGGTAGCGCGGCAACGCCGTGATGGTCGCCAAGCACACCTCCTGGGCCACGTCATCTGCAGACAATCCGCCCCGTTCGACGGTGCCGACCCGCGCTCGGCAGTACCGGACGACGATCGGACGGATGGTCTCCAGCACCTCCCGAAGCGCATTCCGGTCCCCTGCTGCGGCCTCCACAACCACAGCGTCGAGACGTTCTCCCTGCATTGTCATCGACGGTGGTTTCTCCAAAGTCACGGACGGGACACATCCCGGGCTAACTCGCTGAGCGACAATATCGGGTGGACAGGATTTCAAGCAGTGCGCCAGGTCCCACCAGCGCGTTGCACTTCACCTGCGCAAATATCCCGAATTTCGACGAGTTCGGGCAGCCCCTGTGGCGGAACCGTGACGCTTCCGGTATCGATCAGCAAGCAAGCCAGCGCCCACCGCAACGGCGTCAGCCCCAGCGGTTCAGCCGCCTGAAGTGCTCGTTGGGCGACGGCGCAAGCCCGCTCGACGGCCCCGGCACTGCATAGCGCGGCAGCGAGCACCACATCGCTCTTGACTCGGTGGCGCGCTGAACCACCGGTCATGATCTGCGCTTTTTCGACCGCTTGCGCCGCGCGGCGCACCGCGGTCGAGCCGTCGCCAGAGGCCATCGCCAGCTCCGCGCCGACCCAGCCCCGGCGCACCGCGAGCCGGTCCGCCGTCGACGCCGCAAGCTCGGCACCGTCCAATGTCGCGTCGGCGCGCGTCAACAGCGCCGCAGCAACGGCGAAGCGGCCGACGCCGAGCGCGTCGGCGGACAGACCCACCAGTGCATCGGCCCGGGCCTCGGGATCGTCGCCCGCCAGCGCGAAAGCCCGCCCGTCCCACCTGCGCGCCAGGGTGTGCCAACCCAGCTGGCGTAGAAACGACGCCTGCGTGCTGTGCGCCAGCGACGCCAGTGGGCCGGCACTGAGCTGCCGGCGCAGCCTGGCCAGGTCGGCATAGGCACTGCCGTAACGGCCCTGTCCGCCGGCGGCGACGGCACGCAGCCACAGTTGGCGCGGCGTGGTCGCTGCCGGCAGCGGCCAGTCCCCCGAGCGGCCTCCGAAGGCGGCGTCCTCGAGGGCCTCCTCGAGGGCCGCAACGGAAGACGCGTCGCTCAAGCTGATAATTTCGCCCCCGCCTGACGAAGTTTCGACAAATCTCGCCGCAAGGTTACTTCATGCCCCGGCAGAAACTCCCGTTCCGCGCCCAAGCGATGAATTCAAATTCTGTGCCCCGGCAACGGCCGGCCGCAGCCGCCGGTGAGCCAGGATGCCACTCGCCGAACCAGCCGACGGACTCGATTTCCAATACTCGAATGTTGTTCCAATTTCCGGTGCGATGCATTGAAAAATGGGGGCTGACATTTTGTGTCAACACCATTATGTTTTGACTGCCGTGATTTTGATGTGATCGCGTCGATGCCCACCAGAATCCGCGAGACCGCCGTCGTGGCGGTCAGGCCGGAAAGGCCGGCCAGGAAGGACTGTCGCGATGAGTTTCTTAACGTCCTCACCGGAGGTCACTTCAGCGCGTCTGTACGCCGGCGCGGGCTCGGGACCGATGCTGGCCGCCGCGGCGGCATGGAGCGGGTTGGCCGAGGAACTGGATTCCGCTGCCGGCTCATTCTCATCGCTGATTTCCGATTTGGCGACCTCCGCGTGGCAGGGCCCGGCGGCGGCCGCAATGACCGCCGTGGCCGCGTCGTACAGCCAATGGCTCGGCACCGCGGCGACCCGCGCAGGCGGGGCGGCAACCGGGGCCGAAGCGGTGGCGACCGTCTACGAAGCGGCCCGGGCCGCGGTGGTGCACCCCGAAGCGATCGCCATCAACCGCAACCGGTTGGTGTCATTGGCACTGACCAACATCTTCGGGCTCAACGCTCCGGCGATCGCGGCCACGGACGGCGAATACGAAGAAATGTGGGCAACTGACATCGCCGCGATGGTCGGCTACCACGGCGGCGCCAGCGCGATCGCCCAACAGTTGGCGCCTTGGCAGAGCGCGCTGGCCGGCCTGTCCGGGCAGGTTGCGGCGGCAACCGGCAGCGGGGGCGCCGCGCTGCCTGCGGCGCCGGCCGCCACCGCAGTCGAGTACGGGCTGATTGCGGCGCTGCTTTCCGGCCGGCTCGCATCCGGGATTCGGATCGTGGCCTCGGTCGACACGCCGCTGGCTATCGCGATGGGCCGGCTGACCGAGGTGGCCAGGCAGGTGAGCGCCGGCCCGGCGGTGATCACTCAGGCGGCCGCTCAGCTTTCCGCCGTGGCAGCCAGCCCCGCCCTGCTCACCCGCGCCGCGCAGCTGTCAGCCGTCGCGATCAGCCCCGCCACGCTGACCCAGGCGGCAGCGCAGCTGTCCGCCGTCGCGGCGGCCCCGACCGTGCTTGCCGCAGTCGTCGCCGATCCGGCATGGGCTACTCAGGCGGCGTCACGGTTGTCGGAGCTGGTGGCCAACCCCGCCGCGCTGGCCCCGCTCGCCGGCCCGAGCCTGCTCACCCAGGCGGCCACTCAACTGTCCGCCGTCGCGGCCAACCCCGCCCTGCTCACTCAGGCCGCGGCCCAGTTGTCCGCGGTCGCGGCGAACCCTGCCCTGCTTACCGAGGCCGCAGCACAATTGTCGGCGGTCGCGGCCAACCCCGCGTTGGTAGCCACCATCGGCGACGCGAGCGTGCTCACCCAGGCCGCCAGCCAACTGTCCGCCGTCGCGGCCAGCCCGAGGCTGTTGACCCAGGCCGCCAGTGACTTGTCCGCAATCGCGACCAATCCTGCCTTGTTGACTCGGGCCGCCAGCGACCTTTCTGCCATCGCGATCAGCCCGGCGCTGCTGACTCAGTCGATCGAACAACTCGGCGGCGCAGTCGCAGCCACACCCATCTCCCTCACCGACGCCGCCGCCCAACTCGGCACCACCATCGCCACCACCCCCATCACCGACTCCGGCACCATCTCGCTTCCCCATCTGTGACGTGTCGGAAATCGCTTGATCGACTCTCGGTGGCAGGGAAGTCGTGGGCCGCTTTGAAAATGCGCCAATTCATCGAATTCGACCGCCGACAGAACAGACGGCCCGGTCGTCGGACTCGACTCGGCCGGACGGAACACGGTGCGAGCCGGGGACTCGTCTGTCCGGTCTTTTTTTCTCTGAGTTTCGGAAAATGGCTAACGCTTCGGGGTTGATCACCATTATGTTTTTCCTGTCAAGATTCCCGAGTCAGCGGTGATCGCCGAGCGCTTCAGCCAAAGGATGTGGTGCGTAATGACGGCGAGCGGAGAGGGAATGGCGGCGACTGTCGGTGCGCGGCGGGCGACCGTCTCGCATTCGGCGCCGATGGAGGCGGCAGCATGAGTACAAACCGGGGGCCCGGAAAGTAGTAATCCTCGAGGCCGTCATCGGGAGACGGTCAGGTCGGGACGGCCGGCCAGGAAGGAATATTGCGATGAGTTTCTTGCTGTCGGCGCCGGAGGTCACTTCAGCGCAGATGTACGCCGGTGCGGGCCCGGGACCTATGCTGGCCGCCGCAGCGGCATGGGATGGACTGGCTGACGAACTGGGTTCGGCGTTCCAGTCGTTCAGGTCACTGATCTCAGACCTGGCGGCTTCAGCCTGGCAGGGGAACGCCGCGCTGGCGATGACCGCGGTCGCCCTGCGCTACGCGGACTGGCTCGGCGGGGCCGCCACCCAGGCCGGGGGTGCAGCCACGGGAGCCAAAGCGGTGGCCAACGTCTACGAACTGGCCCGCGCCGCCGTCGTGCATCCGGTCGAAATCTCGATCAACCGAAACAGGGTGGTCTCGCTGGCACTGTCGAACATCTTCGGACTCAACGCACCGGCGATCGCGGCCAAAGAGTTTGAATACGAAGAGATGTGGGCCAAGGATGTGGCAGCGATGGTGGAGTACCACGGCGGCGCCAGCGCGATCGCCGAGCAGTTGGTGCCGTGGCAGAGCGCACTGAAAGCTCTGCCCGGCCAGGTCGCCGCGGCGGCCGGACTCGAAACGGCCGCGTTGCCACCCGCTCCGGCTGCCACGGCCGTGGAGTACGGGCTGATCGCGGCGCTCGTCGGGCTGGGCGCGATAGCGACATTCAATGACGGGATCGGGAAGGTGGGCTACGCCGTCAGCGCGGCCATAGCGCCCGCTGCGAAGGCGGTCACAACTACGGCGGCCTCGGTGGCGGCAAGCGCCAACGCGGCCGTTGCGCCCGTGGCCAAGGCGATCGCCGCAACCCCTGTGGTCGCCGCGGCGAACGCGGCCATCGCGCCCATCGCCACACAGATTGCGACGGCGGCGAACGCGGTGGCAGCGACGGCCACGGGCCAGTTGGTGGCTACCCTCGGCCCGGTTCAGGATGCGCTTGCCCAGCAACTCGCGACGGTGGCCGCCAACCCGCAGGTACTGAACAACCTCCTGCAGGCTTCGCTGGCTAATCCGGCATTGCTGAACCAGATCGTGCCGCTGCTTGCCGCCAATCCGGCACTGCTGACCACGACGTTCGCCCTCTTGTCCAATAACCCGGAGCTGGTCCTGAGCCTGGTCGCACAGGTGCAGAGCAATCCGCAGCTGGCCGCGCAGTTGTTCGGGGCCTTCGCGCAGCTTCAGGCCAGCAACCCGGCGTTGGCGGCCCAGTTACTCAGTCTGGCCCAGCAGTTGGGCGCCCAGCTCGGGATCGGCCAGGCCGCCTGACGCTGGGACCCTTTCTTCCACCACCGGCGCCGGACGGTGGTTGTTCAAATGTGCCCGTAGGACAGGTTTCAATCAGCGTGATATCTGCTCCTCATTGGTAAAAAGTTTGTGCGCTCTGTGTTACCGGAATATTACCCACGGGGGCTTTTGCGCCAATTACAGGTTGCTCACACTACCCTGCTGAACAGGCATTTTAGGCTTACAACCGGATCCGGTTAGCACACCTAGCCTTCGGCAAAAGCGTCACAGATGAACGCCGAGTTAATTCTCATACAACGGGCACGTATTTCACCACACCACGCGCCTATTGACTGCATTTCGATAGCCCACCTAGCGTCTATCGTGTTCGGTGTAGTCATCGATGACGCCACTGCCATTCAGTTGCACAACTCGCCTCGTTCGCGAGCCTGCCCGCTCAGGTGTGCCGTGCAGAGAGGGAATCAGCAATGCCACAGCCGGAACAACTTCCTGGACCCAACGCCGACATCTGGAACTGGCAGTTGCAGGGGTTGTGCCGCGGCGTCGACTCCTCGATGTTCTTCCACCCCGATGGCGAGCGGGGTCGCGCACGGATGCAGCGCGAACAGCGGGCCAAGGAGATGTGCCGGCGCTGCCCGGTGATCGACGAATGCCGCACCCACGCGCTGGATGTCGGCGAGCCCTACGGGGTGTGGGGCGGCCTGTCGGAATCCGAACGCGACATGCTGCTCAAGGGCTCCATCGGACGCAGCCGCGGAATTCGCCGCTCGGCCTGATTGACGTAAGACGACGCAGGCCCGGGTGAAGTACCCCGGGCCTGTGTTCTGTTCCGGGAGACCTTACCGGGCGGCCAGCTGCAGGAGTTCGTCCACCGACCATTGATCGTCGGCATGCTCGCCGTACTTGCGCGCGCGTACGACGCCGTCCGGCCCGATCAGGAAGTCCGCCGGCTTACCCAGGTGGTTCTCTGTGGGGGCCAGGCTTCCGACGACCGATCGCACTGACCGCATCTGCCGCGCACCTCGGCGGGCCGCCCGCACCACTTGCGGATGAAGGAGCGCACGCAGCGAAGATCCGACACCGAACTCGTCGTACAACTCCCGATCGGGGTCGGCCACGACGGCGAAGGGCAGGTCGGCCTGGTAGCGCCGAAGAGCGTCGGCGGCAGAGTGAAATACCACCACCTCCCTCACTCCGGCGGTGGTGATCTCGTCGACCCGGCGCGCGACCTCACGCAGGTGCAGGGTGCAGATCGGGCACCCCGCGAACCGCCGGAACTGCAAATGCACAAGCCCCGCCTCGGCGGGGATCGTGATATCCGTGCCTTCGATCGTCGTCAGCGTCCGAGCGTTTACCCGGTCGCCCGCATTCAACTCCACCTGAGTCTCCAATCGCCGTGCTACAGATAGGTCCGCAG
Organism: Mycobacterium gordonae; assembly: GCF_002101675.1. Taxonomy (GTDB): domain Bacteria; phylum Actinomycetota; class Actinomycetes; order Mycobacteriales; family Mycobacteriaceae; genus Mycobacterium; species Mycobacterium gordonae. The sequence goes on along the minus strand of NZ_LQOY01000249.1, from coordinate 27,976 downwards.
GTCATCCTGCGTCCCGGAATCAAACCCCTTGATAAGCAGTGATTTTGAAGTGAAGGCGGCCGCTTCGTGGCAAATTGGCGAGGGCTCGACCGGGTGCGACTCCGCGAGTTGGACCCCAAAGGCGGAACGCCGCAACGCCAATGCGGCCGAGCCCGTAGCGGCGATCGCCAGGGGCGCTTCACTCGAGGAGCTTAACCGGCGTCGACGAGCGGCTTGAGCGCATCACCCAGCGTGGTGATGACACCGGGGGTGTAGCGGTGCGTCGGCAGGTTGACGATCACACCGTCGATCCCGGCATCGAGCACCCGCCGCTTGATCTCCTCGGCGACCCGTTCGACCGGTCCGGTGACGGCCCGTCCACCGCGCGCTTCGCCGATGTCCTTCGGTGCGCCGTACCCGTCCAGCACCACGGTCAGCAGGCAGCTGGTCTCCAATGTGGCCGGGTCTCGGTCGATTTCGGCGCAGCGCTGGCGCAGCACGTCGAGTTTGGCCGGCAACGCGTCGATGTCGGCGATGATGTTGAGGTGGTCGGCATACCGGGCGGCCAGGCGGAACGTCTTCTTCTCGCCGCTGCCGCCGAGCATGACCGGGATGTGGTCGCGGAAGCGGGGCTCGTTGACCGCATTCTCGGTGTGGTACCACTTGCCCGAAAAGCTGGGCCGCTCGCCGTGGAACATCGGCAGGATGATCTGCAGCGCCTCTTCGAGCTTCTCGAACCGCTCGGTGAAGGTGTCGAAGTCGAAGCCCAACTGACGGTGTTCCAGCTCGAACCAGCCGGCTCCGATACCGAGGATCGCCCGTCCCGCGCTCACCACGTCCAGTGTCGTCATCTGCTTGGCCAGCAACGTCGGGTTGCGATAGGTGTTGCCGGTCACCAGCGTCGACAGCTGCACCCGCTCGGTGGCGGTGGCCAGAGCGCCCAGGGCCGTGTACGCCTCCAGCATGGGTTCGTCGGGTTCGCCCAGTCCGGGCAACTGGTAGAAGTGGTCCATCAATAGCACGGTGTCGAATCCGGCGCTCTCGGCCTCCTGCGCCTGGGCCTTGACGGCGGGGAAGAGTTCGGCGACCGGTGTGCCGTAGGAGAAGTTGGGAATCTGCAGTCCGAGTCGAATGGTCATGTTGTGGTCCAACCACGTGCGGTGTGGATCTAGTCCCGGTTCGGCATCCCGTCCGGAGAAAACACCGGCGATTGTCACCGCCAACATTGCATGCGGGTGACCGGCTTGGGTCGATCTCGTTGCACGTTGTCCAGTGTGCCTGCGGGCCTTCGAGATTCGAAATCTGAAAGCACCGCTTCCGGTGGCACGATCCGACCCGGTGACCGATAGTCATAGGGACTACACAGGAATGGATATGGGCGAGGTCTTTCAATTTCACCGCGAGATCATCGTCAGCGGCGACGACCCGCTGTCGAAGACGATCGCCGAGGAACTCAGGGGCGCCGGCGCGCGGATCATCAAGATCAACACCGCCGCCGATCTACGCGCCGCCGGCGTGCACCGCGCCCGCGCCGTGGTCTGCGCCGGGCCCAACGACGCGGTGAACCTCGAAATTGCTTTGCTGGCGCGAGAATTCAGTCCGAACGTACGCGTGGTGGCGCGATTGGCGAACGAGGTGCTGCGCAGAGGGGTGGCCGGCGTCAACGGCCCCGGCGCGATTCTGGACCTCGCCGACCTGGCGACACCCTCCATCGTCGAGGCGGTCCTGTCCCGTAACGCCCACCAATTCGAAGCTGCTGGAATCGAATTCGTCGTCTGGGGATCCGAGGCCTCGCACGACGCAACGCTGCGCGAACTTTATGCCGACCTGGCGCCGGTGGCGGTGGTACACGGTAGGAACTCTCCCGTGCCCGGTGAGGTGGTGCCTTGCCCCGGGCGGGATCAGCAGGTCTACGCCGGTGACTGGACCTCGATGATCGGCGTCAAGGACGAGTTGGAGGCCCGCGGCATCACCGTGCCGCCGCCGAGTGCGACCCGCTCCCGCCACTCCCGGACGCGACGCGCGATCGACGCGCTCCGCGCCATGCGCGACGACCTCAATCCGCTGGTCTATCCCTCGCTGTTGTTCACGCTGTTGCTGACGCTCGGCTCGACGGTGGTGGTGCGCCTGGGGCACCACAACCCGGAACTGTCGTGGCTCGACGCCCTGTACTTCGCCTCCGAGACCATCACTACCGTCGGCTACGGCGATTTCAGTTTCGCCTACCAATCCCCGTTCCTGCGACTGTTCGCCGTCGGGTTGATGTTCGGCGGGGTGATCATCACCGCTGTCCTCACCGCGTTTCTCGCGGATCTGCTGCTGTCGCGGCGCTTCGTCAACACCACCGGACGGCTGCGGGCGCGACACATGCGGGGGCACGTCGTGGTGGTCGGACTCGGGTCCATCGGGGTACGCGTGGTGACCGATCTGACCGCCGCTGGCTACGACGTCCTGGTCGTCGAGCAGAACGAGAACAATCCGTTCCTGCAGACCGTGGCCGAACTCGATGTGCCGGTCATCTTCGGTGATTCGACGATGCGCCAGACGCTGGAGTCGGCCCGCGTGGATCATGCCCGCGGAGTCGCGGTGGTCACCAGAGACGACATGGAGAACATCGAGACCGGAATCGTGTTGCTCGAGATCCTGGGATCCGACACCAAGGTGCCGATCGTCATGCGGGTGCAGGGACGGGCGCTGGGCACCGCGATCAACCGGCGGTTCGGCTTCGAGAACGTGCGGTCGATCGTCGACCTCGCAGCGCCCTGGTTCATCGGGGCGGCGATGGGCCTGCAGGTGCTGGGCACGTTCTGGGTGGGTCAGCGCTCTTTCATGGTCGGTGCGATGCTGGTCGCGGCCGGCAGCGAGCTGGACGGACTGCTGATGCTGGAGCTGTCCACCCAGACCCGCGTCATCGCGATCATCCGCCCGGAGGGGCCGATCCGGCTGCGCCCACGCCGGGACGCCCGGCTCAAAGCCGGCGACACCGTCTACCTCATCGGACCGTACCGCGAACTGATCGCGACGCTGCGCAAGGGCCAGCCGCCCCCGTTGACGGCAGTCAACGGCGAGCGGACGACGACGCTGGCGGCAGCGCGGCGGCCCGACGTACGCCCGCCGCGGTGGGCGCACGACGTGGAGGTGTAAGAAGATGCGTCAGTTCCCGATCGGTGGGCGGGGTTCGCCGGCCAGTGGCGGGATCGGTCCCTCGCCGGCCTCTGGCACCACCGCGTCCTTGCCCTGGGTGTCGTCGCTGTCGTCGGGCGTGTCGTTTTCCTGGTCTCGGCTCACTGAACCCACTGTAGGTCACACGTCGTAGTACAGCGCGAACTCAAAAGCCGTGGGCCGCAGATTGAATGGCGCCAGCTCGTAGTCGCGCTTGTAGTTGATCCAGGTCTGGATCAGGTCAGGTGTGAAAACGCCTCCCTCGGTGAGGTATTCGCTGTCCTCTTCCAGACGGTCGATCACCGCGGACAACGACGTGGGCGCCTGCGCGATGTCCGCTGCCTCTTCGGGAGGCAGGTCGTAGAGGTCCTTGTCGATCGGCGGGGGCGGTTCGATCTTGTTCTTGATGCCGTCCAGTCCGGCCATCAACATCGCGGCGAACGACAGGTACGGGTTGCCTGATGCATCGGGACAGCGGAACTCCAACCGCTTTGCCTTCGGGTTGTTTCCGGTGATCGGGATCCGCACGCACGCCGAGCGGTTGCGTTGGCTGTAGACCAGGTTGATGGGAGCTTCGTAACCGGGCACCAGGCGCTTGTAGGAGTTGATGGTGGGATTGGTGAACGCCAGCAACGAGGGCGCGTGGTAGAGCAAGCCGCCGATGTAGTGTCGCGCCGTGTCCGACAGTCCGGCGTACCCGTCCTCCTCGTACATCAGCGGGACGCCGTCCTTCCATAACGACTGATGGCAGTGCATGCCCGAGCCGTTGTCGCCGAACAACGGCTTGGGCATGAAGGTCACGGTTTTGCCTGCCTGCCAAGCGGTTTGCTTGACGATGTACTTGTACATCTGGTGGTCGTCGGCAGCGTGCAGCAGCGTGTTGAACCGGTAGTTGATCTCGGCCTGGCCGCCGCTGCCCACCTCGTGGTGGCCCTTTTCCAGCGCAAAGCCGGCATTGGTCAGATGGGTAAGCATCTCGTCCCGCAGGTCGACGTAGTGGTCGGTCGGGGCTACCGGGAAATATCCGCCCTTGGGGCGCACCTTGTATCCGAGGTTCGGGCTGCCGTCGGACTCCTTCTCCGCGCCGGTATTCCACCACCCCGATGTCGCGTCCACTTTGTAGAACGCGCCGTCGATGCGGGAATCGAAACTCACCGAATCGAAGATGTAGAACTCGGCCTCCGGGCCGAAATAGGCGGTGTCGGCGATGCCGGAGGAGACCAGGTAATTCTCGGCCTTGCGGGCGACGTTGCGCGGATCGCGCGAGTACGGCTCGAGTGTGAACGGGTCGTGCACGTGGAAATTCACGTTCAGCGTGGGGGCTTTGCGGAACGGGTCGATGGTGGCGGTCTCCGGATCCGGAAGCAGCAGCATGTCGGACTCGTGGATCGACTGGAAGCCGCGGATCGAGGATCCGTCGAACGCGAGGCCTTCCTCGAACACGTTCTCATCGAATGCGTACATCGGAATTGTGAAGTGCTGCATGGTTCCTGGCAGGTCACAGAAGCGGACATCGACATATTCGATGTGCTCGTCACTGGCGAGTTTGAAGATGTCGTCGGGCGTCTTCTCGGACACGGGATGCTCCTTTTTCGGCTCTCCGCTGTGGTGCGCCCTCCCATTGACACATGCCGTAGCGAACGCCGCATCCGGAGAGTTTTGACCGCGATAAATAGGGGTAGGCACCGCTCATGAAAAAGGGCGTAACCTTCGCTGTCGCGGTGCTGACCACCACCATCGCACCGTTAGCCGCTTGCTCGAATCATGGTGGCCAGAGCGGCACCTCCTCCACGTCCGGCGGCCAGAGCGGCGCGGAGAAGTTGAGCACCCAGTTGAAAGGTGCCGACGGTAGCCAAATAGGCACGGCTAATTTCGATTTCGCGAACGGCTACGCGACCGTGACGGTGGAGGCAGGCCCTAATTCGGTGCTGACCCCGGGTTTCCGCGGGCTTGCGGTCCACTCGGTGGGCAGCTGTGAGCCCGCCGCCTTCGAGTCCGCGGGCAGCGTGTACCAGGCTTCCGGCCACCCGGGTTATCCCGCCAGCGGCCAGCTGACCGCCTTGCAGGTGCGGCCCGACGGCTCGGCGAAATTGGTCACCACGACCAGCGGGTTCACCGCCGCGGACCTGCGAAACAGCTCCGGCACCTCACTGGTCATCTCTTCGGACCCGGGCACCTTGGGTGAGAGCTCCGCCGAAGAAACCGGCAAGCGGTTGGCGTGTGGCGTCATCGCCGCGGCGTCGGCCACGACAACCTCGTCGACCACGTCCTCGACGACGTCGTCCACCGCGACCACCAGCGTTACCACGATCACCACGACGACCGCCGTCGTGCCCCCGGCGACCACGAGCACCAGCACCAGCACAGTGACGGTCACCGGCACCCCGACCACGACGTCTACGGCGCCCAAGACGGTGACGACTCCGCCGGGCGGCTGAGCCACCAGGTGTCCGCCTCCCTCCGCCACACCCGCTGCGCGCGCGCTGCCGCCGGCGCCCGGCACCCCGGGCGGCCTGTACGGACCGGGCGGGTTGGGTGGGCCCGGCGGCCCAGGCGGCCCTCCGGCGCCGGGTGACCGTACAGGCCGTACGGACCTCAATCCGGGGCGCCCGGCACTCCGGGTGGCATCGGCTCACCGGGGCAGATCGGCGGCATCGGCGGGCCGGGCGGTGACCACCTGGGTGGCGGTGGAATGGGACGACTCCAGTCGTTTCAGGCGGTCGGGCTTCGATGCAGCCTAGGCATCCCAACTTGTCAGATCACGGGCCGGAATATCATGCGCGGCACAGAAATTGATGTACCGCTCGATGGACGTCTTGTGGTTCTCCTGCCAGAGGATGGTGTTGTTCTCGTCGATGAACAGCAGCTCGCCGACGATGAAGAAGAACACCTCGGCGTCTTCCACGCTCTCCGGAGTGTGCCGCGAGCCGGCGACCTCATAGACGGTGTCACCCGCGCGGGAGACCCAGTTGTTCTCCATGTACCGCCAGGCTCCTTTGACGGTGTGCCCGACCACGATTCCGGTGTGGTAGTGCGGAGCCAGCTCGAGTCCGGCCGGGAACTTCATCGAGACGACGATCTCGCCCCGGACCGGGTCGACCTTCCAGTACCTCAAGAACACCTGGTCGCTGAGCGGGGTGAACGGGATCCAGGGATTGTCGGCACCGCTCATGTAGTTGACGTCGAGTTCTTGCATCGTCTGCATCGGGGTCTCCTTGACTTAGGTCGGTGGCCGGTCGGCCAACTGCCCTGAACGGTAGGGACGGAGGCAGCGAATTACTTGGCGCAGAACGCCAAGGTTGACGGGGCCGTTTGTACTGAGGTCACAACTGCGCGCTGAGTCCCGGCAGCGCGGGGAGCAGCGCCAGTGCCACCGCGAGATCGAGGCTGTCCGTGTCGATGCTGCGACCGAGGATCATCTGCGCCTGATCGACGCGGTAGCTCACGGTGTTCGGATGGACGGTGAGTCGCCGCGCCGCTCGGGTCCGGCTCCTGTTCTCCTGCAGGAAAACCGACAACGTCGTGGCGACCCGGAACGTCGCCTCGTCGTCGGCGGCCAGCGGACCCAGCACCCGGTGCACGAACGCCTCCGCTAACTCGCTGTTGCCACCGGCCAGCGCGGCTACCGCGACATCGCGATAGCGAGTCAGGGCACCGCTGCGGGATCCCAGCAACGTGGCAACCCGACGCGCATTCGAGGCTTCCAGATGACTGCAGCGGAAGGCCCTCAGGCCGTAGCCCGGCTCGCCGACACCGATCCGGACGCCTGCTGCGAGCTTTACCCCGGTCCCATCCAAAGAAGCTGTCCCGAACTCGTTCTGACGGCTGAACCAGCCGAACGCCACCAGCGAGCCGCCCGGGTGAATCAGGGTCGTCTCACCACCCATCTCCTGCGAAACCATGCCCAGCGCCTCGCTTAGAGCCGACTGACCGTCGCTGTCGTCGGCCACCTCGTCGAACCATGCGACCGCCCCGACATGATGGCGGTTCACGTCGTAACGCAATCTCTTCGAGGCCCGCTGCGGGTCGCGTTCGTGCTGCGACAGGATGTCCTCGATGGCGCCGGTGCGGGCGGCGGCCGCGTTGCGTAGCCAGACTTCCCGTTCGGCCTCGTAGGCTTCCTCCGCGCGGTTCAAGGCGGCATCGACGTAACCGAACATCCAGCTGGTGGCAAGTCGCGACGTCGCGGCCTGCTGCGCCCGATCCACCGGGGTGGCCGCGATGCGGTCCCACATCCACTCCCACAGCAGCTCGTGGGTCACTCGGTAAAAGCGCATCAGGCTGGCCAGCGGTATCTGGCGTTTGACCCCGGCGCGGGCGACGGCCCGGGTCGGCGCCGACAATTCGGCATCACGAGGGTCGGCGCCGATGTCGAGCAGGTCAGCGACATTGCGCAGGCTCGCCGCGGTGCTGATCACGTTCTCCTTCACCGACTGCGGGTCTGGAAACAGCACCGGCATCTCCTGCCGCACGCGGGACACCGCCTGCTCGGCCAGTTCGTCTGCACGAGAACGGATTTCGAGGGCGATCGGACGCAGCAGAGTCTCCCAGAGCCGCTCAGCGTCCGCTTCACGAAAGGGTTCCCACGTGGGCTTCATGGCGGCTGAAGATACTCCGCCTTGGCCGTCCAGCTACCGGGATCGGCCGTATTGGCGCCGGGCTTTTGTGACCAGCTCACAAACGCGGGCACCGACCTTGGCACCGGAGAACGAGCCACCATCGACCCCGAGCGCCTAACTTCTGCGGTGATCGGCGCGAACGGGACACCGCTCGCCGACGCCGAACCCCGAAGCAACTCCTAACCCGAGGAATAAGTCATGGACCTGATGTCACCCGTCGAATCGATGATGCTGCTCGCCGAGTCGCCAGGGCACCCCATGCACGTCGCCGGGCTCCAGTTGTTCCAGGCACCGGCGGGTGCCGGCCCGGAGTTCGTCCGCGACTACTACCAGGCGCTGCGCACACGGGATGACGTCGCTCCCCTATTCGGCAAGCGCCCGGCGGCACTGCCGGCAGGACTGAACCTCGGCTGGTCGGATGTCACCGACATCGACCTCGACTACCACGTACGGCATTCCGCACTGCCCCGCCCCGGCCGGGTGCGCGAACTTCTGGAACTGACCTCGCGGCTGCACTCCGGCATGCTCGACCGGCACCGCCCGTTGTGGGAGACGCACGTGATCGAAGGGTTGAGTGACGGACAATTCGCCGTCTATACCAAGATTCATCACGCCCTGGTCGACGGTGTCTCGGCGATCAACCTTCTGCAGGGGTCGCTCAGTGCGGATCCGCACGATGAGGTGATCCGGGCGCCGTGGTCCGTGCAGCCAAGCGTCGCGGACTCCGCCGCCGCAACGTCGCGGTGGCAGACGCTGGCCCGGGCGGTCAAATCTATTCCGCGTTCCGGCACTTCGACGCTGCGTCTGGCGCGCGCGGCGCTCCTCGAACAGCAGCTCACTTTGCCGTTCCGCGCACCGCGCAGCATGCTCAATGTGCCGATCGGCGGTGCCCGCCGGTGCGCCGCGCAGTCATGGTCGATGCAGCGCATCAAGGACGTCAAGAACGCCGCCGGCGTCACGGTCAACGACGTCGTGCTGGCGATGTGCGCCGGGGCGCTGCGCGCGTACCTGTCCGATCAAAATGCGCTGCCACACAAGCCTTTGGTGGCGATGGTTCCGGTCAGCCTGCGCACCGCCGACGACGGCGCCGGGGGTAACGCTGTAACCGCTGTACTGGCCAATCTGGCGACGCACGTTGAGGATCCCGCGCAGCGGCTGGAAACGATCAGCTCGTCCATGCGCGCGAGTAAAGCCGTTCTGGCCGGGCTGCCCCGGGCGCAGGCCATTGCGATGGGAATGATGTTGCTGTCGCCGGTCGTGCTGGGTGGCGTGACCGGAAGCGCGGTCACGCCGCCGCCGTTCAACGTGTGTATCTCGAACGTCCCCGGCGCCCGAAACCCGCTGTATGCCAATGGCGCTCGCCTGGAAGGCAGTTACCCGATGTCGATTGCGGCCAACGGGCAAGCGCTCAACATCACGTTGGTGGGCAGCGGCGACAGGCTGGACTTCGGCCTGGTGGGGTGTCGCCGCGCGGTGCCGCACCTACAGCATTTGTTGGGGCACCTGGAGACCTCCCTCAAAGACCTGGAGCGGGCCGTCGGTATCTGAGCGCTCCAGCCGCAGACTCAGCACGCCCCCGGCTCGGGTACCGGGGGCGTGCTGCCGCGCTGTGTTATCGGCCAACCGGAACAAGGATCGTCTTGCCGGCGAGACGGCCTGCGTCGGCGGCGGCGTGCACTGCGGCGATGTCGCTCAACGGCCGGCGATCCGCGACATCGATCGCAAGCTGCCCGGCATCGACCTGGTTGACCAGGCCGGCCAGTTGCGCGGCGTCGCTGCGGACGAACACCCGCTGGGTCCGCACCCCCCGGGCAGCATCCTCCGGCCCCGAGGTCATGGTGCCGACCAGAAACCCGCCGTCCGCGACCAGGCTCACGAGAGCCGCGGTCTCGGCCTCCGTGGTATTCACGAGATTGAGCACCACATCGAAGGGCTGCCCCTCCACGTGGACCACGCGCGTGGTGTAGTCGAGGTAACCGACGAGCCGGTCGGCTCCGTAGCGGCGCAGACGATCCACGGCCGACTCCTTGGCCGTCGCCGTGACGACGGCTCCAGCCCGCTTGGCGAGCTGGACCGCGTATCCCCCGACCGCTCCGCCCGCGCCGTTGATCAGCACCGCCTGCCCGGACCGCAGTCCGGCGACCTCGAACAGGGCTTGCCAGGCCGTCAACCCGACAGTGGGCAGGGCAGCGGAATCAGCCAGCGTCACCGAGCGAGGCGCGGCGGCGAGCACCTCGGCCGGAGCCACCACGAAATTTGCCGCGGCGCCCGGGGCATCCATCGGAAGCAGGCCCACCACTGCGTCACCAACCGACCATCCGGCCACCCCGTCGCCGAGTTCGGCAACGGTGCCGGCGACGTCGATTCCCGGGACGTGCGGAAAGGAGATGGGAAACACCTCGGTCAGATAGCCGCCGCGAATGCCTGCATCGACCGGATTGAACGAGGTGCCGGCCACTTTCACCAAGACCTCCCCGGCACCCGGTGCCGGCCGTTGGACGTCGTCGTACTGCAGAACCTCGCTGTCGCCGTACCGGTGGTAGAGCGCTGCCTTCATGGTGTCCTCCTCGGTTCATTGCTTCGAATTCGAAGCGGTTACGTCAGGCGTAACTGCTTCGATATCGAAGCGATTCCGTCCCGAGGTGTGATCGTCGTCTCATTGATTCGACGTCGAAGCAATATGCTCAGGGCATGGCCGACGCCCTCAATCCCGCGCAGCTGCACACCTACTTCGCGCTGACGGAAGCGGCCAGCCTGCTGCAGTATGCGGTCCGGCAACAACTGCAAGCCGAAGGCGACCTGAGTTACGTGCAGTTCGAGATCCTCGCCAAACTCGTCGATGCCGACCGGCCACTGACCATGACCGAGTTGGCCGACGGCGTGGTCTACAGCCGCAGCGGGCTCACCCACCAGGCCGGCCTGCTGGAAAAGGCGCGCCTGATCACCCGGCAAGGCAGTACCAGTGACCAGCGCGCCACCCTGGTCGACATCACCGAGCAGGGGCGGGCCCGCGTCGCCAAGGTGCTGCCCGGCCACATTCGGGTGGTCCGCGAGCTGCTGTTCGCGTCCCTGTCGGAGCGGGACGTGCGCGTGCTCGGCGACATCATGAGCCGGGCAGTGGACCACATGCGCGCCCGGCCGCCCCGCTCCGCCGGGTCACGTAAACGCGGGCGGAATACAGTTCAGTGACGAGATGCGTCTCCGAGGAGGTCCCGATGCCGAGTGCTCGCCGCACCCTGGCCGCCATCGCTGTCCTGGTCTTTCCTGCCGTACTCGGCAGCGCTGAGGCGTACGCCGCCCCGCTGCCCGCCTTCTGCGTCCCGGCCAATGTCGTCGACAACGTCTGCACCGTACGGCTGACATCGGTGACGGCCGACGTCGTCAACGGGACGATCACGGGCACTCCGACCGGTGGCGGGGCGGCGATTACCCTTGCGGGACAAGCGGAGGCGTATCTCAAGTCGGCAGGGTTCGGCGCCGCACCGCCGAATCCGGTGCAGCGTTGGGACGCCGCGATCGACGGTGTCGGCAGTCTCGACCCGTCCGATCCCAATTGGTACGGCAACGCCAAAGCCAGGGCGTTTCTCCCGCGGACGCTCAATGACCTTGCCACCCAGTTCCCCCCGGGTGTCCTCGTTGTCCGGTTCACGTCCGACGATTCGCAGCCTGGCGCGTTTCGGCTGGTGTCCATTCAGCCGACGTCGCAGTAGCCGCGCCCGCTAAAACCGTTCATCGCGGCGGCGCGCGAGATAGGCCCGCTCTGCGGGATTGTCGACGAGTGCGATGGCCGCCGCATAGGCCGCCCGCGCCTCGTCCGACCGCCCGAGGCGGCGCAGCAATTCGGCGCGGGTCACGTGGAATGCGTGGTAGCGCTGCATGCCCGCCCCGGGCAGTCGGTCCACCAGGGCCAGGGCCACCTCGGGCCCGTCGAGCTCTGCGACGGCGATCGCATAGTTCAACTGGACGACGGGACCGGGGTCGAATTCCATCAGCTGTCGATATAACTGGGCGATCTGGGACCAGTCGGTGTCGGCCGCGCTCGGCGCATCGGTGTGCACCGCGTTGATCGCCGCGAGCAGCTGGTAGCGGCCAGGTCTGTTGACCGACAGGCATTTTCGGACCAGGGCGTGCCCCTCGGCGATCAGCTTCCTATCCCATCTGGTGCGGTCCTGCGCGTGCAGCGGTACCAGTTCACCGCCGGCGATCCGGCTCGCGCGACGGGCCTGGGTGAGCAGCATCAGTGCCAACAGACCCGCTACTTCGGGTACCTCAGGTAAGAGCCCGTACAGGATCCGGCCGAGCCGCACCGCCTCGGCGGTGAGGTCGTCACGCACCGGCAGCCCCGAGGTGGACAGGTAGCCCTCGTTGAAGACGAGGTAGATCACCCCGAGTACGGCCGCGACCCGCTCGCCGAGGTCGTCTCCGGACGGCACTCGATAAGGGATACGCGCCGCCGCGATCTTCTTTTTCGCCCGGCTGATCCGTTGGGCCATCGTCGTCTCCGGCACCAGGAACGCCGCGGCGATCTCGGCGACGTTCAGCCCGCCGAGAAGCCGCAGCGTCAGCGCCACCCGCGCCTCGGGCGAGAGCGCCGGATGGCAGCAGGTGAAGATCAACCGCAACCGGTCGTCATCGACCGGTCCGATTTCGGGCGCCGTGTCGTCGTGAATCATGTTGGCCGCCAGATGTTTTGACCAGCGGTGTGATTCGCGGCGCAGCCGGTCGATCGCCTTGTTTCCGGCGGTCATGGTCAGCCAGCCGCCCGGATTGGGCGGAATCCCGTCTGCCGGCCACCGCTCCAAGGCCACCAGCAGAGCGTCCCCGGCCGCCTCTTCGGCGACGCCGATGTCACCGAAGCGACGCACCAGCGAGGCGATCACCCGCCCGTACTCCTCCCGGAACACCCGCTCGATCGCGTCCACGCGCCGTCGCAGTTCAGCCCTGGAACGGCCGAACCTCGACGCGGCCCTGGCAGGCTTTCGATCCCTGTTTCGCCCAGTCCAGCGCGGCGTCGAGGTCGGCGGCCTCGATGACCCAGAACCCGCCGAGGTACTCCTTGGACTCGGTGTAGGGCCCGTCGGTGACGATGGGCTTGTCACCGGTGTTGTCGACGGTGGTGGTCGACTCACGCGGCATCAGCCCCCCGGCGAACACCCACGCGCCATCGGCCTGCAGCTTGTTGTTGAAAGCATCGACGGCATCGAAAATCGGCTGCATCTGCTCGATGGTCATCTCCGCCATCGCGGCGGCCTCGGCGGTGTCGTGATTGACGGCCAGAAAGTACTGCGGCATCACATGCTCCTTGAACTACGCGGGCGGCTCGGCGTGGCTGCCCGTCACGATGTCTACGAAGACAGCACGCTGGATATGACATGTCCGCGCGGGAAAATTCATCGCGCGGCCCTCAAGTGCCGCAGGATGGCCGGATAGACGACCTCGGCATGGTCCAGGTGCGGGGCATGCTTGGCACCTGGCACGGTCAGCAACTCTGCGGCGGGGTATAACCGCAAGACGCGCCGGCTGTTCGCGTAAGGAGTGACGCGGTCCTCAGTGCCCCACACCACCAGCACCGGACGTGGATGTCGTCCCACGGCTGCCCACTGGTCCCCGGCATGGGCCGGGAAGTTGGCGACGGTCGAGGCGAAGGATTCCGCCATGCCCGGGAAACGCAGCTGTTCGCGAGCTTGTTCGTTGTAGTCCGGGAACCGGTCCGGACGGCTCAGATGCTGGCTTTCCAGACGATCGATGACGTCGTCGATGCGCGAGGCGACGAGCCTGCGGGCGCCGGGCAGTCGTAATAGCGACTGAGCCAGAATCTTGAGCGCCCCGGTCGCGTAGAGCCCCGGCGCGATGAGTCCGATGCTTTTGGTGCGGTCGGGATTCTCGGCGGCGAACCGAGTCACGATGAGGGCTCCCATCGACCACCCGAGGAGATGCATGCTCTCGATGCCGAGGGTGTCCACCAGTTCACGTAGTTGCCCCAGATACAGGTCAAGGTCATACTCGACCGGCGGCCGGTCCGACAGCCCGCGCCCGAACTGGTCGTAACGCAGGACGCGAAACCCCTGAGCGGCAAGCGCTTCCGCTAAAGGCTGCCATGCGTAACCCGGGGTGACCAGGCCGTGCACCAGCACAACCCACGGACCTTGGTCACCGACGACGTGGTAAGCGGTCACACCGTGGGTCAGTGACGCCGATCGGGCGCGCGCCGCCTCCCGCGCTTGTGGCAATGACTGCATGTCCGCAGCGTATCGACCCCCGCTGCCCGAGGTCCCTCGCGCGTGGGGTGAGCAGCAGGTACCGCTGGGCGTCTTGATGCCCCGAGCAGCGGTACCTGGTGCCGAACGCTAGTTCACATGGCTCCGGCACCTGGGCGATCGCCACACTCGTCATCGTTCACGCTGTAGGCAGCATGTCAAAGCAGCCGCTGCACCAAGGGCTTGCCAAGGCCGGACAGCCAGGCGTACGGTCGGCATATACCCCCCTTGGGTATGGGTGCCGACGCAAGAGCATCGACCTTTTTACGAAGAATTCCGACCGCATCGGCTCGTGACATGTTTCGCCATCGATGCGCTAGCCAATACGGGGAAGCGTCGACGCCACGCTTCTGACGTTCGCACCATCTTCCGATTCGAAGGAACCGCATGCATAACCCATCGCCGCACGAGGCAATTCACCACCACCATGAGACAAACCATGGACACCACGACATGAGCAGCGTCAATCGCATGGCCGTCAGCGCGACGCTGCACTGCCTAACAGGCTGCGCCATTGGCGAGATCGTCGGACTCATTATCGGGACGGCACTCGGCTTGTCGAACCTGGCGACCATCGCCCTGGCGGTAGCACTGGCCTTTGCCTTCGGCTACTCCCTGTCGACGCTGCCGTTGCTCAAAGCGGGTTTAGCTTTGGGGGCCGCACTGAGCGTGGTCCTCGCAGCGGATACGTTGTCGATCCTTACGATGGAGGTCGTCGACAACCTCGTGATGGCGATCATTCCCGGAGCTATGAATGCGGGTCTGGTGAACCCGATCTTCTGGGTCGGCATGATGATTGCGCTCACCACAGCCTTCTTCGCCGCATATCCGGTCAATCGGGTGCTGTTGCAGCGGGGCAAGGGGCACGCACTCACCCACCAGTACCACGGTGGTGAGGAAACCGCCACGGGCGCAAGGCGATTTATCCCCTCGTTCAGCACCGGCGCACTGGTAGCCGTGATCGTGGCGTTCATGCTAGGCGGCTTAGTGGTGTCGGTCGCCGATCAGTTGACACAAGCGAGCCCGGCACCGAGCCATTCAGAAAGCGCCGGTATGCCCCCTGACAACGGAGTGACACACCCGATCCTCGCCCATTGATGTATACCCCCTAGGGGTACTTGTGTTTTTCCTGCTGCACCGCTACGGTCTCAAGTACACGGATTACCCCCCGGGGGTATAAGAAGGAGATCGCGATGACACCCACAACAACAGCTGTCGATTGGCATCTTCAGGGCGACTGGTTCGACGTCTGCAGCTGCAAGTTGCCCTGTCCCTGCAGCTTCGCCCAAGAGCCGACGCACGGCGACTGCCTGTTCACCCTCGTCTGGCATGTGCGTGACGGCCACTTCGGCGGCGTCGACCTCAGCGGACTGAACGTCATATCTCTCGGCGAGTTCACCGGCAATATGTGGGTCGGTGATCCGAACGCCAAGATGCGACTGATGTTCTACATCGACGAACGCGGTGACGACGCGCAACGGGATGCCCTGGAGCGCATCTTCACCGGAAAGGCGGGCGGCTGGCCAGCTCAATTCGCCGCTCTCATCGAAGATTTGCGCGAAATCGCATATGCCCCGATCTCATTCGAGGCAGCTGATGATCTGGCTTACTGGAGGGCCGAAATTCCCGGAAAGGTCGACCTGCATGTCGCCGCGCTTACTGGGCCGACAGCAGATCCCGACCGGCGGGTCACCACGACGAACGCCCCGGGCGCGGAGGTCGGTCCGGGACAGGTCGCCACGTGGGGCGTGGTCGAGAGAGACGAGGCAACCGGCTTCGACTGGTCACATCCGCATCGGGGCGGTTCGAGCAAGCACTTCCCCTTCGACTGGCGACCGGACACCGATTCACCGTCGGCAGGCGACTCCGTTGGGGCAGGCGTGTCATCGTGCACGTGCCACACGTGACCCCACTCCAGCCCTAAGGCCGCGAGCGGTTGCACCAACCGCCACAAGCTTGCCCCGGCGATCGCACCGACAACGGGCAACAACACCGCCGCGCCGATCGCGTTGACCACAACGGTGCGGACGGCCGCCGCGCGATTCCACGCGTAGGTGGCCTCGACTGCCGCCGATCGATCCACTCGGTGGCCTGCCACCCCGCAAGCCGGTTCCAGCCGCGGCCGGGAAGAACGGTCAGGTATGAGAGCACCAGCACCGTGAAAACTGTGACCACGGCGGTCTGGGCGTATTCACGCGACGCCTCGAGCTTGACCACAAGAAACGACCAGAGACGGTACATCGAGAGCAGCAGGAGAAATGTGATCAGGCAGAAGTCCCACACCCACTGCCATATGCGGTCCATCACGCGATCTGATGGGCAGGCCAGCAAGCACGCCCGGGTCCGTCGACGACCGGGGGCGCTTTGCCGAACTACTCATTGGTGGTGGTGATGACCGTGGCGGTACCCGAGGTCGTCTTCCACGTCGGCTTACTTGTCGACGTAAGACGTCAATCTTGCAGCGCCGGATTCAAGCCGAAAACCTTCACCGCAGCCGACTTACCTTTCAGCTCATGCAATCCCCGTTCCAGAAGCCCGGGCGGTCGAACAACCAAGGCGTCGACGGTTCCCTGAGTTAAGAGGATCACGTCGCCTGTGATTTTGGTGAGTTGCTCGACGCGGGCTGCCACATTGACGGCGTCACCGATGAGGGTGAACTCGAGTTTGCCGCCGCCGCCGATGGTTCCGGCGATCACCACACCGGTGTTGATGCCGATGCCGATGCGAAGCTTGCCACCGAATCGCTCGGCGACGCGCCGGCTGATCAGCGCCGCGGCGCTCACTGCGGCGGCGGCATGCTCGGCAAGTTCGTTGGGCGCGCCGAAGACGGCCAGAGCACCGTCGCCCAGGAACTTGTTGACGTGGCCACTAGCCTCCACGACGACTGGCACGACGATCTCGAACAAGGCGTTGAGATGCGCGACGGCCTCCTCAGCGGTGTGTGTCTCGGCGAACGGGGTGAAATCTCGGATGTCGACGAACATCACGCTCACCTCCCGGCGCTCACCGGTGAACACGTCGTCGCCCTGCTCGAGCAGCCGCGCCGCCAACGACGGGTCGACGTAAGTCCCGAACGCGGCCTGAAGTCGCCGCCGCTCGGCCAAACCGGCCTGCATGCGGTTGAAGGACGCCGCCAACGCACCGAGATCATCGTCTTGCACCACCGGCAGCCGATGCGAGTAGTCCCCGGCCGCAACGCGTTTGGTGCCTTCGGCGAGATCCCGAATCGGCTGCAGGGACGGTCCGAACACGCTGATGACGGTGATCGGTACGGCGAAGATCAGGGTCAGCACGCAGCCGATGCCCACCCACAGCAGGGGGAACTGCTGGGACCGGTCGAACTCGCCCGCCACCGTCGCGCCGGCCATCGAGAAACCGAACGCCACCGCGACGATGGACAGGTTCGACCACGTGGCAAAGCTGGGACGCGACCGGGGAAGGGAGTCACCGATTCCGGAGTCGCCGGCGATTGCGGCCCGCACCGGCCGCATCGGCACTTCCGGCACGCTGTGCACGCCGATCAGGTGTGAAACGGTCCCGATAACGCCACCCAGGACCGCATACTGAGCCAACCGCGGTCCCGCGGCGCCGGCGATGACACCGACGACGATCGACAGTAGGACTCCGCACGCGGTGACGACCGCTAACCCTCGGGCGATAGCACGGCGGGACCACATGTAGGTGGCCTCCAGCGTCCTGGCCGGATCGACCGCTTCGCCCGCTGCCCACCCCTCGACGAGCCGCCACGCGCCGCGGCCGGGTAACACGATCCCGTAGGCCAGCCCCAACATCGCAACGGCGGCAGCGGCGCTCGCTTCGAGGTAGCGATCCGATCTCTCGAAAGCCACGATGGCGCAAGCAGAGAAAAGGTATATCGGGGAGGGTGCCACGACGGAGATCCCGTAGAACACCCACGAGTACCGCGCGCCGAACCGATCCCACGCCCACTGCACAATGCGGTCCATGGCGCGAGACTAGACGCGTATCGGCGGTGAGCTACGAAAGCGCCCCGGCCAGATGACCGGGGCGCTTTCGCTGAACTACTCAGTGGTGGTGATGACCGTGGCCATGGCCGTGGTCGTCTTCTTCGTCGGCCGGCTTCTCGACAACCGCGGTCTCGGTGCTGAGCACCATCCGGGCCACCGACGAGGCGTTGAGGACGGCCGACCGGGTCACCTTCACCGGGTCGACGATTCCGTCGGCGCCGAGATCCCCGTAGGTCCGGGTGGCGGCGTTGAGCCCCTGCCCGGTGGGCAGCTCGTTGACCGTGTTGACCGCGACAGCGCCGTCGAGTCCGGCGTTGGTCGCGATCCAGTACAGCGGAGCGGCCAGTGCCTCGGAGAACACGTCGACGCCGAGCTTCTCGTCGCCGCTGAGCTCGTTGCGCAGCGACTCCAGCACGTGGCGTGCCTGGATCAGCGCCGATCCGCCGCCGGGGACGATGCCCTCCTCGACCGCGGCCTTGGCCGCCGCGACGGCGTCCTCGACACTTTCCTTGCGCTCCTTGAGCGCGGTCTCGGTGGCGGCGCCGACCTTGATGACGGCCACCCCGCCGGCCAGCTTGGCCACCCGCTCCTGCAGCTTCTCCCGGTCCCAATCGGAGTCGCTGGCTTCGACCTCGGCACGCAGCTGCTTGACCCGGTTGTCGACCGCCTCCTTGGAGCCGGCGCCGTCGACGATGATCGTGTCGTCCTTGCTGACCACGACACGCCGGGCCGAGCCCAGCACCTCGAGGCCAACCTCGCGCAGCAGCAGACCGACATCGGGGTTGACCACCTCGCCGCCGGTCACGATGGCCAGGTCCTGCATGAAGGCCTTGCGGCGGTCGCCGAAGAACGGCGACTTGACCGCGACGGCTTTCAGCGTCTTGCGGATGGAGTTGACGACCAGCGTCGCCAACGCCTCCCCCTCGACGTCCTCGGCGATGATCAGCAGCGGCTTGCCCGCTTCTGCGACCTTCTCCAGCAGCGGTAGCAGGTCGGGCAGCGAGCTGATCTTGTCCTGATGCAGCAGGATCAGCGGGTCCTCGAGCACGGCCTCTTGAGAGTCGAAGTCGGTGACGAAATAGGCCGACAGGAAGCCCTTGTCGAAGCCCACACCCTCGGTGAACTCCAGCTCGGTGTCCAGCGTCGAGGACTCCTCCACGCTGACCACGCCGTCGTGACCGACCTTGCTCATGGCCTCGCCGACCAGGTCACCCAGCCGCTCGTCGCGCGAAGACACCGTCGCCACCTGGGCGATGGCTTCCTTGCCCGACACCGGGGTGGCCGCGGCCAGCAGCGCCTCGGATACCGCGTCGGCGGCCTTGCTGATGCCCGAACCCAGGGCGATCGGGTTGACCCCGGCGGCGACCAGCCGCAGCCCGCCCTTCACCAGGGCCTGAGCCAGCACGGTCGCGGTGGTGGTGCCGTCGCCCGCGACGTCGTTGGTCTTGGTGGCGACCGACTTCACCAACTGCGCACCCAGATTCTCGAACGGGTCTTCCAGGTCGATCTCGCGTGCGACGGTGACGCCGTCGTTGGTTACCTGCGGTCCGCCGAACGCCTTGGCCAGCACGACGTGGCGGCCACCGGGTCCGAGCGTCACCTTGACCGCATCCGCGAGCTTGTTGACGCCCGCTTCCATGGCGCGACGGGCGGTCGCGTCGTACTCAATTAACTTGCTCATAAGGCTCCTTCGCCCAGCTCGTAACGCATGCCGCCCCGGAAATCACCCGCACTTGCGCGCGGGGATCGCCGGGGCGGAACACGTTGCGTTACTTGAAAACGACCAGTGTTACTTGGAAACGACAGCCAGCACGTCGCGTGCCGACAGGATCAGGTATTCCTCGCCGCCGTACTTGATCTCGGTACCGCCGTACTTGCTGTAGATGACGGTGTCACCCTCAGCGACGTCGAGCGGGATCCGCTTCTCGCCGTCCTCGTCCCAACGGCCGGGGCCGACTGCGACGACGGTGCCCTCCTGGGGCTTCTCCTTGGCGGTGTCGGGAATGACCAGACCGGATGCGGTCGTGGTCTCGGCCTCGTTGGCCTGTACGAGAATCTTGTCCTCGAGTGGCTTGATGTTGACCTTCGCCACGATTGGAGCCCTCCACTAGTTGAATCGGGTCCGGAGCGTTTGCCCTGACCGGAGTTGGCGGTCGGTCCGGGGCTGCCCCGCACCGTCCGAATTACCAGGTGATTTGGCATTCGTCCGGATCCCTCGCGCCGTCGTCGCGGGTGCCGACACCAGGGTCGTCCGACTGCCACCTAGCACTCTATACATGAGAGTGCTAGCACTCAAGGGTGCCCCGGTGCTTCTACGCGCTGAGCGAACATCAACCGACCATTTGCCCGCGCACCACGGGCAATCCAGGATCGCTGGGCGCATCCAACGGTGACGGCGCCGCGCCCGCGGCCACCAGATGCGCGGCGAACGAGGCGATCATCGCGCCGTTGTCGGTGCACAGTCGGGGCCTGGGGATTCGCAGCGTCAGGCCCGCGTCACGGCAGCGCTCGGCGGCCAGCTCGCGAAGCCGTGAGTTGGCTGCCACCCCACCGGCGATCAGCAGGGTCGACACCCCCAGTTCGGTCGCCGACCGGACCGCCTTGCGGGTCAGCACGTCGGCCACGGCTTCCTGGAATCCGGCCGCCACGTCGGCGGGCACGAAGTCGGGGTTGCTTTCGACGTAGCGGGCCACCGCGGTCTTGAGGCCCGAGAAGCTGAAGGCGTACGGGTCATCCCGCGGCCCGGTCATGCCACGCGGGAAGACGACCGCGTCGCGGTTACCGGTGCGCGCCAGCTCGTCGAGGACACGGCCGCCCGGGTAGCCCAGGCCCAACAGCCGCGCCACCTTGTCGTAAGCCTCCCCGGCGGCATCGTCGACGGTGCTGCCCAGTTCGGCGATCGGTTCACCGAGCGACCGGACGTGCAGCAGGTGAGTGTGCCCGCCGGACACCAGCAGCGCGACCGACTCGGGCAGCGGGCCGTGCTCGTAGACGTCGGCGGCCAAGTGTCCGCCCAGGTGGTTCACTGCGTAGAACGGCACCTCCCACGCGGCCGAATAGGCTTTGGCCGCAGCGACTCCCACCAGTAGGGCGCCGGCCAGTCCGGGGCCGATGGTGGCGGCGACGATGTCGGGCTTGTTCAGCCCGGCGGTTGCCAGCGCCCGGCGCATCGCGGGACCGAGGGCCTCCAGATGCGCCCGGGAAGCGATCTCGGGCACCACTCCGCCGAATCGGACATGCTCGTCGACACTGGACGCCACCTCGTCGGCCAGCAACTCGACAGTGCCGTCGGTGCTCAGCCGTGCGATCCCGACACCCGTTTCATCACAAGAGGTTTCGATGGCAAGGATGGTTCTCATCTATCGGCCTCCCTCCGCATGGTGTACGCGTCGGCGCCGCTGACACGGTAATACCGCTTACGCAGGCCGACCTGCTCGAATCCCATACTGCGATACAGGCCGATGGCGGCCTCGTTGTCGGTGCGGACTTCCAAAAAAACCACTCCCCCATCGGCAAAGGCCAGTAGTGCATCGAGCAGCCGACGGCCGATGCCCTTCCCCTGGTAGGCGCGATCGACCCCGATGGTGTGCACCTCGTACTCGAAGGGCGCCACCCGGCCGAGCCGAGAGATGCCGGCGTACCCGACGAGCGTGCCGCCACTGCGTGCCCCCACGTAATGGTTTGTCTTGCTGTGCAGTTCGCGCTCGAAGGCGACGGCAGGCCACGGGTCGTCGCCGTCGAAGAGCTGCGCTTCCAACTCGGCGCACCGCTGCGCGTCCGCGTAGATCAGCGGACCGAGCGTAACCGGCTCCACGTGAGCCGTCACTTGCGTGCCGCCAGCGGCTTGGCGTCGGGGCGACGCAGGTACAACGCCACCAGCGGCGCGGGCTCGTCGGACCAGTCGGGCACCGCGCGGGCCAGACCGGCCGGGGTCGGGTACCCGGGCTCGCAATACGGAAGATCGAACAACGCCGC
The DNA here is from genome assembly GCF_002101675.1 of Mycobacterium gordonae. Taxonomy (GTDB): domain Bacteria; phylum Actinomycetota; class Actinomycetes; order Mycobacteriales; family Mycobacteriaceae; genus Mycobacterium; species Mycobacterium gordonae. The sequence goes on along the minus strand of NZ_LQOY01000249.1, from coordinate 5,998 downwards.
ATGCTCCGGCGAACCGGCGACGGCCCGCGCCGTACCCGGGTCCACGTCGCCCGGGGCGTTCACCGCCGGGCCCTCGGTGCGGACGCCGTCGCGGTAGCGCGCCCAGTACAGCTCCCGGCGGCGGGCGTCGGTGATTACCAGCGTCTCCCCTCTGGTGAGCACGCCGATCGCGTCCAGGCTGCACACGCCGTGCACCGGGATGCCCAAGGCGTGCCCGTAGGCGGCGCCGGTCGCCATGCCGGCCCGCAGGCCGGTGAATGGGCCGGGTCCGCAGCCGACCACCACGGCATCCAGGTCAGCCACTGTCAGACCTGCATCATCAAGTGCGGCAACAACATTGGGCGTCAGCCGTTCGGCGTGTGCGCGAGCGTCGACGGTGACCCGCTGCGCGAGCGTCACGAAGTCGTCGGCTCTGACAATGCCCGCGGTGACGGCCGGGGTCGACGTATCCAGGGTCAACACGATCATGAGCTCACCCACTCCCAAGTGGCGATCCGCACGTCGGACTCGACGAGGCGCTCGAGGCGGATGTCGAGGTGGCGCTCGGCCAACCGTTCGACCAGCCCTTCACCCCACTCCACCACCACGACGGCGTCTTCGAGATCGGTGTCGAGATCCAGCGAGTCGAGTTCGCCGAGCAGGTCTGCGCCGTGCTGGTCGAGCAGGCGGTAGACGTCGACATGGATCATGTCCGGGTTGCCCGCGCGGCGCGCCCGATGCACCCGCGCCAGCACGAACGTCGGCGACGTCACCGGGCCCTCTACATCCATTCCGGCGGCAATTCCCTTGGCCAGCACCGTTTTTCCAGCGCCCAACGGACCGGAGAGCACTACCACGTCGCCGGCGCGCAGCTGTTCACCCAGCTTGGATCCGAGCGCGATGGTGTCTTGCGCGCGGTCGAGCGTCTGCTGTTCAGCCACGGCGCCGCAACCGCCCACGCAGCCGTTCGCCGAACCGGCGGTAGTGCCATGTCAGCTTGCCGGGCTGCGACCGCTCGATCAGCCGGATCAGGCCGTCGTTGATGGTCTCCGGTTTGTCCAGCAACGCAAGGTGGCTGGCTCCGGGTACGATCACCAACTCCGACCGCGGCAGCGAGGCCGCCATCAACCGGGAGTACTCGTCGGGAGTAAGCAGGTCGTGGTCCCCGCAGGCGATCAACGTCGGGATCTTGAGCAGTGTCCACAATCCTGCGGTTTCGTCGTGATTTTCCAGGGCCCGCAGGAAGCCGACCAGGGTGGCGATCGGAGTGCCGTTCATCATCCGTTGCGAGAACGCGTCCAGGCTGCGGCTGACCTGCAGATCGCTGTAGGACGCGGCCCGCAGGATCGGGCCGATCAGGGAGCGTGACACGTTGCGTCCCCGGTGCATCAATTTCGGTGCGGACTTGGCCGTGAACCGTACCGCGTCCAGCGCCGGGTTCTTCAGGAACGCCCCCAGCGGTGAGCGGGTGACGCCTTCGGCGGCCGACGAGATCAGCGCCGCCCCGACGATCCGCCGGCCGTACCGGCCGGGGAACTGGCCGGCGTGCGACAGGACCGTCATGCCGCCCATCGAGTGGCCCACCAGGATGATCGGCCCGCGCGGCGCGGTGACCTGCAGCACCGTTTCCAAGTCTTGTCCGAGTTGGGTGAGCGTATAGGAATCCGGCTCACCCTCACCGGACTGACCATGGCCACGCTGGTCGTAGAACACCATGCGCACCTGCGAACCCAGCACCTCGCCGAGGCGCATCCGCTGAAAGTGAAAGGCGCCCATCCGCAGGCAGAACCCGTGCGCGAAGACGACGGTCAGCGGGGCATCCGGCGGCCCGGCCTCCCGCACCGCCAGCGGCACGCCGTCAGAGGTCATCACCACCTGGGCGCGGTCGCTGTCCAGTCGCTCGAAATCCTCGTCCGCCCAAGGGTCTTCGTCGAATGAGGCGCGTTCGATGATGGTCTTGCGGGCCGAGGCGCCGACCAGGGTGGCGACCGCGGTCAGTCCTGCGCTTCCCGCAAGCCAGGCCTTCCCCTTGGGAATGCGGTGGTTGTCGTCAGCGCTCAACGGCGTCAACCTCGCGGTAGGTTCTGGTGATCCGTCCACGGATGCCGCTGACCACCTCGTAGTGGATGGTGCCGACCAGGTCGGCCCAGTCCTGGGCGGTGGGCTCGCCGTGGGTGCCGGGCCCGAACAGGATCGCCTCGTCCCCTTCGGCCACGTCGGGCTGGCCGGGTCCCAGGTCGACGACGAACTGGTCCATGCAGACCCGTCCCACCCCGGGCCGCCGCCGGCCGTTGATCAGCACGTCCAGTCGTCCACCGAGCGACCGGAAGACGCCGTCGGCGTAGCCCACCGGGATCAGTCCCAGGTTGGTGTCGCGGGGCGCGGTCCAGGTATGCCCGTAGGACACGCCCTCCCCCGCTTGGATCGACTTGACCAGTGCGACAGGGCATTTGACCGTCATCGCGGGAATCAAACCCATGTCCCCCAGTGTAGGCACCGGGCTCAGCCCGTACACCGCGATGCCCGGGCGCACCAGGTCGAACGCCAGGTCGGGACGGGCCAAGGTGGCCGACGAGTTGGACAGGTGCGCCACCTCGAACCGCACACCTTGGTCGGCCGCATGGGAGAGCATCTGGCGGAACCGCTGGGCCTGGATGTCGTTGATGGGCTGCTCCGGCGCGTCGGCGAAGACCAGGTGCGACATCAGACCCCGCAGCGTGATGGTCTCGTCCGCGACCGCCTGTTTGAGCGCGGTCACCATGGCGGGGAACTGCGCCTGGGCGACGCCGTTGCGGTTCAGCCCGGTGTCTACCTTGACGGTGACGGTCGCCGGTGTGCCGGTCCGGTGCACGGCATCCAGCAGCTCCTCGAGCTGGCGCACCGAAGAAACCGCGATCTGCACGTCGCCCTGTAGCGCCGGCGCGAAGTCGAAGCCGGGCGGATGCAGCCAGGCCAGGATCGGATCGAGGATGCCATCGGCCCGCAGCGCAAGCGCCTCGTCGACGGTGGCCACACCGAGTTCGGTGGCCCCGGCGGCCAGCGCGGTGAAGGCGACGCGGGTGGCGCCGTGGCCATAACCGTCAGCCTTGACCACCGCCATGACCTGCGCTTTTCCAGCGTGCTCGCGGAGCACCCGGATGTTGTGCGCGATAGCGCCCAGGTCGATGACGGCCTCGGCGAGGACGCCCGGGGTCAGGGATAGCGGCGTGACGGACACGCCGACCATTGTCCCAGAACGTCAGAGTGGGCCGGTGCTGCCGGGCAGGCCGTCCGTTCCCGGAAGGACCCCGCCCGCACCGGCGGAGCCGGGTGAGCCGGCAAAGGCGTTGGCCGGGTAGACAACCGCAAAGGCGTTGCCGCCGTTGCCGCCGTTACCGCCCTGGACGGCGGCCGAACCACCGTCGGCGCCGTTGCCGCCGGTGGCGGCGCCGGTCCCATAGTTGAATGCAGTCCCGCCGGACCCGCCACTTGCGGCGTAGGGACCTGTAGTGGACACGCCGGCACCGCCGTTGCCGCCGTAGGCGTTGGCTGTGGACGGGCTGTTGCGAATGATGCCCGAGCCGCCACTACCACCGGCGATCCCGAAGTTGTTCACACCCGCACCCGCAGCCCCGCCATTACCGCCGCGCGCCTCGTGCACGTTGGTGTCGCTGTAGATATCGGCATTGCCGCCATTGCCACCGGCGCCGCCGGCGCCGCCGCTGCTGGCGCCGCCGTTGCCGCCAGTACCGGCGGTCACCGTTCCGGTTCCGAAGGTGCGCGCGTTCCCGCCGGCCCCACCTTTCCCGGCGGCCTGGGCACTGTCGGCGCCTATGCCGCCGTTGCCGGCGATGGCGCTGCCTCCGGAGGTGGGACCGAAGATGTCCGCAGAGCCACCGCCGCCGCCCGAGCCGCCGTTGCCACCGGAACCGCTGACACCGGGCGCTCCGTCGTGCGCGATGGCGTTTCCGGATCCCGTTCCGAAAATGGCCGCGGTACCGCCTGAGCCCCCGGATCCGCCGTTGACGCCGAGACCGCCCGTGCCCGGCACGCCACCGTAGGCATTTCCGGCTCCGGAGTTGCTCCCCGTACCCCCCGTCCCGCCGGTCCCGCCGGTGCCGTTCAGGGCATCGGTGGCGTTGCCGCCGGCGCCCCCGGCACCGCCCGTGGCTGAGGCGGTGGCCGCGGCATTAGTGATATTGGCGCCGCCGCCCGTGCCGCCGCTTCCGCCGTTGCTGAAGCCGGTACCACCTGCGCCGCCCGTGCTGCCCACCAGGTTGGTGATCGGCGAGCTGGCGTTGTTGATGTCCGCGGCGCCACCTTGCCCGCCGTTCCCGCCGGTGCCGGTGCTGCCGGTGCCACCGGCACCACCGGCACCGGGCACGACGTTGCCGGTTCCGAAGGTAATCGCATTGCCACCTCCACCGCCGGCGCCGCCGTTTTGACCATTACCGCCGGCCCCGCCGGCGCCGGACGTCGCCGTCGCCGTCGAGGAGGGGTTGGATATATAGCCCGTGCCGCCGCGGCCACCGGCGCCTCCCGTGCCCGTGGGATTGTCGATGCCGTTCGCCCCGGCGGCCCCGACGGCATTTCCGGTTCCTGAGGAAACTGCCTGACCGCCGTCGCCGCCCTTGCCGGGCGTGGGTCCGAGGCCGCCGAGGCCCGGGGTGCCGCCAACGGCATTTCCAGAACCAGAATTATCTGCAGCCCCACCGGTGCCGCCACGGCCGCCGGTGCCAGCGCTGCTGGCTCCGCCCACCCCGCCGGTGCCACCAATGGCCTGCGCCTTCGAGCCACTGCTGTCGATGTATGCATTGCCTCCGGGGCCGCCCTCACCAGGTCCGAAAAACGAGCTGCCGGAGTTATCGAATCCGGCTCCCCCGGCGCCGCCCGCCCCGCCGACGGCGCTGACCACCGAACCGCTGTTGTCGATATGCGCGTCGCCGCCGCGACCTCCGGTCCCTCCGTGAGCGGTGATGCCGACGCCGCCCGCCCCGCCACTACCCGGCGTGACGGTACCGGTTCCCGTAGTCGATGCCGCACCACCGGCGCCGCCCATGCCACCCCTGGCTCCGGCGCCGCCGGCACCACCGCTGCCGGCGATCGCGGCGGTGGTGCCCGTCCGGGACACGCTGGCGCCGCTGCCGCCGTCACCGCCGCCGCCGGCACCGGCACCGTTTCCGCCGTGACCACCGGCGCCGCCCATGCCGTCCTGTGAACCGGCGCTACCGCCGTTGCCGCCCCTACCACCGAAGCCGTTTCCGGCTGCATTGCCGCCAGTACCGCCGGCGCCTCCATTCCCGTACTGACCGCCGGCGCCACCCTGCCCGCCGCTGCCACCACTGCCGGTGATGGTCTCCGTGTAGCCTGCGCCCCCCTTGCCGCCATGGCCGCCGGTGACGACGGCGTTGCCGTCCCCGCCGGTCAGGCCGGCGGCAGCGCCCAACCCTCCAGGTGAACCGCCGGGTCCGCCCTTGCCCGCGATGCCCGGGTCACCGCCATGACCGCCCGTGCCACCCGCCGTCGCCGGACCCAGACCGGACCCGCCGGTGCCGCCGTCACCACCCATTCCGGCGGCGCCGCCGGCGCCACCCGCGCCGCCGTTGCCGGGGGCGCCCGCCTGGCCCAGCAACACCGAACCGCGGCCCCCGACGCCTCCTTGACCGCCTTGACCGCCTTGGTTTCCGTTACCGCCATTGCCGGCGTCGCCGCCGTTCGCGCCGAGCGGTGCCGATGGAGAGCTGGCGTCCCAGCCGGCGCCACCGGCCCCGCCGGCGCCACCGGTGCCGCCCACACCACCGTGACCGCCGGCGCCGCCGTTGCCGAATAGCAGGCCCCCGTTGCCGCCCGAGCCACCCATGCCGCCGGTGCCACCCTGACTGCCGATGCCCCCGGTTCCACCAGCGGCGGTCGAGGTACCCGGCGTGCCGACGCCGCCCGCACCGCCGGCAGCACCGGCGCCACCCACTCCGCCGGCACCGCCACTGCCGAACAGCAGCGCGCTGCCGCCCAACCCGCCGGTACCGGCGGCACCGGGGGC
>NZ_LQOY01000248.1 GCF_002101675.1 Mycobacterium gordonae | reverse complement strand
CGCCGGCGGATGCGGGTAACCACTTGGCATTGCAACTCCTAAGATCCATGTTGTTGCAATGACCGTATGAATTTGCCCGCCGATTGTGCGGCCAGCTTCACGTTCGCGGTGGGCAAGGGGCTGGTGACGGGTGTCGATCAGCCGCTCAGGACGGTCGGCACCAACGGAAAGCCGGGCAGGTTGCGCACCACCATCCACGCCGTCGCCGCGATCAGCAGCGTGACCATCGTCTTCATCGGCAACCACGAACGGCCATTGAATCGGCGCACCATGATCCAGCCCGCCAGCAGCGGGATCACGACAAGCGCGAACACATTGTCGGTGGCGGCGGCCATCAGGTCACCATGCAGCAGATCGTGCGTCATGCGAAGGCCACCGCAGGCCGGACAGTTCCAGCCGGTGAGAAATTTGAGCGGACACTGTGGATACACCGAATCCGCTTTGTGCGGATCGGCGAACCCGATGTAGGTCAGCGCACCGGCCAGCAGGACCGCAGATCCTGCGGTGACGATCTTCGGCGCTGCCGGAGCGGGCGAGTCAGGTGCCATCGCGCAACGGACGCCCCTGCGGGTCAGTGACTTTATCGGTCAGGATCAGCACCGCGTCGATGATGCCCCACACCCAGGCGCCGAGCCCGCAGGTCACCCAGCCGACCACCAATTGCGCGATGCCCAGGCCCACATATCCCGCGTAGATGCGCCCGATGCCGACGAAACCGAAGAGGCCGATCAGCTGGAGCAGGCCGGCGACGGTCTTCGACTTGTCCGAATAGGGTTGCCCGGTCACGGGGTGTCGCCCGAAGGGCGCTGACGGGTCGTAGCCGGCCCCGTATTGCGGGTACTGCGGGTACGACGGATAGGGCGGCGGGAAAGGCGGCGGCGGGTATCCCGGGTCCTGCGGCGGGGAGCCCGGCTCGCTCGCCCCGGGCCACGGCTGGTCAGTCACGGTTTCAGCATGCCAGATAGGTCGCGTCGCCGCCGCTGGTCACATCGGTCACTCCGGCACCGCGAGGGAACCCATAACACGCGCTGAAATGCGATATCACCGGCGATATCGGCTGCGGCGTACGGCACTTAGGGTTGGTGATGCGCAGTTACGAACGCTGCCTTCTTAGCCGGAATCGCCAGCGCTGACGCTCGGTGCCAGCGGTCTCCGCCTGGGCTTCCGGCGCCGGGCCCGGCGGAGCGGGGCCGTCGTCGCCCTCGGACTTCGGCTCCGCAGCCTCGGATTCGGTGTTGACGGTCTCGGGCTCGCTCGACTCGGGCTCGCTCGACTCGGGTTCGTCGGCCTCGTTCCCGGTGGCCTCGTCGGTCTCGTCGGTCGCCTGGACTTCGGCGGCCTCGTCGGTTTCGACTTCGACGGCCTCGTCGATCTCGTCGGCTTCGACGGCCTCGTCGGTCTCGGCTTCGGCGGCCTCGTCGGTCTCGTCGGTCGCTTCGACTTCGGCGGCCTCGTCGGTCTCGTCGGTCGCTTCGACTTCGGCAGCTTCGACGGCCTGGGCAGCCTCGGCGGCCTCGGCGGTTTCGTCGGTCTCGGCGGCCTCGTCGGTCTCGTCGGCAGCTTCGACCGCCTCGTCGATCGCTTCGACTTCGTCGGCTTCGGCAGCTTGGACCTCGACCAGTTCAGGCTCCGCCGCGGCGGTCGCTTCCTGAGGTTCGCCGACTGCCTCGGTCGCTGCGGGCCCGGCACCAAGCAACGGGTGACCACTGGCCTTAGCCGCCGTCGAGGGGTCCTCGGCCACAGGTTCTGCCTCTGCCGACTCGGCGGTTTCCTCCGCCAGCTCGGCTTCCGCAACCTCTGACTCGGCCTCCTCAAGTTCCGCCGCAGGTGCTGCCTCGATGTCAGCCTCGTCCGGTCCGGCTTCCTCGACGGCGTCGGTCGCAGGCTCGGCCGTGGTGAGGTCGGACTGGACATCCGGCTCCGCGCCCTCGCGCTCTTCGGCCTCGGCAAGTTCCGTCGCTTCGGTCTCGTCGGCAAGCTCGGGCTCGAGATCCACCGCGACGACGTCGGTCTCTTCGGCTTCTTCGGCCGCTTCAGCCACTTCGCCGTCTGGGCCTTCTTCAACCTCCCCGACGTCTCCCTCGACCGCCTCGGCTACAGCGGCCTCCGCCTCAGTCACCTCCGGTTCGGACTCTGCCTCCGGCTCACCGTCGGTGACAGGGGCCGGTTCGTCGCCACCGTCGGCTTCAGCGGTTTCAACGGGTTCATCGCCGCCACCGGCTCCCGCCGGAGCCGCGGCCGTCGTGGCACCTGCCGCCGCAACGGCCGCCAATTCCTCCTCCGGCTCAGGCTCCGCGACTTCGTCGGCTTCGCCGGCCCCACGTCCGCGCAGCAGCGCCGGATCCTCACGGCCCTTGGGGGCCAGAATGATGTAGACCACCGCGCCGATGAAGACGAACGTGGACGTGAACGTGTTGATCCGGATGCCAGCGATGTGCGTCGCGGTGTCGTCGCGCAGCAACTCCACCCCGAATCGGCCGACGCAGTACAGCGCGACGTAGGACGCGAACAGTCGCCCGTGGCCGAGGACGAAACGCCGGTCCAGCAGCAGCAGGAGGCCGAAAACCAGCAGATTCCAGAGCAATTCGTAGAGGAACGTGGGCTGCACGACGAGCGCCACCTGCCCCGTCGAGACGCCGTCGAGCGAGTGCACGTCGACGTATCCGGCCGGGTCGCGCCGGTAGAAGATCTCCAGGCCCCAGGGCATCGTCGTTTCGCGGCCGTAGAGTTCCTGATTGAAGTAGTTCCCGAGCCGTCCGATGGCCTGCGCCAGCACCACTCCCGGCGCCACCGCATCGATGAACGCGGGCAACGGGACGCCGTGCCGCCGACAGCCGATCCAGGCGCCCACGACCCCGAGCGCCACGGCACCCCAGATGCCCAGGCCGCCGTCCCAGATGCGCAGCGCCGCACTCAGGCCCGCACCACCGGGACCCCAGTAGGTCTGCCAGTCCGTGGCCAGGTGGTAGAGGCGACCGCCGATCAGACCGAACGGCACCATCCAGAGGGCGATGTCGTAGATGACACCCCGCTGGCCGCCGCGGGCCGCCCAGCGCCGGTCCCCGATCAGCAGAGCGACGATGATGCCGGTGATGATGAAGAACGCATAGGCACGGATGGGCAGCGGTCCCAAATGCCAGACGCCCCGCGGCGGGCTGGGAATGTAGGCGAGGAACCGCGTCGTCATGCCGACTTCCTCTGGCGCACGCCCGCGGCAAGTTCCTCGGTCAGCGCGCGCAGGGCGGGCAAACCGTCACCCAACGCCGAAACCAGTGCAGATCCGACGATCACCCCGTCGGCGTAGCTGCCGATCTGCGCGGCCTGCTCACCCAAGCGCACCCCGAGGCCGACGCCAACCGGTATGTCAGCCACCGTCTTTACCCTTCTCACCAGTTCCGGTGCGGCCGTCGACACCGCATCGCGCGCGCCCGTCACACCCATCGTCGAAGCCGCGTAGACGAATCCGCGCGAAGCCTCGACAGTGGCCACCAGTCGTTCGGGCGTCGACGACGGCGCCACCAGGAAGATGCGATCCAAACCGTGCTCCTCTGACGCCGCAATCCACTGCGCCGCCTCGTCGGGTATGAGGTCGGGCGTGATCAGTCCCTGACCTCCGGCCGCTGCCAGGTCACGGGCGAAAGCGTCAATCCCGTAGCGCAGAACCGGATTCCAATAGGTCATCACGACCGCGTGACCGCCGGCGGCACTGACCGCCTCGACCACGGTCAGTGTGTCGCGGACCCGGACTCCCCCGCTCAGCGCCCGTTCTGTGGCCCGCTGGATCGTGGGACCGTCCATCCCCGGATCGGAGTAAGGCACACCGACTTCGACGATGTCGCAACCGGATTCCACCAGTGCGGTCATCGCCTGCAGTGAGGTCGGCACGTCCGGATACCCGGTGGGCAGATAACCGATCAATGCCGCTCGACCTTCTGCGCGGCACGAATCGAACAGCGGGCCAAGCCTGCTGGCCTCGCTCTGCTGCACGGTCATGACTCGTCCATCAGGCCGAACCACTTTGCGGCGGTCTCGACATCCTTATCGCCGCGGCCTGAAAGGTTCACCACAATGACCGCGCCCCTTCCTAGTTCGGCGCCCAACTTCAAGGCGCCGGCCACCGCGTGCGCGGACTCGATGGCAGGGATGATCCCTTCCGAACGGGACAGCAGGCCGAACGCGTCCATCGCCTCGGTGTCGGTGATCGGCTCGTATTGAACGCGCCCGGCGTCTTTGAGCCACGCGTGTTCCGGGCCTACCCCGGGGTAGTCCAAACCCGCTGAGATGGAGTGTGATTCGACCGTCTGCCCATCCTCGTCCTGCAACAAGTAGGAGAACGAGCCCTGGAAAGCACCCGGGGACCCACCGGCGAAAGTCGCCGCATGCCGGCCGGTCTCGACGCCGTCGCCGGCGGCTTCGTAGCCCACCAACCGGACGCCGGGATCGTCGAGGAAGGCATGGAAGATGCCGATCGCGTTGGACCCGCCACCGACGCAAGCAACCACCGCGTCGGGCAACCTGCCGGCCTGCCGCTGAATCTGCACGCGCGCCTCCATGCCGATGATGCGCTGGAAATCGCGCACCATGGTCGGGAAGGGATGCGGCCCGGCGGCAGTGCCGAAGCAGTAGTACGTGTTGTCGGCGTTGGTGACCCAGTCGCGGAAAGCCTCGTTGATGGCGTCCTTGAGGGTTCTGGATCCGGTCTCCACCGACACGACTTTCGCACCGAGCAGCCGCATCCGGGCCACGTTGAGTGCCTGGCGTGCGGTGTCCACCGCACCCATGTAGATGATGCAGTCCAGACCCATCAGCGCACAGGCGGTGGCCGTGGCCACCCCGTGCTGGCCCGCGCCTGTCTCGGCGATGACCCGGGTCTTCCCCATCCGCCGGGCCAGCAGCGCCTGACCCAGCACATTGTTGATTTTGTGAGAACCGGTGTGATTCAGGTCTTCTCGCTTGAGGAAGATTCGCGCCTGCCCGGCATGCTCGCCCAGCCGGGTCGTCTCGTACAACGGCGACGGCCGACCGGCGTAATGGGTCTGCAACTTGTCCAGGGTGTCCAGGAAATCCTGGTTGACGCGCTCCTTTTCGTAGGCCACGGTGACTTCTTCGATGACAGCCATCAGCGCCTCGGGAACGTAGCGTCCGCCGTAAGCACCGAAATGGCCGCCCGCGTCCGGGTCGTAGTGGGTGCGTTCGACGATGGCGGCGCTGGTGCGCGGAACATCCGGGTTCGATAGATCTGCCATTACCAAGACTCAGTGCGTGCGCGGCACATCAACGGCTAGCGAGCCGGTTTCGGACAGGACGGATGAGTTCCGGCGGTGACCAGATCGGCGACGGCAGCGCGGGGGTCACCGCTTTTCACCAGACCTTCGCCGACGAGCACGGCGTCGGCGCCCGCACCCGCATAGGCCAACAGGTCACCGGTGTGGCGCACACCGGATTCGGCGATTCTGATCACCTTGCTGGGCAATCCTGGGGCGATCCGCGCGAAGCAGTCCCGGTCGACCTCGAGCGTGGTCAGATCACGGGCGTTGACTCCGATGACGTTGGCTCCCGCCTTCAATGCGCGGTCGGCTTCTTCTTCGGTGTGCACCTCGACAAGCGCCGTCATCCCCAGTGACTCGGTGCGGTCGAGCATCGACACCAGCGCGGACTGGTCGAGCGCGGCGACAATGAGCAGCAACATATCCGCGCCGTGCGCCCGGGCCTCGTGAATTTGGTAGGGCTGCACCACGAAGTCTTTGCGCAACACCGGAATCGACACCGCGGCGCGTACCGCGTCCAGGTCGTCGAGCGAGCCGTTGAAGCGTCGTTCCTCGGTCAGCACGCTGATGATCCGCGCCCCGCCGTCTTCGTAAGCGCGGGCCAGCTTCGCCGGATCGGCGATGGTCGCCAGCGGGCCCTTCGACGGGCTGGCGCGCTTGACCTCGGCGATGACGCCGATACCGGGCTCGCGCAGGGCGGCCATGACGTCGCGAGGCGGCGGAGCGGCCGCGGCGGCGGCCTTGATTTCAGAAAGGCTCACGCGGGCTTCGCGCGCGGCAACGTCGGCCCGGACTCCCTCAAGAATGGAGTCAAGCACGTTGGCCGGACTCATACCTGCGGTTCCTTCCTTCTGTAACCCACTGTGCGTCTGGGTCACCCCGCGCTCGTCAATCGATTTCGACGGCGTGAGAGAAGGGTAGCGACCGTCACGAATGGGTCCGTCACCGGCCCTCGGTGTCCGAGTCATCGGGCCGATCGGTAGGGTCGCGGCCCTCGTCGAGAGCGTCCCAGATCATGCGTTCCGACAGCTGCGACTGACCGCCTTGTGGCTGCGATCGGCCCTCGATCTGCGTCTCGTCGAGCTGGCGCGCCGCCGAGCGGCGCGCCCCTGGCGCCAGGTATTTCGTGCTGTCCGAACGCGCGGAGCCGACTGCCGACGCCGACCGCATCAACAACGCCGCGGCGATCAGGGTGCACACTGCCGCGCCGACCGTCACCACCGCCCCGGAGTACTGGCGTGCGCTGCCCACCAGCGTCGCCACCGGGACGTGCGCGAGATCGGCGCTGCGTGCCGCCACATCCGGTACGGCCCACAAGCTGACGCCCAGGTAGCCGATCGCGAAGCTCGCGGCCGCCAGCAGCGCCGCCAGGGCGCGCAATTGCCAGCCGCGCACCGCCAGTGCCGCGACGGCGGCGGCCAGGTTCACGATCGCCAGGGGCAGCAGCGCCGTCGACCACGACGCTCCGGACAGGCTGATCTCCTTGGGCGGCCCCAGCCCGTCGAACGAGCGGATCACGACCCAGGTGAACCGCGACGCCCCCCACAGGGCGCCGGCCGCGAGGAGCAGGAGCAGTTGGGCAACCCCGATGATGATCCGGCCGCGACGCTGGCTGTCAGTCACCGGGGACCGTCAGCGTCTCGGCCGCGGCGATCGCGTTGAGCACCGCTCGCGCCTTGTTCCTCGACTCGTTGTACTCGTAAGGGCCGTTGGAGTCGGCCACAACGCCTCCGCCGGCCTGGACATAGGCGGTTCCATGGCGCATCAGCGCGGTGCGAATGGCGATCGCGAAGTCGGCGTTGCCGGCGAAGTCCAGGTAGCCCACCACACCGCCGTACAGCCCGCGACGGGTCTTCTCGACTTCCTCGATCAGTTCCATCGCCCGTACCTTCGGAGCGCCGGACAGGGTGCCGGCCGGGAAACAGGCCGTCACCGCGTCCAGGGCGGTCTTGCCCTCTGCCAGCAGGCCCGTCACCGTGGACACCAGGTGCATGACGTGGCTGTAGCGCTCGATGTGGCTGTAGTCCTCGACGCGCACGGTGCCCGGTGTGCAGACGCGGCCCAAATCGTTGCGGCCCAGGTCCACCAGCATCAGGTGCTCGGCGAGCTCCTTCTGGTCGGCCAGTAGCTCTTTCTCCAGCAGCACGTCCTCTTCGTCGGTCTCCCCCCGCCAGCGGGTTCCGGCGATCGGATGCGTCGTCGCCCGTCCGTCGTGCACCGTGACCAGCGCCTCGGGGCTGGAACCGACGATCGAAAAGTCAACGGCGCCTTCACTATCCGGTATCTGTAGCAGGTACATGTACGGGCTCGGGTTGCTCACCCGCAGCATCCGGTAGACATCGATCGGGTCGACGCCGGTGTCCATCTCGAAGCGCTGCGACGGCACCACCTGGAAGGCTTCGCCGGCGGCGATCTGCTCCACCAGATAGTCGACGATCGCGCCGTACTCCTCGACTGTGCGTTGGGCGCGATGCACCGGTTCGGGTTTACTGAAGGTGGAGACTGACGAGGGCAACGGCTGCCCCAGCGCGGCGGTCATCACGTCCAGGCGCGCGACCGCATCGTCGTAGGCCCAGTCGACCCGCTCGTCGGTGCCGTTCCAGTTCACCGCATTGGCGATCAGGGTGATGGTGCCCTCGTGGTGGTCCACCGCGGCCACGTCGGTGGCCAGTAGCAGCAGCATGTCGGGCAGCTTGAGGTCGTCGACGGCAAGCTCGGGCAGACGCTCCAGGCGCCGCACCATGTCGTAGGCGAAGTAGCCGACCATGCCCCCGGACAGCGGGGGTAAACCAGGCAGTGCGGCCGTCGCCAGCACCTCCAAGGTGGCGCGCAGCGCGTCCAGCGGATCGCCGCCCGCGGGAGCGTCCTTGGGCACCCCGCCCAACCACACCGCCTCACCGTCCCGCACGCTCAACGCCGTCGGAGCCCCAGCGCCGATGAACGACCAGCGCGACCAGGACCGGCCGTTCTCGGCCGATTCCAGGAGGAAAGTGCCGGGGCGGCCGGCGGCGAGCTTGCGGTATGCCGACAGCGGAGTTTCGCTGTCAGCCAGCACCTTGCGGGTCACCGGGACCACCCGATGCTCGGCCGCCAGCACGCGAAAATCCTCCCGCGATGTCGTGGCTGCGAGGTTGTCGTGCACCGGACCATCCAATCAGATCGCGGGGTGACCCCCCGCGTAGCGTGGCGACCATGAAAATTGGTGAGACCGTGGCCGACTTCGAGCTTCCCGACCAGACCGGCACACCGCGCAAACTCAGCGACCTGCTCAGCGACGGGCCCGTGGTGCTGTTCTTCTATCCGGCTGCCATGACTCCGGGCTGCACCAAGGAGGCGTGCCACTTCCGCGACCTGGCTTCCGAATTCGCCGCGGTGGGGGCCAACCGGGTCGGCATCAGCACCGATCCCGTCCAGAAGCAGGCCAAGTTCGCCGACACCCAGAATTTCGACTACCCGCTGTTGTCGGACAGCGACGGCACGGTGGCCACCCAGTTCGGGGTCAAGCGTGGTCTGCTGGGCAAGTTGATGCCGGTCAAGCGCACCACGTTCGTCATCGACACCGACCGCACGGTGCTCAACGTGATTTCCAGCGAGATCAGCATGGACACTCATGCGGACAAGGCTCTGGAGACGTTGCGCGGCCGCTGAGCACCGGCCCCCTCAGGCGGCGGTCACCGATTCACGGGCTGATCGCCAGAAACAACCAGGCGGCCAGCACGACGAGATGGACCTCGCCCTCGAGCCGGGTGGCCCGGCCGGGCACCACGGTCAGCACGCTGACCACCATGGTCAACGCCAACAGCACCAACTGGGTGGGCCCGAGCCCCAAAAGCAGCGGCCCGCGGATCCAAATCGACGCCAGCGCGATGGCAGGGATGGTGAGCCCGATGCTGGCCATCGCGGACCCGTAAGCCAGGTTCAGGCTGATCTGCATGCGGCCCTGACGCGCCGCGCGGCCGGCCGCCAGGGTTTCCGGTAACAGCACCACCAGGGCAATCACCACCCCGACAAACGAGTGCGGGAAGCCCGCCGCGGCGACCATGCGCTCGATGATCGGCGATTCCACCTTGGCCAGTCCCACCACCGCCACCAGGGCGACGATCAGCACCCCGAGGCTCAGCAGCGCCGCCTTGGTGCTCGGCGGATCGGCGTGGTGGTCGTCGTCGACCGCACCCTTCTGCACCACCGGCAGGAAGAAGTCGCGGTGCCGAACGGTCTGGGTGAACACGAACATCAAATACAGGCCCAGCGAGGCCACCGCGGCGAAAGCGAGCTGGCCGGGGGAAAACTGCGGACCCGGATGACTCGTGGTGAATGTCGGCAGCACCAGACCCAAGGTCGCCAGCGTCGCGACGGTGGCCAGCGCGGAGCCGCTGCCGTGGGCGTTGAACTGTGTCACGCCGAAGCGGCGGGAACCGAGCAGCAGCGACAAGCCGACGATCCCGTTGGTGGTGATCATGACCGCCGCGAACACCGTGTCGCGCGCCAGGGTGGCCGCCTTGTCGCCACCGGAGGTCATCAGCGTGACGATCAGCGCGACCTCGATGACGGTCACAGCCACGGCCAGCACCAGCGACCCGAATGGCTCGCCCACCCGGTGCGCGACCACCTCGGCGTGGTGCACCGCGGCCAGCACGGCACCGCCGAGCAGCACCGCCGCGACGGCGCCCACCACCGGCCCGACCTCCTGGCCCCAGCTGAACACCAGCGCGACGAGAGCGACCAGCGGCGCCAGCACGTTCCAGGACACGCGCTTGACCATCGATCACCCCTCTCACCACGGTCACCAAACCGGTTGCCGCACAAATACATTGCAGTCCGGTATCGTCAAGTCCCGCCGACGACGAGCAAGCTGTGAACCAGGTTGCGCCGCAACGTCGATCCGGAAATACCCGACCCTGCATCGCCGAAACGCGGTCACCTGCAACCCATTAGACTCAGCGGAACGCCAACTGCGGCCACCGCTTGGGCGGATCACAACGCACCGGCGCATGCCGGTCAGCGAAACTCGCAGCGGTTCGAGCATACCAGTGCGTTAATTCCGCCTAACTGCGCCTCAGTAGCATGCTTGCATGCCGACCAGCGCAGACCGCGACCCCGCGCAGGGCCTACAGGAAGGCGAACTCTTCGCCGGCTACACCATCGTGCGGCGCCTCGGTGCCGGTGGAATGGGCGAGGTGTACCTGGCGCAGCATCCTCGCCTGCCGCGGCGGGATGCCCTGAAGATTCTGCCGGCAGAGTTCACCTCGAACCAGGAGTTCCGTCAGCGGTTCAATCGGGAGGCCGACCTGGCCGGAAGCTTGTACAACGAACACATCGTCGGCATCCACGACCGTGGCGAGTACGAGGGTCAGCTTTGGCTGTCGATGGACTACGTCGAAGGAACCGACGCGGCCCGACTGCTGCGGGACCGCTATCCGTCGGGAATGCCGCTGCCGGACGTCGTGCAGATCATCACGGCCGTCGCGGAGGCGCTCGACTACGCACATTCCAAGGGTCTGCTTCACCGCGACGTCAAACCCGCCAACATTCTGCTGGGCGACACCGGCCCGCGGCGGCGGATCCTGCTCGCCGACTTCGGCATCGCCCGGGAACTCGGTGAGATCAGCGGCCTGACCGCGACCAACATGATGATGGGCACCACCGCCTACTGCGCACCCGAGCAGTTGCAGGGTTCTGATCTCGACGGGCGGGCCGACCAGTACGCGCTGGGCTGCGCCGCGTATCAGCTGCTGACCGGGAGCGCCCCGTTCCAGCACTCCAACCCCGCGGTGGTGATCACTCAGCATCTGTCGTCACCGCCACCGTCGTTGAGCGAGCGTCGACCCGACCTGGGCTACCTCGATCCCGTCATCGCCAGGGCGCTGGCCAAGGATCGGTCCGCGCGCTTCGCGTCCTGCTCGGATTTCGCCGCCGCACTGGCCGCGCAGCCGGGCACGATCGCCGCGCCCGTCGCCACGGCACCCATCGAGGCACCGACCCAGGTGATCGCCGCGCCGAAGCCGGTCGGCCGCCGTCGTACCACGATGATCGCCACCGTGGTGGCCGTCGCGCTGGTGGCGGTGGCCGCGATTCTCGCGGTCGTGGTGATGCGCGGGCATTCCGGCGGACAACAGGCATCGGGCAACTCGAGCCAGCCAGCCAGTACGGCGGGGGCCAGCGCCGCTCCCCCCGCCCTGAAATTGGCCGACCTTGTCACCGACAATGCGGGGGTGTTGGGGCCGGGCGAGCGCCTGGTGGTCGAGCGCGCCGTCAGAAAGCTATACGACGAGCGCGGCACCCGGCTGTGGGTCGTGTACGTCACCGACTTCGGAGGCGCCAAACCCGCCAAGTGGACCGAAAACGTCATCCGCACCAATGGTTTCACCGACACCGACGTGCTGTTGGCCATCACCACCGACCGGCCGTACTTCGTCTTCCACGTGCCGGCGGCCGTCACTGCCGGCAAACCCATCGACGTCGAGCAGATCCGCCGGGACCGCATCAAGCCGGACGTGGAGCGTCGCGAATGGACCAAAGCCGCTCTGGCGGCGGCCATCGGCTTAAACGTGCCCGCCAGCTAGCTCTCGGGTTCCAGCAGCACCGCGGCATCAAAGCAACTGTGGTCGCCGGTGTGGCAAGCGCCCCCAACCTGATCGACGGTCAACAGCACGGTGTCGCCGTCGCAGTCCAGGCGCACCGAGTGAACGTGCTGGGTATGCCCCGAAGTCGCCCCCTTGATCCACTGCTCGCCACGCGACCGCGAAAAGTACGTCGCCTCACGGGTTTCCAGGGTGCGGGCCAGCGCGTCGTCGTCCATCCAGGCGACCATCAACACATCACCGCTGCCGCGTTCCTGCACCACGGCGACGAACAATCCGTCGGCGTTGCGCTTCAAGCGTGCGGCAATCGTGGGATCGAGGGTCATAGCGCCGTCATCCGCACGGTGATGTCTTCGGCGGCCATCGCCGCCTTGACCTGCCCGATGCTCAACTCGCGGAAGTGAAACACGCTGGCCGCCAACACCGCATCCGCTCCCGCGTCGACCGCCGGCGCGAAATGCTCCACCGCCCCGGCGCCGCCACTGGCGATCACCGGAACGGTGACCGCCGCCCGCACCGCGCGCAGCATCGCCAGATCGAACCCCGCTTTGGTGCCGTCGGCGTCCATCGAGTTCAGCAGGATCTCCCCCACGCCCAATTCGGCGCCGCGGGCCGCCCACTGCACCGCGTCGATTCCGGTCCCCTGCCGGCCGCCGTGAGTGGTGACCTCCCAACCCGACGGCGTCGGCGGCGAACCCTCGGGCACGGTCCGCGCATCCACCGACAACACGATGCACTGCGAACCGAACTGTCGCGCCATCTCTGCCAGTAGGTCCGGGCGGGCGATGGCTGCGGTGTTGACCGACACCTTGTCCGCCCCGGCGCGCAGCAACGTGTCGACGTCGGCCACGGTGCGGACGCCGCCACCGACGGTGAGCGGGATGAACACCTGCTCGGCGGTGCGGCGCACCACGTCGAGCATGGTGGCCCGGCCGGAGGAAGACGCGGTCACGTCGAGGAACGTCAGTTCGTCGGCGCCCTCCGCGTCGTATGCCGCCGCCAGTTCGACGGGATCACCGGCGTCTCTGAGGTTTTCGAAGTTGACGCCCTTGACCACCCGGCCGTCATCGACGTCCAGGCACGGAATCACCCGCACGGCGAGCCCGTCGCCGGAGTGATGCTGCATCTCAGTAATCCTCCGGTTGCCCTGTGCTGCGCAGGATTTCGAGAATCTCCTCATGGACGCCAGGCGCGGCGGCCAGCGCGGACCGCGACGCCGGCGTCCATCGTTCGCCGGCCAGATCGGTGACGACACCGCCGGCGGCGCGCACCAGCACCACTCCGGCGGCGTGGTCCCAGACGTGGCTGCCGAAACTGATTGCGGCGCCCAAAATTCCGTCGGCGACGAAGGCGAGGTCGATGCCGGTGGAACCGTGCATGCGCAGCCGCGAGGAGAGCCGGCTGAGGTTCTCCAGTAGCGCTACCCGGTACCGGCCCGGGAAACGTCCCCGCGAGTCGGCGCTGAACGAGCCGGCGCCTACGAGCGCATCGGCCAACTCCCCGGGTGCCAACTTCGGCTGCGGCTCACCGTTTTTCATCAGTGGACCACCGTCCACGGCGGTGTAGCGCTGGCCGGTGAAGGGCAGCCAGGTCAGGCCGGCCACCGGTTCGCCGTCGCGCAGCAGCCCCAGCAGGATTCCTGCCATCGGCGAACCGGCGGCGTAGTTGAAGGTGCCGTCGACCGGATCCAACACCCACACCCACGGGGAGTCCACGTCGGCACCGCCGTATTCTTCGCCGTGCACTTCGATGCCGGTCCGCGCGACCAACGCATCGACGACCTGGCGTTCGATGGCGAGGTCGACCTCGGTGGCGAAGTCGTTGCCCTTCTTACGGACCGCCGAATCGGCGCGGTGCCCGGCAAGGAACGGCTCGACGGCATCGTCCAGGATGTCCGATGCTTGTCGAACCAGCGCTTCTAGATCCACGCGCTTACTCCCGCACCGCGTCCAGCGCCTGCGGCAGCGTGAACCGGCCGGCATACAGGGCCTTGCCGACGATGGCTCCCTCGATGCCGCGGTCGGTCAGCGTCGCGATCGCGCGCAGGTCGTCCAGACTGGACACACCTCCCGAGGCGATCACCGGCGCGTCGGTGCGTTCGGCGACCCTGGCCAACAGATCGAGGTTGGGCCCGGTCAGGGTGCCGTCCTTGGTGACGTCGGTGACGACGTAGCGCGAGCAACCCTCGGCGTTGAGGCGGTCCAGCACCTCCCACAGGTCGCCGCCGTCGGTCTCCCACCCGCGGCCGCGCAACCGGTGCGCGCCGTCAACAATCTGGACGTCGAGTCCGACGGCCACCTTGTCGCCGTGCTCGGCAATCGCCCGGGCGCACCACTGCGGGTCCTCCAGGGCCGCGGTGCCCACATTCACCCGGGCACAACCGGTGGCCAGTGCGGCGGCCAGGGAATCATCGTCGCGGATGCCGCCGGAGAGTTCCACTTGCACGTCGAGTTTTCCGACCACCTCGGCCAGCAGTTCGCGGTTGGAACCGCGACCGAAGGCGGCGTCGAGGTCGACCAGGTGGATCCAGTCGGTGCCGTCACGTTGCCAGCCCAGGGCGGCGTCCAGCGCCGAGCCGTACTCGGTTTCACTGCCGGCCTTGCCCTGTACCAGGCGCACCGCACGTCCTTCGACGACGTCGACGGCCGGCAACAGAATCAGCGCCATGGCTACAGCCCCTCGACCCAGTTGTGCAGGATTGCGGCCCCGGCGTCCCCGCTCTTCTCCGGGTGGAACTGGGTGGCGGACAAAGGTCCGTCCTCCACCGCCGCCAGAAACGGCACCTGATGTGTGGCCCACGTCAACATCGCTTCGGGTGAACCTTCCCACCGCTGCGCGGCGTAGGAGTGGACGAAATAGAACCGGGTGTCGGCGCTGAGGCCCCGGAAGAGGACGCTGTCCGGCGCAGCGTCGACCACGTTCCAGCCCATGTGCGGGATCACCGGCGCATCCAAGCGGGTCACCGCGCCGGGCCACTGGCCGCACCCGGTGGTCTCCACCCCGAACTCCACCCCTCGGGCGAACAGGATCTGCATGCCCACGCAGACGCCCAGCACCGGATGTCCGGCGGCGACCCGCTCGGCGATGATCCGCTCGCCCTCGATCTTGCGCAGGCCGGTCATGCACGCCTCGAAGGCGCCGACACCGGGCACCACTAATCCGTCCGCAGCCAGGGCCTTCTCGGGGTCCGCGGTGACTTCGACGTTCGCACCAACACGCTCCAGCGCGCGCTGCGCCGAGCGCAGATTACCGGAGCCGTAGTCCAGCACTACGACGGATTTGCCTGTCACAACACACCTTTGGTGGACGG
This sequence comes from Mycobacterium gordonae, assembly GCF_002101675.1. GTDB lineage: Bacteria > Actinomycetota > Actinomycetes > Mycobacteriales > Mycobacteriaceae > Mycobacterium > Mycobacterium gordonae. Next base: position 79,217 of record NZ_LQOY01000248.1, on the reverse strand, counting down.
CACACCCGACACCCGCGGGTCGGGCTCGACAGCCTGGCGCAGCGCGCGGGCGACGGCCTTGTACTGCGCCTCGGTGATGTGGTGCGGGTCGCGCCCGTAGAGCACCCGCACGTGCAATGCGATGCGGGCGTTGGAGGCCAGCGACTCGAACACATGCCGGTTGATGACGGTGTGGTAGGGCACCGAGTTCCCGGCGATCGTGGTGTGCTGCAGGTGATCCGGTTCGCCGGTGTGCACACAGTACGGGCGGCCGGACACGTCGACGGCGGCGTGAGCCAGCGTCTCGTCCATCGGGATGAACGCATCGCCGAAGCGCCGGATGCCCTTCTTGTCGCCGAGGGCCTGCCCGAGCGCGGTGCCCAGGGCGATCGCGGTGTCCTCGATGGTGTGGTGCGCCTCGATCTCCACGTCGCCCTTGGTGCGCACCATCAGGTCGAAGCTGGCGTGGCTGCCCAGCGCGGTCAGCATGTGGTCGTAGAACGGGACGCCGGTGTCGATATCCACCTCACCCGTGCCGTCGAGGTCGAGTTCAATCACGATGTCGGATTCGCGGGTGCGGCGTTCGATGCGCGCACGCCGGTGTTCGGTTGTCACGATGCTCCTACTTCCGCGCGTACCGTGCTGGGGCCGGCCAGATCACTGGTGGCGATCTGGGCGCTCACCCGCAAGAACGCGTCGTTCTCGTCGTCCATTCCGATGGTGGCGCGCAGATAACCCGGAATGCCGACGTCGCGAATCAGGACGCCGGCTTCCAGGTAATGCTGCCAGGCGGCCGCCGCGTCCGCGAACTCACCGAACAGGACGAAGTTGGCATCGCTGGGAATGACCCGAAACCCCATGTGCACCAGCGCCGTTGACACCCGTTCCCGTTCGGCGATCAGGGCGGCGACGCTGCCCAGGGTGTCATCGGCGTGCCGCAGCGCCGCGCGGGCGGCCGCCTGAGTGACCGACGACAGGTGGTAGGGCAGCCGGACCAACAGCATGGCTTCGACCAGCGCCGGAGTGGCGACCAGGTAGCCCAGTCGCCCGCCGGCGAACGCGAACGCCTTACTCATGGTCCGGGTGACGACGAGCTTGGTCGGGTATTCGTCGACCAGGGTGATGGCGCTGGGCTGCGAGGAGAACTCGCCGTAGGCTTCGTCGACGATCACGATGCCCGGTGCCACGTCGAGCAGCCGGCGCAGTTCGGCCAGCGAGATGCTCTGTCCGGATGGGTTATTCGGGCTGGCGACGAAAACCACATTGGGCCGGCGGTCCACCACGGCGGCGACTGCCTGCTCGATGTCCAGGCTGAAGTCATCCGCGCGCGCGGCTTCGAGCCATTCGGTGCGGGTGCCGTCGGAGATGATGGGGTGCATCGAATACGACGGGACGAAGCCGATGGCGCTGCGGCCCGGCCCGCCGAAGGCTTGCAGCAGCTGCTGCAGGATTTCATTGGAACCATTTGCGGCCCACACGCTTTCGACGGCGACAGGTATCCCGACCTGAGCGCTGAGATAGGCGGCCAGGTCGGTGCGCAGCGCCACCGCGTCCCGGTCCGGGTAGCGGTGCAGGTCGGCAGCCGCCTCGCGCACCGAGCGCACGACGTCGTCGATCAGCGCCTGGGTCGGCGGGTGCGGATTCTCGTTGGTGTTCAGCCGCACCGGCACGTCGAGTTGCGGCGCGCCGTAGGGCGACTTGCCGCGCAGGTCCTCCCGCAGCGGCAGCTCGTCGAGGGTAGGTCGAGTCATCGCTCGAACCTCCGGCGAATGGCCTCGCCGTGCGACGGCAGGTCTTCGGCCTTGGCCAGCGTGACGACGTGACCCGAGACGTCCTTGAGCGCGGCCTCGGTGTAGTCGACGACGTGGATGCCGCGCAGGAAGGTCTGCACCGACAGGCCGCTGGAGTGGCGGGCGCTGCCGGCGGTGGGCAGCACGTGGTTGGAGCCGGCGCAGTAGTCGCCGAGGCTCACCGGTGCATAGGGCCCGACGAAAATGGCTCCGGCCGAACGGATCCGGGTCGCCACCGCTGCCGCATCGGCGGTCTGAATCTCCAGATGCTCGGCGGCGTAGGCGTTGACCACCTTGACCGCCGCATCAAGGTCGTCGGTCAGGATGATCTTCGACTGCGGGCCGGCAAGCGCCGTGGTCACCCGCTCACGGTGAACGGTGGTCTGCAGCTGGGCGGCGAGTTCGGCGTCGGTGGCGTCGGCCAGCTCGGGGCTGGGGGTGACGAGGACGCTTGCGGCCATCTCGTCGTGTTCGGCCTGGCTGATCAGGTCGGCGGCCACGTGTGCGGGGTCTGCGGTGTGGTCGGCCAGGATGGCGATCTCGGTGGGCCCGGCTTCGGCGTCGATGCCGACCTGGGATCGGCACAGCCGTTTGGCGGCCGTGACGTAGATGTTGCCGGGTCCGGTGATCATGTCGACCGGGACGAGTTCGCTGCCGCCGGTGTCGGTGCCGCCGTAAGCCAGCAACGCCACCGCCTGCGCCCCGCCGACCGCCCACACTTCGTCGACGCCCAGCAGGTGTGCGGCGGCCAGGATGGTCGGGTGCGGCAGGCCGCCGAAGGCCGCCTGCGGCGGACTGGCCACGACGAGCGACTCGACCCCGGCCGCCTGGGCCGGCACCACGTTCATCACCACGCTGGACGGGTAGACCGCGTTGCCGCCGGGCACGTACAACCCCACCCGCTCCACGGGGACCCAGCGTTCGGTGACGGTGGCGCCCGGGCCCAGCGTCGTCGTGGTGTCGGCACGACGTTGATCGGCGTGGACGGCGCGGGTCCGTTCGATCATCACCTGCAGCGCTTCGCGCACGTCGGCGTCGAGGCCGACGACGGCTGCTTCCAGCGCGCTGTCGGGTACCCGGACGGCGGCGGGCCGGACACCGTCGAACTCCTCGCCGTAGTTCAGCGCGGCCACCGCACCCCGCTCGGCGACGGCCTCGACGATGGGCCGCACCTTGGGGAGCACGGCTTCGACGTCCACGCCGCCGCGGGGCAGCTCAGCGCGCAAGCGCGCAGCCGTCAACTCCACACCCCGCAAGTCGATACGGGCCAGTGGCGAAGGCGATGTGGTCACGTCGACCATTGTCCCAGAGCAGCTCAAGTCGATATTCGACCGGTACAGTGCGCGGGTAAAAAGGAGCCAGCCATGTCTGCACGGGATCAACACCCCAACAACGCCCCAGGCGTCCCAATGATCTTCCCGGTGTGGTTCGAGAACATCCAGGTCAAGTACCTCAACCCGCTGCTGAAGCCGATCGCCCGGTACCTGCCCGGCACCGCGACCATCGAACATCGCGGCCGCAAGTCCGGTAAGGCGTACCAGACGATCGTGACCACCTACCGCAAGGGCAATGTGCTGGCGATCGCCCTGGGGCACGGCAAGACCGACTGGGTGAAGAACGTCGTCGCCGCCGGCGAGGCCGACGTGCGCTACGCCCGCCAGACGCTGCACATCACGAATGCGCGCATCCTGCCGGCCGGCACCACCGGCCCGGAAGCCGAGGGCCTGCCCAAGATGGCGCGGACACAACTGCGCCGCATGGCGGTCTTCGTGGGCGACATCGCCTGATCCCCGGCGTCGAGTGTGCGCTCACCGCCTTCGGTGTGCGCCGAGGGAGGCAAATCGGCAGTATTTGCGTCGTGACCGCACACGCGAAGTGCCGAGATTCAGCTGCGGACGAAGACGGTTTTGCCGGTCATCGCCGGCCACGCCTCCGGCGCCTCCTCCCACGGCACCATGCGGTCGACGGCCGGCGACAGGTCACAGCCGGCGGCCAGCAATTCCAGGACCTGCGGGATGGCGGCGCGGGCGTTGACCCGGCCGGTGACGAACCGCACGCCGCGGGTATAGAGCGGTAACAACGCCAACTCGACGGCCGGCTGGTAGTAGATGCCGGTGTCGGTGCACACCCCATCGGGCCAGGTCGCGCGCAACGCGGCAGCCAGCAGCGCCGGGTCGGCCGACGTGTTCACCGTGACGGGATACGGATCCCACTGCTTGGCCGGCTTGACCCGGTCGTGCACGGTCGCGCCCAGCTTCTCGGCGGCCGACAGCCGGTGCGGGTCGGTGTCGACGTAGTCGACGTGGGCTCCCAATGCGGCCGCGAACGCCGCCGCGTACAACCCGATCGACGCCCGACCGACCACCAGCACCCGGCGGTCGACCGGGTCCAGGCCGGCAAGTTCTTCCGCAAATGGTCCAACCGTGCGCCAGCCGTCGGGGATGTTGTCCGACAATGACGCGATCGCCACGGGATCGACCCCGTCCGGGACCGGCATCAGCATCGCGTCGGCGTAGGGCACCCGCACCAGATCCGACATGAAACCGCCGCCGTCCAGACCGGCGATCGGACCCATCCCGTACATCGCCAGCAACGGCAGCGAACCGCAGGACCCGGTCACCCCGCGCCGACATTCGCGGCAGGTTCCGCAGTTGATCTGGAACGGCACCACCACCCGGTCCCCCACCCGCACCTCGGAGACTGCGTCACCGACCGCGACGACCTCGGCCAGTCCCTCGTGACCGACCGCGTAACCCGGCGGCAACGGCAACCGGCCCGCGCAGACCGCGACATCCAGGTCGCAGCACGCGACCGCCAGCGGGCGGACCAAGGCCTGCCCTGGTGCCGACACCTCGAGGTCGGCGACCTCCCGCCACTCGTAGCTACCGGCGTCTGCGTGGATTAGTTGCCTCATTGCAACATTCTTGAGTGATCACTCAAGTATTGTCAAGGGTATGCCAAGACCTGACCGCAGCCGCGCCGCGCTCCTCGACGCGGCGGCCACGTTGTTCCGCCGCCAGGGGTACGCGGCCACCGGCCTGAACCAGATCCTCGAAGACGCGGGCGTCAAGCCCGGCTCGCTCTATCACCACTTTCCGCACGGCAAACAGCAGCTGGCGGCGGCGGCGGTCGAGGCCACCGGGTCCGCCATCGAACAACTGCTGCGCCAGCTGCTGTCCACCGACAGACCGGTCAGCGACATCGTCGATCGATGGATCGACGTGCTGGCAGCGGGCCTAGCCGGTGACCCCCGCGACGGCTGCCCCGTCGAACCGCTGGCCACCGAGGCCGTGCACGGCAGTGCCGCGGTGCGCGACGCCGCCGCCCGGGCCTTTGCGGGATGGTGCGCGGCGATCACCGACCGGCTGGGCCGGGACGGCTGGGCCCCTGGCCGCGCCGGGCAGGCCGGTCTGGCGGTGATCTCGTTGATCGAGGGAGCGCTGATCCTGTCACGGACCAGCGGAGACACGGCCGCGCTCGACGCCGCGAAGGCTGCGGCACGCGTGCTGTTGACGGTTTAACGTATTGGCGTGACCGATACCGTTGGCGAATTCCTGCGGGTCATCGACCTGACCGGAGTGTTCGGCAACGCCATCCTCGGCGGGATCGTGGCCCGCGAATTGCACCTGGACCCCATCGGGTTTGCCGCGCTGGCCACCCTGTCCGGACTGGGCGGCGGTTTGATCCGCGACACCCTGCTGCAACACGGCCCGCCGGTCGCGCTCACCGACTTCTTGTACCCGCTGGCGGTCATCGCCGGAGCGATCGTCGCCTTCCTCACCCCGGTGCACGACCGCGCGTGGGCGCTGGTCTTCCCGGTGGTCGACGCCCTGGCGCTGGGGTGCTGGGCAGCCGCCGGAGCCCAGAAAACCCTGCACGTCGGCCTGGGCTGGCTGCCCGCCATTCTGCTCGGCACCATCACCGCGGTGGGTGGCGGCGCGCTGCGGGACCTCGCGGTACGACGGACACCGCAAATCTTCGGCGGCAACACGCTCTACGCCACTTGCGCGGTGGCCGCGAGCGTGGTGGCGGTGGCCCTCGACTATGTGGGGCGTGCGTCGGCGGGCATGGTGCTGGCCACCCTGGTCGGCGCCGGCTTCGTGCTGCTTGCCCGGTGGCGCGGGTGGCAACTCTGGACGGGCCTGGATTGGGACTACGACATCCAGCGGTCGCCGGGCAGGCTGCTGCCGCGGATCGCGGTGCGGGTCAACCGGCGGCCGGCGCCGCCTCCTGAGGTCTAATCACATATCCAGGCCGACGTCCAGCACCCGCACCGAGTGCGTCAGCGCCCCGACGGCGAGGTAATTCACCCCGGTCGCCGCATAGGTCTTGGCGGTGTCCAGACTGAGCCCGCCGGAGGATTCCAGCAGCACCTCGGGGGCGCGCGCGTCGCGGCGCTGCACGGCGATCTGCGTCTGCCACACCGGAAAGTTGTCGAGCAGGATCAATTCCGGCTGCTCCGGCAGCACCTCGTCCAGCTGCTCGAGTGAATCCACCTCGACCTCGCAGGACAGCTCCGGCGCGGCGGCCCGAACCGCGCGCAGTGCCGCCACCACCGACCCTGCGGCCGCGACGTGGTTGTCCTTGATCAGCGCCGCATCGCCCAAGCCGAGCCGGTGGTTGACGCCACCGCCGACGCGCACGGCGTACTTTTGCAGCGCCCGCAGGCCCGGCAGGGTTTTGCGGGTGTCCCGGATCTGGGCCCGTGTGCCCTCCACCGCCTCCACCCACGCCGCGGTCACCGTGGCGATGCCGGACAGGTGGCAGACCAGGTTGAGCATCGTCCGCTCGGCCGTCAACAGGCCGCGCGTTTGCGCCCGCACCGTCAGCAGCGGCTCACCCGGGCCTACGCGGGCACCGTCCTCCACGCGGTGCAGCACCTGGTAGCCGTCACTGCCGATCACCTCGTCGAGCGCCAGCAGCGCCACGTCCACCCCGGCGATCACCCCTGGCTCGCGCGGCACCATCGACGCCGTGGCCACGGCGTCGGCCGACACCGTCGCCAGCGTGGTGGCGTCCGGCCCGTAGCGCAGATCCTCGTCCAGGCCGCGCCTGATGATCGCCATCGCATCGGCGCGCTCCGCGGCATCCAGCTTCATCAGCCCACCGCCACCAGGGTCGCCACCTCAACGGAGCTGAAGTCGGCAGCCAGCCGCACCAGAGCGCTGCGGCCCTGCTCGGTGGCGGTCGACGGGTACTCGGCGCGGTGGTGGCAGCCGCGGCTTTCGGTGCGGGCCAAGGCTGCGGCGGTCACCGTGCGCGCTGCCAGTGTCAGCGCCACGTCCTCCGCGTCCTGGCGGCACGTCACGGCGCGCGCAGGGGCCGCGCCCAGCATGTGGGCCAACCGACGCAACCCGTCGGCGTCGCGCACCACCGAGGCATCCCGGCTCATCGCCTGCTGCAGGTCGCCGCGCCGCAGTGCGGTGCGGACTATCGGCTCGGGCATCTTGGCGCGCGGGCATCCGGTGGCGGCCGCGTGCGCGGCCGCCGCCTCTCCGGCGCGGCCGCCGACCACCAGGCCTTCCAGCAGGCTGTTGGAGGCCAGCCGGTTGGCGCCGTGCATCCCGGTGCGGGCGACCTCGCCGGCCGCGTACAAGCCCGGCAGCTCGGTGTGGCCGTACACGTCGGTGACGACGCCGCCGCAGCTGTAGTGCGCGCCGGGAACGATCGGGATGGGTTGGCGGACCGGGTCGATGCCGGCGGCCCGGCAGGCGGCGGTGACGGTGGGGAACCGCGCGGCGAAGCCCGCGATGCTCCGGGCGTCGAGGAAGGCGCACGGGTCGCCGGTCGCTTTCAATCGGGCGTCGATGGCGGCCGCGACCACATCACGCGGCGCCAGGTCACCCATCGGATGCACGCCTGCGGTGATCGAATTGCCTTGACTGTCAACTAATTTTGCACCCTCACCGCGGATGGCCTCGGTGATCAGGGGGCGCCGGCCCTGGGCGCCGGGGACGAACAGCATCGTCGGGTGGAACTGGATGAACTCCAGGTCGCTGACCGCCAGACCGGCCCACAAGCCCAGTGCGATCCCGTCGCCGGTGGAGCCGTTCGGATTGGTGGTGGCGCTATAGAGATGACCGAGACCGCCGGTAGCCAGGATCACCGACGCAGCGCTGATAATGCCGGTGCCGTCCGGTCGGGCCACCAGGACTCCCGTCACGCCGGTGTCGTCGTGCAGGATCTGCAGCGCCACGTGGCTGCTGCGGATGTCCAGCGTGCGGGCGGCGCGGTCGAGCGTGCGCTGCACCTCGGCTCCGGTGGCGTCACCACCGGCGTGCACCACCCGTCGCTTGGAGTGCCCACCCTCGCGGGTCACGTCCCAGGCGCCGGGCACCACTTCGTCGAATCGTGCTCCGTCACCGACCAATTGGGTGACGGCGCGATATCCGTCGGCGACGATCGAGTAGACGGCGTCGGGATCACACAGTCCCGCACCGGCCGTCAGTGTGTCGCTCACGTGGGCGTCGACGGAATCGTCGTTGTCGGGCAACACCACGGCGATGCCCCCCTGCGCGTAGTGGGTCGCGGTGACCCCACGCGTCTTGGCCGCTTTGTTCAGGACGACGACCCGGGACCCGGCGCGGTGGGCGGCGAGCGCCGCGGCCAGACCGGCCACGCCCATACCGATGACGATGACGTCGGCGCTGTCGCGCCACATCGGACGGGTGGTCATTCGCCACCGCCGGGCTGGCCGATCGCGATCATGCGCTGCACGCTGCGCCGGCCCGCCGCCGCGACGTCCGGATCGACATGCACCTCGTCGGCGCCGTCGATCAGGCAACGCAGCAACGCCGCGGGCGTGATCATCTTCATGTACTTGCACGACGCGCGGTCGTTGACCGCCTGGAAGTCGACTTCCGGTGCCGCCCTGCGTAATTGGTGCAGCATGCCGACCTCGGTGGCGACCAGCACCTTGCGGGCACGGGTCTGGTGCGCGGCGTCGAGCATGCCGCCGGTGGACAGGATCTTGACCCGCTCGGCAGGGAAAGCGCCTTCCCCGGCCAGATACAGAGCCGAAGTGGCACAACCACATTCGGGATGCACGTAGAGCTCGGCGTCGGGGTTCGCGCGGGCCCGCTCGGCGAGCTCGTCGCCGTTGATACCGGCGTGCACGTGGCATTCGCCGGCCCAGACGTGCAGGTTCTTGCGGCCGGTCACCCGGCGTACGTGCGCGCCCAGGAACTGGTCCGGGCAGAACAGCACCTCGCGGTCGGGGTCGATGGAGGCGACGACGTCGACGGCGTTGGACGACGTGCAGCAGATGTCGGTGAGCGCCTTCACTTCCGCCGTGGTGTTGACGTAAGACACGACGACGGCGTCGGGGTGCTCGGCCTTCCACGCGCGCAGGTCGTCGGGTGTGATCGAGTCGGCCAGCGAGCAGCCGGCCCGCTGATCGGGGATCAGGACGGTCTTGTCCGGGCTGAGGATCTTGGCGGTTTCGGCCATGAAGTGCACGCCGCAGAACACGATGGTGTCCTCCGGCGCCTCGGCGGCGATCCGCGACAGCGCCAGTGAGTCCCCCACGTGATCGGCGACGTCCTGAATGGCCGGCAGTTGGTAGTTGTGCGCCAGAACGGTGGCGCCGCGCAGGCGCGCCAGCCGACGGATCTCGGCTGCCCATTGCGCGTCGCCGTCGACCCCGGTGAACCCGGTGGGCGTGCTGATGATGCGGGCCGCTAGCTCACCGCCGATGGCGCCGACCCGCGGCGCCCGGCTTCGCCGCGCTTGCGATCGCCGCTCGCCGAGCGTGTCCATGCGATTCATGACCGTCATGGCGGCTCCTTTCGACCTCAGGAGGTTTTCGACTTACAATCGAAAACATGCCTAATACTAGCACCGCCCATGAAGTGCTCGCCGTCGTGTTCCAGGTTCGAATGGTTACCGATGGCCCTCGCAGCGGAAAACCGCAGCTGAACGTGCTGTTATGGCAGCGTGCCCAGGACCCGCAGAAGGGCGCGTGGTCCTTGCCTGGGGGGCGGCTGCGCAATGACGAGGACATGACCACCTCGGTCCGCCGGCAACTCGCCGAAAAGGTCGACCTGCGCGAGTTGTCCCATCTGGAGCAGCTGGCGGTGTTCTCCGATCCGCAGCGGGTGCCGGGCGTTCGGATGATCGCCTCGACTTTCCTGGGTTTGGTGCCATCCCCCGCGCGGCCCGAACTACCCTCGGACACGCGCTGGCATCCGGTCAACGCGCTGCCGCCGATGGCGTTCGACCACGGACCGATGGTGGCCCACGCGCGCACCCGCCTGGTGGCCAAGATGTCCTATACGAATATCGGGTTCGCTCTGGCGCCAAAAGAATTCGCGTTATCCACGCTGCGCGACATCTACGGCGCGGCACTGAATTATCAAGTCGACGCGACCAATCTGCAGCGCGTGCTGGCCCGTCGCAAGGTCATCACCCAGACGGGCACCATCGCCCAGTCCGGCCGCAGCGGCGGGCGCCCGGCCGCGCTCTATCGCTTCACCGACTCCCAGCTGCGGGTCACCGACGAATTTGCCGCTCTTAGGCCCCCAGGACAGGGCTGACAATGGATTGTGACAAGCGGCACGCCGTGCGGCTTTAGGCGTGTCGGCGGTTTGTACACTAGCTTGTATAAGAGTTGGATAAGGCGAAATAAGATTCTGGTAAGAGGCGCTGGCCGCCAAAAGCAGCCGGCGCCGCATTGTGACTAGCCCGACCGCAGCCCTGGATCCGGACCGCTGGGCGCGACGAAGGCCATGAAGGGAGCCTTAATGGTGGAGCTCGCGAAGCTGGGAGGCGAAACCGGGGCCGAATGGATCGGACGGCCCCCGCACGAGGAGCTGCAGCGCAAGGTCCGCCCGCTGCTGCCCGCGGACGACCCGTTCTACCAGCCGCCTGCCGGCTTCCAGCATGCCGCGCCCGGCACCGTGCTGCGCTCCCGCGACGTCGAACTGGCCTTCATGGGCCTGATTCCGCAGTCCAGCACGGCTACCCAGTTGCTGTACCGGACGACCGACATGAACGGCAATCCCGAGGCGACGGTGACGACGGTGCTGATGCCGAAGGAAGTCGCTCCGGGCAAGACCATGCCGCTGCTGTCCTACCAGTGCGCTATCGACGCCATCTCGTCGCGGTGCTTCCCCTCCTACGCGCTGCGGCGCCGCGCCAAGGCCGTCGGCTCACTGGCCCAGCTGGAGCTGCTGCTGATCAGCGCCGCCGTCGCCGAAGGATGGGCGGTGTCGGTACCTGACCACGAGGGCCTGCACGGGTTGTGGGGCACCCCGTACGAGCCCGGATACCGCGTGCTCGACGGGCTGCGGGCGGTGCATAATTCGGAGCGGCTGCGCGTGCCGCCGTCCGCGCCGATCGGCCTGTGGGGCTACTCCGGTGGCGGATTGGCCAGCGCGTGGGCCGCGGAGATGTGCGGCGAATACGCGCCGGAACTCGACATCGTCGGCGCCGTGCTGGGTTCGCCCGTTGGCAACCTGGGGAACACGTTCAAGCGGCTGAACGGCAGCCTGCTCGCGGGTCTGCCCGCGATGGTGGTGGCCGCACTGACCCACGCCTACCCGGACCTCGATGCGGTGATCAAGGAACACGCCAACGAGGACGGCCTGGCCATGCTGGAAAGCATGGAGCGGATGACCACCGCGGAAGCCGTCATCTCAATGGCCAAGAAGAACATGGCCGACTACCTGGACGAGCCGTTGGAGGACATCCTGGCCACCCCCGCGGTGACGCATGTCTTCGACAGCACCACCCTGGGCGTCGCGGTGCCGACGCCGCCGGTGCTAATCGTGCAGGCCGTGCACGACTACCTCATCGGCGTCGACGACATCGACGCGCTGGCCGACTCCTACTCAGCGGGGGGCGCCGACGTCACCTACCACCGCGACGCGTTCAACGAGCACATGCTGCTGCACCCGCTGTCGTCGCCGATGGCGTTGCGCTGGCTCATCGACCGGTTCGCCGGTCGCCCCATCACCGACCACCTCATCCGGACCACCTGGCCCACCATGTTCAACCCGATGACCTACGCCGGCATGGCGCGGCTCGCGGTGATCGCGGCCAAGGTCATCACCGGCAGGAAAATCCACCGGCGTCCGCTTTAAGGGGTTGCCGGGCCGGTCGGGACGGGCGGCGGCACCACGGCCGGGCGCGGGTCGACGGGCGGATAGCCGCCCAGGTCGTCACGCACCGACCCGGTCGCGGCCAGGGCGTAGATCAAAGCCGCGACGGCCGTCGGCGCGAGCAGCGTCGCGGCGATCTGCACCGGCAGGTGACCGAAGAACACCGGCGGCGCCTGCCTGACGTAGGTCACATTGTGGTCGCCGGAGGCAAGTGCCACCGTATCGAAGTTCAGTGCGCCGTAACGCAGCAGGACCAGCAGCGCTCCCACGCCCGCGGCGGCCGCGGCGGCGCCGATCAGCCCGATGGTGAGCGCGACGACCATCTGCGGCCCCCGATGCTCGCGCCACTGCCACGCCGCCACGGCCGCTACCACCGCCAGCACGCCCAGCAGACCGAGCAACATGAACGGCGCCACGAAAAAGTTCTGCGATTCGCTGCCCAGATAGTCGTGCACCCGCTCGCCCTTGCGGCTCACCGCCACCACGGCGTGGATCGGCGGGGCGATCCACGCCCACAGCCCGCCCACCAGCACACCGGCCGCACCGAGCACAAGCACCACGGTGAGCAATGCCCGTGTCCGAGACGTGCGCGGCCGCCGCTCGACGGCTCCCGGAACCTCCGGAATTGCGGTCACCTCAGTCATCGCCGTGCCTCCAGATCGGCCGAGTCCACTTGTCCGTGCCGGGAGCAGCGGGCCCACCAGCCATCGGGACGGACTTGCACGATCATCCGGCGCCCGCACTCGGCGCAGAACCGGGGCGGCTCCAGACCCAGCTGAGCCGCCGTGGGCGTGGCCGAGCCCGCCGGTTCGCCGGTGTAGACGTTGTATGCGCCGGCCCCGACCGGAGCACCCGAATCTCCCGCCACGCTTCTCTTTCTACAAGCTCGCGTTGAGCGCCTTGAGCGGCATCTGCAGGTCGTCGAGCAGTTGCAGGTCAGCTTCGGCGGGACGGCCCAACGTCGTCAGGTAATTGCCGACGATCACGGCGTTGATCCCGCCGAGGATCCCCTGCTTGGCACCTAGGTCACCGAGGGTGATCTCGCGGCCACCGGCGAACCGCAGCATCGTGCGCGGCAACGCCAGCCGGAACGCGCCAACCGCTTTGAGCGCTTCGCTGGCAGGCAGCACCTCCAGGTCGCCGAACGGGGTGCCCGGGCGCGGGTTCAGAAAGTTCAGCGGCACCTCGTGCGGGTTCAATTCGGCCAGCTCGGCGGCGAATTCTGCCCGTTGCTCCAGCGTCTCGCCCATGCCCAGGATCCCGCCGCAACAGACCTCCATGCCGGCGTCGCGCACCATCGACAACGTTTGCCAGCGCTCTTCCCAGGTGTGCGTGGTGACGACATTGGTGAAGAACGAACGGGCCGTCTCCAGGTTGTGGTTGTAGCGGTGCACTCCCATCGCCGCCAGCCGCTCGACCTGCTCGGCGTCCAGCATTCCCAGCGAGCACGCGATGTGGATCTCCACCTCGTTGCGGATCGCTTCGATGCCGGCCGCCACCTGCGCGAGCAACCGCTCGTCGGGCCCGCGCACCGCGGCCACGATGCAGAACTCGGTCGCCCCTGACTTGGCCGTCTGCTTAGCCGCCTCGACCAGACTGGGCACGTCCAGCCACGCGCTGCGCACCGGCGACTGGAACAGACCCGACTGCGAACAGAAGTGGCAATCCTCCGGGCAGCCGCCGGTCTTGAGGCTGATGATGCCTTCGACCTCCACCTCGGGTCCGCACCAGCGCATCCGCACTTCGTGGGCCAACGCGAGCAGTTCTTCCAACCGCCCGTCGGGCAGCTGCAGGACCTGCAGCACCTGTTCCTTGCTCAGGCCCTCGCCACGCTCCAGCACCTGCTCGCGCGCGATCGCCAAAATGTCGATATCAGTGCCATCCTGGCCGGTGTCGCTGGTCGGTCGAGTTGGCGCTTGGGTCACCGGGTACTCCCCTGCTTGTCGATCGTGTCCGAGCATGGTCGGACCGCATCTAGTTGCACGGCCGCGTCGTTGTGGCAGCCCGAATGAAAATCCGTTCAGGTTAGGGTAACGGGCGCCGCGTCGGCGGATGCTCTCCGGGCGGGCCGGCGCGACGTAGCTCACTCCGTAAACAACGGGTATAGGAACCGACATGAGCAACCCTCCCGTCACCTATCTGGCCGACCACGGGATCTGGCTGGCTATCCCCGCGTTCCTGCCCGCGCTGATCGTCGCGGGAGTGGTGTTGTATGTCGCGATGCGGAACCGGCGAAGCTCCGACAAAAAGCAGGATTGATCAGCCCCTCATTTGGGCATTACAGGTTCGTCCTAGTCAGCCGTGCGCAACGGGAGGCGATCGCGGTGGAATTGACAGTTCTTGCGGAGGCACCGGCGGCTCGTGGAGCCGAACTGAACCAGGTGATCGGCCTTTCGGCTGCCGCGGTGGTCATCACTTTGATCATGCTGGCCATCGGCTGGGCCCACCGCACCCGGCGAATCACCTGGCTGGAGCGTTTCGCGGACTGGCTCGGAGTCAAGTTCCGGCGCCCGTCCTGGGTGGCGCTGCCGGTGCTGGTGTACACGTCGTCGATCATCTGCGCGCTGTTCGGATTCATCTGGGACGTCAGCTGGCACATCGGGGAAGGCCGCGACCCCGGACCACTGGCCAATCCGGCGCACTACTTCATCATCTTCGGCCTGTTCGGGATCTTCCTGGGCGGCATGATCGCCATCGTGCTGCCGTTCGACGAGCCCGGCCCGGCGCCGGTGCGCATCACCGACAACTGGCACGCGCCCGTCGGCGGCATCCTGATGGCTGGCTGCGGGATGTACGCCCTTCTGGGGTTCCCGCTGGATGACATCTGGCACCGCATCTTCGGCCAGGACGTCACACTGTGGGGACCAACGCACCTGATGATGATCGGCGGTGCCGGTCTCTCGCTGTTCTCGGTGCTGATGCTCGAGTACGAAGGCGGGCGCGCGCTGCCGGACGCACCGCCCGAGAGGCCGTTCGTGCGGGTCCTGCGCTACCTGTCCTGCGGTGGACTGCTGATCGGCTTGTCGGTCTACCAGATCGAATACGACTTCGGTGTCCAGCAGTTCCGCCTGGCATTCCACCCCATGATGATCGCCGGCGTGGCCGCCCTGGCTCTGGTGGTAGCCCGCATGACGCTGGGCAAGGGTGCGGCGATCATCGCGGCCCTGTTCGCCATCGCGCTGCGCGGCGCGGTGGCCTTCACCGTCGGCCCCGTCCTGGGCGCCCCGATCAACTGGTTCCCGCTCTACCTGGGACCGGCGCTGGTGGTCGAGCTGCTGGCCCTCACCCCCCTGTTCAAGCGCCCGATCGCCTTCGGCGCCGTGGCCGGGCTGCTGGTGGGCACCCTCGGCCTGTGGCTGAGTTCCCTGTGGGTCGGCGCGGTCTATCACTACCCGTGGCCGACCAGCATGTGGGGCGAGGCCCTGGCGATGTCGGTGCCCGTCGCGGTCATGATGGGCCTGTGCGGGGCGTTGACCGGGATGGTCCTCACCGGGCAGCCCCTGCCGCGCCGTGCAATCGGCATCGCGATCGTCGCGGCAACCGTCGTCGTGATCGGCGGAGCGGTAGCCAACGGCCTGCATATCAACATCCCGAGCAAGAACACCGCAACCATCAAATTGACCGAGTTGCCCAGCGAGCCCGGGAAGCAGATGGTGTCCGCCGACGTCCAGATCAACCCACCCGACCTGATCAAGGACGAACCCGACTGGGTGTCGATCACGTCGTGGCAGGGCAAGATGGAGAACCAGCGTGGCCTGGTCATCGACCGGCTGCAGCGAGTCGGCCCGGGGCACTACCGCAGCACCGAACCCATTCCCGTCTGGGGATCGTGGAAGACGCTGCTGCGCGTCCAGGACGGCTACACCATGACCGCCGTGCCGATCTACGCACCAGCCGACGAGGCGATTCCGGCTCCCGAGATCCCGGCCCAGCCCGTGATCACCCGGCCCTTCGTCCTAGAGAACACCATCCTGCAGCGCGAACGGGACCCGAACGCGCCGGAGTGGCTGTTCACGGCGGGTTCTATCTTGGTGCTGATTTTCACATTGATGGTGATCGCCGCGCTGACGTGGGGCGCTGGCCGCATCAACGGCGAGACGACCAAGCCCCGGCGGTCGGAGGAGGAAGCCCATCCCCTGCCCAGGGCGGCATGACACGATGACGGCACGCATCCTCGCCGCCGCGTGGGCGGCCGTGTTGGCCTGCACGCTGGTCGCCTGTGGGGGCAGTTCGAAGCCGGACCGCCAGACCAGTGGCGGGGCGCACCCCGGACTGACGATCGAGGTCACCATCGCCAACGGTCAGGTGACTCCGACGAACGCCACGCTGCAGGCCAAGGTGAAAGAGCAGATCACGCTACGGATCACCAGCGACGTCACCGACGAGCTGCATGTGCATTCGGTGCCTGATCACAAGTTCGAGATCGCGGCTGCGCCGAATCAGACGTTCCAGTTCAGCGTGGACGTGCCTGGCAACGTCGACGTCGAGTTGCATCACCTCAAGCGCACGATTGCGACCATTCAAGTCCAGCCGTGACCGGCGCTGGGGCGGTGCTGGCGCATGGCCTCGGCGGATCGAACGATCTCCCGGTCCCATACACGTTCGCGCTGATCGGTGCGGCGTGGGCATTGACGTTCACGTTTGCCGTGGTCGCCCTGGCCTGGAAGCGGCCTCGGTTCGAACCGGGCAAGCCCGGGCACGCGTTGCCCGACGCGATGACCACCCTGGTCGACGCTCGCCTCACCCGCTGGCTGGTGGCCGGCCTGGCGTTGCTGTTCGCGGTGTGGGTGCTGCTGGTCGGGGTGTTCGGTCCGCAGACGCAGGCCAACGGCCTGCTCGGCGCGTTCTACGTGCTGCTGTGGGTGGGGCTGGTCGCGCTCTCAGTGGTCTTCGGGCCGGTGTGGCGGGTCATTTCGCCGGTGCGGACGGTGTACGTCGTGCTGCGGCGGTGCCTGCCGGAGCGGCTCTCCCGGCCGCGGTTCTCCTATCCCGAGAGCTGGGGTTACCGTCCGGCCGCGCTGGGGTTGTTCGCGTTCGTCTGGATGGAGCTGGCCAGTCCCGACTCGGCCTCGGTATTCGCGGTGAAGATGTGGCTGCTGATTTACACCCTGGTGCTGTTGGTCGGGGCGTGGCTGTGCGGGCAGCGCTGGCTGGCGCGAGTCGACCCGTTCGGCGTCTACAGCATGGCCGTTTCCCGCCTGTCGCCGTTCTGGCGTAACGCCGAGACCGGCAAGATTGTCGTCGGCAACCCGTTCGACCACCTGCCGTCGCTCCCCGTGCGTCCGGGCGTGGTGGCGATGCTGGCGGTCCTGCTCGGCTCGACGGCGTTCGATAGCTTCTCCGCATCGCCGACGTGGCGCAACTTCGCCGACGGTGTGACGCGGGGGGCGCGCGTGGTGCCGGAGACGGTGACGTCGTCGGCGCTGCGAACCGTCGGGTTGATCTTGTTCATTTCGGTTGTAGCGCTGACGTTTTCGTTCGCGGCGCGGGCCACGGGAGGAGTCGATGCCGAGCAGCGCCGGGCGTTGCCCGGCCAGATGGCGCACTCGCTGATCCCCATCGTGGTCGGTTACATCTTCGCGCACTACCTCACCTACCTGGTGGAGCGCGGTCAGCAGGCCGTCATCGCCCTGGCCGATCCGATCAGTCGCGACTGGCACGTCGCCTACATCCTGTCGATGCATCCCGCCGTGCTGTCCACGATCAAGGTTACCTGCGTGGTCACCGGGCACATCGTGGCGGTCATCGCCGCGCATGACAAAGCGTTGCGACTGCTGCCGCCGGCAAATCAGCTCACTGGGCAGCTGACCATGATGCTGGTGATGGTCGGCTACACGTTCATGGGCTTGTATCTGCTGTTCGGCGGCTAACCCCAATGCTGCGCAGTCAACCGTGTGACGACGATACGAATGTGATAGCCGCAGGTATGGCTAGCCCGCGCTTGTGGTCGATGCTTGCGCCGGAGTGAGCCCCGGTGGCAGTCGCTGACAACCCATACCGGCTTCGTCGGACGGGCACGGCCGCCGCGCTGCGGAGCTCCGCCTTCGCCAAGGCCAGTCGGCGCGGCGGGGCGATCGACGTGATGGGCCGAGCGGTCCCGGCACAACCGCTCCCAGCCCGTGTGGACCCGGGCTCGGGGCCGGACATAGAGTTTTTGGCAGTCACCGCGCACCCGCTAGCCGGACCGGACACGTCGTCCCACCGGCGCTTCATGCTTTCAGCCGATTCCGCTCCGGCGGCTACGTAGCTGGTCATCTCGTCGGTGCCTTGGTGAACAACGCCGCACGGGGGCATCTGGATACCGCTACCCCACGCTGCCGGGCATTCCGTCCATCGCGGCCATTGATGTCAATTGCCGTACTGCGTTTCCGATAATCCCGCTCGCTTCGGGTGCATCACGATCAGCACGGCCCGTGACGTCGTCAGCATACTTGGCGTAATCATCGACAGGATCGCAATCGGGCATTTGATCAGGCTTTACCTCGGCTTTTGGAGGACTCACCCGCCTCTGATCACGAATCCTTTGTTTTAATTGCTCCAGTTCATCTTGGGTCGCTCGTACCCGCCGGAATGCTGCCTTCCCTTGCGGCTTGCCGTCAAACTCCCCGTCGGGCTCGAGTTTCCTTAACTGGGTGTAACGATCGAAGGCGAATTCATAGCTGAACGTCGCCCACTTTAGTTCGTCCATTTCGGCCGCGCTTAGTTCGTATCCGTCCAAACCGTAATTGCCGGGTGCGGTCATAGCTCGCTGCTCCTGTGGTTTGGGTGAGGGCCGTTCAGACGGATCGGCCACTCCCTACTGAATGGTTTCGGTGGTCGTTGCAAGCGGAACCCTGCCAGGCAAAGCTTCATCCAAAATGCGGGAATCAGGAAATGTCGAAGTCAAGAGATCGGCTGCGTCCATCTCGCCAACATCTCGACTGCAGGCCATTTGGGGTCATCATGACTGTTTGCGCACCAACTAGACCACCGACATCACACTCAGATCCTCGACGGTTGACGACACAGCGCCAACACCAACTGCGCGGCATTTGGGTCTAACCCAGCTGGTACTCGACGCGCTGGTCACCATCCCAGCGGCGTAAACCGGTGAACTGACCCTCGAACTGCGCCGGCCGGCCCGCGATGGCCAGCGCCGCGTTGAGATGCGCAGCATCCATCCGGCGGGCGAGCGTGACATGTGCCGTCCAGTGCCCGGGCAGGCTATTGGGCATCGGCTCGGGCAGCAGATGCGGACCGCACAGCCGGTGCACCTCGGCATGCAGATCCAGCAGCTCGCGTGACGGCACGATCAACCGGGTGAGCACGACGTTCGCCCGGCCGAACAACACCGGAGCGCCGATCACGCAGCGCAACGGCAACTCTCGCGCCACGGGAAGCAGCAGCTCGTCGACATCGGGGGCGATGCGTTGAGCCACCGCGACCGTCACGTGCGGACGGCCCGGGGGGATGCGGATGGGCAGGCCGGCCTTTTTCAGTGCGCCCAGGTCGTCCCACATGCGCCGCAGGACGGCCTCGGTGTCGGGGTCGAAAAGCAGCTCGATGGAATGCGCCATCAGTCCACCAGAGACCTCACCCAGTCGGCGTCGAAAACGGCCGCGCTCATTGCCGCGAAGTCTCCGGTGGCACTGGCGCCAGCTGGCAACACCGCCCGGACGGGCGCCATACGGGCCAACTCAGCCCGGTTGGAGCGCTCGATAGGTCCAGGCTGCGCTGGCCAACTGCCGATCACTAACCCGGCGCATGGAACGTCTCGTGCGGCAAGCGCTTCCACAGTAAGCGCGCTGTGATTGAGGGTGCCCAGACCGGCTCTGACCACCACGAGCACGGCCGCCTTGAGCTCCACTGCCAGGTCTCGCAGGGTGACGCCACCGGCGGCGATTTCGACCAGCAACCCGCCGGCCCCCTCGACCAGCGTCAACCGCCCCGGACTGTCCAGCCCACGGATCAACTCCGACACCTCGTCGCGGCTGGGCAGCGCCATCCCAGCCTGCTCGGCTGCGGCCACCGGCGACATGGGCAGCGGGTAACGCGCCAAGCCGGCGAGCGAGGTCACCCCGGACAGCCGGCCCACCTCGGCGAGATCGTCGTCACCGTCGGCGGTGCCGGTCTGGGCGGGCTTGCAGACCGCGACGTCGACGCCGAGTTGGCGGGCGCAGGACGCCAGCGCGGCGGTCGCGATCGTCTTTCCAACGCCGGTATCGGTGCCGGTGACGAGCAGGACGGTCAACGGCGGGCGGCGGGCAGCACGTCGGTGAGCACCCGCCGCGCCAGCTCCAGTTCGTCGGCGCTCAGGGAAGCACGCGCGGTCAGTCGCAGCCGCGATGTGCCAGCGGGCACCGTCGGGGGCCGGAAACAGCCCACCTTGACCCCGGCTTCGAGGCAGGCCGTCGCCGCGGCCAGCGCGACCTCCGGGTCGCCCAGGATCACCGACACCACCGCCGACTGCGGAACCTCAAGGACGCCACATACCCGGGCCAGTTCGGCGGCATGGCCGAGTACCGCGGAAGGCCGCCACGGTTCGGCCTTGAGGAGCTGAAGCGCGGCCAACGCCGCACCGACCGCGGCCGGCGCCAGCCCGGTGTCGAAGATGAACGGCCGCGCCGCATCGATCAGATGAGCCCGCACCTCGGCCGGTCCGAGGACCACACCGCCCTGGCTACCCAGCGCTTTGGACAGCGTCGTGGTGACCACCACGTCGGGCGAGCCGGCCAGCCCGACCTCGTGCAGCAGGCCGCGACCACCGCCGCGCACACCGAGGCCGTGTGCCTCGTCGACGATCAGCAGCGACCGGTGCCGACGGCACACGTCGTGCAGTTCGCGCAGCGGGGCGAGCGCGCCGTCGGCGCTGAACACCGAGTCGGTGACGACGACCGCGCGCTCCTCGTCGCGCGACGCCAGCGCCGCCTCCACCGCCGCGACGTCTCGGCTGGGCGTCACGACTACCCGGGCGCGGGACAGGCGGCAGGCGTCGACCAGCGAGGCGTGCGAGTAGGCGTCGGACACCAGCAGTGAGCCGGGACCGGACAGGCTGACCACGGCGCCCAGGTTGGCGGTATAGCCCGAGGAGAACACCAGACCCGCGGCGGCGCCGACGTAGTCGGCGAGTTCGGCCTCGAACTGCGCGTGCAGTTCGGTGTCTCCGGTGACCAGCCGCGAACCGGTGGCGCCGGCCCCCCACACCCGCAGTGCCTGCACGCCGCCTTCGATGACGGCGGGATGTTGGGACAGGCCGAGATAGTCGTTGGAGGCCAGGTCGAGTTCGGTGCTCACCGGGGGCCGCGGCCGCAGGCAGCGGCGCAGCCCGGCCTTGCGACGCTGCGTCTCCACCGCTTCCAGCCAGGCCAGTGGAGAGGTCTCGGTTGACTTCATCGCTGATCAGACTACGAGCCGCGCCACCTGCACCATCGCCGAGGTGATCTGAGCGATCTCGTCGGGCGTGCAGACATACGGCGGCATCGCGTAGACCAGGTTGCGAAACGGGCGCAGCCACACCCCACAGTCCAGCGCCGCGGGCGTCGCCACCGCCAGATCCACCGCCCGCTCACACTCGATCACACCGATGCCGCCGCATACCCGAACATCGGCGACTCCGGGCAGCGCGCGGGCCGGTTCCAGACCAGCGGCCAGGCCGGCGGCGAGCCCGGCAACTCCCGACCGCCAGTCCTGACTCAGCAGCAACTCGACGCTGGCCACCGACACCGCGCAGGCGAGCGGATTGGCCATGAACGTGGGCCCGTGCATCAGGGCGCCAGCGGTACCGGCGCTGATGGCGTGCGCGATATCGGTGCTGCACAGGGTGGCGGCCAGGCTGAGGTATCCGCCGGTCAGAGCCTTGCCCACGCACATGATGTCCGGGCTGACGCCGGCATGGTCGGCGGCGAACAGCTCACCGGTGCGACCGAAGCCGGTGGCGATCTCGTCGAAGATCAGCAGTACCCGGTGCCGACGGCAGATGTCGCGCAGGTCCGACAAATACTGCGGGTCGTGGAAGCGCATCCCGCCCGCGCCCTGTACCACGGGCTCGACGATGACGGCGGCCAGTTCGGCCGCATGTTCGGCCAGTTGGCCCTCGAACGCCGCGCTGTAGGCCGGGTCGTAGGCGCGTGGCACCTGCGGCGCGAACACTTGCGGAACCAGGACGTCGGCCCACAGCGAGTGCATGCCGCCCTCGGGATCGCAGACGCTCATCGGCGTGAACGTGTCGCCGTGGTAGCCGCCGCGCCAGGTCATCAGGCGATGCTTGGCCGGCTCGTTCAGGCTGCGCCAGTACTGCAGCGCCATCTTGACCGCGACCTCCACCGACACCGATCCCGAGTCGCTGAAGAACACGGTGTCCAGGCCCGCCGGGGTGATCTGCGTTAACAGCTGGGCCAACCGGGCCGCCGGCTCGTGCGTCAGACCACCGAACATGACGTGGTTCATGGTGCCCAGCTGAGCGGTCATCGCCGCGTCCAGAACCGGGTGACCGTGGCCGTGGATCGCGGTCCACCAGGAGCTCATCGCGTCCAGTGCCTGGACCGGGTGGCCGTCGCGGATCAGCGTCAGCCAGGCCCCGCGGGCGGCCACGGCCACCACCGGGGGTATCGCTTCGCGACCAATCGTGCTGTAGGGGTGCCACAAGTGAGCGGCGTCGATCGCGCTGATCTGCGCGGGCGTCAACCCGGGTTTCGCCTGTCCGCCCGTTGCCACGAAAGCCGACCTTAGTCGGTTGCGGTCGCAGAAAACCCGTTCATCGGGAAGCATGCAGGGCATGGCAGCACCCGATCAGTACCGCGGTACGGGCAAGGACCTGGAGAAGGAAGCGGCCGCACCGCGGGTGATCAGACTGCGCCTGGTCCCCTGGGACGTCGTCACCATGTTCGTGCTGCTGGGGTTGCTGATCGCCGCGGTGACGCTGACCAGTTGGCCCACCCGGCTGTTCTCCTTCACCGACAACGTCTGCCAGGGCGAGGACTGCCCGATGGTGCCGTTCGGCGTCAATTACTACATCTACCCACTGGTGTGGGGCGGCATCGGGGCGGCCGGAACCGCCGCCCTGCTGGGCCCGTTCGTGTCGCTGGTGAAGGGCTGGTTCATGTCCTTCTGGCCAATCGTCGCGGTGGCCGTACTGAGCCTCGCCTCGGTAGTGGGCCGCGCCCTGACCGATTTCAGCAACACGTTCGGGCGCTGAAGTCGCCGGGGCAACATCACGCGGCGGCATCATCTTTGAGACCGAAATCACAACTGCCATCACGAGATTGATCCTCCCCATCACCGTCGGGTCACGGTCCTACAAATAATGTTTCGCCGCTCTGGCGCCTACTTACCTCTGTTGTCAAAGTGTCTGTAGTGACTGGTGTGATTCACTCGGGCTGACCCTCCAGGGCCTCACACCATCAAGTCCAGCGGCGCTCGGCCCCGAAGAGGCGGCCCTTCGCACTGAACGGCGCGGATGCGCGCGGTCACCGCGCTGAGGCACAGAGGGGCCACCCGGGCCCCAGGAAACGAGGGAACGAAATGAAACGCGTCTACGCCTTCGCGATCGGGCTGGTGATGTTCGTGGCGCCGATGGCGACTGCCGCGGGCATAGCCTCCGCAGATCCCTACACCCGCAGCAATGACTACCAACAGGTGGCCGACACGGTGATCGCGCGCGGACTCTCGCAACGCGGCGTCCCGTTCTCGTGGGCCGGCGGCGGTGTCACCGGCCCCACCCGGGGCACCGGTTCGGGCATCAACACCGTCGGCTTCGACGCCTCGGGCCTGATCCAGTACGCATACGCCGGCGCCGGGCTCAAGCTGCCACGCTCCTCCGGCCAGATGTACCGGGTCGGCGAGAAGGTTCTTCCGCAACAGGCCCGCAAGGCTGACCTGATCTTCTACGGCCCCGAGGGCACCCAGAGCGTCGCGATGTACCTGGGCAACGGTCAGATGCTCGAGGTCGGCGACGTCGTGCAGGTCTCGCCGGTGCGCAGCAGCGGCATGGCGCCGTACCTGGTGCGGATTCTGGGGACCAATTCGTTGCAGACGGGACCGGTGCAGCCGGCGCCGCAGGCCCCCGCCCAGACGGTCCCCGGCCAGCAAGCCCCGGCCCAGACGGTGCCCGGTCAGCAAGCCCCGGCTCAGGCAGTCCCGGGCCAGACCGTCCCGGGCCAGACCGTCCCAGGCCAGACCGTCCCAGGCCAGACCGTCCCAGGCCAGACCGTCCCCGGCCAGACCGTCCCGGGCCAGCAAGCCCCGGCCCAAACGATCCCCGGCCAGCAGGCTCCGGCCCAAACGATTCCCGGCCAGCAGGCTCCGGTCCAGCAGGCGCCGCTGCAGCAACAGGCCCAGGTGCCACCGCTGCAGCAGGTGATCCCCCAGCCGCCGGCCCCGCTGGTACCGACGCCCCAGCCGCCGCTGCAGCTGCTGCCGGCGCAACCGGCACCTGCCGTCACCGCCCCGCGGTAAACCCGGGCAGCTCCCCAGGTTCTCCTCACAGCCGCCGCTTGCTCCGCAAAGGAGCAGGCGGCGGTTTTCGGTAAGTTAGCGGTGACCATGCCGACGCCGACCCTGCCCCAGAGCCCGGCTGCCACCGCGCAGTCCGGCGGCATGGGCACGCGTTCCTCGGGCTTCTACCGGCACGATCTGGACGGGCTGCGTGGCATTGCAATCGCTCTGGTTGCCGTGTTCCACATCTGGTTCGGCCGGGTGTCGGGCGGAGTGGACGTGTTCCTGGCGTTGTCGGGGTTCTTCTTCGGCGGCAAGGTGCTGCGGGCCGGGCTGGGCGGAAAGTTGTCTCCGGCGACCGAGGTGGTTCGGCTGATCCGCCGGTTACTGCCGGCGCTGGTGGTGGTGCTGGCCGCGTGCGCGCTCCTCACCGTGCTGATCCAGCCCCAGACCCGGTGGGAAGCGTTCGCCGATCAGAGCCTGGCCAGCCTGGGCTACTACCAGAATTGGGAACTAGCCAACTCGGCGGCGGACTACCTGCGCGCCGGTGAAGCGGTCAGCCCGTTGCAGCACATCTGGTCGATGTCGGTGCAGGGTCAGTTCTACGTGGCGTTCCTGCTGGTGATCGCCGCCCTCACCTACCTGCTCCGCAAGCCACTGGGCAGACACCTGCGGACCGTATTCGTAGGGCTGCTGAGCGCGCTGACGGTCGCTTCGTTCGTCTACGCGGTCATCGCCCACAACGCGTACCAGGCGACCGCCTACTACAACAGCTTCGCCCGGGCCTGGGAGCTGCTATTGGGCGCGCTGGTGGGCGCGGTCGTCCCCTACGTCCGGTGGCCAATGTGGCTGCGGACGGCGGTCGCCACGGTGGCGCTGGCGACGATCCTGTCGTGCGGCGCCCTGATCGACGGCGTCAAGGAGTTTCCTGGCCCGTGGGCGCTGGTCCCGGTGGGCGCCGCGATGCTGATGATCTTGGCGGGGGCCAACATGGCCGCCGACCCGGCTACCCGCGGCCGCATGCCCCTGCCCAACCGGGTGCTGGCCGTCGGACCGCTGGTGACGCTGGGGGCGATGGCCTACTCCCTGTACTTGTGGCATTGGCCGCTGCTGATCTTCTGGCTCTCCTACACCGGTCACCACCACGCCAACTTCCTCGAGGGCACCGGCGTGCTGCTGGTGTCGGGCGTGCTGGCGTATCTCACCACCCGCCACGTCGAGGACCCGTTGCGTTACCGGGCATCGGCCGCGCCGGCCGCACCGGTGCCGTGGCAACTGCGGTTGCGCCGACCGACGATCGCGCTGGGATCGGTGGTGGCGCTGCTGGGGGTCACCCTCACGGCCACGTCATTCACGTGGCGCGAGCATCTGGTCGCCGAGCGCGCCGGCGGCAAGGAGCTCAGCGGCCTGAGTTCTGCCGACTATCCGGGCGCTCGCGCGTTGGTCAACCACGTGCGGGTGCCCAAACTGCGGATGCGGCCCACCGTGCTGGAAGTCAAAGAAGACCTTCCCGCATCCACCAGGGACGGGTGCATCAGCGACTTCGTCAATCCGACGGTGGTCAACTGCACCTATGGCGACACCGACGCCCCTCGGACGATTGCGTTGGCCGGCGGCTCGCACGCCGAACACTGGTTGCCCGCGCTGGATCTGCTGGGCCGGCTGCACCACTTCAGGGTGGTGACCTACCTCAAGATGGGCTGCGCGCTGTCCACCGAGCAGGTCCCGCTGATCATGGGTAACAACGCGCCCTACCCACAGTGTCGGCAGTGGGTGGAGACGACGATGGCCAAGCTGGTCAACGATCGTCCCGATTATGTGTTCACCACCTCGACCCGGCCCTGGAACATCAAGTCCGGTGACGTGATGCCCGCCACCTACATCGGGATATGGCAGACGTTGTCTGACAACAACATTCCAATCCTCGGTGTGCGCGATACGCCCTGGCTGGTCAAGGACGGTCAACCTTTCAATCCAGCGGACTGCCTGGCCAAGGCCCGCAACGGCGAGTCGTGTGGGGTGAAGCGCTCGGATCTGCTGTCCGAGCACAACGGCACGCTGGACTTCGTCGCACAGTTCCCGCTCTTGAAGCCGATCGACCTGTCGGACGCGATCTGCCGGCCCGACACCTGTCGCGCGGTCGAGGGAAACGTGTTGATCTACCGCGATCCGCACCATTTGACCCCGACCTACATGCGCACGCTGGCCCCCGAGCTGGGTCGGCAGATCGCCGCGGTCACCGGTTGGTGGTGACACGCCACCCGGGGATGCCCGACACGGATAAGGTCTAGTGATGCCGCCGACGGAGCGTGAGAACGAAGGTTCATACGACGGCGCTGATGGCTCACCCGAATTGGTGACGGTGTGGCCCGGTGCGCCATTTCCCCTCGGAGCCACCTACGACGGTGCCGGGACCAACTTTTCGTTGTTCTCCGAAGTCGCCGACAAGGTCGAGTTGTGCCTGATCGAACGGGACGGCAGCGAGACCCGGATCAATCTCGACGAGGTCGACGGTTACATCTGGCACTGCTACTTGCCCACGGTGACCCCGGGGCAGCGCTACGGGTTCCGGGTGCACGGACCGTTCGACCCGGCCGCCGGCCACCGATGCGATCCGAGCAAGTTGCTGCTCGATCCATACGGCAAATCGTTCGTCGGCGACTTCGACTTCACCCAGGCGCTGTTCTCCTACGACCTGGCGGTGGCGGCCCAGGACCCGTCCGAAACGGGCACTCCCCCGATGGTCGACTCCCTGGGCCACACCATGACCAGCGTGGTGATCAACCCGTTCTTCGACTGGGCATCGGACCGGGCGCCCTGCACGCCCTACCACGAAACGATCATTTACGAGGCCCACGTCAAGGGGATGACTCAGACTCATCCAGGCATCCCGCACGAGCTGCGCGGTACCTACGCCGGCCTGGCGCATCCGGTGATCATCGACCACCTCAAGTCACTGAACGTCACGGCCATCGAGCTGATGCCGGTGCACCAATTCCTGCACGACCATCGGCTGGTGGACCTGGGTCTGCGAAACTACTGGGGCTACAACACATTCGGCTTCCTGGCCCCGCACTACCAATACGCGGCGACCCGTAAACCGGGCGGAGCCGTCGCCGAGTTCAAAGCGATGGTGCGCACCTTCCATGAGGCCGGCATCGAGGTGATCCTCGATGTCGTCTACAACCACACCGCCGAGGGAAACCACCTCGGTCCCACCATCAACTTCCGCGGCATCGACAACGCCGCCTATTACCGCCTGGTCGACGGTGACCTTCGCCACTACAAGGATTTCACCGGCACCGGCAACAGCCTCAATGTTCGGCACCCGCACACCCTGCAGTTGATCATGGATTCGTTGCGCTACTGGGTGCTGGAGATGCATGTCGACGGCTTCCGGTTCGACCTGGCGGCCACCCTGGCCCGCGAGTTCTATGACGTCGACCGGCTGTCAGCGTTTTTTGACCTGGTTCAGCAGGATCCGGTGGTCAGCCAGGTCAAGTTGATCGCCGAACCGTGGGATGTCGGCGAAGGCGGCTACCAGGTCGGAAATTTCCCAGGTTTGTGGACCGAGTGGAACGGGAAATACCGCGACACTGTGCGCGACTACTGGCGGGGCGAGCCCGCAACCCTAGGCGAGTTTGCTTCCCGGCTGACCGGGTCGTCGGACCTGTACGAAGCGACCGGCCGGCGTCCCGGCGCCAGCATCAACTTCGTCACCGCGCACGACGGTTTCACCATGCAAGATCTGGTGTCCTACAACGAAAAACACAACGCCGCCAACGGCGAAGACAACCGTGACGGCGAAAGCCACAACCGGTCCTGGAATTGCGGCGTGGAGGGTCCCACCGACGACCCGGACATCATCGCCCTGCGTTGCCAGCAGATGCGCAACTTTTGGGCGACCCTGATGGTCAGCCAGGGCACTCCGATGATCTCTCACGGCGACGAGATCGGCCGGACCCAGTCGGGCAACAACAACGTCTACTGCCAGGACTCCGAGTTGTCTTGGATGGATTGGTCGTTGGTCGAGAAGAACGCCGACCAGCTGGCCTTCGCCCGCAAGGTGACCCGGCTGCGCAGGAAGCATCCGGTGTTCCGCCGGCGTCGTTTCCTCAAGGGCCGGCCCATCCGCAGCGGCGAAGCCGACAGTCACGACATCGCCTGGTTGACGCCTTCCGGCCAGGTGATGACCGAACAGGACTGGGACAACGACTTCGGCAAGAGCATCGCGGTGTTTCTCAATGGCCAGGCCCTACCCGAACCGAATCGCCGTGGCGAACGCATCGTCGATGACTCGTTCCTGCTGTGCTTCAACGCCCACGATCAGGAAGTCACTTTTGTCATGCCACACGGCGACTATGCACAGCAATGGACAGTAGAGCTGGACACGACCCACCCGACCGGCGTGGCCGAACGGGTGGTCGAGGAGGGCGACGAGGTCGCCCTGCCCGGCCGTTCTGTCCTCATCTTGCGTAAGACGTTGTGACACATGACCTTTCCGATATCAGCAACCTACCGGTTGCAGCTTCGCGGTGCGTCTAGCGGTTTTGCGTTCACCCTCGACGACGCCGAAGGCCTGTTGGACTACCTCGACGAACTCGGGGTGTCCCACGTGTACCTGTCCCCGATCCTGACCGCGGTCGGCGGATCGTCACACGGCTACGACGTGACCGACCCGACCACGGTGTCTGCTGACCTGGGTGGCCCCGACGGGCTGGCGCGACTGTCAAAGGCGGCGCGGGCACGCGGCATGGGCCTGGTCATCGACGTGGTTCCCAATCACGTCGGCATCGACCAGCCGGCGCAGAACGCCTGGTGGTGGGATGTGCTGCGGCACGGGCGTGACTCGGAATACGCCGGCTTCTTCGACATCGACTGGACGTTGGACGACGCGGGACGAATCGTATTGCCTCTGTTGGGCTCTGACGCCGATGTCGCCGATCTGACCGTGGACGGCGACCTGTTGCGACTGGGTGATCTGGCGCTTCCGATCGCCCCCGGCAGCGGCGACGGCCCCGGCCCGGAGGTGCATGAGCGGCAGCACTACCGTCTGGTGGGCTGGCGCAACGGGATCGTCGGATACCGCCGGTTCTTCTCCATCACGTCATTGGCCGGGTTGCGTCAGGAGGATCGAAGCGTCTTTGATGCCAGCCACGCCGAGGTGGGGCGCTGGTTCAGCGCGGGGATCGTCGACGGGGTGCGCATTGACCATCCCGATGGATTGGCCGATCCGGCAAGCTATCTGATCTGGCTGCGCGAGTTGGTGGGACCCGACGCCTGGATCGTGATCGAGAAGATCCTCGCCGTCGACGAGGCGTTGGAGCCTACCCTGCCGGTCGCGGGCACCACCGGCTACGACGTGCTGCGGGAAGTGGGCGGGGTCTTCGTCGATCCGCGCGGGGCGGCCGCCCTGACCGAACTCGTCGAGTCCGCCGGTGTGGATTACGGCGCGATGCCGGAGATGTTGGCGCAGCTGAAGATTCGTGCCGCGACCGACACCCTGGCCAGCGAATTGGCCCGGTTGCGGCGCGCCATCGTGGCGACCGCCGGTGCCGACGACCCGCGACTGCCCGACGCGGTGGCCGCGTTACTGACCCACATCGATGTCTACCGCTGCGACTACCTGGGATTGTCGGCGATGCTGCCCGCAGCGCTGGCGAAAACCGAGGCGGCGCAACCCGATCTGGGTCCGGCGCTGGCCGTGGTGGCGGCGGCGCTGGCGCACGGCGGTGAGCCCGCCACCCGCCTGCAGCAGTTGTGCGGCGCGGTCACCGCGAAGGCGGTCGAAGACTGCCTGTTCTACCGCGACGCCCGCCTGGTGTCACTCAACGAGGTCGGCGGTGAACCGCACCGGTTCGGAGTCGGCGTCGCCGAGTTCCATCAGAGTTCGGCCACCCGGGCGCGGCTGTGGCCGGCAGCCATGACGACCCTGACCACTCACGACACCAAACGCGGCGAAGACGTCCGGGCCCGCATCGGTGTGCTCTCGCAGGTGCCGTCGCTGTGGGGAGAATTCGTCGGGCGTTGGGAGAGTCATGCCCCCTCCCCCGATCGCGCGACCGGACAGTTCCTGTGGCAGAACATCTTCGGCGTCTGGCCGGTGAGCGGCGAGGTCACCGGCCAGTTGCGCGACCGGCTGCATGCCTACGCCGAGAAGGCGATCCGGGAGGCGGCGCAGCACACGTCGTGGAACGACCCGGACTCGGAGTTCGAAGCGGCCGTGCATCGGTGGCTGGACGCGGTGCTGGATGGACCGGTGGCCGGTGAATTGACCAAGCTCGTGGGCCAGCTCAACCCGCACGGCGCCAGTGACGCGCTGGGCCAGAAGCTGCTCGCACTGACCGTGCCGGGCATCCCTGACGTCTACCAGGGCACCGAATTGTGGGACGACAGCCTGGTCGACCCAGACAACCGACGCGAAGTCGACTACCCAACCCGCCGCAGCGCGTTGACGGAGTTGCAACATCCCAAGATCCGCGTCGTCACGACGGCGCTGCGGCTGCGGCGTTCACGGCCGGACTGCTTCCTGCACGGCGACTACGTACCGGTGCTGGCCGCCGGGCAGGCCGCCGACCACATCGTGGCGTTTCGCCGCGGTCCCGGCATCCTGGTGGCGGTGACCCGCTGGACGGTGGCCCTGGCCGATACCGGCTGGGGCGACACGGTGTTGCCGCTGCCCGAAGGATCGTGGACCGACCGGCTGACCGGCGCCATGGCCAGCGGGCCGACGTCGGCCACCCAACTGTTCGGCGACTTGCCCGTAGTGCTGCTGGAGCGTCTCGATGACTGAATTCAAAGTGTGGGCGCCCAAACCCGAGCTGGTGCGCCTAGACGTCAACGGTGACGTGCACGACATGATCCGCTCCGACGACGGCTGGTGGCACGCCGACGTGGATGCGCCACCGGACGCCCGCTACGGGTTCCTGCTCGACGACGACCCGACCGTGTTCCCGGACCCCCGCTCACCCCGGCAGCCTGACGGCGTGCATGAGCGCTCCCAGCTCTGGGACCCGTCGACGGCAGCGTGGACCGACGGCGACTGGGCCGGCCGGTCAGTGGAGGGAGCAGTGATCTACGAACTGCACGTCGGCACCTTCACCGCCGACGGCACCTTCGACTCCGCCATCGCCAAGCTGGACTATCTGGTGGATCTCGGTGTCGACTTCGTCGAGCTGATGCCGGTCAACTCCTTCGCCGGCACCCACGGCTGGGGTTACGACGGCGTGCTCTGGTACAGCGTGCACGAGCCCTACGGCGGTCCCGACGGCCTGGTCAGGTTGGTGGATGCCTGCCACGCGAGGGGTCTGGGGGTTCTCATCGATGCGGTGTTCAACCACCTCGGCCCCTCGGGTAACTACCTGCCGAAATTCGCGCCGTATCTGTCCTCGGCCAGCAACCCGTGGGGCGAGGGCATCAACATCGCCGACGCCGACTCCGACGAGGTGCGCCGCTACATCATCGGGTGTGCGTTGCGGTGGATGCGCGACTTTCACGCCGACGGCCTGCGACTGGACGCGGTGCACGCGCTGGTCGACCTCACCGCCGTCCACCTGCTCGAAGAGCTCGCTACCGAAACCGACTGGCTGTCAAGACAATTGGGCCGGCCGCTGGCCCTGGTCGCCGAGAGCGACCTCAATGACCCGCGCCTGATCACTCCGCGCGAGCAAGGCGGTTACGGACTGACCGCGCAGTGGGCCGACGATATTCACCACGCAATCCACACCGCGGTGTCGGGCGAACGGCAGGGTTACTACGGCGATTTCGGGACCGTGGCAACGCTGGCTCAGACGCTGCGCCACGGCTTCTTCCACGCCGGCACCTACTCGTCGTTCCGTCGGCGCAGGCACGGACGCCCGTTGGACACCACCGAGCAGTCCGGGATCCCGGCAACCCGGTTGCTGGCCTACACATGTACCCACGACCAGGTCGGCAATCGCGCCCTCGGGGACCGCCCGTCGCAGAACCTGACCCCGGGGCAATTGGCCGTCAAAGCCGCCCTGGTACTCGGTTCTCCCTACACCGCAATGCTTTTCATGGGCGAGGAGTGGGGCGCGTCCACCCCGTTCCAGTTCTTCAGCTCCCATCCCGAGCCGGAGCTGGCACAGGCCACCCGGGATGGGCGCAAGGCGGAGTTCGCCGAGCACGGCTGGGACGCCGATGAGATTCCGGATCCCCAGGACCCGCAGACGTTTGAGCGCTCCAAACTGAAGTGGGACGAGATTTTAGGCGGTGAGCACGCCAGGCTGCTGGCGGTGTACCGGGAGCTGATCGCCCTTCGGCACACCGAGCCCGACTTGGCCGACCCGTGGCTGGACCACCTCGTCGTCGACTATGACGAAGATCAGCGCTGGATCGTGCTGCGTCGCGGCGGGCTGGCCATCGCATGCAACCTCGGCGCCGAGCCGGCGACCGTGCCGGTCAGCGGTGACTTGGTGTCGGCCTGGGACGCCCCGCAGATCGGCGACCAGGCGACCGAGCTCCCCGGACACTCCTTCGCAATAGTCCGGGCCTAGCCCGCGCGAGCAGACGCAAAAGCCCCGTGGAGCGAACGCTCCACGGGGCTTTTGCGTCTGCTCAGCAAGTCTCCAAGGATCCTCCAAGCACCCTGCGCGACGCTGTCGTCACAAAAGTTCCACGAGCGAGAGGGCAGGTACTTCCCGACATGACCACCATCAGCCCGGCACTGGCCTTCTCCGTCTTTGCGCCGCAGCGGCGCAACGTCAACCGCCGTGCCGTTTTCAGCCTGACGGTGGCCATCCTGCAATTCCTGTTGCCCTTCGTCCCGGCCGCACTGGTCACCGTCCCGCTCGCGATGAACGCGCTGGCCCACACCGAGTCCGGAGACCGCGAAGGTCGCGGCGTGGCGATCGCCGCGCTGGCGCTGTCGGTGGCCCACTTCCTCGTCTACGTCACGATGTTCGTCTGGCTGCTCGTCTAAAGCCCCGCGCTCACACGCCGGCGGGCCCGGTGCCATGGATAGCCTCGGCGATGGCGTCGGCCAGTGGCTCGATCTCGTCGTCCTTGAGATCTGCGACGGTGATGCGCATGCCCGGTGGCGTGTCCATCCGAAACCGCGTTCCCGGTGCGGCCGCCCAGCCCGCGTTGAGCAGCCGGGTGATGGCGACCGTCTCGTCGGGCACCGGGACCCAGACGTTCAGCCCGGAACGCCCATGCGCCTTTACGTCGCGCTCGGCCAGTGCGTCACGCAGCGCGGCGCGGTTGTGGGCATAACGCCCTCTGGCCTGGTGGACGAGTTCGGTCGCCGCGCCGTCGCACCACATGCGCACGGCGAGGTCCTGCAACAGCCGGCTCACCCACCCTGGCCCCAGCCGCAGTCGTCCATGCACCCGTTCGATGGTCCTACGGTCTCCGGCCAGCACGGCAAGGCGCAGGTCCGGGCCGTACGCCTTGGACACCGACCGGACGAAAGCCCAGCGCCGCGTCGCCCCGGCCAGGGCGTGCAGCGGCACACCGGAGATTCTGGCGCAGTGGTCATCCTCGATGACCAGCACGTCGCTGGTCTTGGCGGCCAACAGACTGCGCAGCGCCTTGGCGCGTTCCTTGGACAGCGCGGCGCCGGTCGGGTTCTGCGCGCGGGTGGTGACGATGACAGCCTTAACGCCGCGGCGCAGCGCTCGCGCCATGCTGAGCACCACCGGCCCCTCATCGTCCACCTTGACCGGCTCGGGGGAAAGTCCCAGTGCCGCAACGAGATCGAGCAGATTGGCCCACCCCGGGTCCTCGACCGCAACCCGGTCACCCGGGCGCAAGTGGGCACTGAGCACCCGCTCGATACCGTCGAGCGCACCGCTGGTCACCGCCAGATGCTCGGCCGGCACCCCGTCAGCGCTCAGGTCCGCGCGGGCGTGGTCGACCAACTCCGCCGACATCGCCGACTGCCCATAGAGCAGTGGGCGATCCTGCTTGCCCGGAGCCAACTGCACAGTGGCGATGGGCAACAACGTGGGATCGGGATTGCCGGTCGACAGGTCGCGGGCGCCCTCGGGCACCGCGAGTCCGAGCAACGACCGCGGCGTGGTGGCCGGTCGATTACGCACCCGGGTGCCGCGCCGGCCCGCGGTCTCGACTGCCCCGCGCTCGCGCAGCAGTCGGTATGCGGCGGCCACGGTATTGGCGTTGACCCCGAGTTGAGCCGCGACCTCCCGAATCGACGGCAGCGGATCACCCGGCGCCAGGGCGCCCTCAGAGATGCCCTCTTCGATGCTCGCGGCAATCGACTCGGCACCCGTCCCGGTGATGCTGTATCGTACTGGCACGGTGTTTATTATGTACTAGGACAAAAGCGAAGGCAAGCTGATGGACACGGCGTATCACCCCACCCCACGCACGACGCCGACCCGCTACCGGGATCGCGCGCACTACGACCGGGAGACCGTGCACCGGATCCTCGACGAGTCGCTGATCTGCCACCTCGGCTATGTCAGCGACGGTCGTCCCGTGGTGCTGCCGACCATCCACACGCGCATCGACGAAACGCTCTATATCCATGGCTCCTCGGGCAGTGGCCCTATGTTGGCGGCCCGGTTGTCCGGCATGCCGGTATGCGTCACCGTCACACTGATCGACGGACTCGTGCTGGCCCGGTCGGCGATGCACCACTCGATGAACTACCGCTCGGTCGTCGCGGTCGGCACTGCGCGCATTGTTGATGATCCTGACGAGAAACAGCGGGCGCTGCACGCGGTCCTCGACCACATCCGGGCCGGCCGGGCCGACGACTGCCGACCTCCGAACGCCCGTGAACTCGCCGCGACGGCGGTGCTCGCGCTGGATCTGGTCGAGGTATCCGCCAAGGTCCGCCAAGGGGGTGTAGCCGATGACGCCGAAGACCTGACCTTGCCTTACTGGGCCGGGGTGGTGCCGGTGGGCCTGGCCGCCGGGACTCCCCTTCCCGACGGCGACCTCGACCCGGCTACCCCGATGCCGTCGTATCTCCGGTGAACCGCCGAGCAGACGCGAAGGCCCCCGTTTTGCGCGATTATGAGGGGTCTTAGCGTCTGCTCGGCATCAGAGCAGCAGGTAACGGTAGGCCGGGGAACCCGGGAGCAGGGTTTCGACGTGCATCTCGGTCGCCCGCATGCGACCCAACAGGCCATCGAGATCCGCTGCAGAACCCAATTGAATACCGACGAGTGCCTCACCGGTCTCCCGGTTGTTGCGCTTGACGTACTCGAACAGGGTGATGTCGTCGTTGGGCCCGAGCACCTCGTCGAGGAACCGCCGCAGTGCGCCCGGCTCCTGGGGGAAGTCGACGAGGAAGTAGTGCTTGAGGCCCAGGTGGACCAGGGAACGCTCCAGCACTTCGCCGTAGCGGGATACGTCGTTGTTGCCACCCGAGATCAGGCACACCACGGTCGAGCCGGGTTCAACGTCGGCCTCGAGCAGACCCGCCACCGACAGTGCGCCCGCGGGCTCGGCGATGATGCCCTCGTTCTGGTACAGATCGAGCATCGCGGTACATACCGCGCCTTCGTCGACCGTCGTGATCGACACCATGTCCCCGGCCGCGGCCAGCGCGGCATAGGTCAGCGTCCCCGCGCGCGCCACAGCGGCGCCGTCGACGAACTGGTCGACGTGCTCCAGAGTCACCGGCTCGCCGGCCGCCAGCGCGGCCATCATCGCGGCGGCCCCTGCCGGCTCGATACCCAGCACCGCGGTGTTCGACGTTCGCTCGGCCAGGTAGCTGGTGATGCCGGCGATGCAGCCGCCGCCGCCGACGGGCACCACCACCAAATCCGGCTCGTCACCCAGGGCGTCCAGGATCTCGACGGCGATGGTGCCCTGACCGGCCATGGTGCGCAGGTCGTCGTAGGGCGGCACCAGCGTGGCGCCGGTGCGTGCGACGTCGTCGCGGGCCGCGGCGGCGGCCAGGTCGTACGTCGAGCCGCCCACGATCAGTTCGATGAACTCCCGCCCGTGGTAGCGGATCCGGTCGCGCTTCTGCTTGGGCGTCTTGGCCGGCACATAGATGCGGCCGTGCACCCCCAGCGAACGGCATGCGTAGGCGAAGCCCTGCGCGTGGTTACCCGCCGACGAGCACACCACGCCGGCGGCCAGCTCCTCGTCGGAAAGCTGAACCAACAGGTTGTAGGCGCCGCGAAGCTTGTAGGAGCGCACCACCTGCAGGTCTTCCCGCTTGAGGTATACGTTCGCGCCGGTGATCTCCGACAACCGGTCGCTGTACTGCAGGGGCGTCGGGGTGACCACCGGAGCAATTCGCTTCGCCGCGCCATCGATGTCAGCCGCGGACAGCGGCAACTCGCGAGGGTTCTGGCTCAGTTCGGCGGACACCGGTTAATGGTGCCATGCCGCCGCGAGCAGCGTCTCAGCTGCTATTCCTGGCGCCGGGCCAGTTCCGCAATCACGTTGACACGTCGGCACGCCGTCGCAACCTCGTCGGCGAACTCCCGGCGCAGCTTGGCGATGTCAGCCTGATCCGGGCCGTCGACCAGTTCACGATGCCGAGCCAGCCGCAGTGCGGTCTTGAACAATTCCATCGAACGCGATTCGGCGTTGGCGATCCTGCGCTGCAGCTCCCACTGCTTGCCTACTTCCAGGCACTCCGTGAGAAACGCCTCCTCGTCCAGGGCCTCGTCCTCCAGCGCCGCGAGCCGGTCGGCGACGATGTGATAGGCGTCCAGGAACGGACGCAGGACCAGGTGGGCCAGCAGCAGATCCGCCGACTCGAGCAGGCGCCGGACGTCGGCCGCGACGACCTCCTTGGATGTGTCCTCCACCGGTCCGATCAGCCTGACCTCGTCGGCCAGCTCCCTCTCGAACTGCGCGCGCGCCGAGAACAGGAACTCAAACTTCAGCAGCTCGCGCAGCCCGAGGGCTTCGTCGCGCACGGCCGCCGGCGACACCAAGCCGTCTCCGGAGTTCTCGGCGCTTTCCGAGGCCGCCAGCAACGCCAGCTCGGCGATCGCTCGGTCGACCAGGATGTGAATGGCGGTGTTGCGGTAGAACGCCGCGACCAGATGCTGATCGGCGCCGATGCCCCACACCGCTTCGGTGCCGGCGTCGTACACGCTCACCACTCCCGAATTCACCATTTGATGCAGCGTCCAGCGGATCGTCGAGCGGTTCGTCAGGTCCGCGGCACCGGCGACCGCCCAGTTGCGGGCGTTGATGTAGCTGGCCAGCGGGCGCACCGTGGCCAGCACCTCGCTGATGGACAGCGAGCGGTCGGCGCCCAGCAGCGCCAGGCTCACCACCGCCGTCGGTGTCACCGGGGTAGCGCGGTTGATCCGGTGCTCCACATCCAGGGCGATGCGTTCGACCACCGTCCCGGTGCCTGACGGGTCGGCCCGCAACTCCTCGAGGCGCTTGCGCAGCGGCAGCGGCTCGCCGAAATCGAGGTAGGCGCGGCCTAGGCGCTCCCCTTGCTGGCGGGACAGCCGGACCAGGAACCGGAGGTCTTCGGGGCGCTTGGTCGCGCCGTAGGCCTCGGTGGTCATCGCCTCCACCTCGTGCAGCTGGTCGTAGACGATCGAGGTCGGCACCAAATACACTTCCGGACCGTCGATTTCGTCGACGGCATCGGTGAGGTAGCGCAGGATGCCGAACACCGGTGGCCGCAGTTTGCCGGTACGGGTACGTCCGCCTTCGATCGACCAGGTGAGGTTGGTGTGGTTTTGCACCAGTTGCGCGGTATAGGCGCGCAGCACGAACCGGTAGACCGGAATGTCCTTGGTCTGGCGCCGGATGAAGATCGTCCCAGTGCGCTTGGCGAAGCCGCCCATCGGGAAGAAGTTCAAGTTAGCGCCGCCGAAAGTGAATGCCGACGACAGGCGGTTGGCCGCGATCTCCTCGGGCAGCAGCATCCCGTCCAGGTAGGACCGATGCGAGAACGCGAACGCCAGCGTCGCCTTCCGATCCAGCGAACGCAACTGCGCGATCTGGTCCTCGTCGACGAGCACGTCGTAGGCCCGCATCAGCCACCGGCTGAACCCGCGCCACGCCTGCACCGCGCGCTCGTCCAGCGAGGCCGCCACCTCGCGCAGATAGCCCGCGGCTTCGACCCGTACGCTCTCGGGATCGCGCCCGAGCTCTTCGGCCAGCGCCTCGAGCCGCTCGCCGAACCAATCGGCATCCAGCAGTTGGGTCACCGCTTGCGGATCGGTACCCAACGCCGTAGTCGATTCGTCGACCAATCCCGTGCGCTGCAGCAACTTTCGCACTCCGCTGCGGCCGACCTCGCGTGCCGTCATCGCCTTCCCCCCGTCAGGCCGGCTGCGGCGTAGAGGCGCCGCTGTGCTCGTGGATAGGTGGTACTGGTTCACTCATGCAGAGCTCCTCAATCTCGGCGGCCTACCTGGCGTCTTACACTCTCAGGCACCGGACCGCTTCCGTCGTTGAGCCTACGTTGCGCCCCTGCGTGAAGCTGGCCGCACGCTCGAAAGCGAACGTGAAGCTGATTGCCCGCTCGGCGGCAGACATCGCGGGCGCGCTCAAACCGGTAATGCCTGATGAATCCCGCAGCTGCAGGCGTCGATTGACGGACACGTGCACCGCATCCCCCACTCGATGACCTCGCGCGCCCGCGCCAATGACGCCATCTGGGCGTCGATCTCGGCGAGTTTGGCCTGGCCCAGCGCACGGCTGACGGGGCGCCCGGGCGCGTCGTCGGCCAACAACACCTGGATTTCCTCCAGCGCGAATCCCGCGGACTTGCACAGACGGATCACTTCCAGTCGTGCCAGCACCGCGTCGTCATAGCGACGCTGGCCACCTTGGCGGGCGGGTGCCGGAATCAAGCCGATCTGCTCGTAGTAGCGCAACGTGGTCGCTGCGATCCCGGCTTGGCGAGAAACATCTCCGATGGTCAGGCGCATCGCCACCTCCCAGGCTTGACTTAGAGTCAACTCTAAGTTGTTGACTGTCGGTCATGCACACATTCCTGGGAAATTCGCGATACGCACTGCTGCGGTCGTTCCGCCGCGACGGCACACCCGCCGACACCCCGATCTGGTTCGCGTTCGACGGCGAGGCGCTGGTGTTCCGCACCAAGGTGGGCCCAAAGACCAAGCGGCTCAAAGCCCAATCTCACGTCCAACTCGCCGCATGCGACTACCGCGGCCGCGGCGCCACGCAGTGGACGCCCGGTCGCGCCACGATCCTGTCCGGCGCCGACGCGCTGCGCGCCAACGGGCTGCTGCACCGGCGTTACGGCTGGCAGTGGAATATCGTGCCGCTCTTGAAGATTCCGGGCGTGACGAACGTCCACCGCGACTTACCGCTGCGCGAAAAGCTACGACGCGCACGCGACCGGGGTCTGTGGGCCGACAGCGCCATCGTCCGCGTCGACCCTGCCTAGCTGCACCCAGGCCGTCGAGTGTTATGCCAGGCGCACACCCGGCGCCGAACGTGAGGCTGGGCGTACCCGCGGGGCGACGACGGGCGGCTTAGCTGCCCAGACACCCCGGGCCGAGCAACTCCTTGAGATCCCCCATCAGCGCCGGCGACGGTGTCACCCGCAGCGACTGATCGAGTTCCAGCGTGGTGATCCGGTCGCCACTGATCAGTCGCAGATGCACCTGCGACGTGCCCGGATGGC
The DNA here is from genome assembly GCF_002101675.1 of Mycobacterium gordonae. Classification (GTDB taxonomy): domain Bacteria; phylum Actinomycetota; class Actinomycetes; order Mycobacteriales; family Mycobacteriaceae; genus Mycobacterium; species Mycobacterium gordonae. The sequence goes on along the minus strand of NZ_LQOY01000248.1, from coordinate 39,357 downwards.
GGGCCAGGACCTGCTTGAGAGCGGTCACCTTGTCGATGGTGCACTGCCGGGTGGGCAGGCTGACGGCCAGCGGCCGGTTCGGTTGAGCGTTGGAAAAGTCCGGCACCACAAGCTCGTTGGCGATCAAGCTGATGCGGTCATCTCGGATGGCAACCTTGGCGTTGACCAGTACTACCACGTCGTCGGCGATCTCGGCGCCGTAGTTGGAATACGTGTGCGGGAAGAACATCACCTCGATACCACCGGTGAGGTCTTCCAATTGGGCTGACGCCCAAGGCATCCCGTTCTTGTTGACGCGCCGGTTCACCGAGGCCAGGATGCCGCCCACCCGCACCTGGGTCTCATTGGCGATGTCACCGTCCAGGATGGCCGGGATGGCGGTGTCGACCTGCGTGGCCAGCAGGTGGGCGACCCCGTTGAGTGGATGCCCAGACACGTACAGACCCAGCATCTCGCGCTCGAGGGCGAGTTTGTGTTTGTCTTCCCACTCGTCGTCGGGCACCTTGATGGTGAAGACGGCCTCGGTACAACCGTCGTCCCCGCCGAACAGGTCGAACTGCCCCATCGCCTCGGCCTTCTTGGTGCCCAGCACCGAATCGACGGCGTCGGTGTGCACCAGGAACAGGCCTTTGCGGGCATGTTTCAACGAATCGAAAGCCCCGGCCTTGATCAACGACTCGGTGACCTTCTTGTTGCAGGCCGAAATGTCGATCTTGTTCAGGTAGTCCGAGAAGTCGGTGAACTTGCCCTTCTCATTGCGGGTCTTGATCAGCGAGCCGACGACGTTGGCGCCGACGTTGCGTACCGCGCCCAACCCGAACCGGATGTCCTGGCCGACCGAGGCGAAGTTCACCAGCGACTCGTTGACGTCGGGCGGCAGGACGGTGATGCCAAGCTTGCGGCAGTCGGCCAGGTAGACCGCGGCCTTGTCCTTGTCGTCACCGACGGAGGTGAGCAGGCCCGCCATGTACTCGGCGGGATAGTTGGCCTTCAGGTACGCCGTCCAGTAGGAGACCAGGCCGTAACCGGCGGCATGCGACTTGTTGAACGCGTACCCGGCGAACGGAAGAATGGTGTCCCACAACGCTTTCACCGCTTTTTCGGAGAATCCGTTGGCGGTCATGCCTTCGTAGAAGCCCTTGTACTCGGCTTCGAGCACCTCGAGCTTCTTCTTGCCCATCGCCTTGCGTAGCGCGTCGGCCTTGCCCATCGTGTAGGAGGCGACCTTCTGGGCGATGAACATGATCTGCTCTTGGTAGACGATCAGACCGTAGGTCTCCGACAAGATTTCGCGCAGCGGTTCCTCGAGTTCCGGGTGGATCGGCTTGACGGCCTGGCGACCGTTCTTGCGATCGGCGTAGTCGTTGTGGGCGTTCATACCCATCGGCCCCGGCCGGTACAAGGCAAGGACGGCGACAATGTCGTTGAACTCGGTGGGCTGCATGCGGCGCAGCAGATCACGCATCGGGCCTCCGTCGAGCTGGAACACCCCGAGGGTGTCGCCGCGGCCCAGGAGTTCGTAGGTGGCCTTGTCGTCCAGCGGAACCGATTCCAGGTCGAGGTCGATGCCCCGGTTGGCCCTGATGTTTTCCAGCGCATCGCCGATGATCGTCAGATTGCGCAGGCCCAGGAAGTCCATCTTCAACAGGCCGATGGCCTCACACGACGGGTAGTCCCAGCCGGTGATGATCGCGCCGTCCTGCGGCCGCTTCCACAACGGGATGGCCTCGGTCAGCGGCTCGCTGCTCATGATTACCGCACACGCGTGCACGCCGGCGTTGCGGATCAAGCCTTCCAGACCTCGCGCCGTCTGGTAGATGGTGCGCACGTCGGGGTCGGTCTCGATCAGGCCGCGCACCTCGGCGGCTTCCTTGTACCGCTCGTGGGCCGGATCGGTGATGCCCGAAAGCGGAATGTCTTTGGCCATGATCGGCGGCGGCAGCGCCTTGGTGATCCGGTCGGCGATCGCGAAGCCCGGCTGGCCGTAGTGGATGCGCGCCGAATCCTTCAGCGCCGCTTTGGTTTTAATGGTGCCGAAGGTGATGACCTGGGCAACCCGGTCCTGCCCCCACTTGTCGGCGGCGTAACGCACCATCTCGCCGCGACGACGGTCGTCGAAGTCGATGTCGATATCGGGGGCCGATGGGCGTTCGGGGTTGAGGAAGCGCTCGAACAGCAGACCGTGGGGAATGGGGTCGATGTTGGTGATACCCATGGCGTAGGCCACCAGCGAGCCCGCCGCCGACCCACGTCCCGGCCCCACCCGGATGTCGACCGAACGCGCGTAGTTGATCAGGTCCGCCACGATCAGGAAGTACGACGGAAAACCCTTGTCGCAGATGACCTTGATCTCGTACTCGGCCCGGTCGATGTAGTCCTGCCCGACGCCGTCCGGGAAGCGTCGCCGCAGCCCCGCCATCACCTCGTGATGCAGCCACGATGCGGTGTCGTGCCCGTCGGGCACCGGAAAAATCGGCATCCGGTCACGCGGTGTCCACACGTCGGCGTAGGACTGGACCCGTTCGGCGATCAACAGGGTCGAGTCGCAGGCCCCCGGGACCTGGCCGTCCCACAGCTGGCGCATCTCGGCGGCCGACTTGAGGTAGTAGCCGTCTCCGTCGAATTTGAAGCGGTTGGGGTCCGACAGCGTCTTGCCCGTCTGCACGCACAACAGTGCCTCGTGGTTGTGTGAGGCGTCGCGGGTGACGTAGTGGCAGTCGTTGGTGGCCAGCGGCGGAATACCGAGCTTGCGGCCGATTTCCAGCAGGCCTTCGCGGACCCGGTGTTCGATCGAGATGCCGTGGTCCATCAGCTCGAGGAAGAAGTTCTGCGCGCCGAAGATCTCCCGCCATTTGGCGGCCGCCTCCAGCGCTTCGCGCTCGTGACCCAGCCGCAGCCGGGTCTGCACCTCGCCGGACGGGCAGCCGGTGGTGGCGATAATGCCGGCGGCGTGCTCGGCGATGAGCTCAGCGTCCATGCGGGACCACTTGCCGAGCTGGCCTTCGAAGGACGCCAGCGACGACAGCTTGAACAGGTTGCGCAGGCCGGTAGCGTTCTCGGCCATCATCGTCATGTGTGTATAGGAGCCGCTGCCCGACACGTCGTCGGACTTCTGGCTGGGATCACCCCAGGTGATACGCCGGGTGTCGAATCTGGACGCCGGGGCGATGTAGGCCTCGACTCCGATGATCGGCTTGATCCCCACCTTGGTGGCCGAGTTGTAGAACTCGCTGGCGCCGAACATGTTTCCGTGGTCGGTCATGCCGATCGCAGGCATTTCCAGCCGTTGGGCCTCGGCCAGCATCGGCGAGATCTTCGCGGCACCGTCGAGCATCGAATACTCGGTGTGGTTGTGCAGGTGCACGAAGGACTCGCTCATAGGGACGCCAGTCTATGACCGTCCACCGACACATCTTCGGCGTGTCGCCGAACGTGTCTTGCCCAGTTTCAGGCGTACCGCTCGACGAACAATTGCAGCGACTTTTCTACGTCCCCCTTGACGGCTCGCGCGGCGGCGGAGCCGACCGGGCCGAATAGAGCACGCCCGCCCAGCTCAAGGCGCAGACCCATCGTCGATCCGTCGTCATGGGGTGTCACGGTGACGGTCACCCCGTACTTTGCTCCGCCTTTGCCCGAGCCTGACATGGCGACCTCGTGAGGCGGGTCCCACTTGGTGATGGTCCACGTCACCCGGTTGCGCAAGCCCTTCGAGCGCGCCACTCCGATGATCTCGGTGCCGACGGTGATCTCGTCGGGGATGTCGCTGCGCCACCCCTCGTGCATGACGAGCCACTCGCCCAACTCGGAAAGATCCGAGACGCGCTCCCACATGTCCTCCGGGGGCATCGGGACGTTGGAGGTCAACTCAACGGAAGCCATCGGTTGAGCCTAGCGAGGGTCGCGAGCCCGGCGCAGCCGGGCGCTGCGGGCCCGAGCCCATCAGCCGAGCGAGGGTCGCGAGCCCGGCGCAGCCGGGCGCTGCGGGCCCAACACAATCAGTCGAGCACCGGGGCGGCCCCCGCGACCTCCGGCCGGATGTTCGCAGTGCCGTTACGCTCGCAACAGAGGAGGGGCGAGTGGTCGAGGATCGGGCGGGTTCGCAGTTCGGGCCGTATCGGTTGATCCGGATGTTGGGCAGCGGTGGGTTTGGCGAGGTGTACGAGGCCGAAGACACCACCATGCACCGCACCGTGGCGCTCAAATTGTTGAGCAACACCTATTCCCAGGACCCGGTGTTCCGCGAGCGTCTCTTCCGCGAGGCCCATACCGCCGGACGGCTGCGTGAGCCGCATGTGCTGCCGATCCACAGTTGCGGGGAGATCGACGGCCAGGTCTACATCGACATGCGGCTGGTCCGCGGCGTGGATCTGGAGACCCTGCTCAAGCGGGACGGGCCGCTCGATCCGGCCAGGGCGGTGCGGCTGATCCGCCAGGTCGCCGCCGCCCTGGATGCCGCGCACGCCGAAACGGTGCTGCACCGCGACGTCAAGCCCGCGAACATCCTGCTGTCCGGTGACGACTTCGCCAGCCTGGTCGATTTCGGACTGGCCAGTGCGGCCGGCGACGCCCGCCTCACCAAGACGGGCAAAGCCGTCGGCACCTTCGATTATGTTGCGCCAGAACGACTTTCGGATGCACCGGTAGACCACCGCTGTGACGTGTACGCGCTCGCCTGTGTCCTGTACGAACTGCTCACCGGAAAGGCGCCATACGACGAGCAACGGGATCTGTCGGCGCTGATGACCGCCCACCTGACGGCGCCGATCCCACGACCCAGCCAACAGCGGCCCGGCACTCCCGCCGCGCTGGACGAGGTGATCGCCCGCGGCATGGCCAAGAAGCCCGACGATCGCTACCGCAGTGCCGGTGAACTCGCCGCAGCCGCGGAACAGGCCCTGAGCCCCGCCGCACCGACGCGCGAATGGACGGTCGCCCCCCCGCCGCCGGCTTTCCCTCACCAACCGCCCATGCCGACGCCACCCGCTCCCCTACCGCCGTGGGCGCAGCAGCCCACCCGAAGGCGCCGTGGGCGCGCGGTGTTGCTGGCAGCCGCGATCGTGCTGCTGGCAGTGGCGATCACGGTCGGGATCGTCGCGATCGTGCACCGGCACGACGACGCCACACCTTCGGCCGCCAGCACGGCGCGGCCCTCCTCCACGATTCCGACCGTGCTGAAATTTCCGAACCTGGTGAAGCCGCGCGGAGTAGCGGTCGACGAAGCCGGGACCGTCTACGTCGCCGAGATGACCAACCATTCTCCGGAAGGCCGGGTATTGAAACTGCCTGCCGGACAAAGCGCGCCCACCGAATTGGCGTTCGGGGAGGTCTACGGTTTGGACGTGGCGGCGGATGGGGCAGGCAATGTCTACCTCGCCGACATCCACGCGCCCGGGGTGTGGAAGCTCGCTCCGGGTGCCCGCGGCCCGATTATGCTGCCGTTCGGCCACATCGGCAGGCCGGCGGGTCTGGCGGTGGGTAAGGACGGCAGCGTCTATCTCACCGACAACGCACTGAAACAGGTGCTGAAGCTGGCCCCCGGGGCGACCAGCGCCACCCAACTGATGCCCACCGTTCCGCTGAACGGGCCTGGGGGCATCGCGGTGGACAAGGACGGCAACGTCTACATCGCCGATACCGATGACCGCCGCGTGCTCAAGCTTCCCGCCGGCGCCGCCACTCCCACGGAATTACCGTTCGCCGGGCTCCAGCAACCTTACGGTGTGGCGGTGGACCCCGGCGGCACTGTCTATGTCTCCGATCTCAACGGGCACGGGATCTTCCGGCTGGCCACCGGCGCGACCAGCGCGACCCGGCTCGCCTTCCCCGGCCTCAACTACCCGCTCGGCATCGCGGTGGACAAGGCCGGCGACCTGTTTGTCGTCGACTGCCATCGCACCGACGAGTGCGCGACGGGCAAGGTGCTGGAACTGGGGCCGCCCCAATGACCGACGATCCCACGGTCAGACACGCATCGCACTCGCGCGTCGGCACCCGCTTCGGGCCGTACCTGCTGCGGCGACTGCTCGGCACCGGCGGGTTCGGCGAAGTCTACGAGGCCGAAGACACCGTCATGCATCGCGTGGTTGCGCTGAAGCTGTTGTCCAGCAGCTACTCCCACAATCCGGCTTTCCGGGAACGGCTTTTCCGCGAGGCCCGGACTGCCGGGCGGCTGCACGACCCACACGTGGTGCCTATCCACGGTTGCGGTGAGATCGACGGGCAGCTCTATATCGACATGCGACTCATCGACGGGACGAACCTGCAGAGCATGCTGGAGCGCGACGGCGCCCTGGCCCCGGCACGCGCGGTGAACATCGTGCGTCAGATCGCGGCGGCGCTGGATGCCGCGCACGCCGAAACGGTAATCCACCGTGACGTCAAACCGGCCAACATCCTGCTCGGCAAAGACGACTTCGCCTGTCTGGTCGACTTCGGGCTGGCCAACGCCGCCACCGACACCAAGCTCACCAGCGAGGGCACCACGATCGGGTCATTCGCCTACCTCGCCCCCGAGCGTCTGGCGTCTGGCGAAGTCACGCCCGGCGCCGACATCTACGCGCTGGCCTGTGTGCTTCACGAATGCCTGACCGGCGCATCGCCCTTCCAGAGCCGCACCGAGATACCTGCCCTGGTCGCAGCCCACCTGACGTCGCCACCTCCGCGTCCGAGCCAACAGCGGCCGGGGATTCCGGCCGGTTTCGACGAGGTGATCGCGCGCGGCATGGCCAAGGAGCCCGAGCGTCGCTACCGAAGCGCCGGCGAACTCGCTGCGGCCGCCCAGCACGCGCTGAGCACACCGGTGGTCCACCCATCCTGGACTCCCCAGTCCGCTCCGCCGACCCAGGCCTGGCACCCGCCGGTGCCGGCCCCGGCGCCGACAATGCAAGTGCCGCAAGCATTCCGGCGCAAATCCCGGCGCCGTATCGCGGTCATCCTGGCCGCGCTTGGCGCCATCGTTGTCGTCACCGCCATCGTGGTGGCGGTTTCGAGCCCACCGAACTCATCTCAGCCCGCCCGCAGCACCACCAACGGCCCATCCACCCCGACCGCCCCGATCGCCGGCGCCGCGCCGCCCTTGAACGCCACCCCATTGACGACCATCGGTTACGGCGATCTGGGCGGTGTGACGGTCGACGCCGCCGGCAATGTGTTCGTCGTCGACACCGGCACCAAGAAGGTGTTCAAACTCGCCGCGAACTCGAACGCTCCCACCGAGATCCCGATTCGCGGCCTCACCAAGCCCAAGTCGGTGGCCGTGGACTCCGCCGGCAACCTATACCTCACCGATTGGTCCACCCCTGGTACGGGGCAGGTGTGGAAAGTCCCCCCGGGCGCAACGTCACCCGTCGAGCTGCCGTTCGGCGCGATTCTGCCGTCGGGTCTGGCGGTCGACGGCGTCGGCGACGTGTACGTGGCCGCACGCGACCAGGTGCTCCGGCTCGCCGTCGACGCCTCGGCACCCACGGTGCTTCCGTTCGGGGGCGGCCTGTTCGAGAGCGTCGCCCTGGACGGCGCCGGCAACGTCTATGGCCTGCAGATGGGTCGGGTCCTCAAACTGGCACCTGGGGCAACCAGTCCCACGCAGTTGCCCTTCTCTCAGCTCGGCCGGGCGCAGGGCATTGCCGTCGACGCCAAGTCGACCATCTATGTGATCGACAACTCCGACAACCTGGGCAAACTTCTGAAGCTGCCGGCCGGGGCTACGACGTCGACCACACCCACGGTGCCGGAGAACCAGTCTTTCGGCGGCGTGGCCGTCGATGCGGCGGGCAACGTCTACCTGACCGAGAACAATCGACTGCTCAAGGTTGGAGCCGGTTGATGGGCGACCTGAAAAGTCAACTGGCGCAACATGGCCCCCTCGACCCGGGCCGCGCGGTCGACGTGGTGCGCCAGATCGCGTCGGTGATCGACGCTAGCCACGCTCAGCAGACGGTGCACCGCGACGTCACCACCGCAACCATCCTGCTCGCCGCCGACGGCATCGCATATCTAGCCGACGCAGGCGGCAGCACGCCGTCCACCGAACGGACCCGCGCACTGGTCACCAACACCGACGCGACTTACCGTGCCGACATCGCCGCGCTGACGGCGGTGCTGTACGAGTGTCTGACCGGACACCCCCCGGACGCCGCGGCGGCACCGCCGAGCCGGCAGCGCCCCGGCATCCCGCCCGGGTTGGACACCGTCGTCGCCAGGGGCCTGGCCGCCAACCCCGATGACCGATACCGCAGCGCCGCCGAACTGGCCGGGGCCGCGCAAGATGCCCTGGCGGCGGCGATCACCCAGACGGTTCAGCTGCCGCCGACGCCGCCCCCGAATCCTCCTCCGCCGCAATGGAATACCGGACGGACGGTGTCGTACCCGCATACGCGTCCGACGGTGCTGCCACCGCCCCCGCCACGACGAAGGCACCTCGCCCCCCTCATCGCGGTAGCCGCGATCGTGGTCGCGGTGGTGGCGGCGGCGCTCGCGATCCCCAAGCTCGTCCATCACCCCGGGAAATCCGCACCCACCACGCAGACCACCACGACCGCCCCACCCAAGCGCAGCTATACCGCATTGCCCACGGCGCTGCCGTTCCCAGGTCTGGGCGTCACCGAAAGCGTCGGCGTCGACGGGGCGGGCAACATTTACGCGCTGGCTTCCCTGGTAGGCGACGGGTCATTCGAGTCGATGCCGACGATGCTGTTCAAGCTGGCGCCCGGCGCCGGGGACGCGGTCGCCGTCGACATACCGGGTGTCAATGTGCGCTCGGCAACGGACCTGGAGGTCGACCAGGCCGGCAACATCTACTACAGCGAGGGCAGTCAGGTTTGGTTCTTGGAGGCCGGTAAGACCAGCCCGATGCGGTTACAGTTCCGCGGGTTCTCGCGGATCGACGCCATCACCTTCGATACGGCAGGCAACGTCTATGCGGTCGGCGGGCTTCTGACTTCCGACCTGAAGCTGAAGTACGGGGTGAAGAAGCTGGCCCCGGGCGAAAATCGGCCGACCGACCTGTCATTCAGCGATCTGTACGTACCCAGAGGAATAGCGGTGGACAAAGCCGGCAACGTCTACGTCAGTTCCGGCGTCGAAGGCACCGGACACGGCAAGGTCTTCAAACTGGCACCCGGCGCCACCACCGCCACCGCGCTGCCCATTCCAGATCTTTTGGAGCCACGCCAGGTCGCATTCGACAGCGCGGCAAACATCTTCGTCGCCGACGGCTTCGGCAGAAGATTCTTCGAATTACCGGCTGATGGCGGCGGCCCCATCGCGATACCGATTCCCGCGAGCTCGCACGGAGTGGCTGTCGACTCGGCCGACAATCTCTACGTTTTGACTGGCGCGGTTGCCAACAAATCGGACAAGACCGTGCAGCCGGGTCAGGTGCTCAAGATCGTGCCCGAGAAATAGCTCTCAGTGACTCGGCCCACCGCGCAGCTTGTTTCCGATCCGGATCGCCGGCAGCAGCACACTGCGCGGTAGCAGCCGGCCCGTCGTGCTGGCGACCTTGGGTACCAGACCGGGGACCACGCCGCGCCTGCCGGACAGCATGCCCTGAATGGCTTGTTCGGCGACGTCCTTCGGGGAGACCTGCGCCAGGGGGATGCTGAACCTCTCGGCGCTGGCGATCTCGGCCCATTCGGTGGGCACCGGCCCAGGGCACAGCGCCGTGACCGACACCCCCGTGCCATGTAGTTCCTCCTGAACCGCCTCGGAGAACGTCAGCACAAACGCCTTGGTGGCCGAATACACCGCCATGAACGGGAGTGGCTGAAATCCGGCAATCGAGGCGATGTTCAGCACGGCGCCGGCGCCCCGCTCCACCATGCCGGGCAGCACGGCCCGGGTGAGCTCCATCAATGCCAGGGCATTGAGGGTGACCTCCTCGCTCTCGCGTTCGGCCGGCAGCTCGTAGAAGCGCCCGCTGGTGCCGAACCCGGCGCTGTTGCACAGTCCCGCAATCGGATCGGTGCTTAGCCGCCGCGCGAGCTCAGCACGCGAACCGGCGTCCGAAAGGTCCATCGGAAGCACTTCGACGTCGACCTGGTCACTCGCGCGCAACCGTTCGGCCAGCTCATCGAGACGCTCGCGGCGCCGCGCCACCAGCATCAGCGGAAAACCCCGGCGCGCGAGGCCTTTTGCGAGTTCGGTACCGATGCCCGACGAGGCCCCGGTGATGACGACCGTCGTCTGCTTGTCGGGTTTGGGAAGGCTCATGAGGTCACCAGTGAATACCTCGCGTGGCCTGCAGGAAGGTTTCGCTCCGCTTGTCGAGATCTGCTGCCTCGCTTGACTTTTCGCTACCCTTGGCCGCCGAGGAGTCGTCGAACATGCCGAAGGCACGGTTACGCACCCGGTCCATCACCGCCGGGTTGACGGCGTCGGCGACCGCGGCGAACTGCCCGAACGGCGAACTGGCCCGGCGGGGCCGGTGGATCAGCGCGTCGGTGATCACCCCGGCCGCCTGATCGGGCGTCAGGGTCGGGAAGTGGTCGTACATGGTGGTCGGGCTGATCATCGGCGTGCGCACCAGCGCCATGTGCACGGTGGTGAACCGGACATTGTCACTGACCGTCTCCGCCTGCAGCGCGTCACACAGGCTGTCGAGCGCGGCCTTGCTGGCGATGTAGGCGCCGAAGCGCGGCGCGCGTGTCTGTACGCCGACCGAGGAGACGTTGACGATGTGGCCGAAGCCGCGCTCCCGCATACCGGGGATGAACTTGAGAATCAGCTGGACCGCGCCCAGGTAGTTGAGCTGGATGGTGCGCTGATAGTCGTGGATGCGGTCGTAGGACAGTGCCAACGAACGCCGGATCGAGCGGCCCGCGTTGTTGATCAGAATGTCGACCCCGCCGAGGTCCTCGAGCACCTTGTCGGCCATGGTGGCGATGGCGTCGGTGTCGGACAGGTCGCATGGGTAGACGTGCGCGGTGCCCCCGTTGGCGCGAATGTCGTCGGCGACCTTCTCGAGATTTTCCAGAGTGCGGGCGACCAGCACTACGGTGCCGCCCGCCTCGGCGATCTTGTGGGCGGCGGCCTCGCCGATTCCTGAGGACCCGCCGGTGATGAGAACGGTCTTGCCTCCGACCGCGTCGCTGAGCTTGCGGCCCTGCACGGCGTCGAGCAGATTCCTCAGGTAGAACGGCCGGTACCGACCCGCGGAGTTCGGCGTGTTGATCATGTTCGACACAGCCGCGAACGGTTTTTCGACCAGATGCGTGAGGTCACCAAGATTCATCGACAGTTGCTCCTGATGGCGGTGTGGAAGGTGTGACAGGGCGTCATGAAGCCAACCTAGGACATCGACCGGTGAATAGGTATACGGGTCAGGGCAGAGGCACCGAACGCCCTGCGCCGACACCCACCAGCGTGCGCTGTTACTCGGGGATCTGATGGCGAGCGCCCGCGTGTTGCCACCAACACGCCGCCGCGCCCGGCATTTTGCGGACCCTCACCAATGAGGGACGGCTCGGGTGAAGCAGCGGCGCCAAAGTCTGAGACGCCCGCGACGGCGTGTCGCGGGGGTGCTGCTCCCCGCAACCCGGTAGTCAGCAGGTATGAGACTGATGCTCGCCGTCCTGGTCGTACTGCTCGTCAGCGCCTGCGGTGGCCAGTCCGGCGGCTCCCGGTCTGCGGCGTCGTCGCTTCCCCCTTCGTCAGCGACCACCTCCAGCACGCCGGCCGCCCCGGCGGCGACGTTCGACTGCGCCAAGCCGGCGAACAAGGCTCAGCAGTTGGTCTGCGACGATCCACAACTGACCGATCTGGACCGCCGCGTGCAGGCCGCCTACCAGCAGGCGCTGGCACGGCCGGGCGCCGACCAGCCCGCCTTGACGACCGCGCAGAGCGCGTTCGCGACAGCCCGTGACGGGTGCGCCGATGTCGTCGAGGTGCGGACCTGCGTGCTGGAGGCCTACCAGACGCGCCTGGTCGAGCTGGCCATCGCCGACCCGGCCACCGGCGCGCCCCCGGTCGTCACCTACAGCTGCCCCGCCGACGCCGGAACACTGACCGCGCAGTTCTACAACCAGCTCGATCCCAAGACCGCAGTACTGGACTGGAAAGGCGTGCGCGTCATCCTGTTCATCCAGCCCTCGGGCAGCGGCGCTCGATATGGCCGGCAAGGGTCGGAATACTGGGAGCACCAGGGCGAGGTGACCCTGGATCTGGGCGGCACCAAATTCGTCTGTCACACCCAGTGATTCACGCCCGCCCGTCGGCCGGCGCGTCGAGACGCACGGTCCGATATTTGAGACCAGGGTGCTCATCGAACCCGCAAGCCTGAGTGACAATGCTTTGCATGCGCTCGTTCGAGGATCTCGTCGCCGAAGCGGTGGCGGCGCCCGTCGAAGGCTGGGACTTCTCATGGTTGGACGGCCGCGCAACCGAACAGCGGCCGTCCTGGGGGTATCAGCGGCTGATGAGTCGGCGCTTGGCGGACGCGTCGGCGGCATTAGACATCCATACCGGCGGTGGGGAGGTGCTGGCCGAGGCGGAGAAGTTCCCTCCGACCATGGCCGCCACCGAATCATGGCCGCCCAACGCGGCTTTGGCCGCCAAGCGACTGCATCCCCGAGGCGTGGTCGTGGTCGCCACCGGCAACGAGCCACCGCTGCCGTTCGCCGACGAAGCCTTCGATCTTGTGGTCAGCCGTCACCCGATCGCGGTGTGGTGGAGCGAGATCGCCCGGGTGTTGCGACCTGGCGGCACGTATTTCGCGCAGCATCCCGGTCCGGCGACGGTGGCGGAGTTGGTGACCCACGTCGTCGGGCCGCAGCCGCAGCTGTGGGCGTTGTACGAGCCGGATGCCCAGCGCGCCGGCGCGCAAGCCGCTGGGCTGCGGGTGGTGGACATGCGCATGGAACGGTTACGGGCGGAGTTCTTCGACGTCGGCGCGGTGGTCTACTTTCTGCGCAAACTGATTTGGACGGTGCCGGATTTCACCGCCGAGCCGTACTACTCGCGGCTGCGCGAGTTGCATGAATTGATCGCGGCCGAGGGACGATTCGTCACCCATCCGACTCGGGTTTTGGTCGAGGCCCGCAAGCCGGGGCGGTCAGCCCTCGACGCGTAGCACGTCCAGGGCGTGCTGCAGATCGTCGGGATACGGACTGACGATCTCGATGCGCCGCCCGTCGGCCGGATGCGCAAAGGCCAGAGATCGGGCGTGCAACCATTGACGTTGCAGGCCAAGCCTTTTGGCGAGCTTCGGATCGGCGCCGTAGACCAGGTCGCCGCAACACGGGTGGTGGAGCGCGGAGAAGTGCACCCGAATTTGATGGGTGCGCCCGGTTTCCAGGTGGACGTCGAGCAGGCTGGCGGCGACGAACGCATCCTTGGTGTCGTAGTGGGTAATGCTGTGCCTGCCGTCCCGGGTGACCGCGAACTTCCACTCCGGTCCCGGATGGCGGCCGATCGGCGCGTCGATTGTTCCGCTGGACGGGTCGGGATGGCCCTGAACCAGTGCGTGATACCGCTTTTCCACGGTGCGCTGTTTGAACGCCCGTTTGAGCATCGTGTAGGCGCGTTCGGAGATCGCCACCACCATCACCCCGGAGGTGCCGACGTCCAGGCGATGCACGATCCCCTGTCGTTCATGCACACCGGAGGTGGTGATCCGGTAACCCGCGGCCGCCAAGCCACCCAGGACCGTCGGGCCGGTCCATCCCACCGAGGCGTGCGCGGCCACCGCTGCCGGTTTGTCGACGGCGACGATGTCGTCGTCGGAGTAGAGGATCGTCATGCCCTCGATGTCGACGGGAGTGTTCTCCGGTGGTTTCGGCGGCTCCGGTATCTGCACCTGCAACCAGGCACCGGCGTTCAGGCGGTCGGACTTGCCGGCCGTGGCGCCGTCGAGTTCGACACCGCCGTCTTCGGCGATGGCCGCTGCGGCACTGCGGGACAACCCAAGCAGGCGGGCCAGGCCGGCGTCGACGCGCATGCCCGCCAGTCCGTCCGGGACCGGCATCGAGCGCTCAGTCAATGCGCCGCTCCTCGTTGTCGCCGTTCGACTTCCGGCGACCAACGGTGTCGAAATCGAAACCGAAGATGGACAGCACGACGAGCAGGATCGCGCCGCCCACCACCGAGGGGTCGGCAACATTGAACACCGGCCACCAGCCGACCGACAGGAAGTCGACGACGTGACCGCGCAACGGACCGGGTGCCCGGAAGAAGCGGTCGACCAGGTTGCCCATCGCACCGCCCAGGATCATGCCGAGGCCCAGCGCCCACCACGGCGAGACCAGCCGCCGTCCCATCCAGAAGATGCCGACCACCACGCCGGTCGCGATCAGGGTCAGCACCCAGGTGTACCCGGTCGCCATCGAGAACGCGGCGCCCGAATTGCGCACCAGGGTCCAGGTCACGGTGTCACCGATGATGGAGACCGGCTGGCCGGGTGGCAACAGCTTGACTGCGAGGACCTTGGTGATGATGTCGAGCGCAAGCACGACTCCCGCCACCGACAGGAGCAAACGCAACCGCCGTGGCGACGCTGGAGGTGCGGAAGCAGCGGGTTGGTGTGCGTCTTCTTCAGCGTTGACGGCCGAAGTGCGCGAATCAGCGGATCCGGTTGGTTCGTCGGGCACCCCACCATCATCCACTAACTAAGGTCTGTACCCGTGATTGTGCTGCTACCTCCGTCGGAGACCAAGCGGGGCGGAGGCGACGGACCGCCGTTGCGACTCCGGGAACTCGCCAACCCGGGACTGTGCCCGCTGCGATCGGCCCTAGTCGGCGAGCTGGTCGATCTCGCCGCCGACCCGGTGGCATGCCGAGCGGCCCTGGGTCTGTCTGCCGCACAGGACGCTGAGATCGAACGCAACGCCGCATTGTACGAAGCGCCGACGTTACCGGCCATCCGCCGCTACACCGGTGTTCTCTACGACGCCCTCGATATCGAGTCGCTGCGAGGCGCGCAGGCGACGCGCGCCCAGACGCGGTTGTTCATCGGTTCCGCATTGTTCGGGCTGCTTCGCGCTGACGACCAGGTGCCCGCCTACCGGCTGTCCGCGACGTCGAAACTCCCCGGCAGACCAACGCTGGCCGTCCGATGGCGGCCCCTGCTCGAGCCGGTGCTCGCAGAGTTGGCCGCCGAGAACCTGGTCGTCGATCTCCGCTCGGGCTCGTATGTAGCGCTGGGAAGGACATCGAGCGCGGTCAGTGTCGATGTGGTGGCCCAGCATGCCGACGGTCGCCGTACCTCGGTGACGCATTTCAATAAGGCATACAAGGGCCGGCTGGCCCGCGCGCTGGCCACCACACGAGCCGAACCGAACGATGCCGCCGCGGTCGCCGCCGTGGCCCGCAGATCCGGTATGTGCGTGGAGCGCAGGGGAAACGCACTGACCCTCGTCGTCCCCGCGGGACCGGGGCACTGAAGGATCAGCGCTACGCGCGCTCAGAATTGGTTACGGAATGATTCCCTCATGAGCCGCGTCACCGTCATCACCACCGGAGGGACGATCTCGACAACCACCGGCGCCGACGGCGTCCGCCGGCCCGCCCACGGCGGGGCCCAGCTCGCCACCGGTCTTAGGCAGGCATTCGACGTCGACTTTGTCGATCTGATGGCAGTCGACAGTTCCGAACTCGTCACGGCCGACTGGGACCGCATCCGCGCCGCAGTGCTCACCGCGATCGACGACGGCGCCGCCGGAGTCGTCATCACCCACGGCACCGACACGATGGAAGAAACCGCCCTGTGGTTGGAGCTGGGGTATGCCGGTGCGGCCCCGGTGGTGCTGACCGGGGCCATGCGCAGCGCGGACGCCCCCGACGCGGACGGCCCGGCCAACCTGCGCGACGCGCTCATCGTGGCGTCCAGCCGGAAAGCCCGCGACTTGGGGGTCCTGGTGTGTTTCGCCGGCCGGGTGCTGCAGCCGTTGGGCCTGCGCAAAGCCAACACCCAGGAGGTGGGCGGGTTCGCCGGGCCCCTGCTCGCCACCGTGACCGGCGAGATGACGCTGACCGGCGCCAAGGTGCGTCCGTATCTTGGCGACCTGAGCGCCGCCGGCGCACCGCGGGTCGATATCGCCGCCGCCTACCTCGGCAGTGACGCCGTGGCCCTGGACGCCTTCGCCGCCGCCGGTGCCCGCGGTGTGGTGCTCGAGGCAGTGGGATCCGGCAACGCCGGAGCGGCCGTTGTCGAAGGGGTGCGTCGGCTGTGCCGCGAGGGTGTGGTGGTCGCAGTGTCGACCCGGGTTCCGAGCGGCAGGGTCAGCGCCGCATACGGACCCGGCCACGATTTGGTGGAGGCCGGCGCGGTGCTGGTGCCCCGGCTGGCTCCTTCACAGGCCCGGGTGCTGGTCCTGGCGGCGCTGGCGGCCGGGCTACCGGTCGCCGACGCCGTCGGCCGCTGGGGTTGACGGCGCCGCCACCGAATCCGGTTCCTGGTCACGCAGTTGGCCCACGTAATCCGGCCAATCCAGGCTGTCGACCGGGTTTGCCGCGCTGATGTCGGCGGTGTCGATGGGAAACGTGCGGGCCGTGCCCGGTCCGGTACCCCGGGTCTCGAATCGGACGGTGACCACACCGTGACCGGCCCCCTGAACCCACCCGTGTCCCCACACCTGATGCGCGACGTCGTCGCCGATCCGCCACGACGAGCCGTCCTGTCCGGTGAGCAGCGCGGCGCGCATCGTGTCGAAATCCTGGTGCGCCTCGGTCTCGGGCGACAGGTCCAGCTCCGGGAACAACGATTCCTGGCGTACATCGCTAAGGCCCGAAAAGCCAACGCCGAGAAGGCGAATCGGGCCGATTTGCAGCGGGTCGAGCAGCAGCCTGCGCGCCACCGCCGTCAGGGCGCTCGCTTCGGCCGTCGCGTAGGGCAGTGTCGCCGAGCGTGTCAGGGTACTCATGTCGGACTTCTTGAGCTTCACGGTCACCGTGCGAGCGCCGCGGCCGTCTTTGAGCAATCGTCGATGCGCGTGTTCGGCGATCGGCTCGATCGCCTCCCTTAGCTGGTCCAGAGTGGTCAGGTCGGCGGCGAACGTGGATTCGGCGCTGATCTGTTTGGCTTCGGCGCGTTCGGCGACTGGGCGGTCGTCGATACCCCGGGCCAGCCGGTGCAGCGCGGGCCCGACGGTCGCGCCCAGAATGTTGGCCACCTCCGCGTCGCTCAACGCGGCCAACTGCCCGATGGTCTCGATGCCGAGGCGGTGCAGCTTTTCCTCGGCGACCGGACCGATCCCCCACAACCGTCGCACCGGTAAACCGTCGAGCAACAGCTTCTCCTCGGCGCGGCGAACCACCCGGATGCCGTCGGGCTTCGCCAGACCCGAGGCGATCTTGGCGATCTGTTTGCCCGAGCCCGCACCCACCGAAGCGATAAGGCCGGTCTCGTCACGGACCCGTCGCCGCAGCAGTTCGCAGAACTCCTCGGCGTCGGCCGCCGACGCCCCGACAAGCTGTGACGGCTCGCCGAATGCCTCGTCGAACGACAGCTGCTCCACCACGGGGACCAGGCTGCGCACCGTGTCGAACACACGACGGCTGGCCACGCCGTAAACCACTCCGCGCGGCGGCAGCACCACCGCGCTCACCCCCACCAGCCGGCGGGCCTGGTGCATCGGCATGGCCGAACGGGCGCCGAACACTCGCGACTCGTAGCTGGCTCCGGCCACGACGCCTCGACCACCCAGTCCACCCACCAGCACCGGACGCCCGCGCAGGGTCGGCCGGGTGAGTTGTTCCACCGATGCGAAGAAAGCGTCCATATCCAGGTGCAGCACCCAACGGGACTCCACGGCTATCGATGCTAGGGGGACAGCGGCGTGCGGTCCGGTTCAGGAGGCACCTGCCAAGTGTTCGCAATTATCCGTTGAAACTTCGCGCAGCGCTTAAGAAGTACGAACAGCGAAGCATTTATCCGATAAATGACGTAAAGACCGGGTGACGCTGACAAAAACTCGTCGTTATACGCACGTTTAGTTCTCTCGAATTCTGGTCATCATGCAGCTAGCGAGGCGTGTGATCGACATCACCGGGTCGAGGGGGATACTTGTGTCCGTTTTGATTGCTCCTGAATGGGTTGAGTCTGCGTCTCAGGAATTGTCTGGAATTCGGTCGGCAATAACGCAGGCCTCACAATCAATCGCAGCTGCCACTACGGGCATTTCACCGGCAGCCGCCGACGAGATTTCAGCTGCCATCGCGGCGATGTTCGACGACCTTGGCCGCGAGTACCAGGCCCTCAGTGCGCGAACGCAGGCGTTCCACGCCGAGTTCGTCAAGGCGCTGAACTCCAGCGTCGGGGCATACGTCAGCGCCGAAATCGCCAACGTCGAGCGGATGTTCGCAAGCGGCCTGCCCGCGGCCGGGGCAGCGCCCGCCGCATCGATCCTGGACGGTCTCACGGGCGGCCTCGGGGCTTTCCCGTCCCTTCAATCACTGCTGCCGGGGATATTCGGGCCGACACCCGGACCCACACCACCAAGCCTGGCCGCTATTACGGGCCCGTACGAGGCACTGGTTTCCAACACAATCAACAACCTGCAAAGCCTCGGCAATGGCCTGGCCGCTAACCCGTTTCCCTTCCTGCGCCAGTTCGTCACCAACCAGTCGGGCTACGGGCAGATAATCGCCGCCGCCTTCACCAATGCGAGCCAACACCTGGCCAGTGGGGCTGGCGCGGCGCAGGTCCTGACCGACTTGGTGCCGATCGCGTCCATACCGGGTCGCATCGGGCAAAATGCGGTGAACGTGCTGGCGACACTGGTCGACTTCTCCTACTCTGTCGGGGTCAACCTGACCAACCCGCTGCAGATCGGCGCCGCTTTCTTCGGCCTGCCCATAGCGCTGGGCATCGATGCCATCGGTTCGCCCATCACCACGGCCAACGCCATAGCCTCCGTAGGGGCGGCCTTCAGCAGCGCGGTGCAGAGCGGAGACGGGTTTGGAGCCGCCGTCGCGGTCCTCACCGCCCCTGCCGTCGTCGCGAACGGCTTCCTCAACGGGCAGTACACGCTGGGAGTGACTCTGCCGGGAGTGCCCCTGCCGGTGCTCGGCGGGGTTCCTGCCATCACCGTCCCATTACACGCGAGCATCCCGGTCGGAGGGATACTCACTCCCCTTTCGACCGTGACGGTCAACATCGATCCGCTACCGGGGAGTCCGATTGTCAGCGTCCCGATGGGCGGCACGCCCACCGGCGGAATCCTGCCCGGACTCCTGCTCTACGCACCGCAACAACTCGCACAGGCCATCGGGGCGCCGCCCTTACCGAGCCCACTGCTTCCCCTGCCGCAGATCACCGTGCCGGGCCTGCCGTCGCTGGGGTCCTTGCTGCCCGGGCTGAGCCTGCCGTCCCTGCCGGATCTGGGATCTCTGTTGGGCGGGCTGGGCACTCTGCCATCCCTGCCGGGACTGCTGGGCGGACTGGGCACTCTGCCGTCCCTGCCGGGACTGCTGGGCGGGCTGGGCACGCTGCCATCCTTGCCGGGCCTGACCGGGTCACCCTCCACGCCGCTGCTGGGTGGCTTGCTGTAACGACGCGAGTCAAGTAGCGGCTAGCTCAATCTCGTTGTCGGACTGGTTCATTGCCCAGTCCACATAACGGTCTATGCCGGCCCATATCTGGACCCGTGGCGCAAACCCGATGCTGCGCGCCAACTCGATGTTGGCCGGATAGCGGGCGACCTCCCCGGGCCGGGGCGGACCCTTGACGACATGCACCCCAAACTTGCCGGCGATGTATTCGGCGATGTCGCGCACGCTGGTGTTGATGCCGCTGGCGAAATTGATGGCCTGGCCTCGCAGACCCGGGTTGTCCAGCACGAGCAGGTAGGCCCGCACCACGTCGCTGACGTGGAGGTAGTCGCGGGTCGCGGTGCCCTCACCGAAGATGGTGAGATCCTTTCCCGCCATCGCTTGGCGAACCAATATCGGGATCAGTGCTCCGAAGGCGCCGCTTTTCTGCCGCTCGCCGAAGATGTTGAACGGACGGACCACGCTGACGTCCATGTCGTAGGACCGGAAGTAGGAGTAGCAGAGCCGGTCGGCCGCCGCTTTGGACGCGCCGTAGGGACTGGCGGGCATCAGTTCGGCGGTTTCGTTCAGGGTGTCGCCTTCCCCGAGATCCTGGCCGTCGCCGTATACCTCACAGGTTGAGGCGTAGATGACCCGCGATCCGTTTCGGCGCGCCGCCTCGAGAATGTTGTAAGTGCCCATCACGTTCGTGTCCAGGAAACTCTTCGGGTCGCTCAGCGATTTGTCGACGTTGACGTTTGCCGCGAGATGGAAGACGACGTCATGCTCCGGCACCGTCTTGGCGGTCAGTTCCGCATCGGTCACCGAGCCGAAGACCAAGTCGGCGCCCGTGGCGCCTTTGAGGCGGCGGGTGTTTCGCTTGGCAGCACTGGACAGGGTATTCAGCACGGTCACTTGATGTCCCGTGGCGAGCAGCGCCTCGGCAAGATGGCTTCCCTGAAAGCCCGCTCCCCCGGTCACCAGAATTCTCACCGCACAAAGTCCCCCGCGTTGCGTGCCGTTCTTCGCTGAACCGGCTATCAGCTTACTGGCCCGCCGTGGCGGACCGGGTTAGCCGGGCGCGACACGTACGGTGGCCGTGAGAGGTTGAGAGGGGGGGTTGCTCGGTGTGTCCGACTGATACCGGATCCGCTGACGCGGTAGATCTGGTGCGCCGGGAGGTCGAAGCCTGGGCCACCCACCCGGCCCTGAGTCAGCTGGTGGGGATGTTCGGCGGAGCCGTTCCGACTGACCTCGATCTCGCCGCGCGGTTGGCGTGGCTCGACGAGTTCAGCAGTGTGTGGGACTACCGCGGCCGGGCACGGGCACGCGCGGGCCGAGTGCACAGCCAGGACGCCGCCGGCGCGGTGCGGTGGCTGATCCCCCGTTTGCAGATGCCTGCCGCGCAATTGGATCAGATTGTGGCGCTGGCCGACGCACTGGGTCTGATCGGTGAATCATCGCCCAGCGCAACGGATTTCGACTACCTGTTGGTGATCGGCGGCGGCCGGTACACCAACAGGCTGCGGGTCGGGTACGCGCGGGAGTTGGCTGCCGGGCGGCGCATCGGCCACGTGGTGCTGGCCGCGGCCTCGCGCGAACTCATGGATTCCGAACAAGACGCCGTAGCCGCCATCGCGCCGCAGGCCCGCACTGAATTCGACCTGCTGGCCGCCGCGGCCGGCGAAGCCCTGGGACTCGACATCCGCGAGGTTCAGGACCACGCACGGCGACGGGTTGATCGGCCGCACCGCGACCAGGCCGTCTGGCGATTCGCGGCTGACAGCAACGAGATGCGCGTGCCGGTCACCCTGCTGGAAACGCCGTCACCCGACCCGGACAACCGTCGGGCAAACTCCGCTGACACTTACACCTTCGCCGCGCAAACGGTCGGCATGGATAACTCGACGTGTCTGCTGGTGACCGGCCAGCCGGTGGTGCCCTACCTGCACTTCGAGGCGCTGCGGACGTTGGTGCTGCCGTTCGCAATCCGGTTGGAGTCGGCAGGATTCGGGGTCGAGCGCTACAACCGACTGGGCGAGTTGGATGAGCAGCACCCGGCCAAGATTCTGCAGGAGGCGCGATCGGCCATTCGGTCGGCGCGCGCCGTGGCCGAGCGGCTCACCCTGCAACGGTGATGCTGCACGGGGTGGCGGCCGGATAGGTGCCCGACACCGGCCGGGGCCGTCCTTGCGGCGGCCACGGCAGCAGGCCCAAGTTGCCCAGATACCGCAGTGGGCTGGTGTGCACGCCGTCGGTGTGAACTTCGAAATGCAGGTAGCCGTCGGCCGATTCGCGTTCGGGGCCGACGGTGCCGATCCGCGCGCCGGCGGCGATCTGGTCACCCACGCAGAGCTGGTCGGCGGACCGGAACACGTAGACCAGGTCGACGTCGGCGTTCGACAGCACCGTCAAGCGCAGCCCGTCACCGTCCAGATCGCGTGTGCGAGTGACCGTTCCGGATGAGACGGCGTGGACGGCGGCGCCCGGTTCGGCGGCGAAGTCGACACCCGGGTGAAACGCGCCGGCGCGCGGGCCGTAACCGGCGCCGAGCGCGAGGTGCTCGCGCTCGATCGGCAGGCGGGTGCCCACCTCGACCGGATCGAAATCGCCGCCGACCCGCTTGCGGTAGTCCGCCTTGAGCAGCTCGACCTCGTCGCGGGCATACCCGAACAGCAGGGCACGGTCGTAAGGAACGCCGTAATTCAGCCGACAGTCCGGATCGATCTTGCGGTAGTGATCGACCTTCGCTACCCGTTCGGCCAGGGTGGACCAGCCGTGGTGCACCAGGCGCACGTCATACACCATCCCGATGCGGCCGTGTTCGGTGATGTTCGCGGGCCAGTGCGGGTTGTGGATCATCCGTGTCCCGGCCCGCAGTTCCGGGCGCCAGCGCCAGAACGGTCCGCGCACCGACTCCGCCGGCCCCATGATCGGAATCATCTCCGGGAACTCGGGATCATGCCACGTCGGGATCATCGGGCACATCAGCGCCGCCACGTCATCTGGAGTGGCCGCCAGCATCTCGCGGACGTCGACGTCGGCTTCGACCACCTGATCGGAGTCGATCATTGCGATCCAATCAGGCCGACAGAAATCGGCCATCCGGTACAGCAATTCCAGGCCCGGAGGTTCCGGGATCAGCCACGGGGTGGGTGGGAGATCCGGCCGCGCCCGGACGAAATTCGTGACCGCCGGATGCTGAGCCAGGATGTCGGCGGAGTTGTCGGTACTGCGGTCGTCGATCGCATAGATGTCGTCACACCACCCGGACAACGAATCCAGGACGCGGGGCAGAATGTCCTCACCGTTGTGCACGCGGAACAGCCCAAGAACCCGCATCGTCCCCCTCCATTCCGGTCGTGGCTCAATCAGAAGCGCGCTGAATAAAAACCTTCACTCCATCCCCGATCTCGGCCCCGTCCGCCGGCTCACCGAATTCGAAACGGGTAGCCAGGATTTCGCCGGCGATGAGGTCGCGGTGCGTCGCCGCCCAGGCGGTGCGCTCGGTGGGCACCGACATCACGACGGCAATGCGGTCGGAGACGTCCAGCCCGGTCGATTTGCGCAGCTCCTGCAGTTCCCGGATGCGGTCCTTGGCCCAGCCCTCTGCCTCCAGCTCCGGAGTCACCGTGCCGTCCAGTACCACGAGCCCGGCGCCACCCGGCAACGCCGCAGTGAACTCCGGGTCGGCGGCAACCAGTCGCGAGCTGTACTCCTCCGGTTGCAACACCGCGGGACCGGCGGACAGGGTGCCGTCCGGGTTGACCACGCCCTCCCCCGCTTTGACGGCCTTGATGGCGGCCTGCACGTCCTTGCCCAGCCGTGGGCCGGCGACCCGCGCATTGACCGTGAGCTCGAATCGGCCGTAGGTGTCGATCGCGTCGGTCAACTCGACCGCCTTGACGTTGAGCTCATCGCCGATCAATTCGGTGAACGGCTGCAACTGCGCCGGGTTCTCCACTGCCACCGTCAGTTTCGGCAACGGCAACCGCACCCGCAGCTTCTTGGCCTTGCGCAGCGACGACGCCGCCGAGCACACGTCGCGGACCTGGTCCATCGCGGCGACCAAATCCGGATCGGCCGGCAGTTCGCCGGCCTGCGGCCAGTCCGTCAGGTGCACCGAGCGGCCGCCGGTCAGTCCGCGCCAGATGATTTCGGTGATCAACGGAAGCAGCGGGGCGGCCAACCGCGAGGTCACCTCCAGGACGGTGTGCAGGGTGTCGATCGCGTCGGCGTCTTCCACCCAGAACCGTGAACGGGACCGTCGCACATACCAGTTGGTCAGCGCCTCGGTGAATTGCCGCAGCTGCTCGCAGGCACCGGAGATGTCGCAGATGTCGAGCGCCGCGGTCAGGTCGTCGCGCAACACCGCGAGCTTGGCCAGGATGTAACGGTCCAGCACGTGCGCTGAATCAGTGCGCCATACACCGACTTTCGGCGCGTACAGGGCCAGGAAGCTGTAGGCGTTCCACAACGGCAGCAACACCTGGCGCACCCCGTCGCGGATGCCCTGTTCGGTGACGATCAGGTTGCCGCCGCGCAGGATCGGCGAGGCCATCAAGAACCAGCGCATCGCGTCGGAGCCGTCGCGGTCGAACACCTCGGTCACATCTGGGTAGTTGCGCAGCGACTTGCTCATCTTTTGGCCGTCCGACCCCAGCACGATCCCATGCGCCACACAGGTTTTGAACGACGGGCGGTCGAACAGCGCGGTGGCGAGCACGTGCAACGTGTAGAACCAGCCGCGGGTCTGGCCGATGTACTCGACGATGAAGTCGCCCGGGTAGTGGCTGTCGAACCAATCCGCATTTTCGAACGGGTAGTGCACCTGCGCGTAGGGCATCGAACCAGAGTCGAACCAGACGTCGAGGACGTCGGTGATGCGGCGCATCGTGCTGTTGCCGGTGGGGTCGTCGGGGTTGGGCCGGGTGAGCTCGTCGATGTAGGGCCGGTGCAGGTTGTCTGGCCGTACGCCGAAGTCACGTTCGAGTTCGTCGAGGCTGCCGTAGACGTCGATGCGCGGGTAGGCCGGGTCGTCGGATTTCCACACCGGAATGGGGGTGCCCCAGTATCGGTTTCGCGAGATGGACCAGTCGCGGGCGCCCTGCAGCCACTTGCCGAATTGCCCGTCCTTGACGTGCTCGGGGTACCAGGTGATCTGCTGGTTGAGTTCCACCATCCGGTCGCGGAACTGGGTCACCCGCACGAACCACGACGACACCGCGCGGTAGATCAGCGGGTTTCGGCAGCGCCAGCAGTGCGGGTAGGGGTGCTCGTAGGTCTCGTGCCGCAGCAGCACCGCCCCGTTGGCCGCGGCGGGGCCGGTCCCGTTCTTCAGGTCGCGGATGATCTGCGGGTTGGCCTCGAAGACGTGCTGTCCCTGGTAATCCGGGAGTGTCGCGTCGAAGCGGCCCTTGGAGTCGACCGGGGTAACAGGCACGATGCCGACCGGGTCGGTGGTCGCCATGTCGTCCTCGCCGTAGGCCGGTGCCATGTGGACCAGGCCGGTGCCGTCCTCGGTGGTGACGAAGTCGGCGGAGAGCACCTGAAAAGCCTTGGGCGAGTCCATGAAGTACGGAAACGGCGGCAGATACCGGACGCCCAGCAGGTCTGCGCCCCGGTAGGTGCCCAGCACCTCGGGCTCTTCCCCCAGTTCGCGGGCATAGGCGGGCAGCCGGGCCTCGGCGAGCACGAATCGCCGGTCACCGCAACGAACCTGGACGTAGCTGACCTCGGGATTGACCGCGACGGCGAGGTTGGACGGCAGGGTCCAGGGTGTGGTGGTCCAGATGAGCAGGTAGGCGCCCTCCAGCTCGCCGCCGCGCACCTGGAATCCGACGGTGAGTGCGGGGTCCTGGCGGCTCTGGTAGACGTCGTCGTCCATGCGCAGTTCGTGATTGGAGAGCGGAGTTTCGTCGCGCCAGCAGTACGGCAGCACGCGGTAGCCCTCGTACGCCAGGCCCTTGTCCCACAGCTGTTTGAACGCCCAGATCACCGACTCCATGTAATTGGGATCGAGTGTCTTGTAGTCGTTGTCGAAGTCGACCCAGCGCGCCTGGCGGGTCACGTACTGCTGCCATTCATCGGTATAACGCAGCACCGAGGCACGGCACGCGTCGTTGAAGGCGGCGATTCCCATCGAGTCGATCTGTGACTTGTCGGTGATGCCGAGCTGCCGCTCGACTTCCAGCTCGGCGGGCAAACCGTGTGTGTCCCAGCCGAATCGGCGCTCCACCTTGTCGCCGCGCATCGTGCGGTAGCGCGGCACGATGTCTTTGACATAGCCGGTCAGCAGGTGCCCGTAGTGCGGTAGGCCGTTGGCGAACGGCGGCCCGTCGTAGAACACATACTCCGGAGCGCCGTCTCGGCGGGCGATGCTGGCCCGGAAGGTGTCGTCGTGGAACCAGTAGTCGAGCACCTCGAGTTCCAGCGTCGGGAAGTCGGGCGCCCCGCTGGCCAGTTTCGGATAGGCCGTGTGTTCGGTTCCGTCGCTCACGTGGGTTGTCTCCGGTGCCTCGAGAAGTTCAGGCACGGGGACGACGGATGCGCTGGTGCGCTAACGCCGCGGTACCACCCCGCTTGCCACGCTCACGCGTGGCCACTCAAAAGGCTGTGACGGGCCTGCCCGTTCGGGTCTACTGGGCCGATTGGCTGTTCTTCCGAAAGCTCCCCGGTGATGGCCGGATCGATGCTGGTGGGTCTGATTCTAATTGCGATCGCAAACCCGGCGTAGCCGGGTGCAAGCGGGTCGCAACCATCAGGCCGAGTTGCGATCGCAAACCCGGCGTAGCCGGGTGCAGCGGGTCGCAACCATCAAGCGAGCACTCCGAGGGGTTGGCCCGCCGCAGGCATCACCTGGCGGCCGGCCAACCCCTCGGAGTCCCGGGTTGATCAATGTCCAACGGAGTCACCCCTGGACTTCGAGCACACCGATGCGCCACAGCGCGGCGTACATGTGCCGCAGCGGAATGTTGAGCAGACGGGCGGCGCCGGCCACCAGTGGGTCGCCTCCGGCAGCGAGCACCTCGTCGGTACGGCGGGCCTTCTTCGGCGCCGGGGCGGCCGGGACGTCACGCACCACGTGCAGTTTGGGCGCAGCGGTTACGGCAACGACTTCGTCATACAGGGCAGCGGTCATGATCGCCTCCTCACAGGATCAAACGTTGACAGGTGGACCTTCAAAGATTCTTGGGAAGTCCCGTCCCGCAAACGGTTCCGATCGGAGCGTGATTGACGGCTCAGCCGAGAACGTCGCACCGGAGACCGGTCAGGGACGAAACAGCACCCGGATATCGACCCGGACTGCCACTGGAACTCATGCGTCCCTCACCTCCTCTCGGTCACGACCCACGCGAGGACTCGCGCGATCTGGTGCGCACACAAAGGAGAACAGAATGCCGGCGATCAGCCGGAAATCCGCACCCCTCTCGTCAGAGCTTTGGCACTACCCGACGTGTCCGGCGAACCGGAAGCCACCTGGGCTCAACCCTTAAGCCGGGAGGAGCTGTCCTGACCCGGGGCGTCTTTCGACGTTCGGGGTCAGTGGCCTGTGTTCGTGTAGCCGCCTCACCTAACGAGGTGCTTGCCTGACCGATCATGCACCACTCGTGAGCCCCGGTCAACGCGGCACCCCCGGCTTTCGGGATCTTTATGCTTTCGCTACGCGCGCACACAGCTTTCACCCAGAGAATAGGCCTCTGAAATGGGAAAACAACTGCGGCGCGGAGTGGGCCGCCAGATTACGTGCGGCTATGTGTTCGCTAGGTCACATCGGTGAGGCGGCCGATGGTGTCGATGTACTCCTCGACCATGTCGAGCACCACCGCACGCGTCGGCCGGACCCGATCGAGCGACCCGACGACCTGGCCGACAAAGTACGTCGCCAATTCCCGGGCTTTCGCGCCGGGGTGGGCGGCGGCCTGGTTGATCCGTATTTGGGAATCGGTGATCAGCGCGGTCTGCAGCGGCATGCCCAATGGGTCAGGTGTGTCGGGGCGTTCCCATTCGTCGGTCCAGGCGGTGCGCAGCATGCGGGCCGGCTTGCCCGTCATCGACCGGGACCGCACCGTGTCCGACGACTTCGCGGCCAGGAATTTGTCCTTGACCACCGGGGCGGTCTCGGCTTCTTCGGTGGTCAGCCAGACCGATCCACACCACACCCCTTCGGCGCCGAGCGCCATCGCGGCCGCGATCTGGCGGCCGCGGGCGATCCCGCCTGCCGCGAGCACGGGCGTCGGCGCCACCGCGTCCACGACTTCGGGAACCAACACCATGGTCGCCACCTCGCCCGTGTGCCCGCCGGCCTCGGTGCCCTGCGCGACGATCAGGTCAACCCCCGCCGCCGCATGCCGGCGGGCATGCTCGGTGGTGCCGGCCAGCGCGGCGACCAGCACGTCGTGGTTGTGCGCCCGCTCGACCAGGTCGGGCGGCGGCGGCCCCAGCGCGCTGGCGATCAGCCGAATCTTGTGCGCGAACGCCACCTCCAGCAGCGGTTCGTAACCTTTGGGTGAGATGTTGAGCCCACCCCTGATGGCCTCTTCCTGTTCGGCATGGGGCGCAACGCCGTAACGCGTCAGGATCTCGTCGACGAACGCCCGGTGCTCGGCCGGCAACAGGTCCTGGGCTTGCCGTGAGTTGACCCCGCCGGTGTCGGCGCCGACATACTTCGGTGGGAGCAGCAGATCGACCCCGTAGGGCTTGCCGTGCGTCTGCTCCTCGATCCAGGTGAGCTCACTTTCCAGCCGCTTTGGGCTGTGGGCGGTCGCGCCGAGCACGCCGAAACCGCCCGCGTTGGTCACCGCGGCCACTACGTCGCGGCAGTGGCTGAAGGCGCAGATCGGAAACTCAACGCCGAGCATCTCGGCAACTCTGGTTCGCATGCCGCCGACGCTACGCCCTACGAATCAGACGAGGAGGGCGCCCGCCCGTCGGGTGGCCAGGCCGCCACCCCGTCCTCCAGCGGAACCTCCAGGCTCTGCAGGATCGATGCGACCATCCGCCACGCACCGATGACCGTGACAAGCTCGACGAGAACGGTTTTGTCACCCCCGAATTCGCGTTCGCAGGCACCCCAGCTGGCGGCGCTCACCACGCCGTCGCGCACGACGTCGTCGGTCGCCGCCAGCACGGCTCGCTCGGTGGGCCCGAAACCGTTGTGGTGCTGCCAGTCTCGCACCCCGAGCAGATCGTCGGCCGACACCCCGAGGCGCGAGGCCACCCGCCAGTGCTGGGTCCACTCGTAGTTGCAGCCGGTGAGCCACCCGATCCGCATAATCGCCAGTTCGCGCAATCTCCGGTCGAGAACACCGTGCCAGAGCATGCTGGCAAGCAGGTCGTTGAACACTCCGGCCAACCGCGGGTGGTTCAGCAGCGCCTGAAAAATGCTGAGCTCGGCCATGTAGTCGGGCACGCCCGCCTCATCGGCGGCGGCCCTGGCCTCCTCGACGGGCAGCAGCGGTATCCGGGCGGGCTTGCTCATGCGGACCCCTCAGGCGTCCAATCGGGCGAACGCCTTGTCCTCGTACATCTGCACCGACTGCTGGCGGCGGATTTTTCCACTGGTGGTGATCGGGATCGAGCCGGGCGATACGAGCACCAGGTCGGCCACGTTCAACCCGTGCGAGTCGAAAATGGCGGCGGTGATGTCGCGCTTGAGCTCCACGAGCCGCTCAGCCAGATCCTGCGCCGACTCGTCGCTCTTCTGCTTGATCTCGACGATGGCGGCCAGCTTCTCGACGCCGTCCTGCGGCACGGCGATCGCCGCGCACCGGCCGGCGCTGATCTCCTGGATGGTTGCCTCGATGTCGTCCGGAGAGTGGTTGCGTCCGTAGACGATCAGCAGATCCTTGATCCGGCCCATGATGAAAAGCTCACCGTCGGAGAAGAATCCGGAATCCCCGGTGCGCAACCAGGGGCCTTCGGGCGTGCCTTCGGAAGGGTTGACGATCGTGGCACCGAACGTGTCCGCCGTGGTATCCGGCTTCTGCCAGTAGCCGGACGCGACATTGCCGCCCTGCACCCAGATCTCGCCAACCGTGCCCTCCGGGCACTCGGTGCGGGTGTCACCGTCGACGATGCGGACCAGTTGCGATTGCGGTACGCCGTAGCTGACGAGCGGTGTGCCGCTTCCGGTTTCGACCCGGATCGCCTGCCCGTCGGGCAGTTTCTCGGAGTCGAAGTCGACGATCTCCGGCGGATCGCCCACCTTGCGGGTTGCGATGTAGACGGTGGCTTCGGCCATGCCGTAAGCCGGCCGCAACGCCTTCGCGGCGAAGCCGAACCGGGCAAACCGATCGGCGAATCGCTTGAGCGTCCCGGGCTGTACCCGCTCACTCCCGTTGAGGATGGTGTGCACGCCGCCGAGATCGAAGCCGGCCAGATCATCATCCGACGTCTTGCGCACAGCGATGTCGAACGCGAAGTTCGGCCCCGCCGAGATCGTCGTGCCGTAGCGCGCCAGCAACTGGGGCCAGCGGGCCGGGCGCTGCAGGAAAGCCACCGGGCTGGTCAGGACGGTGCGTCGCCCGGCCAGGATCGGCATGATCGCCCCGAGCAACAAGCCCATGTCGTGGTAGAGCGGCAGCCAGGACACCACATTCATGTCCGCCGGCGGCACTCCCCCTTCGTTGACGAAGAAGTCGGCCATGATCTGTTCGAAGTTGGCGAAGACGTTGGCGTTGGAAACGGTGACGCCGGCGGGGGTGCGGGTGGAGCCGGATGTGTACTGCAGGTACGACGTCCGCGAACCCTCGTCCGCAACGCGCTCCGGCCGCGACGATCTGGGCCGGGAATCGAGGTCCAGCCGGTCGACTTCCAGGATCACCGGTGGGTTGTCGCCAGCCTGTGGCTCGACGCACTCCTTGACGTTGCCGATGGCGGCCGACGTCGTCAGGATCACCGACGGTGCGGTGTCGGCCAGCACCGAGATCGTTCGCTCGTCGTGCGCGCCGCCATACGGCACCGACAGCGGCACCCCGATGAAGCCGGCCTGCAGCGCGCCGAGGAATCCCACGACGTATTCGAGTCCCTGAGGGGCCAGGATCAATGCGCGATCGCCGGGCGAACCGTTCTGCTTGAGCTGCTCGGCGATGTTGAGAGCGCGGCGGTGCAGCTGCGCCCAGGTCAGCGTCTCCTCGACGCCTTCCCATTCCTGGTCGTAGTTGACAAAGGTGAGCGCCGGGCCGTTCGGATTCAGGCTCGCGCGTTCGCGCAGCACAGCAGGGATAGAAGAGCCAACCACGGGATCGCACACTACCCGCCGGGGCATGCACCACGTGGTCCGTATCGCCGAAGTCGGGCTGGCTCGCGTGCAGACCAAGACCGGAACATCGGCGCGTTGCTCCCCGCTCGATGGTTGCTGAGCAGGGAAGATGACCTCGGGCCCGGTCCATGAAGAGGTGGGATGACGGTGGAGCAGCGACAGGTCACTGCGGTGGCGGTCATCGGCATGGCATGCCGCCTTCCGGGCGGCATCGACTCACCGGAGACGTTGTGGGACGCGCTGTTGCGCGGCGACGACCTGGTGACCGAGGTTCCGGCCGACCGCTGGGACGCCGAGGACTGCTACGACCCCGAACCGGGTGCGCCGGGCCGGTCGGTGTCGCGCTGGGGCGGCTTTCTGAACGACGTCGCCGGCTTCGATCCCGAGTTCTTCGGCATCAGCGAGCGCGAGGCGACCGCCATCGACCCCCAGCACCGCCTGCTCATGCAGACCTCGTGGGAGGCCGTGGAACACGCCGGCGTACCGCCCGAATCGCTCGCGGACTCGCTGACCGGCGTTTTCGCCGGCATGTGTCACGACGACTACGCCCACGTCACCGACGCCGCGGGCGCCCTGGGCGACGCCTACGGATTCACCGGCACCGCGTTCAGCATGGCCTCCGGTCGGGTGTCCTACGCGCTGGGATTGCGCGGTCCGTCGATCACTGTGGACACCGCATGCTCGTCGAGCCTGGTCGCCGTTCACCTGGCCTGCCGCAGCCTGCATGAGCGGGAGAGCGACCTGGCGCTGGCCGGGGGCTGCATGGTGATGCTCGAACCGCAGATGTTCGCTTCGGCCTCCGGGCAGGGCATGCTGTCCGCGACCGGACGTTGCCGCAGCTTCGACGCCGCTGCCGACGGCTTCATCCGGTCCGAGGCCTGCGCGGTGCTGTTGCTCAAGCGCCTGCCCGAGGCGCTGCGCGACGGCGACCGCGTCCTGGCGGTGGTGCGCGGCACCGCCGTGAATCAGGATGGCCGCACCGACACCATCACTTCTCCTTCGGGGCGGGCACAGGTCCTCGCGTACCGGTCAGCGTTGGCCGCGGCCGGCGTCGACCCGGACACGGTCGGCATGATCGAGGCGCACGGCACCGGCACCCCGGTGGGCGATCCCATCGAATTCCGTAGTCTGGCAGAGGTTTACGGCGCCAACGGGAACGCCTGCGCGCTCGCGTCGGCCAAGAGCAATCTCGGCCACACCGAGGCGGCCGCGGGTGTCGTGGGAATGGTCAAGGCGATCCTGTCGCTGCGCCATGGCGTGATACCGCCGATGGCGCACTTCACCGGGCTGCCCCCCGAGCTCGCCGCCGTCGAAACCGGACTGTTTGTGCCGCGACGGATTACGCCCTGGCCGGGCGGCTGGGAGTCGCTGCCGCGCCGGGCGGCGGTGTCGTCGTACGGCATGTCGGGAACCAACGCGCACGCCATCCTCGAGCAGGCGCCCGACACCGCCGCACCGGCCGAAAGCGAACGTGAGTCGCTGCCGCGACCCTTTGCGCTGTCGGCCAGCTCGCCCGAGGCGTTGCGGCAGACGGCCCGGCGGTTGGCGAACTGGGTGGACGAAGAGCGGCCACACCTCCGGGATTTGGCCTACACGCTGGCATCCCGGCGCGGCCGCCGGCCGGTCCGGCGAACGCTGATCGCCGGGGACAACCATGAATTGGTTCGGGCACTGCGCGGGTTGGCCGCCGGCGACGGTCCGCTCGAGCAGGCGGTCGGCCTCGACGACCGCGGACCGGTGTGGGTGTTCTCCGGGCAGGGCTCGCAGTGGGCGGCGATGGGAGCCGACCTGCTGTCCACCGAGCCGGCCTTCGCGGCCACCGTCGCCGCCGCCGAGCCGTTGATCGCGGCCGAATCAGGTTTTTCGGTCACCGATGCCCTCACCGCAGCGGAGACGGTGACCGGCATCGACCGGGTGCAGCCGACCCTGTTCGTCATGCAGGTGGCGCTCGCCGAAGCGATGAGGGCGCGCGGCGTGCGTCCCGGGGCGGTGATCGGCCACTCCCTGGGCGAGGTTTCGGCTGCGGTGGTGGCGGGCGCGTTGTCACTGCAAGACGGGCTCCGGGTGATCTGCCGGCGGTCCCGGCTGTGTCTGCGCCTGGCCGGCGCCGGCGCGATGGCGGCCGTAGAACTGCCCACTGCGCAGGTCCGGGAGGAACTGACCCGGCGCGCCGTCAAGGACGTGGTGATAGCCGTCGTCGCTTCCCCGCAATCCACCGTGATCGGCGGTGCCCCGGAAACGGTGCGTCAACTCGTCGCGGCGTGGGAGGAGCGCGAGGTGCTGGCACGCGAGGTGGCCGTCGACGTGGCCTCGCATACCCCACAGGTCAACCCGATCCTCGACGAGCTGGCCGGGCTGCTGACCGAGTTGACACCGTTGCCACCGCGGCTGCCCTACTACTCGGCGACGCTGTTCGATCCGCGGGAGCGGCCGCTGTGCGACGCCCGCTACTGGGTGGACAACCTGCGCCACACCGTGCGGTTCTCCGCCGCCACGAAAGCCGCCCTGCAGGACGGCTTCCGGGTGTTCGCGGAACTCTCTCCGCACCCGCTGCTGACCCGCGCGATCGAACAGACCGCCGCAGGCCTGGACATGCCGGTGGCTGCGGTCGCCGCGATGCGACGCGGCCAGCGGGACCCGCACGGCTTGCTCGGCCTGGTCGCTGATCTGCACGACGCCGGCGCCGCTGTCGACTTCGCGCAGCTCAATCAGCCCGGGCAGCTGGTGGACGCCCCGCTGCCGGCGTGGGCGAATCGACCGTTGCTGCTCCGCGCGCAGCGAGCCGACGTCAGCGCCAATCCTGCCGCCGCACAATCACTTCTCGGTGTGCACGTCCGACTTATGGAGGAGCCGGAACGGCACGCCTGGCAGGCCGATGTCGGTACCTCGGCACTGCCCTGGCTGGCCGATCACCGAATCAACGACGTCGCCGCCCTGCCCGCGGCGGTCTATTGCGCTATGGCGCTGGCCGCGGCCGAAACCGTCCTGGGCGAGGGCGCCGAAGTCCGCGACATCAGCTTCGAGGAGATGCTGCTGCTGGACGCCGAGACCGCGGTCGGCGCCGTCGCCACGGTGCACCAGATCGGCGAGGCCGGCTTCGCGGTGCACACCGACTCCGGCGGCCAGAAGGTGCGGCGGGCCGCCGCGGTCCTGCACTCGACCGCCCAGCCGCAACCGGCCACCCACGACATCGACGCTCTACTGGCCGCACATCCCCGCCGTCTCGACGGCGACGGGCTGCGGGACTGGTTCGAGGGCCGCGGTGTGCGGTTCGGCCCCGCCTTCACCGGCTTGCTGGCGGCACGGGTCGCCGACGGTGCGGTCAGCACCGTGCTGGCCGAGGTCAGCGCGCCCGGCGCGATCCGGAGGCAGCACACCGGATCGGTGGTTCACCCCGCAGTGCTGGACGCCTGTTTCCAGTCGGTGGCGGCCCACCCCGCGATGCGCGCCGCGGGCAACGGGGGCTTGGTGCTGCCGCTGCGCGTCCGCCTATTGCGCGCCCACGGCGTCTCCGGGCGCAGACTGCGGGCCCCCCGATACTGCTACACGACCGTGACAGCCTGCGGCAGCAATGTCGAAGCCGACATCGACGTGACGGACGAACACGGAACCGTGCTGCTGGAAATCCGCGGTCTGCTGATGGGAACGGGCTGCCCAGCTGGTGTTGAACGGGACCGGCTGCTAGGTGAACGGCTGCTGGGCGTCGAGTGGCAGCAGCGCGAGTTGCCCCCGCCCACCGCCAACCCCGGAAAGTGGTTGGTAATAAGCACTTTCGGTTCCGTGGCGAGCGATCTGGCCGATGCCCTGG
The DNA here is from genome assembly GCF_002101675.1 of Mycobacterium gordonae. GTDB lineage: Bacteria > Actinomycetota > Actinomycetes > Mycobacteriales > Mycobacteriaceae > Mycobacterium > Mycobacterium gordonae. The sequence continues at coordinate 4,825 of NZ_LQOY01000248.1, read as the reverse complement.
CGTCCGCTGGCGCGGAGTGCGCGACGATGGGCTGGTCGCACGAAGATGCAGCGCTGCGCACCACGCTGGCCAGCGGCGGGTTCACTAGTGTGCTTGTGGTCGGCGGCACCGCCGGTCCCGACCCGCAGGACATCGGTTTCGTGCGGGAGCTGGTGCGCATCGCCCGCGAACTGCTCGACGTCCCCGGCGAAGCGCCGCGGCTGTACGTGCTGACCAACAACGCCCAGGTGGCGCTTCCCGACGACCCGGTCAACCTCGCCCACGCGGGCATCCGGGGCCTGCTACGGGCGATCGGCGCCGAGCATCCCTACCTGCGGCCCACCCACATCGACGTCGACGCCCTGACCGGACCGGACAAAGTCGCACGGCAACTCCTGGCCGCCACGGCCGAAGACGAGACCGCCTGGCGCCACGATCGGTGGCTCACGGCGCGCCTGTGCCCGGCACCGCTGCGGCCCGACGAGCGGGTGCGCACAGTGGTCGACCACCATCGCGACGGTATGCGCCTGCACGTGCGCACCCCAGGGGATCCAGAGACGATCGAATGCCTCAAGGCCGCCCGCATTCGGCCCGGACCCGGACAGATCGAGGTTGCGGTGCGGGCATCCAGCGTCAACTTCGCCGACGTGTTGGCGGCTTTCGGCCGCTACCCATCCTTCGACGGACAGCAACCGCAGCTCGGATTGGATTTCGCCGGAGTGGTGACCGCGGTGGGACCCGACGTCGCTCACCTTCAAGTCGGCGAACGTGTCGGCGGGATGTCCCTCGGAGGCTGCTGGGCGTCCTATCTCACCTGCGACGCCGCGCTTGCGGCACCGCTGCCAACCGGGTTGAGCTGGGGCGACGCCGCCGCGATCACCACTGCGTCGGCCACCGCCTGGTACGGCCTGCACGACCTGGCCCGCATCAAAGCCGGCGACAAGGTGCTCATCCACTCGGCCACTGGTGGCGTGGGCCAGGCGGCGATCGCGATCGCCCGGGCCTCCGATGCCCAAATCTTCGCCACGGCCGGTACTCCACACCGCCGGAAAATGCTGCGCGACATGGGAATTAACCATGTCTACAACTCGCGCAGCACCGAATTCGCTGAGCAGATCCGCCGCGACACCGACGGCTACGGCGTCGACATCGTGCTTAATTCGCTCACCGGCCCCGCGCAGCGCGCCGGGCTCGATCTGTTGGCCTTCGGCGGCCAGTTCGTCGAGATCGGCAAACGCGACATCTACGGCGACACCAGGCTCGGCCTGTTCGCGTTCCGGCGCAATTTGTCACTGCACGCCGTCGACCTGGCCCTGCTGGCGGCCACGCATCCGCATCGCGTACGGGCGACGTTGAACGAGGTATACCGCCGCACCGCTGACCAATCGCTGCCGAAGCCGCAACGCACCCACTATCCGGTTTCCCACGCCGCCAAGGTGATTCGGATGATGAGCGCCGCCCAGCACACCGGCAAACTGATCCTCGATATGCCGTCGACGCCCCCCACGGTGATCCTTCCGCCCGAGCAGGTTCCGGTCGTGCGCGCGGACGGTTCCTACCTCATCACCGGCGGCCTCGGCGGGCTGGGATTGTTTCTCGCCGAACAGATGGCCGCCGCCGGCGCCGGACGCATCGTGCTCAACTCGCGGACAACGCCGAGCCGAAAGGTCATGGAGACAATCGAACTGGTCCGCACCACCGGCGCGGACGTGGTGGTCGAGTGCGGCGACATCGCGGCGCCCGACACTGCCGAGAACCTCGTTGCGCTAGCGGTGGCCACCGGCCTTCCGTTGCGGGGCGTCCTGCATGCGGCCGCGGTGGTGGAGGACGCGACGCTGCCTAACATCTCCGACGAACTGCTGGAGCGGGACTGGGCGCCGAAGGTACACGGCGCGTGGCACCTGCACCGGGCCACTGCGACCGCCCCGCTCGACTGGTTCTGCGTCTTCTCCTCCGCGGCAGCGCTGTTGGGTTCGCCGGGCCAGTGCGCCTACGCCGCAGCCAACAGCTGGCTGGACGGCTTCACCCACTGGCGACGCGCGCAAGGCCGTCCCGCCACCGCGATCGCCTGGGGCGCGTGGGCGGAAATCGGGCGCGGCGCCGGCCTGGCTACAGGTGACACCACGATGATTGCACCCGAGGAAGGTGCGCACGCGTTCACAACGCTGCTGCGCCATACCCGTTGCTTCTCCGGGTACACCCCTGCCACCGGCTCGCCGTGGCTCGCCGCCCTCGCCGAACGCTCCCCGTTCGCCGAAAGGTTCGCCGCGGTGGCTTCGAACGGACGACGGCGCAACGAGCAGAACCGGTTCCGGGCCGGGTTGTTCGAGCTGCCCGTCGACGAATGGCCAAGCCGACTGCGACGTTTGGTGTCAGAGCAGGTCGGCATGATCCTGCGGCGCGGCGTCGACCCCGATCGGCCGCTGTCCGACCACGGACTGGATTCATTGGGAAACCTGGAACTACGCACCCGCATCGAGGCCGAAACCGGAATCCGGCTGAGCTCCACCGATATCACCACGGTGCGCGAGCTGGCGGACCACATGTGTGCGAAGTTCCAGCCGGCACCTGACGCTCCGGTGTCAATGTGAGGGATCCCGGTCGCCACGAAATACGCTGTTTTGTCGGCAAGTTCGGAAGCTGGTAGGAGCGAAGATGGTTGTCATGGGCCATCTGGGGCTCGGGAAAGTCAGTGACTGGACCCCACCCCCCGGAGCGGCCTGGCTGTGGCGCGCCACTTCGGCTTCGCTGGACACGGCGCGGCGAGCGCCGGTGAGCGCAGTGCCCCCGAGCTATATCCAGGCCCGGCACCTGCGTGGCTTCCACGAACAGCGGCGCCGCGGACTGGACATGTCCCGCCTGTTGATCGTCGCGTTCGACATTCCAGGCGAATGCGATATCCGGGCGATGACCTACGTCTTCACCGCGCACCTGCGCCGGCACGACACCTATCGGAGCTGGTTCACGTTCACCGACAGCGGCGAAATCGTCCGGCATACCATCGCCGACCCCGCCGACATCGAACTGGTCGCCGTCGAGCACGGCGAGATGACACCCAAGCAGTGGCAGGACCATTTGCTGGCCACGCCGAGCCCGCTGGAATGGGACTGCTTCAGGTTCTCGATCATCCAGCGCGACGACCATTTCACCGTCTGCATCGGCGTCGACCATCTCCACGTCGACCCCATGTTCATTGGCAGCGTCTTCTGGGAGATCCGCGCGATGTACAACGCGCTGATGGACGGGGAAGGGCCGATCGCACTTCCCGCGGCCGGCAGCTACGCCGACTACTGCCTGCGCGAGCGCGCCGACACGAGCGCGCTGACTCTCCAGTCCCCGGAAATTCGCCAGTGGATGGAATTCTTCGAGCACAACGACGGGTCGCTGCCCTCTTTCCCGCTGCCGCTGGGCGACACGTCGCCGCTGACCAACGGTGAGCTCTTGTCGCTGCGTCTGATGGACGCCCACCAGACGGCCCGCTTCGAAACGGCGTGCACCGCCGCGGGCGCCCGCTTCAGCGGCGGCGTTTTCGCCGCCGCCGCCCACGCCGAATACGAATTGACCGGTTCGCGAACCTATTGCGCAGTGACTCCCGTCGGAACCCGCAACAGCCCCGCGGAGTTCTTGACCACCGGATGGTTCATCGGCCACGTCCCCGTCGCCGTCCCGGTCGGCCGGTCGTTCGGGGAAACCGCCCGCAGCGCTCAGGCTGCCTTCGACTGCAACACCGCACTGGCCAAGGTGCCGTTCGAGCGCGTATTCGAGCTGGCGCCCTGGCTGCGGACGCCCTCGCCCCATTCAGCGTTCCCGATGTTGTCGTTCCTGGATGCGGGCCTACCTCCGCTGTCAGCGGTCGTCTCAACCCAGTTGAACCGAATGAACACCAGGGCTTTCAGCGACGGCCGCATCGCGGCGCGCGTCTGCGTGTGGATCAACAAATTCCACGACGAGACGACGGTGACGGCTTCTTTCCCCAGCAATCCGATCGCCTACGAGTCTGTCGCCCGCTACCTGGACACCATGAAGTCGGTATACCTGCGCGTGGCAGAGGGCCGTGGGGTGCCGCTCGCCCTGCACACTGCTCAGTTGCAGTCGCACCGGCCGTAGGACAGACCACCGTCGATTGCACACCTCTTGGCGACGATCTTCGCTCCGGCGGTCTATCCGCGGGGGTCCGCCGGCCGAAGAAATGAATATATGCCGAGAAAGACCACAGATCGCAGGCCAGCGGCGTGAAGCTGCCGACTCGCCGATTCTTCGCCGGCCCGCAGTCGGTGAACGGTTTAACAGACTCAACCACATCGCCGTGGGAGGTTTCGATGGGTTTCGTCATCGCGAGTCCGGAGCTGTTGGCCAGCGCCGCAACGCATGTCGCGGATCTTGGATCGGCAATCGATGAGGCCCGTGCCGCTGCGATCGGCCCGACTACGGCGGTGTTGGCCGCGGGTACCGATGAGGTGTCGGCGGCCATCGCAACCGTGTTCGGGGAATACGGTCAGGCCTACCGGGCGATCAGCGGCCAAGTCGCGGAATTCCATACCCGGTTCGTGGCGGCGTTGACCGAGGGGGCGAATTCCTACGCGACCGCCGAGGCCGTCGCAGCTACGCCGTTGCAGAGTTTGCTCGACCTGGTCAATGCCCCGGTGCGGGCGCTGACCGGGCGCCCGTTGATCGGCAACGGCGCCAACGGGGCTCCCGGCACCGGCGACTCCGGTGCAGCTGGTGGGTGGTTGATCGGCAACGGCGGGGCCGGCGGGTCCGGTAAGGCCGGCAGCCTCAGCAGCCCGGCCGGGGCCGGCGGGGCCGGCGGGGCCGCCGGACTGATCGGCATGGGCGGGGCCGGCGG
>NZ_LQOY01000247.1 GCF_002101675.1 Mycobacterium gordonae | reverse complement strand
GGATGTCTCGATGAATCGTGAGCGCCTGCTGCGTGCGGCGGCGGATTTTGTCAGTCGGCGGCCGGCTGCCTCTCAGGATGAGATTGCGGCCGCGGTGGGGGTGAGCCGGGCGACGTTGCATCGTCAATTCTCTGGGCGCGAGGCGTTGCTCGAGGCGCTGGATCGCCTTGCCATCAGTGAACTGCGCGCGGCGTTGGAGACCTCGGGCTGGCAGGACGGTTCACCGGTCGACGGGTTGCGGCGGTTGGTCGGGGCCTGTGAACCGGTAGCCGGCTATGTGGCGTTGCTGCACGCCCGAAACGAGGCAGCGGAGAGCCGAAAGTCCAGAGCGGGCTGGGATGAGATCACCGCCGAGATCGAGGAGTTCTTTCTGCGTGGCCAACGCGAAGGCGTGTTCCGTCCTGATGCGACCGCAGTCTGGCTCACCGAGGCGTTTTTGAATCTGGTGTCGGGGGCGGGGTGGTCGATCCAGCTCGGACGCGCTGCCAGCCGCGACTTTTCCCGGATGATCACCGAGTTGATGCTGCACGGCGTGCGGGCTCCGACCCGCGGCAATCTCCCCGCGCCGCTGACCGGGTTCGTCGGACGGGAGGCCGAACTTGACGAGTTGGCCGAGCTGTTTGCGGCCTCACGTGTGGTCACGCTGACCGGGATCGGCGGCATCGGCAAGTCGACCCTGGCCTTACAGGCTGCCCGTCAACGCCTCGCCGACTTCGACGGCGGGGTTTGGCTGATCGAACTCGGTGAACTCAGCGACGGCGAACTGCTGGCTCAAGTGGCCGCCGCTGCCCTGGGCATTCGTGATCAAAGCACCCGCCCGCTGCTCGAGGTGATGGTCGAAGCGCTCGCCGACCGTCAGGCACTGCTGGTGCTCGATAACTGCGAACACGTCCTGGATGCGACGACTCAGTTCGTCCAGAGACTGCTGGCGGGCTGTCCCCGGCTGCAGATTCTGGCGACCAGCCGCGAAGTGCTCGACGTCGATGGCGAAGCGGTGCTGGCGGTTCCTCCCCTGCCCGTTCCCGACACCGATCACCTGCCCAGTCACGAGGTGCTGGCCCGCTGCGACGCCGTGGCGTTGTTTCTCAAGCATGCCCGCGCCACCCAGCGCAGTTTTGCGCTCACCGAGCGCAACGCCCTGGCGGTGGCGCGGATCTGCAACCAGCTCGACGGGCTGCCGCTGGCCATCGAACTGGCCGCGCCGCTACTGCGGACGATGGCCGTCGAACAGATCGCCGCACGAATCTCCAACCGGTTCAAGCTGCTCTCCCACAGCAAGCGCGGAGCCCCTAGCCGCCAGCAGACCCTGGATTACTGCATCAGCTGGAGCTACCAGCGCTGCACCGATATCGAACGACAACTGTGGGCGCGGTTATCGGTGTTCGCCGGCTGCTTCGAACCCCAAGCCGTGCAACACATCTGCGCCCCGGACATGCCCGACGACAAACTCCTGGACACGCTGTGCGCGTTGCAGGACAAATCCATCATCATCCGCACCCCCGCTGACGACGTCGTGTGTTTCCGCCAACTGGCCACACTGCGTGAATACGGCCACCACCAACTCAGCTCACACGAACAAACCGAACTGCGCCACCGCCACCTCGACTGGTACCGCCAACTCGCCG